>DHSR01000031.1:12853-34656 GCA_002410555.1 Bacteroidales bacterium UBA5281 | reverse complement strand
CTCGCATGTCCGCCTGATGGGGGCAAGCGATGGATCAACGACTCAACGACTCAACAAATCAACAAATAAACAAACCCACCGATTACAGATCACAGATTACAGATCACAGATCACAAATCACAGATCACTGATTACAGATCACAGTTTTTCCATTGGCTGAACAATAATTAGGTAAATTTGTAGTTAAATCAATTCAACCTCAGTATGCTTTGTTTGTTTATAAAGTACCATCATTAAATTTAAGACCATTAGCGCGGATGAAATCAAGCTTTTTACGAATTGCCGCAGTTTTTATTTTTAGTTTGTTTATACTAATTTCGGCTACAGCCCAGGAAATTGGTATTGGCCAATGGCGCGATCATTTGCCTTATCAAAAA
This sequence comes from Bacteroidales bacterium UBA5281, assembly GCA_002410555.1. GTDB lineage: Bacteria > Bacteroidota > Bacteroidia > Bacteroidales > Lentimicrobiaceae > Lentimicrobium. The sequence goes on along the minus strand of DHSR01000031.1, from coordinate 34,279 downwards.
GTAATAGCTGTAACCAAAGGTGAGGGGAGGATATATGCAGCTACCCCTTTCAGTCTGTTCTATTACGATGAAGCAGACAACAGCCTGAACCGGTTTAGTAAAATCAATGGTCTGAGTGATGTCGGAGTCAGCTCCATTCAATATCATACGGGTTTGCGCACACTGGTTGTGGCCTATTCAAATGGTAACATCGATCTGATTAGGGACGATGCAGTACTAAACATGTCTGATATTAAGCGCAAGACCATTCTTGGCAACAAATCCGTAAACCGGGTCGTGCTGATTGGTGAGGACGCCTACCTGGCCTGCGGTTTTGGCATTGTGGTGCTCGATCTCAATCGCAGGGAATTTAAAGGAACCTATTATATCGGGCCGGATGGCAGTTCCATTAATGTAAATGATATCGACTTCGACATTGTGGACAGCACCTTATATGCGGTGGCAGATGAAGGTATTTTCAGGGTTAACCTATATACTGCCAATCTCGCCAATTATGCAGAGTGGGAACGTGAATTTGCACCCGTACTCCCTTCAGGGCCATTTAACCATGTGGCAGTGCTTAACCACAGGGTATACATTAACCGAAAAGGACCGGGTTATGCAAATGATGCCATGTTTGTAAAGGCGAATGGCACCTGGATGGCTTTTCAGCCGGACAATACTTCAAACCGTTTTTGTATGAACGTATTTAACGATCGGTTGATTGTATGTAACAATCTGGCTGTAGATGCATTCCGACCTGACGGGACATTGGAATACCGGATTTATACGTATAACCCCAGTACGGTTTCTCCAGCGGATGCTATTGTGGATGAGAATAATGTAATTTGGATAGGTGACCAGCTTTCCGGGCTAACGCGGGTAGAAAAGCCAAACACAGGTGTTGAAAAGTTTCAGCTTGATGGGCCGGGATTTAATGATGTTTTTCAACTGGCCTCGGGGGCTAACGATGTATGGGTAGTACCCGGCGGTCGAAATACGGCATTTGGAAGTATCTACCAAAAAGCCCAGTTTGCCGGATTTATTGATGGTAAATGGAGAACGGTGACCAGTAAACAGGATACCTTGCTTGACGATATGCGCGATATATTGACCGTAGCTGTTGATCCCGCCAATCATAAAAGGGTTTATCTCGGAACCTGGGGATATGGGCTGCTTGAATACAATGAGGGACAATTCGTTAAACATTACACAGATGAAAACAGTACGCTTGAAAAAAATGTGCTTGGTGACGATTGGATTGGGATAGCCGGTTTAGCATTTGACGATGCAAAAAATCTATGGGTAGCCAATTCCAGTGCCACTGCTGCCCTGTCGATGAAAAACCCGGGTGGGGAGTGGGTCTCATACAATCTTGGGCCTCAGGCCTCAGGCATCGACCTGGCGGAACTCATGATAGATAAGCAAAATCAAAAATGGTTGCGCACCCGAACGCACAATCTCATCGTTTTTAATGACAACGGAACACCCTTCGATCCCTCCGATGATCAAACCCGGAGACTTTCCTCTGCTACCGGAAATGGGGCTTTGCCCGGTAATTTTATTTTGAGTATGGCAACCGATCGCGATGGTCAGGTTTGGCTGGGTTCTGACAAGGGCGTTGCGGTAATCTATGCTCCTGCCAACATCTTTACTAACCAGAACTTCGATGCTCAGCAAGTGTTGATTGCCCAGGATGGTTTTGGCAATAACTTGCTGGAGGCTGAAGCCGTAAACGCCATAGCCGTTGATGGATCCAACCGCAAATGGTTTGGTACCGACCGGGCAGGTGTTTTCCTGATGTCAGCCGATGGTACCAAAGAAATTGCGCATTTTACAGAAGAAAACAGTCCCCTGCTCAGTAATTCAGTTAACAGCATAACCATCACAGAATCAGGTGAGGTGTTCTTCGGAACCTCAAAAGGAATCATCTCCTACCGCAGCGAATCGGTGCCTCCTCAACCTACCTACGACAATCTGGTTATCTTTCCTAATCCTGTGCGTGAAAGCTACAATGGGACAATTGCCATTAGAGGGCTGGTGGAAAATACCAGTGTGAAAATTACTGATATTGCTGGTAATATTGTTTATTCCACCCTTAGTGAAGGTGGTCAGGCCACCTGGGATGGCCGCAATTTTGAGGGTAACAGGGTTCAAACAGGTGTTTATCTGGTATTTGTAACCAATACCGATGGCTCTAAAACTACCGTGGGCAAAATCATGTTCATTCACTAACAGATACAGACAGCATTTCATTCATCGGCGGCTGGCAGCACCTCCTGCGCCCAGAGTCAGGAATCCGATGATAAACCCCAGCCAATAAGTGAAACCCGTATTGTTGGCAGCGTATAAGCCGACATCTGCACCAAACAATTTTCCGATTAAGGCCAGTAAAAAGATTACCCCGTGAATAAATCCTCCAAAAAATCCATATTCATGGGAAGTAAAACCGGAGGGTGCACAAGAGCTGAAGATAAAAATACTCATGACCATGAGTAGACCCAATACCATCTTTCGATGATCATTATTCCCACTATTGATTGTTGTGTGCATATTTAGGTGTTTTTATTGCAAAGATATGATCTGGCATTATTTTTTACAACTTTTTATAAATTTGAGTTTTCCAGAAAAACTTCTCACTATTCAAGGAGTGCTTTAAAAACAATATGTTATTGGAAGTCAGTTTGTTATGTGGATATGTGTTTAAATTATATGCAAAGGTTTTCCTTGCACTACATCCACAATCCAGGCTTTTCAGCAGACCAGAATAAAATATGCAAATCTTGTAAATCCTGCCGACCCGCATAGGCAGACACTCTGGCAGGCCTGTCGCAAAAGCAGGTTGATTTGTTTGCGAACCGTCCTTCCTGCTCCCGGGATTTGAAGCCTGTCCGTCTCTGGCCAGAGTCATAATTTTACGGTTAAAGAGAGCTTCAAATATTGTTCACCGGGTAAACATCTATTCGCATAAAGGCGGACCGCTTTATCAAAAAACAATACTATTAATCATTTCCGGAAAAACAGGTATGAGCCTCCTATAATACATTTTCGCTACATGAATCAAAAACCCATCCTCATACGCATGCAGGCAGGCTCAGAGAATTATTAAATTTAATTATTTGATCATCAATGATATATGGTCCTGGTTTCTTCGTGTCCTGGTGGAATTCTTTTTCTTTTTACGTATCGGGAGGGGCCTCAGGAATTATTTTGTTTATTTTTGCTAAAACAACTTAGTGTAGATAATACACTAAAAATTTCACACACTCATAACCTATATTTATGAAACGCCCTGATAGTTCACTTTTTGTGCTTCCTTTTCTGCTTATTTCGTATTGTGTTCACTCACAGGTTGGTGAAAAAGCGGTAACAGTTTACACTACTGCCCGTGAAAATGATCAGCGCCTGCAACAGGTGGGCATAATTCAGTTTAAACCTATGGGACAGCCTTTTGAAACCCAAACCTGTGTCTTTGCTGATCCCGAACATACCTTTCAGTCATTTATTGGTATTGGTGGAGCCATAACCGATGCATCGGCAGAGACTTTTTATAAACTGCCCATTGACAAGCAGCAACAGATCATTCGTGATTATTATGATGCTGACAATGGCAATGGTTATTCTCTGATACGCACCAACATTCACAGTTGTGATTTTTCGGGTGGCAGTTATACTTATGTTGATAGTATGGATATCACATTAAATAGTTTCAGCATTGACCACGACCGGAAGTTTCGCATTCCCCTCATTAAGCAGGCCATGCAACAAGGGGGTAATGAAATGCTGATTTACGCCAGCCCATGGAGTCCGCCTGCCTGGATGAAAGACAACAACAATATGCTTCAGGGCGGTAAATTGCTGAAACAATATTATAGTAACTGGGCTGAATATTTCGTGAAATTTATAAAAGAATACGAAAAAGAGGGCATTCCCATGTGGGGAGTAAGTATTCAGAACGAACCCATGGCCAGACAAACCTGGGAAAGTTGCATATATACTGCTGAGGAGGAGGCTGATTTCCTGAAGAATTATCTGGGACCGGTCTTTGAACGTCAGGGGCTGGCTGATAAAAAAATCATTATGTGGGATCACAACCGTGATTTGATTTACCAGCGGGTTTCGTCTTATTTTGCTGATCCGGTGGTAAAAAAATATGCCTGGGGTATTGGTTTTCACTGGTATGAGGATTGGAGTGGGGGAGAGGATATGTATGAGAATGTTCGGAGGGTATATGAAACCTGGCCCGATAAACCCCTGCTGTTTACCGAAGGCACCGCAGAGAGTTTTGATGCTTCACGCTATTATGCCTGGGAGCTGGGTGAAGAATACGGGCGTTCGATGATTCACGATTTCAACAGTGGTGCGGTAGGCTGGACTGATTGGAACATTCTGCTCGATCAGTTTGGCGGGCCTAATCATGTTGGAAATTTTTGTTTTGCGCCCATTCATGCAAATACCGAAACGGGCGAAGTCATTCATACAAACAGCTTTTATTACATCGGTCATTTTTCAAGGTTCATTAAGCCGGGTGCAAAACGCATGGCGGTATCTTCGAGCCGGAGCAATTTGCTGAGTACTGGTTTTGTGAATAGTGATGGTTCACGGGTAGTGGTCGTAATGAATGAAACAGATAAAGATACCAGTTTTTATTTGTGGGTGAAGGGCGATGCGGCCATGATAAACAGTCCCGCGCATTCTATTTCAACAATGGTGTTTTAGCCCGCCCGGTTATCTTTTTCTGTATTCGTTTGTTATAAAGCCTGGGCAGGATTTGAGATTTCCCTGTAACCTTCATTCTCATAAAAAACATTTATCTTTGCTGCTCATAAAAACACAATTCAGATCATGGCTTTTACAAAAGAAGATGTAATCAATGCCTTGCGTACGGTGAATGATCCCGATCTGCACCGTGACCTGGTAACTTTAAATATGATTGAGGATGTGAAGGTTGAAGGTAAAAAAGTATTCTTTAAGGTAGTGTTGACTACACCTGCATGTCCACTCAAAGATAAAATTAAAAACGATTGCGTACAGGCTATTCAGCAATTGGTTGATCCCTGGGCCGAAGTGGAAGTTGAAATGACTTCACGGGTTACCAGCCGAAGATCTGACAATCAGCCTCTATTGTCAGGTGTTAAGAATATTATTGCTGTGGCTTCCGGTAAAGGCGGCGTTGGCAAATCTACGGTTGCTGCCAATCTTGCTGTTTCCCTGGCTCGTTCAGGAGCTAAAGTCGGACTTATTGATGCCGATATCTACGGCCCTTCAGTTCCGCTTATGTTTGATTTGATGAATGCTAAACCGGCGGCCATTGAGAAGGACGGAAAAACGCTTGTTGTTCCCATTGAGAAGTATGGCATTAAATTACTTTCCATTGGCTTTTTTGTTGATCCCGACAAAGCTTTGGTATGGAGAGGGCCGATGGCATCAAATGCGCTTACCCAGCTTTTTAGTGAAGCCGACTGGGGTGAACTCGACTATATGGTTATAGACATGCCTCCCGGAACGGGTGATATTCATCTCACCCTGGTTCAGCAATTACCGGTAACCGGTGTAGCCATTGTCACCACGCCTCAGGAAGTAGCTCTGGCCGATGCCCGCAAAGCTGTGGGTATGTTTAATCAGGAAAGCATTAATGTCCCAATACTTGGTCTTATTGAAAATATGGCCTGGTTTACTCCCGCTGAATTACCTGAAAATAAATACTTTATTTTTGGGAACGAAGGTGGCAAAAGGCTGGCTGAGGAGCACAATATTCCATTGCTTGGACAAATTCCACTGGTTCAAAGTATTTGTGAATCCGGCGATAAGGGAAGTCCCATAGCACTTGACGTTACCTCCCCGGTGTCGGAAGCATTCCGTATCCTGGCCGAACGTACTGCGCAGCAGGTAGCCATTCGCAATGCTACCCGCAAACCCACCGAGAAGGTAATTATGAAGTCCTAACACAAATAACACATACCAACCAATGGATAAAGACACATTAACCGCAAAGGTTAAAAACGTAATCGAGCAGATAAGGCCTTACCTGCAGGCCGATGGTGGCGACATCAGTTTTTTGGAACTTACCGAAGATAATGTGGTAAATGTAGAATTACATGGAGCCTGTGGTTCATGCCCTTTCAGTCGCATGACACTGAAAAACGGGGTGGAAGAAGCAGTAAAAAAAGCACTGCCACAAATAAAATCAGTGGAAGCCGTTAATATATAGTAATTCTTTAATCCTCAGGATTTCGCTGCGCGTAATTTGGTCTTTGGTCTGTAGAGGTTTGAGGATAGAGGTTAGAAGTTAGAAGTTGGAGGTTAGAGGTTGGAAGTTTAGAACCCTGAATAACATCCTCTTGCCTCCATTTCTCCCCGTCCCCTTGTCACATTTAACGTTCACTCCATTGCTTAGCTGCGGGGGGCAGGTCTCGCCCATTTTCTAATACTTCCCAACCAACGGCATTCTTCGTCCCATGCCAAACGCTTTAGGTGAAACACGGAGAACTGGTGCAGTCTGATGACGTTTCCATTCATTGGCATTAACCATTTTTATCACTCTTTTTACCATCACAGGATCAAAGCCCTGGTTGATGATGGCCTGTTCTCCCTGCCTGAGCTCAATATATTGATACAGGATGTTATCGAGCAGATCATATTCAGGCAGGGAATCGCTATCCTTTTGGTTTGGTCTCAGTTCGGCCGAAGGGGGCTTTATAATGGTATTCAAAGGAATAATTTCAACCTTGCGGTTTATAAAGCGGGCCAGATCATATACTTGTGTTTTATACACATCACCCAGCACAGACAAGCCTCCGCTCATATCACCATATAAAGTGCCATATCCTACTGCTGCTTCACTTTTATTGCTGGTATTGAGTAAAATATGACCAAATTTATTTGACATGGCCATAAGGATCACTCCCCTTATTCTGGCCTGAATGTTCTCCTCAGTTACGCCGAAAATGGTTCCCGCAAAAGTTTCGGCAAGGGTATTTTCAAAACTCTTAAAGGTTTCATTTATTGGAATTATATCGTATCGACTGCCCAGGTTGAGGGCCAATTGTCTGGCATCAGCAATAGAGTGTTCGCTGGAGAAAGATGATGGAAGCATTACGGCCCGTATATTTTCCGGCCCCAGACTTTCTGCTGCCAGCACCATTACTACGGCAGAATCCAGACCACCCGAAAGCCCAAGGATGGCCTGGGAGAAACCGGATTTTTTAAAGTAATCGGTAATACCACATATAAGTGCATCATGAATAAGTGAGGTAATGGCTTCATCTGAGGGCGGTGCCGGAACAGGAGAGGCCGGATTGCCATACCAGTTTTCACCGGTCTCAATAACTTTCACCTCTTCATTAAAATTTGCCAGTCGTTCCCTTATGTTTCCTCCGTCGTCGCATGCCATGGAGTTTCCATCAAATATAAGTTCAGTCTGAGCTCCTGTTTGATTTACATAAACGATGGGTAACTTATATTTTAAAGCATTTTCACGCAAAATTTTTTCCCGACGAAAAGTCTGCAGGTAATTAAAGGGTGAAGCAGCTATATTGATGATTATTTCCGGCGATTGTTTCATCAGTTGTTCAAGGGGAGAACGGCTGTATAGCGGCACATCTTCCGTATCCCAAATGTCTTCACAGATGGTGATGGCCAGCCGGTGTCCATTAATTTCAGATATATTTACTTCTGAAGCCGGCTCAAAATGACGATATTCATCAAAAACATCATAGTTGGGAAGCAAACTTTTATGGACGACTTGTTGTACTTTTCCTTCAGACAATATCCAGGCAGAATTATACAATCGCTTACCCCTATTGGAATGATTCACTGCCGGAGCGCCAACAATTGCAGTAATTCCAACACATTTCTCAGCAATGGCTTGCAGGTATTCTTCCGATTGTTTAATAAAACCCTTGTATTCGAGCAGATCCAGGGGTGAATAACCGGTAAGTGCCAGTTCAGCAAATACTATTATTTCTGCCTTTTGTTGGATTGCCCAATGAATGGCATGTTCAATTTTTTGGGAGTTGTGCTCGAAGTTACCAATATGATAATTGATTTGTGCCAGAGCTATTTTCATAGTTATAATTTAATCAGAACATCAGTGCGACGGCTAATTCAATGAAATTGGGAACGCCTTCGTGGCCCAAAGCGGGATTTACTTTATTTTTGCCTTTTAGGATGTCGGTGAAGCCATTGTTAAAGTGTACCCCCACCGTAATAAATGAGCTGTTGTCGAGCGGAATATCCACGCCGGCGCCAATAATCATACTCATTTTCATCAGATGAGTTTCGTCAGCAATTTTCACATAACCGGTTTTATCCACAATTTTACCGGGAATAGTCACTATATCGCGGGCACTGGCGTTCAGGCGCACTGAAATGCCAACACCTACCAAGCCGTATATCCGGTAACCATTCATTTCATTGGTTTTCATTTTTATGGTGGCCGGTACTTCGATGTATTTCAGGCGATAACGCCTTTCTACTTTTCCTGTGTCGAAAAACAGCATATCGGGATAGGTAAGCTGGCCCCCATGAAAGTTAAAGTTAAAGCCGGTACTAAATGCATAATTGCGGGCAAAATAAAAATCGGAAACCATGCCCCAGGCAATGCCAGGTCGAACGCCCGATGATTCATAATTTTCCTGATTGCTTTTTAACCAGCCCATATTGGGAGCCAGCTTGATGCCCAGTTCAACAGATTTATATTGTGCAACTGCCGGATGAGACATTGCAACAGCCATCAGTAAGGTAAATGTGAATACAAATATTTTTTTCATGATTTTTTTATTTAGTGGTGCTTTTCCAGTCTTAAGAGAAATCAGGTGTAAATATAACTGATTTTACTCAAATGAAGGGGTGTTTGAGAAGAATTGAATGCTTTTAACACAACATTCAAAACCTTTAGCGTTAATCTATTGTTTACTCATAACAATTAAAACCTATTAATTATGAAAAAGATCTTTTTTCTGATGCTGTTTATCTCCGGCGGTCTGCTGGCTCAGGCGCAACTTGTTCCAGGCTTTACTTTTGGACCGAAAATCGGGGCTACCTTTTCGAAATTTAACATTGATCAGGATCAGATCAGTGATGAGCTAAAAACCACTTTTCATTATGGTGTATTTGTTCGAATGGGCGAAAGCGTTTACTTCCAACCCGAACTGAATGTAATGACAAGAAATGCCAACCTGGAAAATACCAATCAAAGTGGAACCATCAAGATGACTTCCATAGATTTGCCTTTATTGCTAGGGGTAAGGGTGCTGAATCTGGAGCTTCTCAACGTTCGGGCAATGGCTGGTCCCGTTGGTTCGATGACAGTGAGTAAAAAAATAAATTTAGCAGATGTTGACCTTGATCTAAAGAAAGACGACCTTAAAAATTTCAACTGGGGTCTGCAGTTTGGCGCTGGGGTGGACATACTTATATTTTCGCTTGATCTTCGCTATGAGATTGGCTTGAATGATGTTTCAAAACTTTCCGGATTCGATTTTAAAAATAATATGTTTACTGTGGCTCTTGGAGTTAAACTGATGTAATTTTCCTATTGGCACATCAACATACGCCTCTGATTTACTCTCAGGGGTTTTTGTTTTTTAAATGCCGGTAGCTTTGGTTATTTTTGCCATTCAAAACATAGGCAGATGAGATAACCATCTTTAATCGGAATCTGATAATGAAGATAAAATTAAATTTCCTGTTAATAATAATCATGCTGGCTTCCTGCAACGGAAACCGGGAACATGCGGAAAGATCAGATGATTCAATGATTCATCGCTATGAAGTTGCTCTTTTTTCGCTGGATATGGAAGATTTTGAATCGGGTCTTAGGAAAATAGCTCCGGAATACCGGATTTTTCTGGGTGATAATTATCTGGAGCCTCAGGCGCTGGTTCAACTCAAGGATTTTGTAACAGACCAACAGAACCAGGAAGTCTATGATGAGGTCATCGAACAGTTTCCTCAACTCGACTGGTTATCCTCAGCCCTGTCAGAAGGCTATGCCCGAAGCAGCCATGCACTCGAATCTTTTGTAATTCCTCATACCTATACTTACATTTCCGGCTTTGATTTTCAATATCCTATAAAATATGCTGATTCCGCAATGATTATTGCCCTGGATATGTATCTGGGACAGGATTATGAGATGTATAAAAAGCTGGGTATTCCCCTTTATATTTCACAACGTCTTACCCGTGAACACATATTGCCGGATTGCATGAAAGAAATTGCACTTACGAAAATCCCGGAGAAACAAGGTACGTATTCATTGCTTGAAGCTATGATAGAACAGGGTAAAGTACTTTATTTTACCGATGTTGCCTTGCCTGATGTTGCGGACAGGTTAAAAATCGGCTTTTCTGAAAATCAATTGCGATGGTGCAGGGACAATGAGTCAAACCTGTGGCAATTTATGGTGGAAAATGAATTGCTCTATAGCAGTGATGCCAAAGCCATGAGCATGTTCATGGTAGATGGGCCGTTCACTTCCTCCTTTTCTCAGGATTCACCTGCCCGCACCGGTGCCTGGATGGGCTGGAAGATTGTGCGCACATATATGAAGAATAATAACGTAACGATCCAACAGTTGCTTGACAATATAAATGCTCGTGAAATATTGGAAAAATCAGGTTATAAGCCTCCCCGTAAATAGTGATTACAGCTTAATCTCCCGCAACTGCATGCGCAGGTGCGATTTGCGAAGTACATCAAACTTTTCTTCCTTAGTCATGATGGCCCAGTTCGCAATTTCATCCAGATTGCGAAAACAGCCTACGCACATGCCATTCTCATCAAGGCGGCATACCATTTTACAGGGAGACTTGGGGGTGTTGTTGTTTGAGTGAGGTTCCAAAGGGGTGGTTGTTTAAAGGTTATAAACCTTACTGTTATATTTTTGTTCAGTATTGGTAAGTTTATGAAAATAGAATTCCTCATCCTGAATTAAATGGGATGGTTACCGGCGGAAGTTCATTTGATTTTATCTATAAATAAAAGAATGCTGATTTGCTGAAGAAACTTTCTTAATTTTACCCTCGTATTCTTAAAGATTGATATGCTTGTTAAAACATTCGGTAGTGCAATAATTGGTATTAAAGCAATACCCATTACTGTAGAGGTAAACATTGATACCGGGATCCAGTTTTTCCTGGTTGGTTTACCTGACAGTGCGGTAAAAGAAAGCCATCAGCGCATTGAAGCTGCGCTGCGAAATAATGGTTATCGGATTCCCGGTAAAAAAATAGTAATTAATATGGCTCCGGCTGATATCAGAAAGGAAGGTTCTGCTTACGATCTTACCCTGGCCATTGGCATACTTGCTGCTTCAGAACAGATTAAGCCCGACAAGGTCGGAGATTACATCATCATGGGTGAATTGTCTCTGGACGGCGGATTACAACCCATTAAGGGGTCACTTCCAATCGCCATTGAAGCCCGCAAAAAAGGATTTAAAGGATTTATATTACCCCGGCAAAATGCCCGTGAAGCTGCCATAGTGAGTGATTTGGAAGTATATGGTGTAGAAAATATTCTGGAGGTGATTCGTTTTTTTAATGACGAAGGTACACTGGAGCGGGAGGTTGTAAATACCCGGGAAGAATTTTATGCCCAATTGAATGATTATGAATTTGATTTTAGTGATGTAAAGGGGCAGGAAAACATCAAAAGAGCGCTGGAAATTGCTGCTGCCGGCGGTCACAATGTAATTTTAATTGGTCCGCCGGGTTCAGGCAAAACCATGCTTGCCAGGCGGCTACCGGGCATACTGCCTCCACTTAATTTGCATGAAGCTTTAGAGACCACGAAAATTCATTCGGTAGCCGGAAAAATGAGCCGCGAAGCCTCCCTGATATCGGTGCGTCCATTTCGCAGCCCGCATCATACGATTTCAGATGTGGCACTCGTTGGAGGCGGTTCCAATCCTCAGCCGGGTGAAATATCTCTGGCTCATAACGGCGTACTTTTCCTGGATGAATTGCCTGAATTCAAGCGAACAGTGCTCGAAGTGCTCAGGCAACCACTTGAGGATCGCAGAATAACTGTTTCACGTGCCCGGCTTACGGTAGAATATCCGGCCAGTTTTATGTTGATAGCCGCCATGAATCCCTGCCCTTGTGGATTTTATAATCATCCCGATAAGGAATGTTCTTGTGCACCGGGCGTTGTGCAAAAATACCTCAATAAAATATCGGGGCCCCTGCTCGACCGGATAGACATTCACGTAGAGGTGGTGCCCGTACCCTTTAGGGAACTCACTGATGCACGGTCGACTGAAAAGAGTGACTCTATCCGGAAGAGGGTAGTAAAGGCGCGAAACATACAGGAAGAACGATATAAAGAAAATAAAGGCATACATGCCAATGCTCAGATTACATCCAGGATGTTAAGGGAAATTTGTGTTATTGACAATACGGGGCATGAATTATTAAAAACGGCTATGGAAAAATTAAGCCTTTCTGCCCGGGCTTACGATCGCATATTGAAAGTAGCACGTACCATTGCCGATCTGGATGAAAGTGAAAATATACGTCCCGACCATCTGGCCGAAGCCATACATTTCCGTAGCCTTGACCGTGAAACCTGGGGAGGATAATTAATAACCATTCGCATGAAGATACTTTTTATGGCATGGAGGTACCTGTGCTTCCTGATGAAAGCCAAAACCAGGCATGCGGTACATTCGCCCTTTGTGTATGATTTTATCACTAAAGTGCTCGAGGACCATTCTCATTACAAAGATTATGATATTATTGAGCGACAGGTACGTGTACTCAGACGAAATCATAACATCATCGAAACTGTTGATTTTGGGGCTGTTTCGGGAAAACCCGGATATGTCACCCGCTTCCGGAAAGTGAATCAGATTGCTTTGCAGGCCGGTATTTCACGCCGGCAGGGCAGATTGCTTTACCGGATAGTGGCTTACTATAAACCGGAAAATATTATTGAACTGGGCTCTTCAGTAGGGATCAGTACAATGTATCAGGCTAAGGCAAATCCGAAAAGTAAAATGAAAAGTATTGAGGGATGCGCCTCTACTGCTGCCTATGCTCAGGAAAGCATTCAGGCTGTCAATGCAAAAAATGTAAGTTTTTTATTGGGCAGGTTTGAACATATGCTTCCCCGCGCATTTGAAGATATGAGCAGCGTAGATTATGCCTTTGTTGACGGCAATCATTCCTATGCACCTACACTTGAATATTTCAATCAGCTTTTGCCCAAAGTTAACAATGAGTCGATTTTGGTTTTCCACGATATTCACTGGTCGCGGGATATGGAGCGTGCCTGGAAAACCATTCAATCTTCATCTGAGGTAATACTTACCATTGATCTGTTCTTTATGGGACTGGTTTTTTTTAGAAAGGAACTCACGCCCCAACACTTTATGCTAAGGTTCTGACAATTATTGCTACTTTTGAACGTTTATAGCACATTAAAAACAAATTTATGTCGGAGGAAATAATCCATTTAAATGAAATTACCCGCTTTTTCAGGGTAGGTACTGAGGTGGTTCGTGCCCTCAGGGGAGTAACACTCAGCATTAAACGTAATGAGTATGTGGCATTAATGGGTCCCTCCGGTTCAGGTAAATCTACTCTGATGAACCTGCTGGGATGTCTGGATACCCCTACCAGCGGCAGCTATATTTTGAATGGAAATGATGTAAGTAAGCTTGAAGATAATGACCTGGCGGAAATTCGCAACCGTGAAATCGGTTTCGTATTTCAGACTTTTAACCTGTTGCCCCGGCTTACCGCCCTGGAAAATGTGGCGTTGCCCATGATTTATGCTGGAGCTGCCAAGCCAAAACGCCTTGAAAGGGCAATGGAAGTGCTCCACAGTGTGAAACTTACCGATAGGGTTAAGCATAAGCCCAATGAACTCTCCGGAGGACAACGCCAACGGGTGGCCATTGCACGTGCTATGGTCAACAACCCCAGCATCATTTTAGCCGATGAACCTACAGGTAACCTCGATTCAAAAACATCTATTGAGATAATGGCATTGATCGAAGAAATTCATAAAGCCGGAAATACCATTATTTTGGTTACGCATGAAGAAGATATTGCCCGTCATGCCCATCGCATTGTGCGCCTTTCCGATGGCCTGGTTGCTTCAGATGAAATAAATCAGGATATTCGAACCATAAATTATTATCAGACCCATTGATCTGAAAATGGTGAACAAAGCTTAATGGCTGGTGTTTGATAGCATACCAGCCTGACCAATTTAAATCTTTTGCTTATGAATGCTGACTTTAAAATTTATACCAAAACAGGAGATAAGGGCGAAACTTCACTCATAGGCGGAACACGCGTCCCAAAATACCATGAACGTATTGAAGCTTATGGAACCCTTGACGAATTGAACTCGTTTATTGGAGTGGTTCGTGATCACGACATTGATGCTGAAACCCGTGAATTTTTGTGTTGGATTCAGGACCGGGTCTTTACAGCAGAGTCATTGCTTGCCGCTGACCCTGAAAAGTCCACCGGCACATTGCCTTTGCTTTATGATGAGGATATTACAAAACTGGAGCTGGCCATTGATGCAATGAATACCACATTGCCTGAATTGAAAAACTTTATTCTTCCGGGAGGTCATCCGGTGGTTTCATTTACACATGTGGCACGGTGTGTGTGCAGAAGAGCCGAAAGGCTTACCATCAAAATGGTTGGAAACAATAGCACAACACTGCAGGGTGAACTTGTTATAAGATTATTGAACAGACTATCTGATTACCTGTTTGTACTTGCACGAAAATTTACCCAGGACAAAAACGCCATGGAAGTTCCATGGATGCCTCGTAAATAAACGGCAACGTAAGAAAAAATAATCTATTTTTTTTCACTTGCTTTTGAATTTAAAACTTTTACTTTTGCAAAAAATTAACCCTTAAATTATTATACTGATGTACTGGACTTTAGAATTGGCTTCAAAACTCGAGGATGCCCCATGGCCAGCCACAAAAGAGGAATTGATTGACTTCAGTATCCGTTCTGGCGCCCCGATGGAAGTTATTGAAAATCTTCAGGAAATTGAGGATGAGGGAGAGGTATACGACAGTATTGAAGACCTTTGGCCCGACTATCCATCTAAGGAAGATTTTTTCTTCCATGAGGACGAATATTAAAAACATAGAGCCGCCTGGTGCGGCTTTTTTTATGCCTGAATTTTATAGACTCTGCATAAGAATAATTATTTTAAAATCTGGTGAAAAAATAAGTTTATGTTAGAATATATTGTTTTGTGTCGTATAGCAGAATTTCTTATTATATGCCCATAAATATGCCTTTCAGCAAACAAAAGAAAAACCTGAATAAATTGTAAATCAACCTGCCAAAGTGGACAATCGGGCACGCCTGTCAAAAATTAGAAATTTTATATTCCAGTCTAAAAAGGTATAAATATAAAAATGCTATTAAAACACGAAGTTCCCAGGTTGCACAAGACTCCGTATATCAGTGATTAAAACTTGGTGAAGCTTTGTTTCTTTGCGCCTTAGTGAAAAAAAAAGGAGTTTTTATACTAAGCTCATAGATTATTGATGTATAGTGGCTCATATGCATGAACACGCAATCATGTATGCTCAATTGTATGGCCTGTAAATTCATTCAAATAATTTTGATCAAATATAGTGGATATAAATGTCCACTAATAAATCTTTATGATTATCTTTGTGGTCTGAAATATAAATTGAAGCATCGGAAGCTTACATAAACAGCTAAATGCTTCTTTACCTCTAAAACCCAAAAAACATGAATATTCAGAAAGATCAGATTATTGGTGAACTGGTGGCTCAGGACTATCGCGCATCATCGGTTTTTAAAAAATACGGCATTGACTTTTGCTGCCAGGGAAATACCACCATTGGTGAGGCCTGTGCGAAGAAGGACATCAATCCGGAAGCGGTATTGAATGATCTGGAAGCCGCTGCTCAAAATGCAAATGGGGGCGGTACCGCCGACTATAAATCCTGGCCGCTTGATTTACTGGCTGATTATATTGAGAAAAAACACCACCGCTATGTTGAAGAAAAATCCCTGGAGATTAAGCCTTACCTGGATAAAATTTGCCAGGTTCATGGTGGCCGTCATCCGGAACTGTTCGAAATAAATGAACTGTTTACCGCTTCCGTTGGCGAACTGGCCAAACACATGAAAAAAGAAGAACTTGTTTTATTCCCTTTTATCCGTAAAATGGTTAACGCGCGGCAAAAAGGAACATCCGTTGAAGCTCCTCATTTTGGAACGGTTCAAAATCCTATTCAAACCATGATGGCAGAGCACGATAATGAGGGGGAACGCTTTCGCAAAATTGAAGCATTGAGTAAAGGCTATGCGCCTCCTGAAGATGCCTGCAACACTTACCGTGTAACCCTGTCGTTACTGAAAGAATTTGAAGACGATCTGCACCTGCATATTCATCTGGAAAATAATATCTTGTTCCCAAAGGCTGCCGAAATGGAAAAGGCGTTGAATTAAGTGATCTGTAATCAGTGAGCAGAAATCGGTGAACGGTGATCAGTAATGGTCAAAGTTTACCGATTTTTTGTTGTCTATTGAGCAATGACATGGATATCAAACAATTATCCACGGGCATTACGGCTATGCCGGCAGTAATGTTTTAAACATAAGGTTTGAACTAGTGCTCTACAACTAACGTTAATCCATTCTTTTTGTACTTTCGCAATTCTATTCCCATTTTAATGAACGCTACTTTTTCCCATAAATACCGCCTAACCTTATTGCTGTTTGTTTCAGCGGCAATCAGGCTATTTCTGGCTGCATTCATTGAACTGGGCAATGATGAGGTTTATTACATCAACTATGCGCTCTATCCCGATCTGAGTCATTTTGATCATCCGCCCATGGTGGGTTGGTTTATTCAGTTGTTTAGCCTGAATCTTCTTTTTGATAGCGAAGCTTTCATCCGGCTGGGCGCAATAGTGGCCGGCACCCTGAACACCTGGCTTATTTACCTGATTGGCAAACAACTAAAAGATGGACTCACCGGCTGGTATGCTGCCCTGCTTTATACTGCATCTATCTATTGCTTTATTATTGCCGGCATTTTTATGATGCCCGATGCACCCCAAACTCTTTTTTGGCTGGGCAGCATTTACTTTATGATCAGATTGATAAAAGCGGGACCTGAAAGCAGGGAGGGAGGTAAATTTATGCTGCTTACCGGAATAAGTGCCGGACTAGCCCTGCTTTCAAAATACACCTCCATTTTTCTGTTTTCCGGGTTGGGTTTTTATATCCTGTTTTTTGATAGAAAATGGTTAAGAAAATGGCAGACCTACGCCGCACTTTTCATTTCATTCCTGCTTTTTCTGCCGGTTATTATCTGGAATATCCGTCATGATTTTATCAGCTTCAGCTTCCACACCGAGCGCGTAGAAGTAGTGCAAACCCTGCTGCGCCCCGACCTGTTTGCCATCGAACTGGGCGGTCAGATTTTTTACAGCAACCCATTTGTATTTGGTTTGATGGTGGCCGGCTTAATTGCTTTTTGGAAAGGTCGCTTCCGGCAAAGCCGCGCAGAAGTCAGGTTACTGATTGCCATTTCCATACCCATGATTCTATTATTTCTTGCCTTTTCGTTGTTTCGCCGCACCCTGCCGCATTGGACCGGGCCGGCATATATGACACTCATTCCGCTGGCAGCGCTTTTTCTACGAAGCCTCACCCTAAAAGGTCGCAAAGGGAAATGGTTTCCTCCCATGATTAAAAGCGCAATTGGGTTTTTGATTTTGCTTATTACTGTCGCCTTGCTTCAGTTCAGTCAGGGTTGGTTTTTAAATAAGGGTATAAACCCTCAAACCGGGAAGCGCCTTGGCATCAAAGACATTACCCTCGATATGTATGGCTGGGAGCAGTTGCATGATGGTTTTAAACCGGTTTATGAACAGGACACCACTTCCGGTCGCATGAGTAAGGAAGCGGTAATCATTCAGCAGCGCTGGTTCCCGGCGGCCAACCTTGATTACTATGTGGCCCGTCCACTTGGCATTACACTTCTCACGCTCGCCGATCTGGAACGTACCCATAAATATGCCTGGATTACCCAATATCGGGGCGGTTTTCATTTGGGAATGGATGCTTACTACTTCTCTTCCAGTTACGAATTTTCAGACCCTAACGGTTTATATGCTGAATACTTTACATCCATCGAACCCCCTGACACCATTCCGGTTTATCGAAACGGGCTGTTGGTAGAATATCACTATGTGTGGAGGATGAAAGGGATGAGAAAGATTTACCTTCGGTGAACTCCGCTTTGCTCCGGTTCAGATTCACCGTCGGTAAGCTCTCCGGCTGGAACGGACCGGTTCAGATTTGGGATTTCAGATTAAAGTGTCCTGGGGGGGAGAGTTGAACGGGGACTTTCGATTTGCTTTGTAGAAGTTAGAAGTTGGAGGTTAGAGGTTGGAGGTGAGAAGTTAGAGGTTAGAGGCTGGAGGTGAGAAGTTGGAGGTTAGAGGCTGGAGGTGAGAAGTTAGAGGTTAGAGGTTAGAGGTTAGAGGTTAGAAGTTGGAAGTAGGAGGTTAGAGGTTGGAAATTAGAAGTTAGAAGTTGGAGGTTAGAGGTTGGAAATTAGAACCCTGAATAACACCCCCATGTCTCCTTATCTCTTTATCTCCTTGTCTCCCCGTCCCCTTGTCCCTTTTGGTCTTTGGTCTTTGGTCTTTGGTCTTTGGTCTTTGGTTTTTGGAAGTTGGAGGTTAGAGGTTAGAAGCTGGAAGTTGGAGGTTAGAGGTTGGAAATTAGAAGTTAGAAGTTTGAGGTTAGAGGTTGGAAATTAGAGCCCTGAATAACATCCCCTTGTCTCCCTATCTCTTTATCTCCCGTCCCCTTGTCCCTTTTGGTCTTTGGTCTTTGGTCTTTGGAAGTTGGAGGTTAGAAGTTGGAGGTTAGAGGTTGGAAATTAAAACCCTGAATAACATCCCCTTGTCTCCTTATCTCTTTATCTCTTTATCTCCTTGTCTCCTTGTCCCTTTTGGTCTTTGGTCTTTGGTCTTTGGTCTTTGGAAGTTGGAGGTTAGAGGTTAGAAGTTGGAAGTTGGAGGTTAGAGGTTGGAAATTAGAAGTTAGAAGTTGGAGGTTAGAGGTTGGAAATTAGAGCCCTGAATAACATCCCCATGTCTCCTTATCTCTTTATCTCCTTGTCTCCCCGTCCCCTTGTCCCCTCACATCACTATTCCATGCAATTCATTATCTTTGCACCTCTTTTTTTTATTTAAAAAAACGACTTATGTCATCAACTTCCACCAAAAAATTTAAAAGATATACTGTTACCTCTGCTTTGCCCTATGCCAATGGTCCTGTGCATATTGGGCACCTGGCGGGAGTGTACGTTCCTGCCGATATTTACGCGCGTTATTTACGAAGCAGGGGAGAGGAGGTGTTATTCATAGGTGGATCTGACGAACATGGAGTGCCCATTACCATAAAAGCCCGTGCTGAAGGAGTTACTCCCCAGCAGGTGGTGGACAAGTATCACCACATGATTGAAACTTCGTTTAAAGAATTTGGTATTTCCTTCGATATATATTCCAGAACTTCCAATGCCATTCATCATGAAACAGCCTCGGAGTTTTTTACCACGCTTTATAACAAGGGTGAATTCATTGAAAAGTTATCTGATCAGTATTATGATGAGGAGCATCAGGCTTTCCTGGCTGACCGCTACATTACGGGAACTTGTCCACATTGCGGCAATGAAAAAGCCTATGGCGATCAGTGTGAAAATTGTGGCACTTCACTGAATGCTACTGATCTGATCAATCCCAGGTCTGCACTTAGTGGGAGTGTGCCCCTAATGCGTGAAACCCGTCACTGGTTTTTGCCTTTGGACAAATATGAACCGTGGTTGAGGGAATGGATTCTTGAAAGCCATAAAGATGACTGGAAAGTGAATGTATATGGGCAATGTAAGTCATGGCTTGATCATGGATTGCAGCCCCGTGCGGTAACGCGCGACCTGGATTGGGGAGTACCGGTGCCGCTGCCTGAAGCCAAAGGGAAGGTATTGTATGTTTGGTTTGATGCCCCTATCGGTTATATTTCGGCTACCCGCGAGTGGGCACAGCAAACAGGCAAAGACTGGAAACCTTACTGGAAGTCAGCCGACTCAAAGTTGGTACATTTCATAGGGAAAGATAACATAGTGTTTCATTGTATTGTTTTTCCCGGTATGTTAAAGGCTGAAGGATCCTTTATTCTTCCCGACAATGTTCCTGCTAATGAATTTTTGAACCTGGAAGGTGATAAAATTTCTACGTCGCGCAATTGGGCGGTATGGCTGCATGAATATCTTCGTGAATTTGAAGGTAAACAGGACGTATTGCGTTATGTGCTTACCGCCAATGCACCTGAAACCAAAGACAATGACTTTACCTGGCGGGATTTTCAAACCCGCAACAACAGTGAACTTCTCGCCGTCTTTGGTAATTTTGTTAACCGTACGTTGGTGCTTACCCACAAGTACTTTGAAGGAAAGGTACCTGAGTTGAGCGGTGTGGGGGAGTATGAAAAACAGGTAATGGCTGAAATTTCGGAGTTTCCTGATAAAATTTCATACAGTATAGAGCATTACCGTTTCCGGGAGGCATTAAATGAGTTGATGAACTTAGCCCGTCTCGGTAACAAATACCTTACAGATACTGAGCCCTGGAAAGCCATAAAAACTGATCCGGATAAGGTGAAGGCAAGCCTGAATCTTTCTCTTCAGATTTGTGCTAACCTTGCCATTCTTTGCGAGCCTTTTTTGCCTTTCACGGCTGTGAAACTAAATAAAATGCTCAATCTGCCTGCTTTGCCGTGGAAGCAGGCCGGTAGTATAGGACTGCTCCCTCCCGGACATCAACTGGAACAGCCGGAATTGCTTTTTGATCGCATCGAAGACAGTACCATTGAGTCTCAGGTTCAGAAGCTGCTCAGTACCAAAAAGTTGAATGATGCAAGCCTTGCCACCGCCAATGCATCCAAACCGACCATAGAGTTTGATGACTTTGGCAAAATTGACCTTCGTGTCGGGACTATTCTTGCTGCTGAAAAAGTGGCCAAAACTAAAAAATTGCTCAAACTCACCATAGATACCGGTATAGATCATCGTACCGTGGTTTCGGGAATAGCAGAGTATTATGAACCGGAAAACATTATCGGAAAGCAGGTTACCATTCTGGTAAATCTGGCTCCCAGAAACCTCAAGGGCATAGTATCACAGGGCATGATTTTGATGGCTGAGGATCATGATGGTAGATTGAGCTTTGTTGGCCCTGATTCCGCAGGTGCAGGATTGAAGCCAGGGAGTGAGATTAGGTAGGAGGTGAGACCTGGAGAAAAGGGGAATGGGACTGAGAGAAAAAGAAATTTCTAATCTCTAATTTTAACTTCTATCTTCTAACTTTGAAGGACAGGTCCGCAATCTGTGATCTGTGATCTG
>DHSR01000031.1:0-12679 GCA_002410555.1 Bacteroidales bacterium UBA5281 | reverse complement strand
TGAGCCTTTGAAACATAATTCGCATTAATTTGCGTAATTCGCGGTTAATTGGTAATTGGTAATTGGTGGTTAGTGATTAGTGATCTGCAATCTGCAATCTACAATCAGTGAATGGTGATTGGTGATTTGAGAATTTGTTGATTTGTTGATTTGTTGATTTGTTGAGTCTTTAAAAACAATACTTGCGTCATTGCGTGATTCTTTAATCTGTGATCTGTGATCTGTAATCTGTGGTTAAGAATTCAATCCGCAATTCGCAATCCCTAATCTGCAATCTGCAATCTGCAATCCGCAATCCGCAATCTAAAACGTAGTTCTCATTGCTTCCACCGGGTCCAGGCGCGATGCATTCCATGCAGGCAGAAAACCTGAAACAAGTCCGATGACGGCGGAAACCGATACTCCCAGGGCAATATTACCCAATGTCAAAATAAGTTCCATATCAAACAGTGCTGAAATGGCCAGTGTGATTAGCCAGATAATAAACAGTCCGATTACTCCGCCAATAATAGAGAGAAAAACAGCTTCAAACAAAAACTGCTGGAGAATAAAATAGTTTTTTGCACCCATGGCTTTTTGGATGCCAATCTGAGCGGTTCTTTCTTTTACCGACACAAACATAATGTTGGCAATGCCAAAGCCCCCTACAAGCAATGAAAATCCACCGATAATCCAGCCAACAATGGCCACAATTCTGAATACACTATCAAATCCCTGTGAAATAATGCTGGTTTCATTGATGGCGAAATCATCTTCAATACCCGGTTTTAGTTTACGTACCGAACGCATTATTCCGGTGAGCTCATCCCGCAACTCATCATTGCTTATGTGTGGTCTGGCTTTTACCATAAGGGCAGCCCCGAGATTATCGGATTTTAAGTCTATAAAATTCCTGACAAAATTCACGGGTAGCAATACCTGATCGTCGGATGAATTACCAAAGTTAATTTCTCCTTCTTTTTTAAGTACGCCAATGATTTCCACATTTTGTCCAAAGACCTTCATGCGTTGTCCTATGGGAGGCGTATTTTCAAAAAGATTCTTAACGATATCGCTACCAACGAGCGCCACAGGTCGACCTCCGGCTGACTCGATGGGGGTGAAATAGCGGCCCTGGCTCAGGTCCAGGGGAGTTACCTGACTGTAATCCTGAGATACGCCAATTATTGAAGCATTGTCAACAGATGCATTTCCACGTTTTACACTTCGGCTGGTAGCCACCATATAAGCAACAGCACCGGCTGCCTGACTTCGTCTTTCCAGCTCGTTCAGTTCGGCGGTAGTGGGTTCAGGCCGGCGCATGTATTTCCACCAGGGGTAATCGTTACCACCCATAGCCCAGGGCCATTTTTGAACATATAAAACATTGCTGCCCAACGAACTTATGCTTTCGCGGATGTTACGCTCAATAGAATCAAATACAGTAAAAACTGAAATTATAGAAAATATGCCTATGGTAATGCCCAGTAATGACAATATGGTGCGTACCTTGTTTACCATAATAGCCGTTAGTGCAAAGGCATAACTTTCACGTAGTAATCGCAAAAAAATAATGGATTGTTTCATAATTGAGCTTTTCCGGATGTAAAAATAAACATTTGTCGAATGCGAATGATAATGAGTTTCAAGGTTTCTCATTCGTTTGGTGGCTTCACCTTTACCTAATCGCTACCCTGGCGGGACTTCGCCGTTTAGTTGCTTAACATTGGTGCTTTCGTCTTTTAGATGGCGCTTTTTCTAAACTTCTCAACCAATGGTTAAGTCACCAATAAAAAAGCCGGAATATGACATTCCGGCTTCTTGTTCAATATGGCTATTGAAAATTAAACGGTCATGATGTCTTTTTCTTTAAGTTCGAAGAGCTTATCCGCTTTTTCTGAATAGGTGTCGGTCAGGGTTTGCATTTCCTTTTCAAGTAATTTCACTTCGTCTTCCGGAACGCCTTCCTTTTCCAACTTTTTGCCTGCATCTATACCTGCACGACGCACATTTCGGATGGTTACTTTCGCATTTTCAAGTTCTGTTTTGGCCTTTTTTACCAGGTCTCGCCGACGCTCCTCAGTAAGTGGGGGCACATTGATACGCAATACTTCCCCGTTGTTTTGGGGATTAAAGCCAAGATTAGCTGCCATAATGGCTTTTTCGATGGGAGAAAGCATGCTTTTTTCCCAGGGTTGAACAATGATCTGACGTGGATCAGGAGTATTGATGTTGGCTATTTGATCGAGTGGGGACATGGTGCCGTAATATTCTACCCTCACCCCATCAAGCATGGCAGGATTTGCTTTACCAGCACGGATTTTTTGAAACTCCCGCTCCAGGTGTTCAAAGGCATTGCGCATACTTTCTTCGGCTTCTTCAAGTATAAAAGAAATTTCTTCATTCATGGGTTTCAGTTTTTTTTTGATGGTGTGCCAATAGATTGCGTTGGCAAATATACAAAAAACGTACCTTTTTTACATGCTTAATTATACAGTAACAAGGGTTCCGATATTTTTGCCTTCAAGTAATCTGGCCAGATTGCCCTCAATATTCATATTGAAAACTACCACAGGTAGTTTATTTTCCCTGCATAAGGTAATGGCCGTCAGGTCCATTACCTTTAATTGTTTCTGATAAACTTCTTCGAAGGTGATGGTTTCATATTTTTTCGCGTTGGGTTCCTTTTCAGGATCAGCGGAATAAACACCATCTACGCGGGTGCCTTTTAAAATTACATCGGCTTCGATTTCCGATGCACGCAATGCTGCAGCAGTATCGGTTGTGAAGAATGGATTACCCGTACCACCTGAAATGATTACCACCTGCCCCGACAGCAGCAATTCTAGTGCCCTTCGGCGAGTCATGGGTTCGGTAACCGGAAGTACCTGTATTCCTGAAAGAATGGTGGATTTAACCTGTATTTTTTCCAGCTCAGCCTGCAATGCGAGGCTGTTGATTACCGTAGCCAGCATACCCATATAATCTCCTTGTACCCGGTCCATACCTTTGGCCGCACCCTGTAATCCACGAAAGATGTTGCCACCTCCAATAATTATGGCTATTTCAATGCCATGGTTTAATGCGGTTTTTATTTCCCGGGCATAGGTGTTTAACCGCGCAGGACAGATACCATGCAATTGCTCTCCCATTAGAGCCTCACCACTAAGCTTTAGTAATATTCGGTTGAATTTCATGTTAATTTCTTAGTTTATAATCACCAGGCTTTGGGTTTGCATGGTACGTTCGGTTTGTAAAGTGTAAAAATAACGGCCGGCAGCCAAATGGGCAGTGGAAGCTACCAAAAGATGCTTCCCTGCTTCAAAATGTCCATCAGCAAAGGTGCCTGCCAGTTTTCCCATCATGTTATACAACCGTACTTTTACGTATGAAGGCTGAGACAGGGTAAAGCTAATATTGGCTGCATTATTGGCAGGATTGGGAAAGCAGGCATGCAACTGATCCTGATAATCTAAAGTAACCGGCACCTCTGTTGTAGGATCATAGTATTGCATGTGAATACACCAATTATCCAAAACCCCTGAGTGTCCGGTTACTACGTCATTTATACGCAATTGCCAGGTGCCTGAAATATCTGATTGATTAAAGATATCCAGTGCAGATTCAGGAGCAAAACGACCGGTAAACGGAGCGCTTCCCTCTTCTATGCGCGTTGTTGCCTGGTCGTCGAAAGTGGTGTTAATGTAGTTTTCGCCCGCTCCGCCATTGCGGTTGCTCAGCAGGCAGCCAGAACCATCAGGTCCCATCAGCATCAGCCTCAGGTCGTTGGTGCGTGAATGCGTGATGGTTAGGTTTACATTTAAATCGATGATGGTGCCTGCCTGATCGATTACAATATTATCAATGGCAGACTGCTGGTCATTAATAGCAACAGGTGTACCCGATGAACATGGTTGCAATTGGAAAACATGGTCTATCTGATAACTAAAGAAGGAGGAGGGAGCAACAGTTCCGGGCGGATTAATGCCCTTCCCACCATAAGGCAGTGTGCCAATAATAGAGGCGTTTTCATCCTGTACCGCAAAGTAATAATTTATGGTGCTTCCAAATGATTGGCCTGGAAGAAGAAAACGGATGGTATCGCCTGAAATATACTGAGGTTCAGTATAATTAAAGGTTATTCCGTCAGTAGTATAATAGCAACGGGGATTATGGATAGATGTGTCTACCGGATGTGAACCGGATACACATAAAATTGCTTCGCGGGCTTCGGTTGAGTTGCCTGAAAGTATTGGCTCATGTTCAAAATAAAAACGCTGGTCCCAGGCCTGGGCAGCAATATTGGCTATGGAGGCCCTTACCAGACTTACATAATATTCCATGTTTAAAATGTCAATATCGTCCTGGGGAGTATGATAATAGGCATTAAAATCATCATTGTCTTCTATGGCCAGTATGGCCGGATAATTATACTGCCAGAAGGAAGCATGATCGCTTGCGGTGGTATAATGGAAGGCATGACTAAGTTGTGACTGATAGAGTTCGGTAGTGGCAATAAAATCATTGGTAAATGGCTGGGACAATGCATTGGTGGCAATGCTGTAGCGGAAATCATTGTTACTGTCCCAGGCAATCATATCCAGATTGAGTACGCCGATTATTTGTTGTTGCTCACTGGCCGCACGCTGGGCATAGAAATAGCTGCCTACCAGTCCGATTTCTTCTTCATCCCAGGCGGCAAAACGCAGGGTATAATCAAAGTCGAATCCGCTTAAAAGTCGGGCAGCTTCGAGTACGGCTACCGTTCCTGAAGCATTGTCATCTGCCCCCGGTGCCTTGTTGCCTGATGGCATGTTGTCGTAATGCCCGCAAATAATGAATTCTTTCTCGGGATAAAGCGTTCCTGTTTTTGTAGCAATGATGTTTTCGCCACGTCCATTGTTGAATTTCTGAACCTCAGGTTCATAGCCATATTCTTCAAACTTTTGAACAATGAATTCAGCAGCACGTTTGTTGAAGGGATTATTAAAATGCCTGGATAAAATAGTGATGGTTTCATCGCCCAATTGAACCGTAGTGTCCCCGGCAAGTTGCCGGGTAAGCAGCAGAATGGACTGATGATCCGATTGTTGTATCAATGAATCTACCAGTGGACTATAAACGATTTGTCCTTTGACGGCTCCGGAAATATTAAGCAGAAATGCAATCCCGGAAAGTATCAGTAAAAAATTCCTCATCTCATTTTTCTTATTTAATTTACTGAGGACTATTCCTCCCTGCCATGGCAGTTTTTGTATTTTTTACCACTTCCACATGGACAGGGGTCATTGCGTCCAACTTTCTTTTCCACCCTTATGGGCGAAGTAACCTGACGTTCGCTGGTAGGGTTGGCCCGGCTGAGCAGGTCGGATCGTTCTTCTTTAAGCTTACTGGTATCGGTGCGCTTTGGCGCCTGGGCTTCTTTTACCTGTGATGGCTCCTGCACCGGCAGGTTCGCTTTGGTAATAAAGGCTGTAATGTCGCGGTTGATTTTCTGCAACAATATTTTAAACAATTCAAAGGATTCGAACTTATAGATAAGCAGCGGGTCTTTTTGTTCATAGGTGGCGTTTTGTACTGAGCTACGAAGTTCATCCATTTCGCGCAAATGGTCTTTCCATGCATCGTCAATTACACCGAGTGTCACTCCTTTTTCTATAGCAAGAGTAATCTCCCGTCCCTTATCGTTGTATGCCTTTTTGAGATTTGCCACTACCTGCATTGCA
Organism: Bacteroidales bacterium UBA5281; assembly: GCA_002410555.1. Taxonomy (GTDB): domain Bacteria; phylum Bacteroidota; class Bacteroidia; order Bacteroidales; family Lentimicrobiaceae; genus Lentimicrobium. The sequence continues at coordinate 6,974 of DHSR01000031.1, read as the reverse complement.
TTTTTCCCATCAGTAATGGGAATGGCAATATTTTCGTAGCGCGATTGATTTTCATATACTTCTTTAATTACCGGATAAGCACGCTGGGCCAGATGTTCACATTTTAACCGATAATTTTTATATACTTTTTCATAGACTTCTTCTGTAAGTTCATCCTTGTTTTTCTGAATAAACTCAGATTCAGTTACATAGGCATCAGCAGCCAGGGTAGTAAGCATAGCCATGCGGTAAGCCTCGAAGTCGCGGTCTTCCTGATGGGTAGCAATGATGTTTTCCACCACATCGTAAATCATGTTTGAAATATCAACAGCAAGTCTTTCTCCATAAAGGGCATGTCGACGTTTTTTATAAATTACTTCGCGCTGGGAGTTCATTACGTCATCATATTCCAGCAAACGCTTACGAATGCCGAAGTTGTTTTCTTCCACCTTCCGCTGTGCCCGCTCAATGGATTTGGTGATCATGCTGTGCTGAATTACTTCACCTTCTTTAAGCCCGAGGCGGTCCATAATTTTGGCAATACGTTCCGATCCAAACATGCGCATCAGGTCGTCTTCGAGTGAGACGAAAAACTGGGAACTTCCCGGGTCACCCTGGCGTCCTGAACGACCGCGCAACTGCCGGTCAACCCGGCGTGATTCGTGACGTTCGGTGCCGATAATGGCGAGACCACCGGCTTGTTTTACCCCTGCGCCCAATTTTATATCGGTACCCCTACCGGCCATGTTGGTAGCAATGGTCACCGTGCCAGCCTGACCGGCTTCAGCCACAATGTCGGCTTCACGCTGATGGAGCTTGGCATTCAGTACATTATGTTTAATGTTGCGTAGCTTTAACATACGACTGAGCAATTCGGAAGTTTCTACCGAGGTGGTACCAACCAGCACCGGGCGGCCTTTTTGTATCAGATCCATGATCTCGTCGGCTACCGCATTGAATTTTTCGCGTTTGGTTTTGTATACCAGGTCTTCGCGGTCGTCGCGCACAATGGGACGGTTGGTCGGGATAACCACAACATCCAGTTTGTAGATGTCCCACAACTCACCGGCTTCGGTTTCGGCAGTACCTGTCATACCGGCCAGTTTACGATACATCCTGAAATAGTTCTGTAGGGTAACGGTAGCATAGGTTTGGGTGGCAGCCTCAATTTTTACATTCTCTTTGGCTTCAATGGCCTGATGCAAACCATCGCTGTAGCGCCTGCCTTCAAGAATTCGTCCTGTTTGTTCGTCAACAATTTTAATCTTGTTGTCCATCACCACATATTCCACGTCCTTTTCAAAGAGTGTATAGGCCTTAAGTAGCTGATTTACTGTATGTACACGTTCTGACTTTATGCTGTAATCACGCATCAGTTCACTCTTCTTTTCCAGTTTATCGGTTTCTGACAGTCCGGCTTTTTCAAGTTCGGCAATTTCAGCGCCTATATCCGGGAGTATATAAAATTTAGGATCATCATATGAAGTTGTAATCAGGTCAATACCTTTTTCTGTAAGTTCAACGGTATTGTTTTTTTCATCAATCACAAAATAAAGCTCATCATCAATGATGTGCATATGTTTGGATTGTTCAGCCATGTAAAAGTTTTCGGTTTTTTGCATCAGGGCGCGCATACCCGGCTCACTGAGAAATTTAATGAGTGCCTTGTTTTTCGGTAATCCGCGGTAAGCCCTGAAAAGCTGCTCGCCTCCCCGTTTTTCATTTTCTGCATTTGAGGGTTCAGCCAGTAAACTCTTGGCTTCGGCCAGCAGTTTTGTTACCAGGTTGCGCTGTACTTCATACAACTTCCTGATTTCCGGCTTCAATTGTTCAAATTCCTGATTGTCACCCCGTGGTGTTGGGCCGGAAATGATAAGCGGTGTACGCGCATCATCAATCAATACAGAGTCTACCTCATCCACAATAGCATAATTGTGTGGGCGCTGTACCATTTCTTCCGGATTGCGCGTCATATTATCACGCAGATAGTCAAAGCCAAATTCGTTATTGGTACCAAAGGTGATGTCGGCAAGGTAAGCTTTGCGACGGGCCTCGGAATTGGGCTCATGTTTATCAATGGTATCGACACTTAACCCATGAAATTCATAAAGCACGCCCATCCACTCCGAGTCACGCCGGGCGAGATAATCATTTACGGTAACCATATGAACCCCTTTTCCATGCAGGGCATTCAGGTAAACGGGCAGGGTAGCTACCAGGGTTTTTCCTTCACCGGTGGCCATTTCCGCAATTTTTCCCTGATGCAATACTATACCGCCGATCAACTGCACATCGTAATGCACCATATCCCAGGTAATGGTGCTTCCTCCTGCTACCCATTTGTTGTGAAAGTATGCTTTGTCGCCAATAATATCCACATGAGCATGTGTAGCAGCCAAATTCCGGTCAAAATCAGTTGCAGTAACTTCAATGGTTTCGTTTTCTTTGAATCGCCGGGCAGTTTCTTTCATTACTGCAAATGCCTCAGGCAACAAATCATTTAAAACCTCCTGTACTATTTGATAACTTTCATTATCAAGTTGATCAATGCTTTGGTAAACCTTCTCCTTTTCATCCATATCCAATTGCTGGTCGTCTTCGATGGAAGCTTTCAAATCAAGGATGGCCTGCTGTTTTTCGGCTACAGCTTCGGCAATTCGCTGCTTGAAATTAAGGGTGCGTGCCCGCAAAGCATCATTGTCCAGTTTTTCAATTTCGGGATATACTGCTTTTATTTTTTCAAGAATGGGATTCAGGGCTTTGATGTCTTTTTCGGACTTGGTGCCCAGAAATTTTTTAATTATGGAAAGCATGTAGTTTATGTTAAAAGGTAGAATTCCTTTGTAAATCAATAAATTGAAAAGGTAAAAAGTTCAAACCTGATCAATGGGTCAGGGATTTGCAAAGTTAATTTTATTTTTTCATTTGCAGTTGTAAGATGTTAAGGTGGTTATTAATGTGGAAAAATATATTTCTGGAGTGTTGTTCTGACAGTTTAAGCCAATAAATGCCTATATTTGTGTTGGGCATACATTTAAAGACAACATGGATATACTTTTCCGAGATAATACCAACCATTGCACGCTGCATTTGAAAAATATGCTTTGCAGCTGTTGTCTTACTTTGGTAAGCCGCTTACTTGAAGATGAGGGCGCACAGGTAGAGCACATAAAACCTGGTGAGGTGACTTTTATTTATACACCTGATAATCATACTGAAGCTTTTTATACCGATTTGCTGGCAGCGCATGGATTTGAGTCTATCCACCGTCGCGAGGAGCAGATCGTAGAGCAGATTAAACATGCGGTGTTTGAATTGATACATGAAGCGGGGAATGTAAATTCCATCATTCGCAATTCCGATTATATCGTAGAACGATTAGGATTATCCTATGCCTATCTGTCGTCGCTTTTTGCAAATTACGAGAATCTTACCCTGGAGCGTTACATCATTCTTCATAAAATTGAAAAAGTAAAAGCCCTTATTGATTACGATGAGCTTACACTGAGTGAAATAGCCATTCAGTTGGGATACAGTTCTGTTCAATACCTTTCCAATCAGTTCAGGCAGGTTACCGGGCTTACGGTAAGTGAATACAAAAAGTATACAGGCAACCTGCGTATTCCAATCGATCAGCTTGGAAGGCCTTTAAAATCCTGAATAAAGTTGAAAAAAACCGGTAATACAGCTATCTTACACAATTTACCTGAAATATTATACATATTTAACGCTGTTTTAGACGTTAATTTGTATCGATCATAACCATTGTATATTGATTTTCTTGTGTTAGGGGGTTTTAATCTCTTTAGCCGGACTTTAATCAATTACACAAAAATTTTACGGATGAAAATAAATAAAGATTTGGCCATCAGCGAAAATGGCTTTTTGTTTAATCCGGCAACGGGCGAGTCGTTCACTGCCAATCCCATGGCTTTTGAGATCATAAGAATGCTAAAAGAAGGTCAGTCGGGCGAAAAGATTGTCGAATGGGTAAGCAGGCATTATTTGGTTGAAAAAAGTACGGTAGAAAAAGATCTGCATGATTTTTTCGGATTGCTCCGGCTGCACCAACTCAGTGTTGAAAATGACTAAGCCATTGATAACCATAGCTGTAACCGGGTTAAATGCCATTGACAGCCCCGGGCCGGGTGTAGCTGTAATACGTGGCTTGCGCGAAGCTGCCTCCTTTGATGTAAGAATCATCGGGCTGGCTTATGAATCGCTTGAACCTGGTATCTATATGCACCATCTGGTTGACCGCACCTATCATATTCCTTATCCGGCCGCAGGTATCGACGCTCTGAAAGAGCGGCTGGAATATATCATCGGTAAAGAAAAGCCTGATGTTTTGATTCCCAACTTCGATGCAGAGTTATATTCTTTTATGAAGCTGGAAAAACACCTGAATACACTTGGTGTTCACCTGTTTTTACCCACTTTTGAGCAATTCGAGGAGCGGCATAAGGTTAACCTGCCCGAATTTGGGAAAAAACATGGCATTGATGTGCCCCCGGGCTTTGTAGTAAGCGATGCTTCTGAAATTTTTACAATATCAAAGGAACTGGAATTCCCTTTTATGGTTAAGGGGAAGTGGTACGATGCTTTTGTGGCTTACAACTTTGAACAGGCGCGCACCTATTTTAATAAAATCAGTGCCAAATGGGGATTGCCGGTGGTGCTTCAGCAATATATTCACGGTACGGAATATAATGTAATAGGTTTAGGGGATGGAGCGGGCAACACCATAGCTGCAGTACCCATGAGAAAGCAATACATTACCGACAAGGGAAAAGCCTGGGCAGGCATCTCTGTGGATGACAAAAAGCTCATGGCACTTACCCGCCGGTTTGTGGAATCTACCAAATGGAGGGGGGCTTTTGAACTGGAGTTGATGCGCACCAATCAGGGGAAGTATTACCTTATGGAAATTAATCCGCGCATACCAGCCTGGGTATATCTGGCGGTGGGCGTGGGTCAGAATATCCCTGAAGCCCTTACCCTGCTTGCTTTAGGTAAAGAAGTCCTACCTTTCGAAAAATACGACGTGGGTAAACTCTTTATCCGCTATGCCTTCGATATGATTGTTGACCGTTCTGAATTTGAAACCATTTCATCTGCAGGTGAACTTTAATAATACTACTGAACTATGGAAAAGAAACCTTATGAAAGGCCCCATCTTACAAAATTAGAAACGAGCATGCCCGGTAAGTTTGGGATGCGCCGCGAGCAACCTCCCACAACACATATTGATGGAGTGGCGGTAGAACATCTGGCCAAAACCTACGGATCGCCTTTGTTTGTGCTCTCAGAAAACACCATTCGGTCTTCGTATCGAAAGGCGTTGAATGCTTTTACTACTCGATACCCAAAAGTGCAATTTGCCTGGAGTTACAAAACCAATTACCTTGCTGCGGTTTGTAATGTTTTCCATCAGGAAGGTGCATGGGCAGAAGTGGTTTCAGGTTTTGAATATCAAAAAGCAGTGGACAATGGCGTGGATCCCAAACAAATTATTTTTAACGGACCTGCCAAAACAAGGGAGGAGCTGGAAACGGCAACCCAAAATGGCTCTCTGATACACATTGACCATCTGGATGAGCTTTATTTACTGATGGAGATAGCAGCAAACAGTGAGCACAGGCCCCGGGTAGCCATCAGGGTGAATATGGATACGGGAATATATCCCATGTGGGATCGCTTTGGCTTTAATTATGAAGATGGACAGGCCTGGGATGCATTAAACAAAATAATGCATTCGGGAAAGCTGGATTTGATGGGACTGCATACCCACATCGGAACTTTTATTTTATCGGCCGGAGCCTATGGTGTAGCTGCTGCCAAACTGGCTGAACTGGCCAGATTGCTCAAACAAAAATTCAACCATACACTCAGGTATATTGATGTGGGAGGTGGGTTTGCTTCCAAAAACACCCTGAAAGGTTCTTACTTACCGGGCAGTGATACCAATCCTTCCATAAGCGAATATGCCGAAGCCATAAGCAGTGCGCTTATCAACAGCCACTTTGCGCCCGGGGAATTGCCGCTGTTGATACTGGAAACCGGCCGGGCACTGATTGAGGAAGCAGGATATGCCATAACCACGGTACTGGCACACAAACGCCTTGTTTCGGGGCGACGGGCAACCATAATTGACCTGGGAGTTAATCTGCTGTTTACCTCTTTCTGGTATCAGCACCCGGTTACGGTGGCTCAGGAATTTTCGCAATACCGCGAAGATACCACGCTGTATGGCCCGCTGTGTATGAATATTGATTGCATACGTGAGAGTGTAAATCTGCCGCTCCTTCAAACTGGCCACAGGCTGGTGATTCATTTAACCGGTGCCTACAATCTTACCCAATGGATGCAGTTTATTCACATGAGACCGGCGGTGGTAATGATAGATACCAAAGGAAATGTTCATGTGGTGCGTGAAAAAGAAGGAATTCAAAATGTTATTTCTGTTGAAAAATTGCCTGATCACCTTCATATTTCGGGATAATTGTGAAAAACCATTGTTTGCATGAACTTTTTTTATAATTTTATAAACTCAAAAGTTACCTGCGGCAATGGAAGATGCCGGTGTCAATAGTGGCTTCAACCATGTAGGTATTATATCTGGGGTAACCCAATCATAATAGCGTATATAGAACATAGACTGAATGATACACTTTTCTGACAGAGCCATTGTTGAAGGACTAAAGCTTAACAGCGATTACATCATCAAGCATGTGTATCAGGAGTTCTTTCCTACCATTAAATACCTCATAAAGAAAAATACCGGCAATGAAGAAGATGCCGAAGATATTTTTCAGGAGTCATTGATTGTGGTGCTTAAGAATGTTCAGAAAGAAGATTTTTACCTGAGTTGTTCATTCCTTACTTATTTGTATTCCATCAGTCGTAACCTGTGGATGCAACGATTGAAAGCAAAAAAGAAAGACAAATTAAACATGGACATCCTGGATGTATTTTGGCTACATTTTATTTTGATG
>DHSR01000038.1 GCA_002410555.1 Bacteroidales bacterium UBA5281 | reverse complement strand
CATCAAAATAAGATTCTGCCTTTAAAAGGAATGGCACTTGTTATTCCTACCTTTAGTTTTTCAAAGAAGGTTTTTTCAAGGGAAATGAAATACAGCCCATCTTCGGAATATTGCTCTTGTATATGGCTCACAGGGCTGTTATATTTAATTATTGCAGATAAAGCAATGTCGTATTTTAATGAAAAAATTGCGGAAAGGCCAGTTTCAAATGCAAAAGTACTATTGTCTTCAATGCCATTTGATGTTGCCAGCTCATTGCCATTAGTCTTTATGTGATATAATTTGACATGTGGGTTAACCGTAATATTCTTGTGACATTTCAGACTACCCAGCATCTTTATCCCAAAATAGGTTGAGTTGCCTGAATTTTGAATTTCTTTTTCGAACAACGATAAATCACGCAATACCGTGAGGGTTTCGATAACATTTGATGCATATTCGTAGAAAACGCCCGGGGAGATAAAGTTATTCCCGATAGTTGTGGAATAATCAAGGGAAGCTTTATGCCGAATCACCGGATTTAAATAAGGATTTCCCTGCTGTGTCGTATATGGGTCAATGGTGTTTAACGTCGGATTTAACTGGTAAATACTAGGACGATAGATTTGTTTCTGAATGGCAAATTTCAAATTGCTTTTATGCGACAAATCATATTTCATATTTATGTTAGGCAAAACTGAAATTGAAGTTTCGTCTATTTTCTCAAGTGCATTTACTGCCGAATATTCTATCCTCATTCCACCATTAAGATGGAACTTTTGCTTTGAATAAGTTAATAGGGTGTAAGGCGCTACAACAATTTGCCTGTAATTAAATGACGGTGATTTATGGTCGCCTAATGCAGAATAACTTTGTTGGATACCAGCCTCCAGTTTCATATCAGCGGTCAGCGGAGTACTATAATTCAGCCGGGCATTCAATGAATTTTGATGGGGTTCTGAATTGCTGTTTTGCAAAAATTTGCTGCTGCCATCGAAAAAGGAGGTGCTGTTCTGCGCTTTCAGGTTGTAATAATTCATATCAAATACAAGTTCTTTCTGCGGATTACCAAAAAGATGTTTGTAGTACATCGAGAAAAAGAAAGAGCGATTTTTGTCCGCATCATCTTTGTTGTATTGAAAAGAATTTACTACATCATTTTCAACCTTTTCTTCAAAGGCTATGGTGCCATCGTGCTCATTGGAATAGGGATTTATAAATCCATAGAAATTAAACTGGTTTGATTTATTTAAAAAATAATCCATTCCCAGGTGAAATTTATGAGACCAGTTTTTCTGTTGAAGAACCTGTTTATTTAAAATCTCAGATGAGCTGCTTTGGGTATGTATTTCTTTATTGTCAACGGCTTCAATATTAAAATAGCTATATTCCCCGTCGTAGGATGAATACAGTGTGAAGTTTTTAAATGTATAATTTATACTGGCACCCGGGAAAGAAAACACCTCGTTTTTACGTGTAGGAACTTCAGCATAAACATGTCCGCTCAGCCCATATACCTTATGCTCTTTGAGTTTAAAGTTTATCACCCCCGTAACTTCAGCGTTGTGCTTTACTCCGGGATTGTTGTTTATTTCAACTTTACAATATCATCTGAATTTAACTGGTTTAGGAAACTTGCATCACGCTCAACCCCATTAACCTGAATAATGATGTTTTGTGAGCCATCAAGTGAAATATTATGAAGCATATCTACCTGTATTCCGGGCAGATATTTTATTACATCAATTCCGGTGCCTGATGCTTTTTGCATTTTCGTGTTAATATAATATGTGGTGTTATCAAGTTGTTGTTTGGCTTTTAGTCGCTCTGCCTGAATGGTGGCTTCTTTCAACTCAATGCTGTTTGATTGTAACGTTATTGTTCCTAAATCTACAGACTCAACACCCTGTATTTCCACCTTTTTCTCCGTTGGCAGATACCCGACAAAACTTACACTTATAAAGTAGCTGCCGGGGTTATTGTTGGCAATTTCAAATGTCCCGTCTTCATAGGAAGTAGTTCCTGCAATAATTAAGGCGTCCGGGCCATTCCGCAATGCGATATTCGCATAACATACCGGCTCGTTGTTTTCATCAACGATTACTCCGGAAATTTTGTATTTCTCCTGAGCTTCAGCTATTCCCAAAATCATTATGGCAATCATTAGAAGAGCTGTTTTCAATAATGATTCCCGTTGGTTTGAGTTTTTCATCTTTTGCATCATTTCATCGTTTAATGCGAACTATTTCGCTGATGCAAAGGGATGAAGAATATCCCGGGCCCTCAAATTTCCGGGATACTTCGATAATAAATGTGACACAGGACAAGACCACGCCTGCAATTTGTTGCAGGTGGTAAGAAAATGGGATAAATAACAAACGCTAAATAAAAGACTTCTTAAATAGTGAATCGAATGGTTTTATATTTTTCCTTGAAACCGGGATTTTTTCATCACAATTTGCAAGGCTTAAAGTGTATCCCAAGGCATTACCCCTTTTAGACTGAACCTTGTTCAGGTTTACAATAAATGCCCTGTGGCAACGAAAATAGAAGGGAATTTGCTTTAGCTGGTCTTCAATATTGGAAATGGAATTGCGAATAGGAACCTTTTGAACTTTATTATTTCTTGACAGATAGAAGAATACATAATTCCCGTCAGATGTGGCAAATAGTAAGTCGTTTGCATAAAAACTTAAAGATTCTTTTTTTAAAGAAGAACTTATATTAATGACAAGCTCCTGCTCTAAATCTGTCTTAAATTCATTGATCGATGCCTCAAAATTCAGACGGGTGAACCTATAATTTAATGCCATAAAAAAAGCAAACGGGAAAATGTATATTAAAAACGAATATTTACATGAATTAAAAAAAGTAAGCAAATTCCAGCGGGAGTGTGGCGCAGGGCCTTCTACTAAAAATGCTAATAAAAAAATAACTATACCTATTGTCTGTAAAACCAAATAAATTGCAAGCAGTTCTTTTAATAGTGTCCAATCTTTTTTATTTGAAAGGAATGGGATTTTCTTCATTAGTACAATTGATAACCATGCAAATAAAGAAGCTGTAAAAGTATAGAACAGCATGGTCAACTCAAATTCGAAATAGATACTTTTATGTGAATTTAAGGGGTGATATAGCAATGTAAATCCCAAAGAAAAAACAAAGAGGATAACTGCCCCTAAAAGCGGTTTTTTTATGATATAGTTTTGAGGATATTTTGTGTTTAAGTCAAGTCCTTTCATTCAAATAAGTCTTGTTTAACTCAATCAATGCATTTATTTCTTTTGGCATTGCCCGCCAAAAAGCCTGGCTATGAGCTGTCGGAAATTTTTTGAAACCCGCTGTGCCGGTCGCCGTAATCTTTGATAAAAGTACAAACTTTATGTGATCAGGCAGATAGTATTTGGTTTTTTAGACCAAAAACACCTGAAAACAGCATTTAGATTTAATGTAGTCCAATTCTGGGGAAATTGACATTTCAGAGGGATAATCCTGTCTGGATTGTTGAAAAATTATTCTCCTATAAAATCTATACTCATCTCCATTTTTCTTTTGGATTTGTTCACTTAACCCCTGGCTTACATTATACAATAGGCAAAACCAGAAAAAATCACTTCTATAGATCGAAAAAAATCAACAGGTCTTTGAAACATGGGGTTTTTTGGCAGCTTTCGCCAAATAATCTTTGCAAATAAGAGTATTTTTTAAAACGGAAGAGTAGCTTAAAAATATTATATGTGTCAAAAGACAAAGGCACCCATGAAACTTAAAATCTACCTTCTACTGTTAATTGTAATAACCGCTTATAACTACCAACTTTGCGGACAAACTATCAGCGCGAAAGCAGGCCTAAATTCATCATCACTGAAAGGAGAGCCCATCCCTGAGGTTTGGGGGCTTGAAAAGGAAATTAAAAAGTCGGGAATAGGTCCACATGCAGGAATATTTTTAGAAATACCTGTAAAAGAAAACTTTTCCCTTCAGGCAGGATTGATCGTTTCACATAAAGGAGAATCCATAGAATTAATTTTCAAGGATACAACAATCCAGAAACGGCTGTATAACAAATCGTCATTATATTACCTTGAGCTCCCCGTTACCGGGAAATATTCAGTCAGGCTTTATAAAAACACCACCATATATGCGCTTGCAGGATTATATTTTGGTTATGGAATCATCGGTCGTACTGAATATTCTTACGATTTATATGGGAAAGACTATGCAGGGTATTACGACACATGGGAAAGACATGGTTCTAACATCTTCAAAAGAACAGACGCGGGCGCTATTGCGGGCATAGGGTTCCAAATGGGCAGTATTGGCCTCGAATATAATTATTACATGGGCCTGAAAGATGTTTATAATAATGACTCCGGGTCCACTTTTCAGGTGATGAAGCTGAGTTTAACTTACAGGATTGGGAAATTGAAATGAGCAACTAATAATGAGCTTAGTACAAAAACTCCTTTTTTGCCACTAAGGTACAAAGACACAAAGCCTCACCAGGTTTTATTCACTGATATACAGAGTCTTGTGCAACCTGGTAATCGTGTTTTAATGGCATTTTTTTATTTATACCTTTTTAGAATGGACTCAATAATACAAAATACCCATCTCTAACTGATTGTTTAACAGATGGGTATATAGTAATAGGGAGGTCTCGAGCGGATTCGAACCGCTGTAGAAGGTTTTGCAGACCTCTGCCTAGCCACTCGGCCACGAGACCCGGTATTGCGGTGCAAATTTACAAAATTTTATGTTATCCAAGCCTATTTTTACTGCGAAAGGCAAAAAAATGATTTTCAGATAGTTATAGTTGCCATAAAGACACGAAAATACAATAAGTTATGCCACTAAGACACAAAGACTCTAAGATACACTAAGTTATTTTTTAAACATTTCGTGAAACTTTGTGCCTTAGTGCCTTTGTGGCGATTCGGTATAATCTTTCAAACACACTGGACACAGGCAATTGTCATATTCCCGCTTTAGATTCTCCAGATTTTCTGGCGGTATTTTATAATCAAAGCACCAGCAGCCGGGGGCATGAAGACATTCAAAGCCCTTGCCACAGCGCGGACAGGTCTTGACAGTTGGCTTTGCGGCTTCACTCATAAATATCTTCGCTTGAAAGGGTTACACACACCCGGTCAATTTTACCTCCCAGAGGCGGATTGAGTTTTGATATTTTTACCTCGGCGTCGGTAACTTCCGGGTATTGTTCATGTACGGCAAGCAGTATGCGGTTGGCCACATGTTCCAGCAAGTGCGATTGTTGGGCCATTTCTGCTTTAACGGTTTCATATACGGAAAAATAGTTTACCGTATCGTTAAGTTTGTCGCTTTTTTCAGCTGAGCGGGTATCCACCTGAATAAATAAATCAACAATAAAACGGGTCCCAATTACCTGTTCTTCCTTAAAATGGCCGTGGTAAGAAAAGAATTCCATACCTTCTATCGAGATCATTCCCATAGTGTCAGTTTTGAACAAAGGTAAGAAATTATGAAAATCAAGCAGGAATTTAACAAAAAGAACCAGGGTTTTAGTAGATTTGCGTGGTTTCATGAAATAACAAAATAACTCCCATGGATTTATTAAAAAAAGCTGTTACCGGCATTATAATACTGCTCTGTTTCCCATTGTTGAGCAGTGCTCAGGTCAGGCCGGTCTTTCAGATAAATTATGACCGCATCGAAAATGGAATTAAAAGTGAGGCAGGGGTAAGTATTGTGTATCACGATCAACTGGTGTATTTATATAAAGCTACGGATAAAATTCAGCAATTCATTGATTATAAGCGCAATGAAATTGTAAATATCATGCAGTTTGGGAATGCAGCCTATAAAAACATTCTTCCTTTCAGCGAATTGCCGGAGCCGGTTTTCGGCGGTAATATAACGGATATTCTGGGCTATTCATGTAAATATGCAACTTATAATTATTTCTCTAATAAGATTGAAGTGTGGTATACTACAGCAGCTCCTGCTAAGGGGTCGCCCTATGCCAGTTTTTTACCGGAGAAAGATGCGTTGGCCTTAAAGGTGGTTATAAATGGAAACCGTGAAATTGTAGCTACTTCCATCGAGACATTGGAAGACTTTACACTTCCAAAATATGCTCCTGACAAAGCCCGTCAGCTTAGCGATGCCGAGTTTGAAGAAGTGAAAATCAATTCGAGGTTTACCCGTTTGCCTGTTTTCACAGACGAGAGGGTGAACTTCGATCCAGAGACCAAATCAGTGAGTGGAGAGGAATTAATAGCGGCAAAAACATACCACTTCTCATTGGGTTCGGTTATTTTAAAGAAAGTCAGACTTAGCCGGGAAATGTGTAATAGCGGGAATGTTTTTGTGAAGTTAAGCTGCCGTTCTAATGGCGATGCTTACGATAGAACCGGATCGGTGTTTATGATTCCGGAAAGTGAAGGAATTACTGTGCTTGATGCTTATCTGAATGGTCTGGGTAAGCTTCCGGTGTTCACTGATTGTTCGGGGAAAAATTATCAGGGCATACGTAAGGAAGCAAATTATCAGCCACCGGTTGAGTTGATGCGATTTTTTACCTCCTTTGGGGCAGGTCACTTCAACGAAATTCGTCAGATTAACAACTATCTGTGGGCAAATGAGGCCGTTTATAAGCAGGAAGTTACCGCCTTGATTCCCTGGGAACCACAAGATGTATGGATAGGGGTGTTTATTGGAAATTATGATAAAGGAGGCCATATTGTCAGTCTCGAACTGGATTTTTATCCGGGCTCTGTGGAAGAGGCAGATATGGTTCCTAAGTTTATTTTACCTTTATTTTCCACCATAAATACCCTTGAGATGGGAGGGCAGAACTACGGCAGGCTTTTCAACAACGATACATTGCGTGTAGTATTTGAGTTACCTGAAGATGTAACTGATCTTCATCTTTTATACACCAGTACCGGACATGGCGGCTGGAGTGGGGGAGATGAATTTAATCCCAAACTCAATCAGATATTCATAGACGGCGAAGCCATTTATAATACCATTCCCTGGCGGACAGACTGTGCCACTTACCGTTTGCTTAATCCGGCTTCGGGTAACTTTAGCAATGGATTGTCGTCCAGTGATTTAAGTAGGTCAAATTGGTGCCCGGGAACATTAACCCCGCCGGATATGGTTCCACTCAACAATCTGGAACCTGGTCAACATGTACTTGAAATAGTGATAGATCAGGGGCAGGATGAAGCGGAGAGCTTTAATCATTGGGGCGTAACCGGGGTATTAACAGGCAGTATAAAAGTTCCAAAATAATGAAACAAGACTATTTTTTGGATAAGATATTCGATAAAATTGATTTTGCCGTAAACCCCCTGCCGTTGGGAGAGTATGTGGCCTGCAGCTTTAGCAATAGCGATTTTTCTAATGCCGGTCTGAGCGATTTTAAGTTTGTTGATTGTGAATTTAACGGCTGTAACCTTAGTCTCGCTGCACTGAGCCGCACCGCGCTTCGCAATGTGCGTTTTCAGGAATGCAAACTGCTCGGCCTGCATTTTGACGATTGTAATCCTTTTGGCCTGGCACTGTGGTTCGATAACTGCAACCTCAGCCACTCCTCCTTCTATCAGCGCAAGCTGAAGAATACCACCTTCAAAAATAGCAAATTGCAGGAGGTAGATTTCACCGAATGTGATTTGAGCAGCTCCGTTTTTGACAATTGCGATCTGGCCGGGGCTACCTTTGAAAATACCATACTGCTGAAAGCCGATTTCAGAACTGCTTATAATTACGTCATCCATCCGGAATCAAACCGCATTAAAAAAGCCCGCTTTTCGCTGAATGGTGTGGCAGGATTATTATATGGATATAACATTGACATTGAATGATCTAATAAAATTTGGCTTCAAATCTAAATCCATTTATTCCTTTACAAAATACCTGAATGGGTTGTAACTGATTCCCGTATCATAAACATCTACCTGCTCCCGCTTTTTCAGGAAACCGATGATGGCATAAGTAATGGGTGTAAACAGTATTTCTACACCTGATTTGAAAATATAGTTAGAAATGATGATGGAAATCAGCAATTCGTTGGGCAAGACTCCGTAGAAAGCGACCATGCAAAAGATGGCGGTATCAATGCCCTCGCCCACGAGGGTAGAACCGATGGTCCTCACCCACAGGAACTTGCCTTTGGTTTTAATTTTAAGTTTCGACATTATAAAGGCATTGGAAAAGGCACCTCCGAAATAAGCCACTAAGCTGGCCAGCACAATCCGTGGCACAAAGCCAAGCAGTGATTCATAGGCCAACTGGTTGGGCCAATCGGTGGCCGGGGGCATTTCCTGTACCACCCAAAGCACCAGCGACATGAGCAAAGCAGCCCCGAAACCCGTCCATATCACTTTGCGTGAGCGCTGATAACCATATACTTCGGTAAGAACATCGCCAAAAATATAGCTAAGCGGAAATAGAATGGTGCCCCCGTCAAAAGTGAACATCCAAAGCGATACGATTTTGGTGGAAGCCAAATTCGAGATAAGCAAAACGGCAACAAACAGCGCCATGATCACATCGAAATAGCGGAAGTTGGTGTCTGGTATGCTTTTATTTTCTGACATGCATAAAAGGTTTGAGCTGCAAAAGTACAACTATGGGAGGAAATGGAGCGGAAGAATGTGGCTGCAAGGAAACAATTGGTTAATCTGATGTCAGACTTTTGAAGGTTTGAAACGCATTGATTATGATTCAACAAGAAGCCTTTAAGAAATCCTCCGAAAAAAATCTTCATCGCCGGGAGACATCCATGAAAAACCCAAAGGTATACCAGGATAAGCCGAGGAAAACAGTTTGTATTTATTAATATTCACCTGGTTTTTGTCATACTTTGCTTCAATTGCTTTGGGTTGAGATATACGCGGAAGCACAAAATCAATTTCATTGCCCGCGCTGGTACGCCAGTAATAAACTTCATCAATTCCATATTTCCCGATAAGCAAACGATAGACTATATTCTCCCACAATTCACCATGATCTGCTCTTAATGCCAATGGACGAAAGTTGTTAAGGAGACTATTTCTCATACCGGTATCCAATAAATATACTTTTTGCATTCTGATCAACTCTTTTCGAACATTATTATAATGGGGCTTAACCAATGAGATATGGAAGCATTTTTGAAGTATTGTAAGATAATTGGCTACAGTTTCATTCTTAATCTGAATGGTTGATGCCAGCTCGTTGATATTCACCAGATTGCCTGTTTGGGATGCCAGCAGATGGAAAAGTTTATAAAATGCATTTTCATTCTGTACGCCCGATTCGAGTATATCTCTCTTAACAAATGAATCCCTGAGTTCTTTAAGGCGGTCAATTTTTGCTTCTGTATCAGATTCGGTAATAACCGCAGGATAACCACCATAAATTATAAATTTTTCCCATTCAATCAAAAGGAGTTCAATCCGGGTACTTTTATAGTCTGCCTTTGTTTGTATTCGGCCAAGTTCTTCGTGCAATTCCTGTTTCCCGGACATTTCCAGGTATTCATCAAACGCGCAAGTATAAAGAAGAAACAGCTTTTTTCTTCCGGCCAATGAGTCTCTGAAATGATCATTCATGTAGAAAGCATTGCTTCCGGTGGCGATAATTTTTATTTTTGCGGCATACTCATCGTACAATAATTTTAAAAAATTGGATGGATCATCAAGGTATTGAACCTCATCAACCAAAACGATTACCTTACGGTCAGTTTCAGGCAAAAATTTCAATAGGTTGAGTGGACTAAGATTTAATTCGGAAAGGATTGATTTATTCTCAAGGTTCAGAAAAACAACCGGGAAGCCTGCTTCTTTACAATAATCTTCCAATTGCCATAAAAGAGTGGATTTTCCGGTTTGTCTGGCTCCGGTTATAATGCTGAATTCCTTCTTTGGCAGGTGTTCTAGTAAAGCTGGGAATAATTTTCTTCGAACCATATTACTGAGTTTTCAGCAAAGATAATGCATAATTGGATAATATACCCTCTGTAGGGGGTAAAATATCCGATAATATTACCGGTGCAGGGGGTAAAATATCCGATATTATTACCTATGCAAGGGGTAAATTATCTGATAGGATCAATTTTATTCAGCATGATACTATAAAATACGGGTAATGCGGATTTTCAAATAGTGATTCCTAAGGAACAATCCGCATCCTTTTACAGCGAATCGGAATCCCTGTCGACTAGTCAGGTGCTGTAACCGCACTAACCACCAATGGAACATGTTTACCGCCAAAAGCATCTTGCTTGAAATTAGAGAAAAGCTCAATATCCTGAAATCCGGCATTGCGCAATAAATCAAGCAATTCGTTGCTTTTTAAGGCCAATAAGGTGGTCTCGTTCACAACGGTTTGATTTTCCTTTTTCAGGTACAGTTCCGTATAAAAACGAATTTTCGGACTGTTTTTATCGAAGAGGTATTGGCGTAAAAACCTGATATTTCCGGTTTCAATCAAAGGAAGTTCAGAAACCTGCTCATCCAGAATATAGTCGTAGTTCAGGATTTGAAGCAGAAAGTTTCCACCGGGCTTGAGAACCTGCGACACTCCGTTTAACATTTGAGCCACCATTTCTTTGGTTTCCAGATGTACCAGGGTGTTCCCAAAACACAATATAGCATCAAACTGCTCCGCTTTGAAGTCGTTTTCAAGCTCCAGCATATCGCCAGATTGAAATTCAGGATTAGATGCACCACCGCGCTTTCTTATTGCCTGATCCAACAAATCCTCATTTAAATCGATTCCGGTAACATTGGCCCCTTCCGTTGCAAGTTGAAACGCCAGTTCACCTGTTGCGCAACCAATATCGAGTAATCTTTTCGCACGCAAGTCCCCCGTCCTGCTTTTTACATATTGCAACTGCATAGGGTTGTATGGAAATATTTCGGAATAATAAATTGAAATGGACGTGTAAAATCTGTTTTGATTGTTGTTCATGGCATGAAGTGTGAGTTTTGAAATAAGAGACCTGGCAACTGCCTTAGTTCTGATAGTTTTAAATGATTCTTCCTCACCCTCAGAAATAAATCTACTCTTTTGCAAATTTAGCAAATTACCAATTGATATAGAGATTGGAAGTTAGAGGTTAGAAGTCAGAGGTTAGAGGTTAGAGGTTAGAGGTTTATAATTCTCTCCCCGTCCCACCGTCTCCTTGCCCCCGTCCCTCGTCCCTCGCCCCTTTTTAATATTGAGGTTAGTATGTGATCAGTGATCAGTGATCTGTGGTTAAGAATTAATCCGCAATCTGCAATCAGTGTGTGGTGATTGGTGACTGGTGGTTAGAAATTCAATCCCAATCTGCAACCCGAACCGGAGCGAAGCGGATCTCACCGACGGTAAATCTGCAATCCCTTTATCCCATTCCCAAATACCATGAAGCTATGGAAAAATAAATAACTACGCCGGTAATGTCGGCAATAGAAGTAACCAATGGCGCACTGGCAGCAGCGGGGTCAATTTTCAGTTTTGTAAAAATAAAAGGCAGTAAAAGACCCACCATACTGCCTGCGATTACCGTAAGCACCATGGTTGAAGCAACAATAAGCATAATCTCGGGAGCACGCACACTGGCAATAAGAGTAACACCCACTGCCATAGTAAGCCCAAGTAACAGTGACACCAAAAACTCCTTTCCAATTAATCTGAACCAATCTCGTAATTCTACGTCACCAATGGCGAGAGAACGGATCATAAGTGTGGCTGATTGTGCACCTGCATTTCCTCCGCTATCAATCAGCAAGGGTAGAAAAAAAATAAGTGCAACAGTAGCCTGAATAACATTTTCAAAATTTGCAAGTACAGCTCCCGAAAAAACATTCATGAATACCAGAGCGATAAGCCAGACAATTCTCTTTTTGTAGAGGAAACCGACTCCGGCTTTAAGCGGATTAATGATGGCTCCCTGAACTGATCCGAATTTATGAAAGTCTTCGGTAGTCTCTTCTTCCACCACGTCCATTACGTCGTCAATGGTAACAATACCAATCAGCAATCCTTCTGTATCAATGACCGGTAGGGCCACCCTGTCCTGATCCTGAAACACCCGAATGGCTGACTCCTGATCGTCCAGGGCGCTTAAAGCCACAAAATGATCGTCCATCAAATCTTTGATTAAGTGTTCAGGTTCTGCCAAAAGAATCTCCCGGATGCGGATATCATCAATGAGTTTCCAGTTTTCATCAATCACATAAATCAGGTTCAGCGTTTCTGAATCACGGCCAAACTCCCGGATATGTGCTAAAGCTTCGGTTACGGTAAATTCAGGCTTAACGGCCACAAATTCCGGCGTCATCAATCTCCCGATACTATCTTCGGGATAACCGAGCAGCCGGGTGGCTATACTCCGTTCTTCGGGTGACAGAAGCTGCAGTAAGCGTTGGGTTATTTTACCGGGAAGTTCTTCAAAAAACGCAGTCCGGTCATCCGGTTCTAAATCATTGAGCAAGGCCGATACCCGATTAACATTTTTGGCAAGCCCTTCAATAATTTGCTCCTGTTTGTCGTGTGATAAGTGTTGAAAGGTATTTTTTGCATCTTCACGCGCAAGTAAGCGGAAGAGAATAATATCATCCTTATCGGAAAGTTGTTCAATGATTTCCGCTATGTCGAGCGGATCCATCACTTTAAGCTCCCGCCTTAGCGTATTCCAGTTTTTTTGCCCGATTAATGCTTCAAAATCGACAATAATTTTATTCATTGTGTGCTTAATTTAAGTTGAATTGTTCCGTCGGATTAAAGTTATTTTAGTCAGAGGTATTGGTATCCGTTGATTTCTGATGCATTTCAAATATCATTTATCAAGCTGATTTGTAATAAATTGGTTGTTATAATTTAAAAACGTTTTATGATTTTTCCGGAACACTTTTCCAGAAAGAGATCGTTATAACAATCAAAAATAAAAGTAAGTGCTATATAAACAATTCGCTTTTAGAAAAAACCAAATTTAATGATAATAGTTTGTACGGACAAATGCTTCTTTTATATGCTTATTTTTTGATGTAGTCGGAAAATTAGTATAAAGACATTAATATACAGTCACATAACAATGGTCTGAATCTATATTATTACCGGTGATTTATGCAGCGGATCAGGCCCACAAACTACTAATTACACCTGTAAAACTATAATCCCGAACGTTTTAAGTAATACCAAAATACCACGAAGCAATGGAAAAATAAATAACAACACCGGTAATATCGGCAATAGAAGTAACCAATGGAGCACTGGCTGAGGCAGGGTCAATTTTTATTCTGGTGAAAATAAATGGGAGCAGAAGTCCCACCATACTGCCTGCAATAACCGTAAGCACCATGGTTGAAGCTACAATAAATATAATTTCAGGTGCCCGCAGGCTGGCAATGAGACTAACGCCAACTGCCATAGTAAGGCCAAGCAGTAACGACACCAATAATTCCTTACCAATCAATCTGAACCAGTCTCTCATTTCCACATCACCGGTGGCGAGCGAACGAATCATCAGGGTTGCTGATTGTGCACCTGCATTTCCACCACTTCCGATAAGTAAGGGTAAGAAGAAAATAAGTGCTACTGCGGATTTAATTACATTCTCGAAACTGGCCAGGGCTGCTCCCGAGAACACATTCATAAAAACCAATGCAAAAAGCCATACTATTCGTTTCTTATAAAGGAAGCCTATTCCCGCTTTCAACGGATTAATGATGGCACCCTGAACGGAACCGAATTTATGAAAGTCTTCGGTGGTCTCTTCTTCCACCACGTCCATAACGTCATCAACGGTTACTATGCCGATGAGTAATCCTTCGGAATCAATTACCGGTAAAGCAATCCTGTCCTGATCCTGAAATACCCGGATGGCAACTTCCTGGTCGTCATGTGCGTTTAAGGATACAAAATGTTCATCCATCAGATCCTTAATCAATTGATCAGGACGGGCAAGAATGATTTCGCGGATTCGGATATCATCAATCAATTTCCAATGCTCATCAACCACATAAATGAGGTTAAGGGTTTCTGAGTCCCGTCCATATTCCCGGATATGTTCCAGGGCTTCTGCAACAGTGTATTCGGGTTTAACGGCTACAAATTCCGGCGTCATCAACCTCCCTATACTGTTTTCAGGATAGCCCAGCAGTTTAGTGGCTATGCTGCGTTCTTCAGGTGAGAGGAGTTGAAGCAGGCGCTTGGTAATCTTTCCCGGAAGCTCTTCAAAAAAGGCGGTACGGTCGTCGGGATCAAGATCGTTAAGCAGCGAAGAAACCCGGTTGGCATTTTTAGCCAATCCTTCAATTATTTGTTCCTGCTTCTCAAAACTCAGGTATTGAAAGGTGTTTTTTGCTTCTTCGCGGGGAAGTAACCGGAAAAGAATGATGTCATTATCATCAGATAATTCCTCAATTATTTCCGCAATGTCATGTGATTTAAGTACTTTGATTTCACGTCTGAGCGCACTCCAGTTTCTTTGCTCAATTAATTCTTCAAAATCTATGTTGGCCTCAACCATTGCTTTGCCTCCTTACATTAGTAACCTGCAGGGACGCAACATACACCCCATGCAAATCACTCATTTAACAATTCACACGAATAGGGGTCGTCTTTCATGATCTTAATTTTTGAAGGCGCAAAGATAAAGGAAATTAACAAAAGCTGAATAAAAGAAGTGCAATTTTATCGGCCTTATTTATGGCAACAAGATTGGACTTGTAATCCATGATTCAGCCCAGTCGTTTAGAGGTAGGCAATTTAATATCCGGGTAACAATCAATTATACGCTGTTTTCATTTGTTTCCCGATGCCATAAAGTTCAGACACACAGCCAATAACAGCAAATTGAGTACTTGTGGTAAGGTAACCTTTGGCACAAAGCCAAGATATAGATAATAGATAAACAACACAGAAAGTAATAGCGCAGAAACTACGGTTAGTGACGGCTTTGAAGTAAACCCACCGGCAAAAAGTAAGATGCCAAAAAGGATAAAAGCCAGGGCGATATAGAAAGGTTGAGTCTGGTATTGCAATGCAAGCAGGGTGTTACCATGTTGCAACAGCAGATAAGCCAAGAGACTGATACGCAACAACCAGCGTGAAGCGGGGATAAAGGATTTTACAGGTTTCATTGCCCGGTAGGTCTTAAGTTAGTGGTTTTTATGCTTAACAATGACAAAATGCTTAATTACTCTGTTTTTTTTCAGTCAGTGTCACTTTCAGGTGAAGTTCATCCAGTTGTTCCTGCTTGATGGGTGCTGGTGAATCAATCATTACATCGCGTCCGGCATTGTTTTTGGGGAAAGCAATGTAATCGCGGATGCTTTCAGACCCGCCAAACAGCGAACACATGCGGTCGAAACCAAAAGCGATGCCTCCATGAGGTGGTGCACCATACTCAAAGGCATTCATCAAAAAGCCAAACTGGGCCTGGGCATCTTCATCACTAAAGCCAAGAATGGTAAACATTTTCTTCTGCAAATCGCGGTTATAAATACGTATGGAGCCGCCGCCAATTTCTACTCCATTGATAACCAGGTCATAGGCATTGGCACGTACTTTTCCCGGGTCACTGTCAAGCAAGGCGATATCTTCGGGCTTGGGCGAAGTAAAGGGATGGTGCATGGCATAATAGCGCTGGGTTTCATCGTCCCATTCAAGTAAAGGAAAGTCAACAACCCACAGCGGAGCAAACACATCAGGATTTCGCAATCCAAGCTGGTTTCCCATTTCAAGCCTGAGTTCTGACAAAGCCTTACGGGTCTTGTTTGTATTTCCTGCCAGTATCAGCATTAAATCGCCGGGTCGGGCATCAAAAGCAGCAGCCCACTTTTTTAATTCTTCTTCATTGTAAAATTTATCTACCGACGATTTAAGGCTACCATCTTCGTTATATCTCAGATAGATCATGCCGGTGGCGCCCACCTGGGGCCGTTTCACGAAATCGGTAAGCGCATCCAGTTGTTTGCGGGTATATCCGGCACTTCCCCGGGCATTGATACCCACTACCAGTTCAGCATCGTCAAACACGCGGAAATCATGACCTTTCACCAAATCGGTCAATTCCACAAAAGTCATCTCAAACCGGATATCAGGTTTGTCGTTGCCATAATTTTTCATGGCCTCGGCAAAAGACATTTGTGGCAGGCTGGTAATTTCTACCTCTTTTACTTTGATAAACAGGTGTTTAATCAGTCCTTCGAAGGTTTTTAGAATATCATCCTGAGTTACAAATGACATTTCGCAGTCAATCTGCGTAAACTCTGGCTGACGGTCGGCACGTAAATCTTCATCGCGAAAGCATTTTACAATCTGAAAATATTTGTCAATGCCGCCCACCATCAAAAGTTGCTTAAATGTTTGCGGAGATTGAGGCAGCGCGTAAAACTGACCTTCATTCATGCGCGAAGGCACTACAAAATCGCGGGCACCTTCGGGTGTTGATTTTATCAGCACCGGTGTTTCTATTTCGATAAATCCGATATTATTCAAATAATTCCGGGTTTCTATGGCCATTCGGTGGCGCAGCAACAAATTATCTCTTACCGGATTGCGCCTCAGATCAAGGTAACGGTATTTCATGCGCAGTTCATCACCGCCATCGGTGTTGTCTTCGATGGTAAAGGGAGGATGTTTTGAGCTATTCAGGATGTCAAGTTTATTTACGATAATTTCGATATCTCCTGTGGGGATTTTCGGATTTTTATTGCTGCGCTCAGCTACTTGTCCGGTGGCAGATATTACAAATTCGCGCCCCAGTTTGCGAGCTTCTTCACAAAGAAATGCATTGGTTTCCATATTAAAAACCAATTGTGTAATTCCATACCTGTCTCTTAAATCGATAAAAGTCATCCCGCCAAGATCGCGTGAACGTTGCACCCAGCCGCTGAGTGTAACAGTCTGGCCCGTATTCGATAAATTCAATTCCCCACAGTTGTGTGTACGTAACATAATATACAGATTTTGATGTGCGAAATTAAACAATTTTGCGGAGCACAACCCACCCTGGACAGACGATGTTTTTTCTGTTAATAAAGTTACTTTTTAAATAAAACAAGATAAACACAAAAGAAAGATGAATTTAAAGTGCTACGATTGGTGGCAATTGATTCCAGCTATATGGTGTAAAAAAACAGAAAAAATGAAAAAACATTTCCTTTTACTAGTAGCTCTTATATGTAGTATATCAACCGTTTACCCTCAGCGCATTGAGATTAATCCTTATCCTGACGCCGTTTCCATTTCGTTGGATGGTGAGGGTGAAATGTACCTTTCAAATGCTGATGCAGCAACGCTTATGGAGTACTTTGCGGCTAAGTTTGATCCTGACACCATAATTTCCATTCAGGACGGATATTTTTCAGGTTACCGGCTTTGTTTTAACACTCAAAGTTGCCAGCCTGGTTCCGGACTGGCCGACTGGATACAGGTGCTAACCATTGATGAGGAAGCTGCTTTTGCCTGGTTTCATGAAAACACGCCTGAATTGCTTTCCCTCCCTTTTGAAGGACTGAAAAAGTGCGTAGATGAAAAGTCACATAAAATATCTGATTACAACCGGCTTGTCAGAAAATACAGACACCTGTCAACAAGAATGTATCCGCAAACCATTGCGCCGGATGGAATGCAAACCGATGAACTTACCGCCACATTACAAATGACTGCCCTGAAAATAAAAATGGCTTCCGAACCCATCTTTGTTTCTTTGAATTCTGGTGGGACAGGTGTTACCCATTCCTACGGGTTAAACAATCAGAACCTTGATCCCTGGGAAGAGTGGGTTAAGTGTTTTGATGAATTGCAACAAAAAAGCTATATCACCCTGATTGAATTCAACGAACCTTCGATTACCCCCTTTTAAAGCGACTTTGTTTATACACCGACACATATTTCAGTTATACAGGGCCTGCTGAAAAAACCGTATATCATTGGATATCAGCATGGTACGATGATATATTTTATTCTGAATGATAACCATAGAGTTTTTAGTGATAAGAAGGAGTGGGGTTGTCATTCAGAGAGAAGCGATGATATACGTCACTATTGTGATGTAAACACCGAAATGTTAGGCGAATAGGAGTTTTGAAGCGAATTCTGCTTATCCTTCCTTTACTGTTTTATAAATTTTTGCGTAAATGTTTGATTTCCATCCGTTATTTTTATTAACCAAAGTCCTCCGGGTAAATCAGAAATATCTTTTTTCAATATAAAAATACCGGGTTTAATCCTTTTAAATTGCCGGATTGACCGCATCCTTCCGGATAAATCGCTTATTGCAATGATTACCTTATCTCCTCTGCCTGCTGTAGAGATGTAAATTAAGTCATTGGCCGGATTGGGATAAATTTGAATGACAGCTCTGCTGGCTTCGGGCTTCAACCCCAGATTATAGCAATTGCCTGGCAGGTTTGCATCCATCCAGGCCAGGCGGAAATGTATCCATGCTTTAAGCGAATACATTTCTTCGGCATAGGTGGCAGGATACGGCCAGGGATTTGGCCATACATACTGGCCAGGAATTGGCCAACGTATGAAGTTACGCTCCTGGGATTCATCCAGCAGAAGGGCTACACTGTCGAAATATTCATCAAACCAGTTATCGCTCAATATATTGCCACGCAGAGCGGTCCAACGGCATTTGAGTTTATTGGCAAAAGTCGTGTCCTGAAGCAATCGCTCCCACCAAAACGGCACCTGCCATAAGTCATCTTCGCATGGAAACTGATAAGCCCAGCCTTCAAGTTCATCGCCTGCGCAATAATTGGCATTGTGCCAGGCGATGTCATAGTCCCATACCGGGCCAATACGCAGCTTTCTGCCTATACTTTCGCGCTGCTTGTGCAGAAATGTACTCAAACGATATCCATCTACATTCTTGCTGACCTCATTTACCAGAAAATAATCTATAAATGTGTCCTCAATGATGTATTTTCTGAAACCGTTTTCAGGGTCGGCAAAGTCAGGGCCCGCAAGGGCTGTTTCAAAATCATTTACATAATTGCGGATGTATTGTTTTTGCTCATTGGTAATATTCTCAGATTTCGGATACTCGTACTGAAAAAATATGGTTTGACCCGATGAATGTGCAGCAGGAGGGAAGTCCGAAGTCCAGCCATCTCCTCCGCTGCCGGTAGTTTTATCAATTTTAAAGATATATCCTCCGGTAAGCGGATCCCCGGTATTCTGATCGCCTTTGAGTTTTGCAACATCTACCCGGTTTGCGTTGCGTTTTATTTTCTCCGAAAAAAGATAAATGCCTTTATAGTCTTCATTAATCATTACTTCTACAAACTTGTACCGGGTTGCATAATGGCCCATATTTTGGGATACCTGGTAAGCCAAAGCATTGCGGCAAAGGGTCTTATCGGTATAATTGGCATTTAGTATCCAGTCACTTTCTGCCGGCATACCTAACAATGAAACATCAATGTCATTACTTTCTGCATCCCAGGTCTCGAGGCCATAGCTTTTTTTAGGAAATAATTGCGAGCTGGAACCCCTTATTTCAATACCTATGGGACCGTCAAAAACTGGAGCATCGGTGAGGCTATTGCGTTCTCCCGGTGCATTGTCAATGATCTTCATGCCTGCATTAATTTTTGGATCATCTGGTATCTCATGTCCATAAGTATCTATGATTATTATGGGAAGATCGGAGGACGTAAAGACCTGTGCGTTAAGGGATAAATTGAAGATAATCAGCAAAATAACAGGGAAGCAACTTTTCATAGATGACTTTATTTATAGTTAGTGGGCCTTGGATCATTCAGATTTTAATTTACCAAATAAGGCATTCCGCTCATTCCCAGCTACAAAGATAAGCGAAAGCAAAGATTGTTTTTAAGATTTGACAGAATGTTGCCTGAAAGGTAGAAATATATGAATAAAGCTTGACTTTGTCTTATAAAATTCGTATCTTTAGGCATTCTTCATTTAACAATATGGCATCATGGCAACACGTATCTTGCTGGTGTCAATGCTTCTTTCTTTGTTGGTTGCCTGCGATAAGAAGGAGGATGACATAAAACCCGGCCACGACTACACAGGTACATTGACCCTCGATTACACCCGCACCTTTCCTGCATTTACCTCAACATTATCGCTTCCTGTTGAGATAACTGCT
The DNA here is from genome assembly GCA_002410555.1 of Bacteroidales bacterium UBA5281. Classification (GTDB taxonomy): domain Bacteria; phylum Bacteroidota; class Bacteroidia; order Bacteroidales; family Lentimicrobiaceae; genus Lentimicrobium. The sequence goes on along the minus strand of DHSR01000038.1, from coordinate 27,639 downwards.
TCTGGTCAGGTCTTCATTTCCAAGTCACTACCCCATGCATTTGAAGGGGAATCTGACAAATTTATTCAGGGTGAACGCATCAAAATCAGAGAAAAAGGGGTAATCAATATTTCGGAGATAACACCCATGTGGACCCAAAGGGATGCAAATCAATTTCTTGAGGTTTCTATCTTATTCGCGATTGAAGGAGAACAAACAGTATGGAAATGGGCTGATTATTATTGGGAGCAAACAGACCAGGGACCATACCTCGTTCTGAACCCAACGGAATGCCCAATGGTATTCCGGATTAATAATGCCTTAATGTCAGAAGCTGTTTGCGTTTTTCATTGTGAAGATTGTTGGGGCATGAATAATTTCAGGTGGCGTTTGCAATTACATGAAGCACCCTGATAATCACACTAATTGTTTTTAACCACCAGCCTATGCATGGATTTTTGGCTTGCGATCGGGTAGGTGGGTTATCGTTGAACCATCAAATCATGTGGAATCAATCGTCGCATGGTGATTCACATATAAAAGCCTGGTAAAAGCCTCATTTATTTTTTATTCAGCACCCTTTGAGGATTTTGTTCCAAAAAGTTTTTCCATCCGGAATAAGATTTTCCGCCATCAGCAGGTTTAGCCTGAAAGTAATGACATATGGCAACAGCCAGTGCATCGGTAGCATCTATGGGATGAACCATTTTATCCATAACCAACAGGTTAGGCAGCATTCCTGCTACCTGCTCTTTAGATGCATTTCCTTTGCCGGTAATGGATTGCTTTATGCTACGGGGTGAGTATTCAAAAATGGGGATATCACGATAGAGCGCTGCAGCCATAGCCACTCCCTGAGCCCTGCCCAATTTGAGCATTGATTGGACATTTTTTCCATAAAAGGGCGCTTCTATGGCCAGTTCATCGGGATGATAGCGATCAATAAGGCCCAATACCGATTCGAAAATTATTTTTAAACGCAGTGGCTGAGCATCTTTGGTCTTTAGCCTGAAAATATCAAGGGTGATGAGTTCAATTTTCTTACCTTTATCGGCTATTAAGCCATAACCCATTACCAGGGTTCCAGGATCAATGCCAAGAATAATGCGGTCAGTAGCCATAGTTAAAATATGTGTATGCAGTTGAATGCAAAAGTAAAGAAAAGCATTAATATTGGAGTACGAACCATAGTTGCACTGCTCGCACTCTGGTTTATATATCGACAGATCTTTGTATCAGGTGATTTTCAATCATTTAAACTATATATTAATCTTCATAAATCTTCTTCCTCTTTTCTTATTCCGGTAATCATCGCTTTATTGTTGATGCCCTTAAACTGGGGTTTTGAAGCCATTAAATGGCAAAAACTGATCGCTTATGTTGAGCATGTGAATTTTCGCCAATCGTTGCTGTCAGTATTTACCGGCATCACTATGAGCCTTTTTACCCCAAATCGTATCGGCGATTTCCTGGGCAGGGTATTTACGCTTAAAAGGGCGGATCCGTTGGATGCTGCCCTGCTTACCATTGCCGGAAGCATCAGTCAGTTAATGGTTACTCTGATGATGGGAATGCTGGCTCTGGCTTTTTATTTCCCTCATCATATCGAACCTCACCTGTTTCAATCGGACTGGATGTATGTGGCACTCATAGCTTTTATGCTATTAATCAGTGCTTTAATGGTAATGATATTTATGAAAGTGCCTTTTTTAATCAACCGGCTCAATGTCATGATTAAGCCTGAATGGCAACGGCTGCATCGATACCTAGAAGTGATTCAGCAGGTCAAACAATCCGATCTTATCCGGGTGTTGCTATTGAGTCTCTGTCGCTATCTGGTTTTCACTACACAATTTTATCTCTTTTTGCTGGCTTTTGGCGTTAGCTTACCTTACTTTAAAGCTTTTGAACTGATTTCCATGACCTATTTCGTAATGACAGCCATTCCAACAATTGCTTTGATTGACCTGGGTATCCGGGGTTCAGTAGCCATTTATTTTATTGGACAAATGTTTGTAGAAGCCAATGGATTGCACACCGGAATACTGCTGGCAAGCATGGCAGTATGGATGGTGAATCTCGCTTTTCCGTCATTAATCGGATTGTTGTTTATTAACCGTTTAAAACTGATGCGAAAACCAAAGTTGTCATGAAGATAGAAATGTTGTTTTTATTGATTTCTATACCTGTTATTCTGGCCTACCTGGTATTGATATCGCATATTTCCCTCGGCTGGTTCCGGCTTCCCCTGCCAGGTGCTCACAGGGGCAGTGAACAGGTAAGTGTAATTATCGCGGCCCGGAACGAAGCAGCAGATATCGAATCCTGCCTTCACAGCCTTTGCCATCAGGATTATCTTATTTCAGCCTTTGAAGTTATTGTGGTAGATGACCATTCTGAAGATAAAACGGCACAAGTAGTAGAAGATTTTGGAAACCGGCATCCTCACCTTCAATTACGCCTGATTGCTTCCGGAGATGATTTTGGTAAGAAAGCAGCAATTCGCAAGGGCTTAGAATCGGCAAAAGGCAGCATAGTGCTTACCACTGATGCTGATTGCATCTGTTCTCCTTCATGGATCAGCCAAATGGCCGGGCTACTTTCCCGGGGGGATAAATTGCTGGTATCAGGGCCGGTTATGTTTAAAAAAAATCGTGGGATCTTCGGTCTCTTTCAACAAATAGAGTTCGCATCACTTATTGCGGCGGGCGCAGGAGCTATTGGAAGCGGAAATCCAATGCTGTGTAATGGTGCCAATATGGGCTACCGGAAGGATGCCCGCAAAAATATTGATGAAACTGAGCTACAACCTCATCTGGCCTCCGGTGATGATGTGTTTTTGCTGCAGGCGTTTGTTGCTCGATTTGGTTCGGATAAAATAGGCTTTCAAAAATCAAAAGCTGCCATGGTGTTTACCTCTGCTGCACGCAATCTGAATGCATTCTGGCAGCAAAGGTTAAGGTGGAGTGCCAAGAGTACAGCTTTCAAGAGCCGGGGTATCGTGGCTGCAGCCTTACTTGTTTGGCTTACCAACTTTATATTGTTGGTTCATTTAGCCCTGGTCTGGATTTCTCCTGAATTTTTGAATAATTTCCTGATTTTATTTGGGATAAAAATTATAATAGATTTGCCTTTATTAATAAGTTATCTGAAATTTTCTGGGCAGTGGAAATTGATTTCTGGCATCATTCCTGCCGAAATTGGGGTGATTTTATATACTGCTCTGCTCGGATTGTTTTCACGAGTGGCCACCGTTCGCTGGAAAGGGCGAAAAATTACCAATGCTTGAATCCTTCGGGTTCCATATGTATGGTAACTACAATATCGTTTTCTTCCAGGAGTCGCTTCTCAATACGGGTGGCTATTTCATGGGCATCATATACAGTCATATTAACCGGAAGCCGGATATGCATAGTCATCTCAATATGATCACCATAGCGATGGATGTGAAAATGGTGTGGACTTAAATCGAGCAGGCTTTCCCGCCGGCATACTTCTGTTACTGTTTCCACCAGGTCTTTTTCGGGGCTTTCTCCCAACATAGTGCGCATGGCATCGCGCATGATTCCATAGGCAGCCAAAGAAATGAGCAGGGCAACCACCAGACCCAGCACTGCATCTATCCACCAAATGTGCTTTCCGAGATAAATGCCAGCCAGAATCACCGCAGAGGAAATAGCATCGGAACGATGATGCCAGGCATCGGCTTTCACCGAAGGGGAAGAGGACCTTTTAGCGATGAAAAAGGCATATTGGGCGAGCGCCTCCTTTACCACAACAGAAATTGCAGTAACTACAACTGCAAAGGTTCCATAATGAACCACACGTTGATTGTTAAGCCTTTCGACCGATTCGAGTACAAAATTAAAAGCCACCACAAACAGCAGCACGCCAATAATTATGGCTGCAATGAGTTCTGCCCTGCCGTGTCCGAAGGGATGCTCCTTATCTGCAGGTTTAGCCGAAATTTTAGCGCCCACAATTACAATCAGCGATGTAAGTGAGTCGCTCAGTGTATGCCAGGCATCGGCAATAATGGCTATTGATCCGGAAAGCAGGCCTGCCCATAATTTTACAACAAATAAACCCACATTTACGACAATAGAAACCCAGCCTTCCTGTATTGCGAGTTTTTGATTGGAATTCATCATAAACTTTAATTTTGATGTGGGTGAGTCGTTGTGTTTATTTCTGGTTTTGTAATGAAAGTACTATCTCCGCATATCTAAACTGATCAGGTGTAGTAATTTTGATGTTTTGTGGATTACCCTCATAGAGTGTCAATGCTATACCACTTCGTTCAATGAGTTGGGCATCATCGGTAAAGCTCATAAAATCCTGGGCAGCATAGGCTTGTTTAATCATGGGTAGAGTAAAGCATTGAGGGGTTTGTATTGCCTTTACTTTTGAACGGGGCAGGGGTCGGCTCCCGGTAGTATCAACCAACCGCAATGAGTCTACGACCGGAATACACGGTATGGCTGTTCCTGTGCGGGCAGCCAGTTCAAAACCTTCCAGAATCAGACGCTTATCTACCATAGGTCTGGCTCCATCGTGTATGGCTACCAAACCATCATCCTCTTCAATCCGAGCCAGTCCATTTTTTACCGAATATCCCCGGGTTTCTCCACCTTCGCACACCTGGTGTGGAATCCTGAAATGATATTCGTTACACAAGTTTTCCCACATAGGTATAAATCCGGAAGGCAGCACCACAATCAATTTCAATGCAGAATTCGTAGCATCAAAGGCAGCCATAGTATGCATAAGCATTGGCCTGCCGGCTATTATTCTGAATTGTTTGGGTGTGCCTTCTCCCATCCGTTTCGAATGGCCTGCAGCAACAATAATGACGTAACGATTCACTTTTTTATTACAAATGTATACATTTTCGCTTAAAAATAAAGGTGCCGGCATGCCGGCACCTAAAATAATTGATTTGAGCAGAAATAAATTACTTAATAAGCATGGCGTCGCCGTATGTAAAGAAGCGATATTTTTCATTAACGGCCTCTTTGTAAGCTTTCATCAGGAAGTCAAAGTCAGCAAAGGCTGCTGCCATCATGAGCATGGGTGAAAACGGCAGATGAAAGTTGGTAATCATGCTGGTAGGTATGCTGAATTCATAAGGCGGAAAAATAAATTTATTTGACCAGCCTTTGTATGGCTTGAGCATTCCGGAAATGGTCACCGACGATTCAACGGCTTTCATGGTTGTGGTGCCCACCACACAAACCTGCTTACGGTTTTCTTTGGCTTTATTCACTATGCGACTGGCTTCTTCGGTAATGATAAGTTCTTCTGAATCCATTTTATGTTTGGTGAGGTCTTCAACATCAATGGCTCTAAAGTTTCCTACCCCTGCATGCAGGGTAACAGAAGCAAATGAAGCTCCTTTCAATTCAAGCCGTTTCATCAGTTCGCGGCTAAAATGAAGGCCGGCAGAGGGTGCGGCAACTGCTCCCTCTTTGCTGGCATAGATGGTTTGATACCAATCCTTATCTTCGGGAAGAATCTCGCGAAGGGCTTGTAACTCTTCCGGAAGCGGGGTTTTTCCAAGGCTCTCAACCGTTTTTTTGAATTCCTCATATGGGCCATCAAATAAAAACCGCAGGGTGCGGCCTCGGGATGTAGTGTTATCTATTACTTCGGCTACCAGGGCATCGTCTTCGCCAAAGTACAATTTATTGCCAATGCGGATTTTTCGGGCAGGATCTACCAGCACATCCCACAAACGCGCTTCTGCATTGAGCTCGCGAAGAAGAAATACCGTAATCTTTGCCCCTGTTTTTTCCTTCTCCCCTGTAAGAAGTGCAGGAAAAACCTTGGTGTCATTCAGAACAAAAACATCACCGTCGTCAAAATAATCTAATATATCGGTAAATTTCCTGTGCTCTATGCTTTTGGCTTTTCTGTCGAGCACCATTAGCCGGGCCTCATCACGATTATCAAGTGGATGCTTAGCAATCAACTCATTAGGAAGTTGATAGCGGAATTGAGACAGTTTCATTAAATTGTAATATTAAAATGTGAGGTAATAATAATTGATCATTTATGCATAGCAGAAAATGCACAAAAAGCTTTAGGTTTGCACTGAACGTAAATATAACGTTTTTTTTGCCTGAAAAATTGCCATCAGCCGAAGCTATTTTTCCTTAAGTTAATCAAAAAAAGGTGTGCAAAAGTAATACCATTTTACCGAAAAATCAAGTGATTAACCGTTTTTTTTTAAGGGCATTGATTTACTTTCCTTTTAAAGAGAATTAATTTAGTACTTTTGCACCCCGAAGGCGTACATTCTTAAATCCATAATCCAAATAGAAATGGCTACTGTAGTGAATATTTTCTCAGGTAGGGCTACCCGTTACCTGGCCGAAAAAATAGCGATTAGCTATGGTAAAAAACTAGGTGATGTGTTGGTTACCGATTTCTCTGATGGTGAATTTCAGCCTTCTTTCGAAGAAAATGTACGTGGGAATGACTTGTTTATAGTTCAATCGACTTTTGCTCCATCCGACAATCTTTTTGAGCTTTTGCTGATGATTGATGCCGCCAAAAGGGCTTCGGCCAGGCACATTATTGCGGTAATTCCATACTTTGGATTTGCCCGCCAGGACCGGAAAGACAAACCCAGGGTAAGCATTGCAGCCAAGCTAATAGCCAATCTGCTTACTGCTGCGGGAGTTCAACGCATCATCACCATTGATCTGCATGCTGATCAGATCCAGGGTTTTTTTGATGTACCGGTAGACCATCTTTTTGCTTCAAGTATTTTTATTCCATACATCAAGCAGTTAAATTTACCCAACCTCACCATGGCTTCGCCTGATACCGGAGGTACCCGGCGCGCAGCTATGTATGCTAAAATACTAAATACCAACTTTGTAATCTGTTACAAACAACGTTCAAGGGCCAACCAGGTTGATACTATGGCTCTCATTGGCGATGTAAATGGTAAAGATGTAATTTTGGTTGACGATATTATAGATACTGCCGGTACCATTTGCAAAGCTGCACGACTCATGATGGACAATGGCGCTGAAAGTGTAAGGGCATTTTGTACCCATCCCTTACTCTCAGCCGATGCGGTGCAAAGAATAGAGGATTCTCCTTTTGCCGAAGTGGTGGTAACCGATACCATTCCGCTGAAAGTAAAGAGTGAAAAAATTAAGGTAGTAAGCACCGCCTCTCTTCTTGCTGATGTTATTGGTAAAGTGCACAATTATGAGTCCATTTCAAATCTTTTTAAATTCTGACCCTCAATGGGTTATTAATCATAAATCAATTAAATCCTTTAATCAATGAAAAAAGTATCTATGAGCGGTTCCCTTCGCGGGAACGTAGGGAAAAAAGATGCTAAAGCCCTGCGCAAAGCGGGTAAGGTTCCCTGTGTAATTTATGGTGGTCAAAGCCAAATTCACTTTTCAATGGATGAAGTGAGTTTTAAAACCATCCTCAATACACCCAAATCTTACATTCTTAACATAAATGTTGATGGTAAAACATACGATGCCATACTGCAGGACATCCAGGCTCACCCGGTGAGTGATCGGATTTTACATGCAGATTTTCTGGAGATCAATGAAAAAGACCCCATCATTATTTCTGTTCCCATTCGTGTAACCGGAACGTCACCCGGAGTACTGCGCGGAGGTAAACTCGTTAAAAAATTCCGTAAACTTAAAGTGAAAGCATTACTGAATGATTTACCTGATGAAATTGAAATAAGCATCAATAAACTGGATCTCCTTCAATCCATTCGGGTTGCTGACCTGAATATACCCAAGGTGGAGTTGCTTGACCTGCCTTCAGCAGTTATTCTTTCGGTAGTCGCTACACGTAACCTGGAAGGAGAAACACCTGCCAGCTAGTTTATGTCATTTGCAGTAAAACATTCCGGAGGCAAAAAGCCTCCGGTTTTGTTTATTAAATGACAGGTTATCGTATCATCAGCATTTGTCTGATTAACTGAATTAAATTGTGCTTGTAGAATTTACACATCCTGATGTATGAAGTTTCTGATTGTCGGACTGGGGAATATAGGCGATGAGTATGCCAACACCCGACACAATATAGGATTTATTCTTGCCGATGCACTGGCTCAGGAATTGGGGGTAAAGTTTGCCATTGACCGGCTGGCATTTCGGGCAGAAGCCCGGTTCAGAGGCAAGACCATTGTTATCATAAAACCAACTACCTATATGAATCTTAGTGGTAAGGCCTACCGTTACTGGCTTGAGGCAGAAAAAGCCGACATTGAAAATTCACTCGTGTTGGTAGACGATATTGACCTTGACCCCGGCGTGTTTCGCATGAAACTTAAAGGCAGCGGCGGCAGTCACAATGGATTGAATAACATCATAGAAATACTGGGACACAGCAATTTTCCCCGGCTAAGGGTTGGTATAGGCAGCAACTTTGCACGTGGGTTTCAGGTTGATTATGTGCTGGGCAGGTTTACCCGCCAGGAGGAAAAGATTTTCATCGAACGCATTCCCTTGGGTGTGGAGATGATTAAAAGTTTTATTATTTCAGGAGCAACCAATACGATGAATAACTATAACAATAAGTAATCATTACAATTGCCTGAGGTATTAAAATCCTATAAACCACTAATCACCTGAATGGCCAAAGGGATAATCTCAAAGCTTACCGGGGTATGTCCCAGTGACTCGCCATCGGTCTCCAGATACATGGGTGGATCAGACTCAATTTCAACTTTTTTGCTCAGGAAAGTTTTCACCTGAGGCATTTTTACAAATGAGCCATCATACAATTTCTTCACATTTCTGATAACCAGAAGCCGGCTTAAGCGGGTAATAACTGTAATATCAAAGAGGCCATCGTCGGCTATGGCATTGGGCGCCTGCATCATACCACCCCCATTGAACCTGCATATGGCCACACTCATGGTAAATACATCCGCACTCAGTTGTGTGTCGTCCATTCTGATCTTCACTTTTTTGTGATTGTAGTTAATGAGACTGCTAAACAAGCTAATGAGATAGGAGAATGGTCCACTTTTACCTTCGCGTTTTACTTTGTTGGTGCGTTTGGCAACCATGGCATCAAAGCCCAGCCCTGCCATATTGATAAAATGGCGCTGTTTTGTTAAATCCTTGCTTATATATTGCACTCTTCCCACGTCCTGAATAAATATTTTCTGCCTGGCAATCAACTCAATGGCCTTTTTATAATTGGTAGGAATATTGAATGTTCGTCCCCAGTCATTGCCTGTGCCTACAGGTATCATGGCAAGCACAATGTCGGTGGTAGGATATTTTTTTTGCGTAAAAATGCCATTTAGTACTTCGTTCAGTGTGCCATCGCCCCCTACTACGATTATTTTTTTGAAGCCGGCTTCAACATATTTCCTTGCCAGTTTAACGGCATGGTTGGGATGTTCGGTGAAAATGCTGGTAAATCCGATACCGGCTGCCTGAAGTAAAGCTGCTATTTCGAGCCAGTCTTTCTCGCCTTTTCGTCGTCCGGCATTGGGATTTACAATGACAAACCATTCTCCGGGAATTCCCTTATTCATGGGTGCGCATGTTTAGTGATGAAATGATCATTTGTTCCAGTTTTTCTTTTACCTGTTGCGGGCTGATATCAATCATGCAGGAGCACTGGCCCCCCTGGCGGCATTTATTACAGTGTTTGTTAGCAACCAGAAAATCAGCTTTTTCGCCTAAAGGAGCCCAGCGTCCCGGGTGCATGGGTTTTATGGGTGGATAAATTCCCAACGTAACCCTGCCGAGCGCGGCTGAAAGATGCAGGGGGCCGGTGCTTGCAGCAATCAGACCATCGGCGGCTGCTATAAAAGCAATCAAATCATTAAGTGAGAGCTTGCCAGTGAGATCAACTACTTCTGTTGTCCGGGCAAAAAATGAGGCTTCGTTGAGCATTTGACCTTCATGAGCAGTTCCGGTAATAAAAATCCGGTATTTTTCAGCAGAAAGCAGCCGGGTAAGGGCTTCAAAGTTGGATATGCCCCATTCGCGGGCACTCCCTTTCGATTTGGGATGAAGGATCAGATTAAATTTTTCAGAACAAAGCAAATCAGCATACGCGGCTGGCAATGCTGACAGTTTGTTAAGTCCGTAAAACCGCGTGAGTTCGGACAAAGGGTAAGGTTTATGCGGAATAAAGTGCCGGGCCAGTTTGAGGTTTAGTTGCATCTCGTGCAGATGGGATCTTTTCCGCGACATAACCACCAGCCGGTTGCAGGTGCGCAGGTGATAAATACGGCCTGATGTACCTATACGTAACGGTATTTTAGCACGGAAAGCAAGCCTGGCAATCTCCTGGCGGGGGAAAACATGAATTATGCCATCGGCGCCTATCGCTTTAAATTGTTGCAATTGTTCTTCAAAAGGTTGCGAGGCCATTTGTTTCCAGTCAATAAAATCATCAATATGAGTGCAGGCTTCTGCCACCGGACGGGTATAACCCTGGCCCAGAAAAACAATGCGTATACCGGGGTTCCATTGTTTTATGACTCCCAGCATAGGCAGGGTTAAAACCACATCACCAATACTGTCGGTTCGGCTGATTAGGAGGGTTTGAGGACTACCGTTTTCCATTATTGTGCGGATTTTGATGATTGTAACAATCTTATTTTCTTATATTTAAGGTAGGTAGCCCATGCGGATATGCGAGAAATAGTAAAACCGGCTTTCCCATCAAGTATACCCAGTTTTAAAAAGTAGTCACGCAGGAATTTTACTACCGGGCTTATGTACAAGATGGGCAGGCTGGCACGTTTTCCTTCTTCATATTGAGCTTTCGACAATATATTGGTAAAATATTCTACCTGCCGGTAATGATCATCAAGGGTATAATAACTGTAATGCAGAATGTTACCTTTCAGGTGGATGGTTTTTGTGGCCGGATTGTCCATAATTACTTTGTCATGCGGATTGGTTCCTCCCCATCTGCCTTTTCGGATGTCCCACAATCTGAGTTTACGGTCGGGATACCAGCCGCAATGGTATATCCATTGTCCGCAATAGTTGGTCAGGCGGTTCATAGTACAGGCATCAGCCGCCCAGTTTTGTTTTATTGCCCGAATGGCCTGTTTAAGCGAATCATCCAGAGCTTCATCTGCATCCAAAGAAAGAACATAAGGAAATCCGGCATAAGTGAGCGCCCTGTTTTTTTGCTCAATGTGTCCGTCGAAGGGATGTTGAAAAAACTTAACTCCATATGCAGCACAAATATCGGGGGTGCGGTCGGTAGAATAAGAGTCGAGTACCACAATTTCGTCGGCAATACCGCGTACAGAGCTGAGGCAGCGCTCTATATTGCGCTCCTCATTAAAAGTAATAATAACTACAGACAGTTTTATTTTCATACCAGTCATGCAAATATAACTATATAACCTTATGCCGCCATCTGCCCGAACGCAGATACAGAAATGAAAGTAAGGATAAGAAAAGAAAATAGATATATTCGCTGGTCCATACCCAGGTAATATTCAGTTTCAAGAATTCGGCGATGAACCAGGTGTAAGATAAGTATACCACAATGGTGAGAAATTCGATAAACAGTGCTGTAGCTGTATTTGCAGTACCGCTTACACCACTAAAAAGTATACTGGAAAATGAAAAAAACATCAGCGCCGACATCACAACATAAAAAGAGGGGATGGTCTGCCGGATCAGCTCTGGATTATTGGTATATATTGAAATCATTGCATGGGGAAATATGGCAAGTACAATGGCTATGCTACCAATGAGTGCAAAGTTTAAAACAATAACCTTTTTAATGAGCAAAATTACTTCATCGGATCTTCCCTGTCCTATTATATTGCTTACCAGTGAGTTGGTGGTAGATCCAAAGGCAAATACAGGTATCATCAGTACCATATAGGCGCTTCGCACAATGTTTGCAATGGCCAGCGAACGCTCTCCCATTTTTTCAACAATCATGAAAAAGGTAAACCATCCGGCAAGAGAGAGAAAATGCTGAAGCATTACAAAGACACTGATGTTTAAGGTGGTGCGAATTACTTTGTAGTCGACCTTCCTAAATTTGAAGAGATTAAAGGTATTGAGGTCTACTTTGTAAAAAGTGTAAGCAAAGAAATAGACGGCTGAGATGAATTCTGCTGCTACCGAAGCAATGGCAGCGCCTTTTATGCCCATTTCGGGCATGCCCAGGTTGCCAAAAATAAGTACATAATCGAGAAACACATTTACCACAGCCATAATTACAGCATTATAGGTAAGCACACGGGTGCTTGTGGTTCCTATATAAAAAGAGCGTAACAAAACATTGGCAAAGGCAAAGAACAAACCATAAATCCTGTAATGTAAAAAGTCGAGACTGGCGTTATAAATCGCTTCAGACTCAATCATCAGGCTAAGTATATCGCCGGCAAAAATCCGGATAAACAGGAAGAGGATCAGTCCTAGAAAGGTAAGGAAATAAAGGCTGTTGTCGGTAATTTTACCGATTGCGGCATAATTGCGTTCACCAAACCGGCGTGCGATAAGTATCTGGCCGCCAATACCGAAGCCAAAGCCAAGCATAAACAATGAAATATAAAAAAGGCCGGCCAGGGCCGATGCACCCAGTTCCACTTCGCCCACCCTTCCAAGAAAGGCAGTATCGGTAACATTAACCACATTCTGAGCCACCAGGCTGAGAATAATGGGTAAGGAAATTTGCCAGATTTTACGGTAACAGGGTAAGGTGTCATTCATAGAGGATGCAAAGATAAATAAATCGAATAAGCGCAGATTGTTTCTATTATGCTTAAACATGCCGAAATCCGGGTTGGAAAAGTAGCAAAATGAATTGCATATAGATTTATTAAAATGCAACCTGGTGAAGGATCGACGGAGAGGCAGAGGGATTCAAATACAACAAGGAGACCACAAGACTGGGAGATAAGTGGCGAGATGGCCAAAAGATAGCGAAATCCTGAGAGCCTCCCCTAAGTAGTGGAGGGAAACAAAGTGTCTATCGCTTCCAGAAGGCAGGCCTCAGAAGAATGAAAACAGAAAAAAGCTCCAAACGCCCAAGAAGCATTATAAAGGAGAGTGTCCATTTAGCTACATTGGTCAGATGGGAGTAGTTTCCAACAGGGCCTGTTGAACCCAGCCCTGGGCCAGCACCTGCCATACAGCTGGCCACCGAACCCATTGATGCTATTGCCTCCAACCCGGTGGCAGTGAGTATTAGGGATCCAAAGCTAAAAGTGAAAATATATAGCACAAAAAGGGCAAAAACGTTTTGTACCACCTGATCTTTTACCACCTTACCATTGATTTTAAGTGGGAAAAGGGCGTTTGGGTGCCATGTTTTTTTTAGTACTACTAAAACATTTTTAAAAAGCAATACGTGTCGGATAACTTTGATACCACCGGCCGTAGAGCCAGCCATACCTCCAGAAAACATAAGTAAAAAAATGATAAACCATGCAAAACCAGGCCACAGCATATAATCATCGGTGGCAAAACCCGTGCATGAAACTATGCTCGTAACCTGAAACAGGGAACTCCGGAATGCTGTTTCTCCTGCATAGTCGCTTTTTATAAACAGCGCGGCAGCAATTACTATGGTAGAAACTAATACGATACCGAGGTAGACTTTAAACTCTATTCCCGAGAAGGCTTTTCTTAATTTACCCTGTGTGGCTATATAAAACAGAGTGTAATTGGTTCCTGCCAAAAACATAAATAACACGACAACATATTGTATGTAAGGTGAATATAGAGCAATGCCAGTATTTTTAGGAGAAAATCCTCCAGATGAAACAGCTCCGAATGAATGGCAAATAGCATCATAAAACGACATTTTCCCAAGCATAAGCAAAATAATCATGGAAGCGGTCATGATTAAATAAATGCCCCACAAGCGCCTTGCAGTAATTGCAATGCGTGGCGTGAGCTTCTCCTTATCAGGGCCAGGCACTTCGGCCCAGAACATTTGTTGCCCGCCAAATCCAAGAAAGGGTAAAATGGCAATGGATAGCACAATAATACCCATTCCACCAATCCAATGAGTCAGACTTCTCCAAAAGATCAAACCCTTGGGAATTGCCTCAATATCGGTGAGTATAGAAGCACCGGTGGTGGTAAACCCAGAAATGGTTTCAAAATAGGCATCGGTAAAGTGCGGAATATATCCACTTAAATAGAACGGTAAGGCACCAAAAGCTGACATGATGACCCATATAATACTCACGATGAGATATCCTTCACGTCGCCCGATATCTTGCTGACGGTATCTTGTGATATTAAACCATAGAATAAGTCCGGCTGAAATGGTAATCAATACCGAAATAAGAATGTATATCAAATCCTTTCCCCCAAAGTATAGTGAAAAAGGGATGGCTGCACACATAATCAAACCTTCAATCATCAATAATAAACCGATGATTTTTGCAATTGCTCTAAAGTGTATCATGGATACATGTGCAAAGTAGGTGCATTTATTTTTTCCAGAAAGAAGGAGAGAATAATATAAGTACGGTAAACAATTCAAGACGGCCCAGCAGCATAATGAATGCCAGCAACCACTTTGCCAGATCGGGCAATACCCCATAATTAAGTACCGGACCAACCACACCCAGACCGGGGCCAATATTTCCAAGGCTGGCAGCTACAGAACCCACTGCTGATTCAAAATCAAGGCCCAGAAATGACATGATTAATGATCCAAAGCCAAATATAAGTATATAGATAAGGAAAAAGGCCAGTACATTAAAAATTATTTGTTGAGAAATGGCTTTTCCGTTTAATCTTACCGGTAAGATGGCGTTTGGGTGCACCATTCGTTTGAGTTCAAGCAGGCTATTTTTAAACATCAGGATAATACGTACAATTTTAATGCCTCCACCGGTACTTCCGGCACAGCCACCCGTAAACATCAGCAAAAACAAGAGCATCCAGGTAGAGAAAGGCCAGATCAGGTAATCGCTGGTAATAAATCCGGTAGTGGTTACAATGGATACTACCTGAAACAGGGAATGACGAATACTTTCGCGAGCAGGCATGTGATCTACCACGATCAATGTAATGGCGATAAAAATGGTGGATATTACAAGTATTTGTGTATAGTGTCGCAGCTCTTCGTTGTGAAATACTTTTGAAAATTGTTTTTTTAAGATGAAATAATGCAGGGTAAAACTGATGCCTGCCAGGTACATAAATAATATGATAACATACTGAATATAAGGTGAGAACCCAGCGATAGAATCGTTTTTGGTTGAAAATCCTCCGGTTGCCATAGTACCGAAAGCATGACACAGTGCATCAAACAATGACATTCCACCCAGGGAAAGCAGCAGCGTTTGCACCAGGGTAAGTGCTACATAAATCATCCACAATCGCTTGGCGGTTTGCGTAATGCGGGGATGTAGTTTGTCGGGGGTTACTCCGGGTACTTCAGCCACAAACAATTGCATTCCACCAATACCAAGGATAGGCAATACTGCAAGGGTAAGCACAATAATACCCATACCTCCAATCCAATGCGTCATGCTTCGCCAGAACAATATACCTTTTGGCAGGGCTTCAATATCTGAAAAGATGGTGGACCCTGTGGTAGTAAACCCCGACATGGTTTCGAAGAAGGCGTTGGTATAGCTGTGAGTTACGCCCGATAGCACATAAGGCAGGGCCCCGAACAGCGAAATAATGATCCAGGTAAAGGCCACAATAATGTAACCTTCCCGTTTTCCAATAGAATTCTGGTTAAGGGTGTCGTTGCTGAGCCATAAAATAAATCCCAGAATCACAATAAAAAGACCCGATGCCAATATGGGTAAAAAATCATTTTCGGGACTAAAAAAAACGAGGTTTTCGCTATTAACAGGATTGTACCACGCTGAAAATACAAGTGCTGAAAGCATAAAAAATCCCTCAATCAGCAGCAGCATACCGGTGATTTTAGAAATTGCGCTAAAGTTGATTTTTTTAAAGCCGGCCATGAGAAACTGTAGAGAAAAAGAGTCGAAAGATACGGAAAACTAATTAAACAACTCCTGAACCCTGGCAATGGCACCCGGAACGGCAAATATTACCACCCGGTCGCCTTCCTGTATCTGAAAGTCACCAACGGCAATAAAGCTCTGGCTACCTCGTATGATGCCACCTATAATGCTGCCCCGGGGAATGTCGATGTTGCGGATAGGTCGCCGGGTGACGTAAGCTCCAGGCTTCACTACAAATTCAAGTACCTCAGCATCAATTCCGCTCAGACATTTAATAGAGGTAACTTCGGCATCCATCGTAAAGCGCACAATATACGAAGCTGTAATTAACTTTTTGTTAATGATCGTCTCCAGGCCAATGCTGTGAGAGATTTCGATATAATCAATATTTTCAACCAGGGGTATTACCCGCTTTACTCCGAAGCGCTGAGCCAGCAGACAGGTGAGGATGTTGGTCTCGTAATCATCGGTTACTGAAATAAAGGCATCCATGTTTCTAATGCCTTCATCTTCAAGTAATTCTATATCTCTTGCATCAGCATTGATAATCAGGGTATGCTCCAGTTGATCTATCAGACTCAGACAGCGTTCCTTATCTATTTCAATCAGCTTAATATTCATATTCCGCTCAATGCTTCGTGCGGTTTTGCGGCCGATGCGTCCCCCACCAACTATCATTACATTTCGAATGTCAAGTTTCTCTTTTCCTCCCAGTTTCAATAGCGCCTCTACTCCATCAGGTTTGGTAATTACATAGGCCAGATCGTTCAGTTTAAACTCATCATCCCCTTTAGGTATAATGGTTTTATTGTTTCGGTTGATGGCAATGGCCCTGAAATCCAACCTCGGATTTTCGTGAGCCACCTGATTTAATGTTTTATTCAGTACGGCAGCCTTTTCATCCAGCTTAATCAGAAACAACGAAAGCCGGCCCTCAGAAAAATCAAATATTTCGACGGCAGCGGTCTGTCCGAGGAGTTTTACTATTTCTTTGGCAGCCAAACGCTCCGGGCATACCATTACATCAATGCCCAGGGAACGCATTATTTCGCGGTTTTCTATGGTGAGGTATTCAGTATTGTTGATGCGGGCAATGGTGCGCCGTGCTCCTAATTTTTTGCCAATTACACAGGTGGTAATGTTGATTTTTTCATCATGAACCACTGAAATAAGCAGATCAGCTTTGCGCACATCGGCCTGTTCGAGCACCTGAATAGAAGTGGAATCGCCGGTAATGGTAAGCAAATCGGTATGGCTTTCCACCATTTTGAGTAATTCCTGATGGGGATCAACTATGGTAATATTGTGATTGTCGCCAGAAAGCATTTTGGCCAGATAGAAACCAACCTCGCCATCACCGGCAATGATAATGTTCATGTTTTAAATACTTTGAAAGTAAGACTGCAAATTTACTACATTTAAAAGTACAGGTGAATAAATGTTATGTTAAGCCGGGGGGTTTATTTTCAAGACGAACCGAAATGTACCTTAAGTTATGAGCATAAAATGGAAGTCAGTCAGCGACTTGCGATCATAGTGACTTTATGTTGGGGGACTTTTCTGGGAGCATTGCTATTTATTTGTAATTTTGCCTGCACTCAGGTATCTTAAAACATGTTGACCACTCCAGGTAAATTGCTTCAAAAGATTAACTCACCGGCCGATTTAAGGAAGCTCGATGTAGATCAACTTCCTGTCTTGTGTGATGAAATGCGGCAGTTTATCATTGAGGTAATCTCAGCCAACCCTGGTCATTTGGGTGCCAGTTTGGGTGCCGTGGAGCTTGCAACAGCCCTTCACTACGCCTTTGATACTCCCAATGACAAGCTGATCTGGGATGTAGGTCATCAGGCTTACGCCCACAAGATCATTACCGGAAGACGCGACCGGTTTTATACCAACCGTATGCGGGGTGGATTGAGTGGTTTTCCCAAAATGAATGAAAGTGAATTTGATGCTTTTGGGGTGGGACATGCTTCCACATCCATATCAGCAGCATTGGGCATGGCCATAGCTGCCAGATTACAAAATAACACTTCTGAACAGCATATCGCCGTTATCGGAGACGGTGCCATGACCGGCGGTATGGCTATGGAAGCCCTGAACAATGCCGGGGTTTCAAATACAAACCTGTTGGTAATTCTAAATGACAACGGCATTGCCATCGACCGCAGTGTAGGGGCCATGCGCGAATATCTGCTCGATATCGTGACTTCAAGAACCTATAATAAATTTAAGGACAGTATCTGGAAACTGATGGGTGGAAATACCAGCTATGGGAAGAATTCCCGTGCGGTAGTCAAACAGATAGGGAATGCACTGAAATCGACCATCTGGAAAAAAAGCAACCTTTTTGAATCGTTTAATTTCAGGTATTTCGGGCCTGTAGATGGTCACGATGTTATCCGGCTCACCAAATTACTGACTGACCTGAAGAAGATACCCGGGCCCAAACTCCTGCATGTGATTACCGTTAAAGGCAAAGGGTTCAAACAGGCTGAACTGGATCAGATACGTTACCATTCTCCGGGAATTTTCGATAAAACCACGGGTGAAATCATTGAAAGACCTTGTAAATCCCTTCCTCCTAAGTATCAGCATATTTTCGGAAAGACCATTATAGAACTTGCCGGAATGAATGATAAAATAGTAGGTGTAACCCCTGCTATGCCTACTGGATGTTCATTAAATATGATGATGAGTGTGATGCCTGAACGTGCATTTGACGTAGGCATTGCAGAGCAACATGCAGTTACCTTCTCTGCCGGTATGGCTGCCAGGGGTTTGATTCCTTTTTGTAACATCTACTCCTCATTTATGCAACGTGCTTATGATCAGGTTATTCACGATGTTGCGCTGCAAGGACTAAATGTTGTTTTTTGCCTCGACCGTGGCGGATTGGTAGGTGAAGATGGGCCAACACATCACGGGGCTTATGACCTCGCCTATTTTCGGCCTGTCCCGGGACTTATCATTTCGGCGCCAATGGATGGGGTGGAATTGCGCAATCTGATGTTTACTGCCCAACTGGAAAACAAAGGGCCTTTCGTTATCCGCTATCCAAGGGGAAGGGCCGTTTCAAACAACTGGAAGCAACCTTTTAGTGAAATCCAGATTGGCACCGGACGATATTTGAGGAAAGGGAATAATATAGCTTTGCTTAGTATAGGTCTCCCCGGAAATTTTGCGGCTGACGCCTGTAATTTGCTTCAACAAGAAAATATTTCAGTGGGTCATTTCGATATGCGGTTCTTGAAACCATTGGATGAAAATTTGCTTCATGAAGCTTTTAGCAATTATGAACAGATAATTACCATAGAGGATGGAACCGTTACCGGCGGGCTGGGCTCAGCCGTAGTCGAATTCATGGCAGCGAATCATTATCAGGCTAAAGTTACCCTGTTGGGCATTCCTGATCAGTATATTAGCCAGGGAACGGTAGAAGAATTATACGCAGAATGTGGGTTTGATACTGCCGGAATAGTGAACACAATACGCACATTGCTGAAAGAAGCCATAAAATAAGCAGGGAAGTTTCGATACAAAAAAGTTCGTTAAGTTTGCTTTTTCTATTGCACTGCATGAATAGTAATGCGTTTTTTACTGAACATCCCACTTTTTTCAATGTTTATAAAATGAATCAGATCAGAGCCGGTTTATTTAATGTATACTTTAAAAACTGTCCATAGTGTATCGCATCGAATCAAAAATTGACACGGCTTCGGCTGAGTTTAAGTCTAACTACGACTCCTACCGGCAATTGCTCGGACAGTTCAGACAGCGGATGGCCGCAACCATTCACGGAGCATCCCCGGCATCGGTTAAAAAACATAAAGCACGGGGAAAATTACTGGCCCGCGAAAGAATTGATTTACTGGTGGATGCCAATACACCCTTTCTGGAACTTTCACCTATGGCTGCTTTTGGTATTCACAATAATGAATTTCCTTCGGCGGGAATTATAACCGGCATTGGTGTTATTCATGGCCGGGAAGCCATGATTGTGGCCAATGATGCTACGGTAAAAGGGGGCACTTACATGCAGGAAACCATCAAGAAACATGTGCGGGCGCAGGAAATTGCCATGGAAAACCATTTGCCTTGTGTTTATATGGTGGATTCAGGAGGCGCTTTCTTACCCGATCAGGCCAATGTGTTTCCGGATAAATATGATTTTGGCCGGTTTTTCTTCAATCAGGCACGCATGTCGAGTGAAGGCATTCCGCAAATTGCCATTGTAATGGGATCCTGCACCGCAGGCGGGGCTTATGTTCCCGCTATGAGCGATGAAACCATTATTGTACGCAATCAGGGCACTATTTTTATTGGTGGCCCTCCACTGGTAAAGGCTGCCACCGGCGAAGAGGTGACTGCCGAAGAGCTGGGCGGGGCAGAAGTACATACCTCCATCTCTGGCGTGGCCGATCACCTGGCCGAAAACGATCAGCATGCTATCCGCATTTGCCGGGATATTTTCCGAACCTTAAAACCATCAGACCGTCAGCCGCTTGACTTACAGCCAATTGCGGAACCTTATTACAACCCCGATGAGCTGTACGGCATCGCTCCTGTAGATCTGCGAAAGCCGGTAGATTCCAAAGAGATTATTGCCCGTATTGTTGATGGGAGCCGTTTTCATGAATTCAAGGCCCGCTATGCACCCACAATTACAACTGGTTTTGCACACATTATGGGCTTTCCCGTGGGGATAATTGCCAACAACGGTGTACTTTTCGGAGAAACAGCATTAAAGGGGGCACATTTTATTGAACTGTGCACTTCACGCAAAGTGCCCATATTATTTTTACAAAATATCACGGGTTTTATTGTAGGCAAGGAGTATGAACGCCGGGGTATCGCCCGCGATGGAGCAAAATTGGTACATGCAGTAGCCAATGCCCGGGTGCCAAAGTTCACGGTGGTATTCGGAGGTTCATTTGGTGCCGGAAATTATGCCATGGCAGGTCGTGCTTATGAACCCAGGCTGTTATTTATGTGGCCCAATGCGAAAATTTCGGTGATGGGTGGCGAGCAGGCAGCCGGCGTATTGATTACCGTTAAAGAAGAACAACTTCTGGCCAAAGGCATGGATTTTCCGCAAGCCGAAAAAGAAGCCCTTCGGCAATCCATTCTTGACAAGTACGAGGAAGAAGGTTCAGCCTATTATAGTACTGCCCGCTTATGGGACGATGGCATTATTGATCCGGTAGACACCCGAAAGATTCTGGCTATGGGCATTTCGGCTTCCATGAACAAACATTGGGAAGACACCAAATACGGTGTATTCAGGATGTAAAAAATCCGAAATTACAACCCCAGACCCATCGCTAACAGTTCGGCGATGTCGTAATTTTTCACCTCTTCTTCTTTATTTTTGAACTTAATGCCATCTGTAAGCATGGTCATGCAGAAGGGGCAGGCCGTGGCTACAATATCAGCTCCGGTAGCCAGAGCTTCCTCGGTACGTTCGGTATTCACCTCTTTGTTGCCGGGTTCGGCCTCTTTAAACATCTGGGCACCTCCGGCACCACAGCAAAGCCCATTGCTTTTATTCCGGGGCATTTCAATGGTTTTTGCTTTTAGCGCGGCAATTACATTACGCGGAGCATCATATTCCTGATTTCCCCTGCCCAGATAACATGGGTCGTGAAAAACAATGGACTTATCGTTGAAGATTTCTGGATCAGCTTCTATTTTGCCCTCGTCCACCAGTTGTTTCAGAAATTGTGAATGGTGAATTACCTCATAAAAACCACCCAGATCAGAATATTCATTCTTGAAGATGTTGAAACAGTGCGGGCAGCAAGTAACTATTTTTTTTATGGCATAGTTCCTGAAGGTCTCCATTACCATATTTGCCTGCATCTGGAAAAGCATTTCATTTCCCGCCCTCCTTGCAGGATCACCATTGCAGGTTTCTTCTGTGCCAAGCACGGCATAACTCACTCCTGCATGATGAAGCAGCTTTATAAAGGCGCGGGTAACTTTCTGATATCTCTCATCAAAAGCGCCTGCACAACCCACCCAGAACAGGTATTCGGGAGCTTCGCCACGTGCTGACATCTCAGACATTAAGGGGACAACTATTTTATTTGTTTGCATAGGATGTTACTCATTTAAATTCAGCAGTTAAACTATTATAAGGATTCGGCCCACTTCATTCTGTCTTCAGCCGGGAATTGCCAGGGCGCGCCATTGTTTTCAATGTTTGTAAACATGGTGTTGAGCGCTGGGGGTGCGGCAGCTTCTTCCATCACCAGATAGCGACGCATGTCAAGGATTAAAGTAGGATGATTGATGTTTATGGGGCATTCCTGGGCACAGGCATTGCATGTGGTACAAGCCCATAATTCTTCAGGAGTTATATAATCGCGAAGCAATGCTTTACCGTCGTCATAATTACTGTCTTTTGACAGCCCGGGTCCTTTTTCTTTCATTCTGGCCCTAAGGTCAACAAAAATTTTCCTGGGGGAAAGCAACTTGCCGGTGATATTTGCGGGGCACACCGAGGTACAGCGTCCGCATTCAGTACAGGCCAGTGCATCCAGATAATTTTTCCAGGTAACATCTTCCACATCTTTTACACCAAAGCGGGCAGGCACCGCAGGCACTTCTTCAGCCGGCGGGGCAAAAGCAGTTTCGGGATTCATCATCAGTTTTACCTCAGCCATTACATTTTCCATATTGGGCAAATAACCCAGAGGTTCAAGCCGGCTGAGAAATACGTTGGGCACGGAGGTAAATACGTGGAAATGTTTGGAATATGGGAGGATATTGGCAAAAAGAAAGATCAGCAGTATGTGCGTCCACCAGGAAACTTCATGCAGCATAAAAGGCTGTGTCCCCAATGTGAAAAGTTGTGGAACCAGCAATGCGCTGATGGGAAACACACCTGAATAATTAGTAGGATGAAGCTGGATATAGGTGAGGTTGATGCCTGCAAGCGACAACATCAGCATAAATATAATGCAGAGCGCAATGATGGCATCCAGTTTGGATTTTAGCTGCATTTCAATGCCTTTGAAGCGGCGAATGGTCATAAATAACCTCCGGAAAAGAAATATAAGCATAGCAATAATAATCACATAAGCCATTATATCGCCCGATGCCATTACAAAATCATAAAACCAACCCGTGGACGACATACTGCGATCCAGGCCAAAAACGCCATCGATAACCATTTCAATGCTTCCCAGGGTAATGACCATAAAGCCCCAGAAAACCAGGGCATGCACCAGACCTATGAACGGAAACCGAAAAATTTTGGTTTGTCCGATAGCTACACGCAGCATCACTGCTACACGTTTGCCCCATTGTCCAACGGGAAACGCTTTGGTTATCCGAAAATAAGAAACGAGCCTGGAAATGGTATATGTAAAGATGCCCAGGGTAATCAACAGGGCTATGATAAATGCGATTTGTCGTGTCATAATTGTTGATTTTAGGTGTGCAAAGCGACTGCAAGATAAAAAATATTAATAAATGGGTGGCAATTAAAATAATTTTTTGTAAGATTGTACACCAAAATAGGATCACATTTCATTCAGCTTCACGAGTACTAAAAACTCAATTAAACTGTAAAAAGTGGTTTGTTTTTAAAAAATGATTTACTTTTGGCCATTCCTTAGTATCAAAAATGTCATCAGAATATATCTACCGGCTCACCAACAAGACTATCTTCCGGAACCTGAAAAACCGGGACGAATATGCATTTTAATCTCCCTCCATTAGATTTCCCGCATAGAAATTAACCGATTTTTTAAAATTAATACCTCATTACCATGGAATTACCTTTCGCCGAAAGCTATAAAATCAAAATGATTGAACCCATTCGTAAAAGTACGCGTGAAGAGCGTGAGGAATGGATTAAACAAGCCAATTACAATTTATTTAAACTCAAAAGCAGCCAGGTTTTCATCGACCTGCTCACCGATTCAGGAACCGGTGCCATGAGTGATCGTCAATGGAGTGAAATGATGCTTGGTGACGAGAGTTACGCAGGTGCTTCCTCCTACTTCAAAATGAAAGATGCCATCAGCGAGCTGCTTGGCTTCGAATACTTTTTACCCACCCATCAGGGTCGCGCCGCTGAAAATGTATTGTTCTCAGCACTGGTTCATGAGGGCGACGTCGTCCCCGGCAATTCGCACTTCGACACCACCAAAGGACACATTGAATACCGTAAAGCCAGGGCCATAGATTGCACCATTGACGAAGCCTTTGATACACAGATAGATTATCCTTTTAAAGGCAATCTGGATCTTAACAAGTTAGAAGATGTGCTGCGCAGTCATCCCAAAGAAAAAATTCCGTTTATCGTGGTTACTGTTACCTGTAACTCTTCCGGCGGACAGCCTGTTTCCATTGAGAACATGCGCCAGGTTAGACAGTTGGCAGATAAATATGGTATACGTGTAATTTATGATTCTGCCCGCTTTGCTGAAAACGCCTATTTTATCAAAATCCGCGAAAAAGGATACGCCGATAAAACGATACGCGAAATCGTACTTGAGATGTTTTCCTTTGCCGATGCCATGACCATGAGCAGCAAGAAAGACGCCATTGTAAATATGGGTGGATTTATTGCCATGCGTGAAAAAGAGTTGTTTGAAAAGGCTTCTATGTTCAACATCATGTTTGAAGGCTACATCACTTATGGTGGTATGTCGGGACGGGATATGAATGCGCTGGCACAGGGCTTGCGTGAAGGTACCGAATTCGATTATCTTGAAACCAGAATCGGACAGGTAGCTTACCTCGGACAGTGCCTGGTTGATTTTGGCGTGCCGGTACAGCATCCTTTTGGTGGACATGCCATTTTTGTGGATGCCAAAAGATTTCTGCCTCAAGTGCCCAAAGAGCAGTTTCAGGCGCAGACACTTGCCGTAGAATTGTATCTGGAAGCAGGAGTTCGCGGGGTAGAAATTGGTGCCTTACTTGCTGACCGCGATCCGGAAACCCGCGAAAACCGATACCCGTCGCTCGAATTGTTGCGCCTGGCCATTCCCCGCAGGGTTTATACCAACAACCACATGGACTATGTGGCCACAGCCCTGGCCAATGTATATGAACATAGACAAAGTATTGTAAAAGGTCTGCGCATTACAGGCGAAGCGCCCATTATGCGCCACTTTACCGTGAATCTGGCAAAGGTTTAAACATTTTTATCAGCAATGGAAGTACCCGATGGAGACTTCCACTGCTGATTTTATTTTTGAAGTCATAAAAATGCGCTGCTCCGGAAGGACTCAGCGCATTTATTTCTGATGGATACAAGGTAACAAAACAGGAGAGGTTAAACAATTGTTGGTACAATATTTTCAACCTCACATTGTCGCCATAAGATTTAGGATATTTTCAATTTTTGAACGCATTTCAACCGAACTGCAGTTGAAGTTATTGACAATAATTGCAAAGATCAGGGTGTGGCCACTGCGCGATTTGGCATACCCTGCATAGCTTTTTACGCGCGACATGGTTCCGCTTTTGCCCTGAATATTACCCATGGCCTCAGAATCAAGGCACATTTTGCTCAGTGTCCCCGACTGTCCGGCCACCGCTAAGGAGGAAATAAAGGCAGCCGAATCGGGTGAATGTTGCATGTATTTGAGCAACTGCACCAGTTGGTTTACGGTTATGGCATTGAACCTGGAAATGCCGCTGCCGTCAAACATATAAAATCCTGACACATCAATGCTTTTACTTTTCATGAATGAATAGACTGCTTCAACACCAGCCTCAGTACTTCCATAACCTTTTTTTTTGACGCCCAGATGTTTCAGCAGTGTCTCGGCCATGAAGTTGTTGCTGTGATGGTTTACACTATACACCATAGAATCTACAGATGGTGAGCCAACAGCAGCAATTTGGTGTCTGGTTTGTGATGTGTCTCTTGCCCTTAGTGAATCCGTTGCCAAAGTGGACCTTGCAACCCCCGAAACATGAATTCCCTTGTCCATCAGTTTTTTTTTGAAAAGTGTAGCGGCCAGCAGTGCAGGATCGTGGATAACGCCCACAACCTCAGCTTTGGTGGTGCCTTCCCTCACTGTTCCGCGGATTTTCTTTTCGGAGCTATTGGGAAAGCCAACCAGGTAGAGTTCATCATCCGCATCATAAATTGCTGTCTGGTTAAGGTAAGCACTGTTTGGATGCGTCAAGGCCAGGTCGCCGGCCTGGGGAATAATTAAATCCTTGCTGTTGGGATCAAACACCAACCTGAATAAATTCCCGTTAAAGGATAAGCCGGAAGGTGCAGCGCTATAGCCCAGGTTTATTTCGCCCCAGGTCCAGGTGTAAGGGATAAAATCCTCAGAAAAAATCCGGGCATCACCAATAATATCGCCTGTAATGGAATCAATATTCAATTGGGCAACACTGCTTCCCCATGCTGCAAAAACTTTATTCATGGTTTGCTCCCCTATGCAGAAAGTAGGATCGCCACCACCCTTAATAATCAGGTTGCCCTTTAAAATCCTGTTCTCAATTTCACCGTCATAAAGCAGTCGTGTTCCGAAATGTGCACCTGGTCCCAGTAATTCGAGCGCCGCGGCCGTGGTAAATAGTTTGATGGTAGAGGCCGGTACGAGACTGAGATCGGGATTTCGTTCCGCAATAATGCTGTCGGTGGTTGCATCATAAATAAGATAGGCGAAGGATGCATTTTTAAGTACAGAGTCAAGATTGAAGACATTGAGCCCCATCAACAGAGAATCTGATGCATCGTAAACGATGACGGGTTCCACCTCCGGACTCTCCAATGTTGCTACTTCGATAGTCTCCACGCTGTTTCCCTGACATGCCCATAAGGTAACAGCCAGTAAATAGAAACCAAGACTCCTGAAAGAGGAATGATCGGGATAAGGCATTTTTGAAAGACTTTCAACAAATATACGAAATATAAGGTTGAAAATCAATAGATTCTATAAGTTGAATTATCTTGAGTCAATCCTGGGTATTGATTCAAAAAACTTTATCCTAATTTCACAATTCAAAATTTGCCTACTTTTGATAAAAATTCCCATCATGGGCGTTGATAACCATGTGCTGTTGAAAGAGTTAAATCAACTCTTAAAGTATAATATTTCATTCTCACTGATTCTTTCCAATTTGATTGAAAAAGGAAAATTTATTATAGTAATTGTAGCGGAAAACTGTAATTCGATAAGCACAATCCCCAGATTACCCATAAATTTGGTGGACGTAATCCCCAAAATCACTTTTATTGAAGTGAGCAGCTTATTAGAATAACCCGATCAAACTATAAATCTTATTTACCCTTTACACCCTTGATTATTAACAGGTTCCCCCAACTCATTTGTCCCTTTTAATAGATGAAATTGAGTTGATGACAGCACACTTCGGTCAAATTTTCATAATTTTTTAACAATTTTTTAACATTTTAATGCAATATTAATCTGCTTATTACAATTTTAGTTTATATTAGTCGCAGAAAAAATGAATGCAAATTACTTTAATTTTATTGTAAAAATACTTTACTAATTCAGTTTTCGTACCTTGAAAACAAACAAAATCAGGAAAATCGCCCTTTTAGCAGGAATGGCAGCCATTTTAATGTACATCGCCCCCGCTTGCAATAAGGAAAGAAACGAAGAACAACTGGCCATTCATCCGGAGGGTGAATTTATGGACGATGACGACCTGGTAAACAAAGTATTGGATTTTTCGCAAATGGCCACCAACCTAAAAGAAGGGAAAAT
>DHSR01000065.1 GCA_002410555.1 Bacteroidales bacterium UBA5281 | reverse complement strand
CTGTCCGGAGTAACCAAGGTAGATGCAGCAGATAGATGGGATGAAAGTTAATGTTCTTATCCGGGGAGATCTCACAGATGAGCGGAAACGGAGAATGAAGCACGGTTGAAACAAGATTTACTGTGAGAAGTCAGCCGAGGTCATAGTACCGTAATACGACAGTTACGGGAAGGGCCGAGCCTTAATATGGAAGCAGTAAATGAAAGTTACCCGATGAAAGAAGGAAAGCAGAAAATCTCTGATACACCAGAGACCTGCCCACAGAAGAATAGGACGGCATCCGAAGACTATGTGGGAGGGCAGACTTTCATTGGGATAACTGAAAACAACGCTTTCAGCAAAGATCAATCGGAATTATCGATTGGTCAGAGTAAATTATTAGGGAACCGCCGTATACCGAACGGTACGTAGGGTGGTGTGAGAGGACGGAAAATAAAATAGGAGGAAAACTATTTTATTTCCCTCCTACTCGATTCATTACAAATATAATGAAGCTGTATCATGTCATTACTTTTTGAGCCCTTAAGTTTGCGTAGCGTTACCTTGCGCAACCGCATAGGTATATCACCTATGTGCCAGTATTCTGCATTGGATGGAGTTGCCAATCACTGGCATCTGGTTCATCTTGGCAGCCGGGCAGTAGGCGGAGCCGGACTTATCATGCAGGAAGCCACTTCAGTTTCGCCTGAGGGACGTATTTCCCCTGCTGATCTGGGATTATACGACGAAATCCAGATGGAGGCACTTAAACCTGTTGTTGAATTTATAAAATTGCATGGAGCCACGCCGGGAATTCAACTGGCCCATGCAGGCCGGAAGGCCGGCTGTGCGGTTTCATGGAAGGGAGGAGGTAAACTCCCGACTGAAAAGGGAGGCTGGCAAACGGTAGCTCCCTCAGCAATATCTTTTAAACCGGATGAAACTTCACCCAGGGCACTTGACGCTGCCGGTATTCAAAAAGTGATAGATGATTTCAGAGCAGCTACCAGCCGTGCGCTTGAAGCTGGTTATGAAGTTGTGGAAATCCATGCCGCTCACGGTTACCTCCTTCATCAATTTCTTTCACCACTTTCAAATAACCGTACCGATGATTACGGTGGCAGATTCGAAAACCGCGTCCGGCTGTTGCTCCAGGTGCTTGAGGCAGTGCGTGGGGTGTGGCCTGAAAACCTGCCGCTATTGGTGCGTATATCGGCTACCGATTGGATGGAAGGTGGCTGGAATCCTGAGGAATCCGTTAAACTCTCTGCCATCCTTAAAACCAGAGGTGTTGATATGATTGACTGCTCTTCGGGAGGACTGGTGCCTGATGCAGTCATCCCTTTTGAACCCGGCTATCAGGTGGCTTTCGCCCATCAGATTAAACATCAGGCCGGCATACCAACGGCTGCCGTGGGTTTGATTACAACCGCTCAACAGGCTGAAGAAATTCTCTCTTCTGAAAAGGCTGATCTGATTCTGATTGGCAGGGCTTCACTGGATGATCCTCATTTTCCGTTGCATGCAGCCAGAATCCTTGGAAGTGATGTGCAATGGCCGCTGCAATATTTAAGAGCAAAGTAGTTTTTTAATTTTAATCATCCGTTTTTAATCGTATTGCCGGAATAAAGAATCAGTCAGGTGAAGTGTGGAAGATGGAAGATAAGTCAGTGTTCTGATTTAAAGTTCCTTTTATCCATGCATTGAACAGAATCCGGCAGCACTTGTTTCATCAAAAAAATACCATGAATCTTTCTGATATTCGTTTGAACTATGCCAAAGGTGCACTTAATGAGCAAAGTGTAGGAAACGATCCTTTTGAATTTTTTGGACAATGGCTGCAACAGGCCATCACCTCCCTGGTAAGCGAACCAACGGCCATGGTGCTTTCCACCGTTGATAAGGATGGCCGGCCAGTTTCGAGGGTAGTGCTGCTAAAAGAATTGAAAGACAATGCATTGGTCTTCTTTACCAATTATCACAGTGCCAAGGGCAGGCAAATGGAGTTAAACCCAAAGGTGGCTGCCCTGTTTTTTTGGCATGAGCTGGAGCGGCAGGTAAGGATCAATGGAATTGTTTCCAAAATTCCGGAGAGCGAATCAGATGCTTACTTCAACAGCCGTCCCCGCGAAAGCAGGATTGGCGCGATAATTTCACCGCAAAGTCAGCCGATTGAAAATCGGGAAGTGATGGAAAATGATTTCAATGAAATAATGAACAGGGGAGCCGACTACCCCATTCAACGCCCGAAGCACTGGGGCGGTTATGCCATCACAATAGAAGAAATTGAATTCTGGCAGGGCCGCCCTGGCCGACTGCATGATCGTATCCGGTTTCGCCAACAGAAGGACGGAAGCTGGATGAAAGAACGGTTAGCGCCTTAAAGTTAAGTTTTTAAGCAGGCACTACTTATGCCCTTCCCAGCCTCCCAATGTAAAGGAAGTAAACAGATTTTGTACTTTTAACCCTCCCCAGCCCTTCCTGTGAATAGGGAGGGAGTGGATGCTGCTCCTATTAGTTTAACCGCTCAGGTTCTCCCCCTTTTTTTAGGAGAAATTAGAGGTAAAATAACGGGCGGTCATGCCATCATAATAGAAGAAATTTAATTCTGGCAGGGCCGTCCGGGCCGATTGCACGACCATATCCGGTGTTGCCGAAAGAAGGACAGAAACTGGATGAAAGAACGGTTGGCGCCTTAAACCGAAAGGTGGGCTTTTAAATCTGCGGTAAGTTGCGCGATTTCATCTTCGGTAAACTTTTTATCACGGGCAAGTTCGGCTAAAGTACCCCAAACCGGCTCCCCACAGATAATACAGGGTAGTCCGCGCTTTATCAGAAAAGCATTGGCTTCAGGGAAGTGGTCGATAAGCTCTTCAATGGTGATGCCGGGGGTTATTTCGGGCTTTTTCATGGCTCAGGCCTGATGTTCTTTTCTGAGCAAATCATTGATGGTTTTCACCGGATTAAAGGTCGCAATGGGCACTTCAACAAATACCGTAATCCAATCGGCCATGGCTCCATTCCACAATCCGGGGAGTTCCTGTGCCTTCAGTTCCCGACCGTCTTTGGATTTAATGGAAATAAAACCGGTCATAGGGTCAACATATTCACGCAGGTCGAAAAGTTCGCCATTATAATCCCGTACATAACATACCAGATCAACCGGATTGAAATGCGTTGATTTCGAGAGGATTTCCCGTTGCTGAGGATCCTCGGGATTAACCTGTGAGGATTCCACAATTTGCAGGGATAACTGACCTTCTGAATCTTTTACCCAGAAAGGCCCACCACCGGGTTCCCCTTCATTTTTAACCATGCCGCACACCCGGAGCGGTCGATTGAGTTTGGTGAAAAGGAAATCGATTTTCTCCATCCGGCCCCATTGATCAAAATCAGCCGGGGGTACAATGGAAAGTTTGTCTTTGGCCAGCGTTGTGATTTTTTTTATTTCGTTGTCCGTGGGATTACCATCTTCCAGCTTTTCCATGGCATCAGCAACACGTTGCTGCAGGTCGAGCAGGTATCCGCCTATGACACGTTTAAACCGGTAAGTTTCTTCCTTGAGACTGTCGGGTACAATATTGTCAATGTTTTTAATAAAGATAAGTTCCCCCTCGCGGTCATTCAGGTTTTCAATAAGTGCTCCATGTCCGCCCGGTCTGAAAACTATGCTTTCATCTGCATTGCGGAAAGGTTTATTGTTGATGTCAACCGCTATGGTATCGGTAGATGATTTCTGCATGGAGAAGGTAAGTTCATACACCACATCAAACATTTTCTCATACTTATCTTTGATGAGGTTGATTTCATCAATAAAACGGTCGGCATGTTCTGGCGAAACGGTAAAGTGAATGCCCACGCGGCCTTCGCTGTTCTGACAGTAGTTGGCGCCTTCAACCAGGTGCTCTTCCATAGCCATACGGGCATCTTTACCATAACTATGGAACTTAAGCAAGGCTTTGGGAAGTGAAGCGTAGCCCAGGCCTTTTTCAGTCAGCAGGTAATCAATAATGGTGTTATAGTCTTTTGCTGAAAGCAGGGTTTTAATGGAAAGATCATTCTGCTCCATAACTGCTTTTAAATCGTTGTAGAACGCAAATTTTTGAATATTATTAAAAAACTGACTGATGGCTTTGGGAAGTTTTTCTTCTTCATTTTTTGTATCTGCTTTGCCAGTGTTGTTTTCACGGAATTCGAACAGGTCTTTAAACATACGACTGGCGGCACCGGAGGCAGGTACAAATTTGAGGATTTCGTAATCCTCTGCATGCTTATCGTAAAAAGCCTGCAACTTTTCCACCTCACTGTCGTTGAACGATTTTATGCCATTGCCTGTTACAGCAGGAGATGCCAATTGAATGTATGGAAAGCCGGCCTTAAAATTTTCAATTTGTTTTTCTATTACTTTTATATCAATTCCTTTGGTTTGGAACTGTCGAAGGTCTTCGTTGGTAAACATATACGCGTTTTAAGTTAAAAAAAGAGCAATTTCAGCGTCACATCTGCAAACACTTGCTACAAAAATAGGCAAATCCTTTTATAAATGCCCATACTCTGGCCTAACTTTATAAACAAAAGCAATAAATGCTCCATTTGATGACGCAATCAGTTTTTATAAATCAACGAAACATATGCTCCAGAATATGATGATTGCCGGTTAAGAGTATGCCAATATATACCAGGTACATAGCTACAAACAGTCCACCTTCCACCCGTCCGATTTTTCTTCCTTTTCCGGTAAATACAAAAACAAACATCAGGAAACTGGATAATATCATGACCAAAATGTCCAAATTGTTTATACGATTGAAAGGCAAAGGTTTAACAGTCGCACTAACACCAAGTATTAAAAATATATTAAAGATGTTGGAACCAACTACATTGCCAATAGCAATATCAGCTTTTTTCTTAAGTGCAGCAATAATTGAAGTAAAAAGTTCGGGCAATGATGTGCCGGCTGCAACAATGGTCAGCCCGACTACAGATTCACTCATGCCCATATAAAGGGCGATATCCACGGCGCCCAAAACCAGGTACCGTCCTCCAAAGAATAGACCTACCAGCCCGGCCAGAATCAGGAGCGAGGATTTTAATATGGTGGTTTTCTTGTAATTGACTTCAGGTACATAGTTATGTCCCCTTGCCAGAGCATAGGTGTAGGCCATGAAGATGGCGAAAAAAGAAAGTAAAATCAGACCGTCGGTGCGCGAAACTTCGGAAACAGGGTAACCATTAAATAATTCATCATTGGCAAGAAAAAAAATAACTATGGCAGCCATAAAGCTAAAAGGTATTTCTTTCCAGGTGGTGTTGCTTTTAACGGATACCGGCATTACAATTGCGGTTGCCCCCAAAATTATCAACACATTGAAAATATTGCTCCCAACTACATTGCCAATGGCAATATCTGTATTCCCATTTAAGGAAGCAATTAAATTTACGATCAATTCAGGAGAGGAGGTGCCGATAGAAACAATGGTAAGACCAACTACAATATCTGAAATTTTTAATCTGCGGGCTAAGTCAGAAGCTCCGTCTACCAGCCAGTTTGACCCAAAGATAAGCAAAATAAACCCACCCAGCAACATTATAATGCTCAACAGCATAAATTATTTTTTTTTGCAAATTTAGCTATAATTCAGGAAAATCGTGATTTACAATCAAGTATAATCTATACAATAACTTCTCTGAACTGTAATTTGTTTTGGATTATGGAAAAAACCAAAATAAATTATTTGCAGTGTTACATTATTCAAAAATTTTTTACCTTTGCGCCTCCATTTGCCCAGGTGGTGAAATTGGTAGACACGCCAGCTTGAGGGGCTGGTGTCCTTAAGGATGTGCAAGTTCGAGTCTTGTCCTGGGCACAAAATCCGGCATCGGTCGGGTAACAGTTGGAATTTAGTGATTCTGGCTGTCTTTTTTTGAAATAAACGGGAATGCCCGGATGGCGGAATTGGTAGACGCGCTAGTTTCAGGGACTAGTATACTTACGTATGTGCAAGTTCGAGTCTTGTTCCGGGCACTGTTAACCCCTTGCAGATGAAGCTGTAAGGGGTTTTGTTTTTTTGATTGGCTCCTGTTTTGCCTGAATTACAAAAAAAAGATTTGCGTGGTATAATTTTAAGGGAGTTTTTCCAATAAGTAAAGATAAGGTCCAGCCATGTGATGCATAAAAACCTTATCAGGATTGTCCGGATACATATCGTAATAGTGATCATCAGCATACAATATGATGGTTGGACCGGTTCTCACATAATTATTTTCATTCAAATAATCCGGCGGTTGAAATTCATTAAGTGATTTTGTCACCAGCTTACCCGCAGTGCCGCCCAGGAACTTACGGTAATTCCTTACAGCACTTTTGGTTGGCCTGTTTAACTTTCCATAAGCATAGCTCATCATTATCCTTTTCGGAAAAGGCTGTTTCTTTATGGTATTTTTGGCATTAACAAAAGGATTGACTTTGTTAAAATCCTTAATCGTTTGAACGGAAAGTGGTGTCTCAGGAACCCAGTCTGCAGTATTTACCACGTTAAAGGCCCATCCTCCCGCAGTAAGTAATTCATAATCATAGGCAAAATAAAGGTTTCCCGGTTTGGGTGCAGCGCTGCTGTATGTCTTAAATCTGATGTCTTCGGGAAGTTGGCCATTTTTTTGCAACATACGCAGATATGCGGTGAGCAGATAGGAAATACCTCCACCCTGACTGTGTCCGGTCAGGTAAAAATCATGAAAACCCAAAGCATAGCAGGAATCAATTTTTCTTTGGATGCCTTCGGCCATATAGCCCAGCCCCATCAGCCAGCCAACGTGAACTGCGGCTCTGGAATTGATTGCAAGCTGGTATTCAAAGGATTGGGTTTTGGTAAGCCGCAAACTGCCGTTTGCGGGTACCATGGCTGCATAAAAATTTTCCAGCCAACTCACTGAACTTCCCGTAGTGCCCCGTATGCTGATGGCAGCAATCGCCTGGCTTTTATGTATCCACAAATCCCAACGGTTTTCCAGCCCTGATACGGGCGACCGGTATGCCAGTTTAAAATGCTCAGGGATAAAACGTTGAATTACCCATGGAGTGTCCGCAACACTGGCTGCCATCTTTAGCATTTCCCGATATTCAATCTTACTGAACCCTGGTTCGAGCTGAGAAACGCCCTTATATGACAGTATGCTGAAAAAGACCAAAAGAACGATTAATCCTGTTTTTGCCCGATTCATAAATGATAATATTGTAGTCCGGTGAAATTCTTGAAGTTCTTTGCTTCAATCAAATTGTCTGATTGTCTGTACATAAGATACGGGACAAAGCATGATTACAACCCGTTGCCTTCCTGCATAAATATTAAACCTGAAATCAATTTCCTGTAAGTCAGAATGTTATATGGTGTAGAAATTGAATTGACAAACTCATGCTTTGTCAGATTTTCATCGGACAATATGGAAAACCTATATTAAAGTCATTAACATATTTAACTTTTGGCCTTTAAATTTGTTCAAATAAGACCAAATTCATTTAATCTATTTTACATGGGAATATATTTTACTTTCAATGCTTTTTATCGGAAATTGTGGCTGATGATGTTGTTTTTGATTGCCACTACCCCGGTATTTTCGCAAATTAATGCAAGTTTTAATTTTGACGGAGTCGACCGAACCTATATTGTTTACTTACCCCAGGGTTATACACAGGCACAAGCTTTTCCTTTGCTGTTGTCGTTGCATGGCTTGACCCAGACAGGCGCAGGCATCATGGAATTTAGTGGTTTTAATGCGGTTGCAGATACAGGAAATTTTATCGTGGTTTATCCCGATGGGATTGCCAATGCCTGGAATGTTGGCTTTTCAGGAGGATCTACTGCCGATGATGTGGGATTTCTTTCTGCATTGATAGATACCCTGCATGCACAATACAACATTGACCTCAACCGGGTTTATTCTACGGGATTCTCAAATGGGGGATTTATGAGTTATCGTCTGGCGTGCGAGGCAGGCAACCGTATTGCAGCCATCGCACCGGTTTCAGGTACCATGACGGTCGCTTCTCTTGCAGCATGCATTCCTTCGCGGCCAATGCCGGTACTGCACATTCATGGAACAAATGATTTTGTTGTAAGTTACAATGGTGGGTTTGGCAATACTTCGGTAGAGCAGGTGCTGGATTTTTGGAACAGTTTTAATAATTGTCCGGGCACTCCGGTCATAGAAAATCTTCCCGATGTGGTGGCTGAAGGCTCCACCGTGCAGCGCCAAACCTGGTCGCCTTGTAACGAGGGTGTTGCCGTGGAATTGCTCAAGGTGATCAATGGCGGCCATACCTGGCCGGGTTCGATTGGGGTAACCGGAATTGGCATAACCAACCGCGATATTAATGCGAGTGCCGAAATCTGGAACTTTGTGAAGAATTTTGCCCTGGACGAAACGATTGGAATTAAGCAGGCGACAATCAATGAGATTAAAGTTTATCCAAATCCGGTATCAGATGGCATTTTGTTTTTAGAAATTCCATTCTCGGCCAGTTATTCAAACCTTCAGATTGTTGATCTGCGC
Source organism: Bacteroidales bacterium UBA5281 (assembly GCA_002410555.1). Taxonomy (GTDB): domain Bacteria; phylum Bacteroidota; class Bacteroidia; order Bacteroidales; family Lentimicrobiaceae; genus Lentimicrobium. The sequence continues at coordinate 62,405 of DHSR01000065.1, read as the reverse complement.
GGACGTATCCTTCAGCGGGAACAAATTATAGGTCAAAATCCTTATGTTCAGGTAAATATAAGTGGTTTATCCAGAGGGGTTTATATTGCAAGACTTTCCGGAAACCAACAAATTGCGGTTGCCCGTTTCATGGTAAGATGAGTGCTTATTCCTCCGGTTTATTAACCATGATTTCATCCAGGAACAGCCATGCTTTTTCACCGGCTGCCCAATGTCCCTCAGGACAAACTCCAATGTTTTTGGCAATCACTTTGATGTATTTTGCCATGCTATTGATTTGTACCACATTATAATCAAGAGCAGCAGGCTGACGGGTGGTTAGCAGAACGGGATGCATGCCGGGTGCCGGAATAAAGTGGATGCCATCCTGTGAGAGCTCAATTTTAACTTCTTCAGGCAGGAAAATCCAGTCAACGGGGTTATAGAGAAATCCTATGTTTACATTCTTAATCATCATTATTTTGCCCAGATCAATCATCACATGGGCATCTTCTCCGGAATAGCCCAACCAGCCACTATGATATGATAATGGATGTGCCCGTAGTCCATCAATAAGAGTGAGGGCACCTGAGGCAGCATACCGGGCACTATAAGGGGTACTGAGTAATGGTAATCTGCCATAGGCATCGTGAATGGTTATGGACTTTTTTGAAATCCTGCCGGTTCTTTTTCCTGCCAGCTCAAGTTCAGTTTGAATTTCTGCTGTTTCTTCAAGAATAAAAGGTTCAGTATATTTTCTCCATCCCTTACTTTGTCCATTCGTTAGCTCATTAAACCAAATTATGGAGCCGGGAAAATCAGCAGACAAGCTTATTTTCATCTGACTGGAGAGGGTATCATAGATCGTTTGTACTGAAACTTTGAATGCACTCTTACTGAAATTAATGCCCCGGGCCTCAAGAAGATCAAAGTGCTTTACCAGCCGGATTGAGAAGTGGTCCCAGTTTCTGTTTGTTTTTGGTGTCCAGTTGACTTCTGCCAAAGCTAAAGCCCGCGGATAAACCATATATTCGGCCAGGTCGGGCTCAGCAATATATTCCGTCCAAAGGTTTGCCTGTGCGCCTAAAATATGTTTGCTTTCCTGAGGGCTTAAAATGGCAGGAACCGGTTCAAACCGGTAAACGCTTTTTATGGGATTGTATCCTCCAATGGCTAAAGGCTCCTCAGCCACTGATCCTTGATAATGATTAAGATAGCAGGGCGCTCCGGGTGTCATAATGACATCATGACCCAGTTTTGCTGCTTCGATGCCACCTTCCATTCCACGCCACGACATTACGGTGGCCCCGGGAGCCAGACCTCCTTCGAGGATTTCATCCCAACCAATGATTTGTCTGCCGTTTTGATTCAGGAATTTTTCCATCCTGCGTATAAAATAACTCTGAAGTTCGTATGCATCCTTCAAACCTTCGCCAGCCATGCGTTTCTGGCAGCGTGTACACTTTTCCCAGCGGGTTTCAGGCGCTTCATCGCCACCTATGTGAATATACTTCGAAGGGAAAATATTCATGACTTCTGTGAGTACCTCTTCCAGAAAGTGAAAGACCTCATCATTTCCTGCACACAGAATGTCATCTGCAACGCCCCATTGGGTCCAAACTTCAAAAGGGCCGCCGGTACACGAAAGCTCAGGGTAAGCAGCAAGTGCACCCAGACTATGACCCGGCATTTCAATTTCAGGAATAACATTAATGTAGCGCTGTCGCGCATATTCTACAATTTCGCGTGCCTCATCCTGAGTGTAGTAGCCACCATAAGGAATGTGATCACCGGTTTCGCTGCGGCCAATGGGCGAAGAGGTGCGCATGGAACCTATCTCAGTCAGCAGTGGGTATTTTTTAATCTCTAGCCGCCATCCCTGATCATCGGTAAGGTGCCAGTGGAAATTATTGTATTTGTACACTGACATAAGATCAATGTATTTTTTGATGAATTCAACCGGGAAAAAATGCCGGCTGACATCGAGATGCATGCCACGGTAGGGAAACCGCGGGTAATCTTTGACAGAGCAAATGGGTACTTTCCGGTTTATATGTGTTTTGCCCGGTTCTGATTTCTCAAATTCAGCAGGCAAAAGCTGAAATAAGGTTTGGATGCCATAAAAAATACCTTTTCCATTCACCGCAGATATGGTAATTGATTCCTTATCTACCACCATTTCATATCCTTCAGGATGGCCATGAGCTTCTGGAGTAAGCTTTAGCAGGATGTAATTTCTTTTGGGCAGGTGATGATTTACACTCCCTGGGGGCGTTGCTGACCTAAGACGTTCAGCCAGTAGGTCGGCAAGTTTTGAAAGTTCATTAGAAGGTGAAGCAAACAGAATACTTGTTTTGGGAGTGATGGTGAAGGTACCCGATTCCATCTCAATACTCACCGGTTCGGGGATGATGGAATGGGTGTTGGGCTGAGCAACTGCCAGAATGGTGGGCAATAAAATCAGCAGGCTCAATTTGATGCTTAAATAATGAAGTTTCATCCCGCGCTGTCTTTGGTTGAATTGTTGGCCAATTTACGACTATTCGTTAAAATGACAATCGAAATGTACCCGATCGGATCAATCTCCTGTGAATTGTCTCTTGCAGTGTGTCTAAAATTAATTGTTCACTGCAAATTGACCCTCCCTGCTATTTCAATAAATAATTTCTGCCGGTTGTCAGTCCTGAACAGATAGTTTCGCACTTTTTACGGCTTAAGTATATTTCCCGGTTCAACTATGAAAGATATCCGACACTTTAGCGGAAATTTTAATTAACCATTGCCGGGAAATGTGACAATCATAAGAAAGTTTGTACTTTTATCGATTATTATTCCTGACGGATAGCTCAACTTTCAATGCAACCCGAAAGCCTGAATCGCGCGCCGTAACATGTATGAATTCACTAAAGCGATGATGATACAAACCAGAATTGGAAACAATGACGATATAGAGGGAGTTTTAACACTTCAGGATAAGTATTTATTTAGCAAACTGACTGAAGCTGAGCGGAAAAGTGGGTTTGTGACTACGCCATTTACGAAGGCTCAAATAGAAGAAATAATCAGGGAAAACGGAATATTTGTTGCCGAAAATGAGCACGATGGCATTGTGGCTTATGCTTTTGCCGGAAGCTGGAAGTATTTTGAGCAATGGGAAATATTTAACTTTATGGTGTCCCGTTTCCCGGTGTTATCATTTAATGAAAGTGAAATTACCACAGAAAATAGTTTCCAGTACGGGCCCATTTGTATAGATAAAAAATATCGGGGAAGCGGACTGTTAAACCTGCTTTTTGAAGAAATGAGGTTAGAATTTGTGAAAAAATATCCAATCTCTGTGACCTTTATAAACAAAGTCAATGCAATCTCTATGGCAGCTCACACTAAAAAACTGAACTGGAAAATAATAGATGAATTTGAATTCAATAATAAGAACTATATCGGATTGGCATTTGATATGAAAAATTCCGTATTAAAACCGCCTATTGCACTTTGAATTCCACGATCTCTGTTATTTATAGAATTTTAATTTCCACATTATGCTTGTTCAACTGCCTTCAAAATTTCTTTTAACCATAGGTGTTTTAATGTCATTGGTATATTGCACCAGGAGTAGCTCAAAACCTATACAAGCTGAGCATATTAACTTTGCGGAAGCAATGAGCCAATGGGAGAATCAGAAATTTTCCATGTTTATCCACTGGGGTCTCTACTCCATACCGGCAGGCGTATGGAATGAGCAACAAATAAACGGATACAGTGAGCAAATAAAGGGACACGCCAAAATCTCAACCACCGAATACAGGAAACTGGCTACTCACTTTAATCCAGCCTACTGGGATGCCGATTCAGTTGCCTTATTGGCCAGAGAGGCGGGAATGAAATCCATTGTCATCACAGCCAAACACCATGATGGTTTTTGCCTGTTCGACTCCAAATTCACTACATTTGATGTGGTTGATGCCACTCCTTATAAAAAGGATATTCTCGAGGATCTGGCGGCTGCATGCAGCCGCCATGATCTTAAATTCGGTGTATACTTTTCCCTGATTGACTGGGACTACGAGGGAGCAACACCTTTTGTTTCTGTGCGTAATTCAGATTCAATCCCTGCCCTGCATCATCAATACAATTTAAATCAGGTGGAGGAATTATTGACAAACTATGGTGAAATTTCTGAAATCTGGTTTGACATGGGCGCTCCAACCTATGATCAAAGCAAAGAAATAGCTACCCTGGTGAAACTATTGCAACCAAACTGTCTGATTAGCGGCAGGATTTGGAATGATCAGGGAGATTTCGTTGTGATGGGTGACAACCGTAAACCCGATTTTAAAATGGGCGTACCCTGGCAAACGCCGGCTTCAATGTTTCCCGAAACCTGGAGCTACCGTTCCTGGCAGGAAAGGCCGGATACAGAATCGAAAATTAAGGAGAAAATACACGATTTGATAAGTGTTGTAAGTTCGGGAGGAAATTATTTGCTGAATATCGGGCCAAAAGCTGATGGTAGTATTGTTCCTTTCGAACGGCAGGTGCTGCAGGGCATAGGGGAATGGCTGAAAGTGAACGGCGAAGCCATATATGGAACCACAACTATTCCGGCAGAGCTCCCCGATTGGGGCTCAATAACGAAAAAGAAAGGAAAACTGTATCTGCATGTCATCAATTTTCCAGAAAATAACAAACTTGTTGTTGGGGGGATAAATGCAGAATTCAAAAGAGCATATCCTCTTGCAGATTCAAACCTTTCTCTGAAGTACACAATTCAACAAAAGGAGATGGAAATTGACTTAACAAACCTGAAAAACAGAGACCAATATGCTACGGTTGTTGCTTTGGTGTTTGAAGATGAATTGGTTTGCACTCCTGAAAAGATAATCCATCCAAACGAGGAAGGAGCATTTATTTTAACCTGGGATAATGCTGTGAAATTACATAGTTTTAGTGGTCAGGATTATTACTCCACCAAAGCTACTGTGGTAAAAATTAAATGGTATATATCTGATAATGAAAGGGAAATGTATGATGCTTATCTTGCTCATTTGGATAGAAACACCGGCCTTTTAAAGCTAAGAGTTAACAATACAGCATATTCAATTTCAACACCTGATGTTAAAGAAGAGTTAAAAAATGAGTCGTTTAATCAAGCATTTAAAGATGTGAGTTTATTTCCGGATAAAATTAATGAAATTGAACTTTCTCTGGGAGATCAGCGCAATCCGCATAAAGGATTCTCACTGGAAGAGCTGGAAATCAGGATTAAATAGTGCTGTATGAGCTAAGAAATGAACTTAAAGCGGGTTGAAGCGTACCTCATAAATTGCCAAATGGTCGTTTAAAACCTGCAAGCGGTTGAAATAAAAAGCAACTAAATTTAATAATCCAACTGTAATGGATAGAACAATTGAGGCTAGTCTGATTATGTTGCTGATGTTCTTCAACCTGGAAACGAACAGTCAGGAAGTTAACTATACTCAGCATTGGGATGAAAAAAAGAGCATAGAAAGTAATTCAAAAGCACCGGTAATGGGTTGGGCAAGCTGGAATAATTACGGAACTGCCATTACTGAGGATATCATTAAGGCTCAGGCAGATGCTATGATCGTAACAGGGCTTAAAGAAGCCGGATATTCATTTATAAATATTGATGATGGTTTTTTTGGAGGACGGGATGCTCAGGGTAATTTAAAAGCGCATAGTGAACGATTTCCAAACGGGATGAAATTACTTGCCGATTACATTCACTCAAAGGGACTAAAAGCAGGGATCTATTCTGATGCAGGACTAAATACTTGTGCTTCATACTGGTACAACGACACCTTGGGTGTTGGCATGGGACTCTATGGAAATGAAGAACGGGATTTGGAATTATTTTTAAAAAAATGGGATTTTGATTTTATCAAAGTAGACTGGTGCGGTGGCGAATGGCTGGGATTAGACGAGCAAACAAGTTACACCAGTATTGGTAAACAAATTAAAAATTTTAAACCGGGCGCAATATATAATGTATGCAGATGGAAATTTCCGGGTGCCTGGGTAACTCAGATTGCAGATTCGTGGAGAATATCAGGTGATATTAGTAATGATTTTGAATCAATACTGGAAATAATTGATTTGAATGCTGAATTATGGATGTATGCTTCCCGGGGGCATTATAACGATATGGATATGCTTCAGGTAGGCCGGGGGATGAGCTATGAAGAAGACAAAGCTCACTTTTCCATGTGGTGTATGATGCACTCGCCGATTTTACTGGGCAACGATTTAACAAGCATGAGCAAAGAAACCTTTGAGATTATCACAAACAGAGAAATTATTGCCTTGAATCAAAGTTCATTTGTATATCAGGCCAGAAGAATTGCTGATTATGGAGCTACTGAAATATGGGCGAAACCATTGATTTCAACCATGAGTGGTGAAATAGCTGTGGCGTTATTGAACAGGTCTGAAAATAATGAAACGATTACTTTCAGCTTAAAGTCGATTGGATTGGATGCGCCTCAAGAATATATTGTCAAGGATTTATGGACAAAAGAAACCTATCCAAAATCAACACAAGGAGAACTGACATTAGATGTTGCAGCTCGTGGGATTGTTGTTCTGAAAATAAAAGGGAAATCATTGCCCTACAATGTATTTCAATATAAGGATAAAGAATAGATGAGCTCAGTATAAAAACTCTTTTTTTGCCACTAAGGCTCAACGACCTGCCCGCGTGCGTATGCAGGCAGGCTCAAAGACTCACTATGAATTATTCATTGATATACAAAGTCTTGTGCAACCTGATTACTTAAAGCTTTTGTAGTATTTTTTTATTTCTACCTTTTTGGACCGGACTTATAGATGATGCTTACTGAAAATAAAATGTACCGTTTGTATTGCGAAATGTAAAGCAGTCTTATGTAAATGACAATCATTCATAGTCTATGTTCTTACCAATAAAAGAGTAACAGGGGAAACACCTAATACACTTTTAGGTTTAATTCCATTGGGGAACGCACAAATTGCTCAACCTTTGAAAACAGTCGCTTCTGTAACAAGTTCAACAAAGTTTTCAATTATGAGACTGCTAGTTGGTATAATTTTAATTATTGCTGGTTTTTCTCTCATTTCATCATTTGGTATAATTCTTTTGATCCTGGGCGCAGTTAATATCCTTAACTGTTATACGGCAACTTTTGTGATTACTAATAATGGGGGCCAAAGTGTAGGCTACGAAATATCTATTCTTGAAAAGTCAAAAGTAGTAGCATTTGCAAACGAAGTAAATACAGTTATTTCAGATTTGTAATTTGTTTTTTAAAAATGAGAGGTCTTTTATTTCAGTTAGGCCTCTCGTTTTTTTTTTAATTAACCTTTCAAATCATAATTAAACAAAAAGATAATATAAAAACCAGATTGAGAATATTAAGAGGGTTGTAGTGGTTTTGAATGAATAACGGAGTTTTTCAGAGAGTCCCCTTCAATGTAATTTTCATATTTGCCATCTTATTGAAAGTAAAATCTGAGCAAAAATGGCAACTCTTCATTTGCGGGATTTGCTTTGATGGCTTCCATAAGCTTATGTCTGAAGCGGGCACGGTCTCCGGATAAATTTGCATATAAACCTTCCGTCAATAAGCGGTTTCCCTGCACAAACCGATGCATCATAGCGCTATCAGGTATTTGATTAAAAACTCTGAAAACATTTGCCCTATGCGTATTTACAAAATTTAAATTGTTGGGAAAATTGTTTTCGTCAAAAGCTGACAATCTAAAGAATTCAGTGTAGGAACGGTTGTCTGTATTGATGCGGAGATTGTCGGAAAATCCGGCAATCTGAATGCTGTCGAATATAAGGTTGGCTGCCAGATGATAGGGGTTACTGTAAAAATAGGGATCTTTGTTTAGAGAAGCTATACGTTTTGTCCACTCCTGAAAATTGATATTTCCGGCACCTGAAAGTAACACCGCATGATTGAGTCCCAGCCAGACAGTGGCATCCGGAAAAACGGAATGAAAGGTTTTGATGATACCTGAAAAGTCTTGCTGTCGCAATTTATGCAATGGTAAATACTGTGAAACCATGCCGCCCGGAGCCAGTCGTTGTTTGCATAACTCAAAATAATCCCGGGTATATAAATTGCCAGACCCCAACACCGGATGGGTGGGATCGCTTGAGATAAGGTGGTACTTTTCTCTGGTGGTCAGCAGAAAGTGCCGGCCATCACCGGCAATGATATTAACACGTGGATCATACTGAATGTCAGCATTGAGGCCTTTATAGTAATGGGCTACATCTTTAAGTCCGTCCACCAGTTCAATGCAATCAATCCGTTTTATTTGGGTATGGCTGGCAATGGCAGAAGAAGTTACGCCAATACCGAAACCGATTACCAGTGCTTTGTCTCCTTTGAGGCCGGCGAAAAAAGGGAGGTGCCCAACCATTTTTACCACTTTTATGGCGTCATAACTCGATCCGATAACTGCACTATTGTTTACATAGGTGGAAAGGGCTGCTTTATTACCTGTTTCACGAGCCACAATGTATGTGCCCTCAAAAGTTTCGTGATATGCCAGTACTTCTTTGTCGAAACGAGAAAATGAAGGAGGTAAAATTCTTATTTGCGGTCCGGAAAAAGCCAGAATAATTCCTGCGAAAGCCAGCACAGGCATCAGATAATGTAGTTTACCAATGGCCAACTTCCTGGTTGGGTTTATTCGTTGATTCGTAGATTTGATTGAGGTCTCCCCTTGTTCCCTAAGCAGCCAGGCCATTATAGTCAGTGTACTGCCAATCAAAACCAGGCTCCAGGCTTGTCCGGCCAGGGGAATCAAAACAAACGCGACTATGATTGGACCAGCCACGCTGCCGATGGTATTCCAAAACATGACTTTACCTACGCTTTGACCAATTTGAGCCTGACTTTGGTTGTATAAAGTGCAGATCAGTGGAAAAGCAAATCCGGACAGAACGGTTACGGGCAAAATTATGAGTGCTGAAGCAACCAATGGAAGGATTATGATGCGTGAAAAGTAGGCAGCGCTTTCTGATGCAAGTGGAAAAATAACCATCTGAGGCAGACGAAGTAAAACCAACAGGCCTATCAGCGTGACCACTGCAGTAAGTATTAACGTTCTGAATAATATGCGTGGCCCATTGAATGAGGGTTTGTAAGTCCGCAGGAAAATAACACTGCCTAAAAATAAACCCAAAATAACTACCGATGAAATCAAGGCAAAGGAGTAGCTGGTATTGGTCAGGTAGGTTTTGAAAATCCTGATCCAGAGTATCTGAAGCGCCATTACCGAGAAGCCGAAAATAAAAGTGGCTGCCAGTAATAACGATGAATGGGTACCGGGTTTATTTAGAAGGTCTTTGGCCACTAATTCCTTTTGCTTAAGGGAAGGTGGCGTAAATTCCACTTTCACCCTAAGGTAAAGGATAAACGCAAGAACAAGATTAACAGATACGGCAATTAAAAAGGTTAACTGTTGTCCCAGAAATCCAAGAAAAATAAAACCGGTGAGTAGTCCACCTGCTACGCTGCCAATGGTTTCGGCAGTATAAAGTCTGCCGATAATCTTATTGTCAGAAAGTAGACTGTATTTCAACAGTGCGCTACCCACAGGCAAAATGCCGCCGGTGAAAAATGCCGGAATGGCCATTAAAATCAGTGCCACAAGTGCGACCAGCGAGTTAAGCAAGCCGGTATTCATGGCAAATGGTAAGGCATATAGCTGGAGGATAAGCGGTTGAAGCAAGAAGTAGAGCACTAAATTTAATATAGCAGCGGAAAGAAAAAGTGTAGCGAGCATGCGGCCAGGCCAGGTTCTATGGGCAGTTTTTTTGCCCCAATATCCGGCTCCCAGACCTAAACCTGCCATAAATCCGGCCAATACCACTACCGAGGCTTCGGTGGTGGCTCCCAGTAGCAGTGAGAGCATACGAAACCAGGTGATTTCAAATAGCAGTGTGGTAAAGCCTGCCAAAAATATAAATGTTGTAAGGAGTGGAACCAGTCGCCTTGAATGTAAATTTGCGTTGGATGTGTCAGTGTTGTTGTTCATGCAGGCTGTTTGGATATGGATGTGCATACAAATATACAGCATTCGATGCATGTATGTCAATCAATGGCTGTATTTAACCCAACATATTATATCGGGTATAATATGTAAAGCGTGTTGTTGTAGCCATTTTAACCATTTCTCCAATAGCCTGCCGACTCCCTTAACCTAAATAGCTGCCGAAACTTATTTTAGCTTAATTTTGCAGTAGATTTCAACGATGTTACAATGAATGATTTTGATCTTTTGCTCAATAAAGACGCATTAAGCCGCGACGACCTGATGTATTTACTTTCCGTAAAAGGGGAGGAGCGTGCGAGGCTTTTTGCCCATGCTGCATTCATTAAAGAGCAGTATGTTGGTAATAAAGTCTATTTCAGGGGTTTAATTGAGTTTTCAAATATCTGCAGCAAGAATTGTTATTATTGTGGCATCCGCAGGGAGAATAAAAATACGCACCGGTATAACCTGAGTGATGATGAGATTTTAGAAGCCGCCCGTTTTGCTTACGAAAGCGGCTATGGCTCTGTGGCTATACAAGGTGGGGAGCTGGAATCAGAATTTTTCACCAGCCGCATAGAGCATCTGCTTCGCGAAATAAAAAAACTTTCAGATGGCAAACTGGGCATTACCTTGTCGGTTGGAGAACAAAGTCCTGAAGTGTATAAGCGCTGGTTTGAAGCCGGAGCGCACCGTTATCTGCTTCGCATCGAATCATCGAGCCGTGAACTTTATTACAAAATACATCCTCATGATGACATTCATCGTTTCGAACGCCGGCTTCAGGGATTGTACGACTTGAAAGCCGCCGGTTATCAGGTAGGTACAGGAGTAATGATCGGGTTGCCCTTTCAAACCCTGGGCGATCTGGCCGATGATCTGCTGTTTATGAAAGCTTTTGATATTGATATGTGTGGGATGGGCCCCTACATTGAACATGCAGATACCCCGCTGTGGCAATACCGTGACCAGTTGTTGCCACTGGCAGAGCGGCTGGATCTGGCCTTTAAGATGATTGCCCTGCTGCGGATTTTAATGAAAGACATCAATATCGTGGCGGCTACTGCACTTCAGGCCATTGATCCTGCGGGACGTGAAAAGGCGCTTAAAATTGGTTCCAACATCATTATGCCCAACATTACTCCCGGAACGTATAGAAATGATTATAAACTTTACGAAAACAAACCCTGCACCGATGAGAATGCCCCGGATTGCAAGAATTGCCTGGAGGCCCGCATTCATATTGCCGGAAGCGAAATTGGTTACGATATCTGGGGCGACTCAGCACATTTTAAAAAACGTACCGGGCAGGATTTATCCCCAGAAGACCAAAAATAGGGATGTCTTTTGTTCTCGCAATAACGGATTGAATGGATGTTTAAAATTTAATTTGCTTTTGATACAATGATACAATACCACAACTTACTCAAACAGGTGATGCAACATGGGGTGCGTAAGGATGATCGCACGGGCACCGGCACGCTGAGCATTTTTGGCCACCAGATGAGCTTTAACCTGGCGGATGGCTTTCCTGCGCTCACCACCAAGAAGCTACATTTGCGGTCGATTATTCATGAACTACTGTGGTTCTTGAAAGGTGATACCAACGTTAAGTACCTGCATGATAATAAAGTAAGTATTTGGGATGAGTGGGCAGATGAAAATGGAGATTTGGGTCCTGTTTATGGTCACCAGTGGCGCTCCTGGACTGCTGCCGATGGGCGAACCATCGATCAGATTGCCCGGGTGGCAGAAATGATTAAGAATAATCCTGATTCCCGCCGGCTGATGGTAACGGCCTGGAACCCGGGAGAGATTGATAAAATGGCCCTGCCTCCCTGTCATGTGTTGTTTCAGTTTTATGTGGCCAACGGAAAACTGTCATGCCAGTTGTATCAGCGAAGTGCCGATATTTTTCTGGGTGTGCCGTTTAACATCGCTTCGTACGCCCTGCTTACGCTGATGATGGCTCAGGTTACCGGTTTGAAGCCCGGAGAGTTTATCCATACCTTTGGCGATGCCCACATCTATCTGAATCATACGGAGCAGGTTGCCCTGCAGTTGAGCCGCAATTTCAGACCACTGCCCCGGATGAAAATCAATCCGGAAGTAAAAGACATCTTCGAATTTACATTCGATGATTTCGAATTGTTGGGCTATGACCCCCATCCATCAATTAAGGCGCCCATTGCGGTGTGAAGCTTTTAACCTTAAGATGCTTTTTTAGATGATTGCCCATGTTTCCCTTTGATACCTTAAACCAATGAAGTTAATCTCCATTATTGTTGCTATGGCCGAAAACAATGCCATAGGCAAAGACAATCAGTTATTGTGGCATATTCCCAACGACCTGCGTCATTTTAAGAAGACCACCACCGGCCATACCATTGTAATGGGAAGCAAGACATTTAACTCTATGCCCTTTAAACCCCTGCCCAATCGGCGCAGTGTGGTTCTCACGCGTCAGCAAGGGGCTGATTTTCCGAAAAGTGAGGTAGCACACTCCATACATGAAGCCATTTCATTGATGGAAGACAACAGGGAGAATTTCATCATTGGCGGTGGTAACATATATGAGCAATTTTTGCCGCTCGCTGATAAGATTTACCTTACCATTGTGCACCAGTCCTTTGATGCGGGGGTGTTTTTTCCTGAAATTAATTGGGATGAATGGATGGAAGAATCGCGCACCCGCGTGGATAATGATCCGGATGTGCAATTTTCCTATTCTTTTGTTACACTCCTCAGAAAACAGGATGTTTAGTATTACTCAAATGGCACAGCCTTAAGTACAGAATTCATTGCTGCAAATACCCCCAATCCACCGTCAATGTTACTGTATACAGGTGTGGGCTCGCTGAACGGATTTTCGTCCTGGAAGTTATTTACAGATTGGGCATACAGGTAATAATGCTCATCTATGAGTGAAAGAGAAACCCATACCTTGTCTGAATTCTCAACATGTACCGGCGCATTTGGGTAAGTCCTGTAGTAGAAATATCCACCATCATTTGATTTATCAGTAACCAGCGGAGTACCCTGTTTAAATCCATTGAAATAATTGTGTGTTTCATCCATCCATGGGTCATAATATAATATTGCTGCATTCACCAGGTAATTATGGCCTGGTCCGGGTAAATCCTTAAATTTGAACTCAAAATACCACTCTTCCATACCTGTTTCCTGAGTGAATCCGGAACCAGTGATCTCTATATCCGGTGGGGCCTGTTCCGGAACGGTGCATTCGGCTGATACCTGTGAAAATTCCGGAACCATAACCATTAACACGTAATGCATTCCCGCTTCAACGTCTATTGCCGATGCATCAATCCGGTATGTTTCATTTTCTTCGTCATAGGGTATAGTCACCGACCGGCTCCCGGAACTCATCAACACTGTGGCATTGGTTACCGGTGGAAATCTATTGTCGAAATAATCATAATTTACCTTATTAAAAAGCGGATTACTCTTATATACCCTGACTTCAACAACCGAATCTTGTGGGGAAATTACAGAATAAACTACCAATTTAGGTTCTGATGGTGGGGCATCTATTTCAGAAATCAATTGATCGCAGGATGGAAATAAAACCAGAACCACCAACGACAGGAGAAGTGTATGTATGTTTTTCATTGTCTTAAAACTTAATATTGTAAGATACTGATGGAATGATGGGAAATATGGAAACCTGCTTCAAGGTGCTTCTGGAGCCATATTCTGTATAGGTTTCATCAATAAAATAAAAGAAAGGATTTTTTCTGCTATAAGCATTGTAGAGTCCAAACTCCCAGGTGCGTTCCCATCTTTTCATTTGTTTATGAAACTGAACAGAAAGATCAAGCCGGTGATAAGCTTTTATCCGGTAGGAGTTTACCCTTCCGTAATCAGTTACTGATTGAGGGTAGTAATAGTAGCCACTGAAATGTTCACCAAGTAGATTTTCGATGGGGTTATTAATAAGGACGGGAAAGTCTGCCTGAGGAAGCGTAATGGCATTGCCTGTGCCATATACCCAGGTACCCGATAAAGTAACCCGGGGATTGATTTCATATATAGCCACCACCGACAAATCATGCCTGCGGTCGTACTTGGCCCAGAAATATTCGCCAAAATTTATCTCATCGAATTTAAGTTTGGTCCAGGAGAGGGTGTAGCCTATCCATCCGCTAAAGCGGCCTGTTTTTTTATGTATCAACAATTCGGCACCATAGGAAAGCGACTTTCCGGCAGTAACATTATCCTGCCAGGTAAAATTGCGGGCTTCGCTGGGGTCATCTATCAGTAGAAAACTGGCACCCGGCTTATACCCCAAAATATTCTTGCTCCATTTGTAATAACCTTCCAGAGTTACAGAAAGACCGGGATTGTTCAGGTCGCGCGCCAGGCCTGCCGAAAGCTGCCGGGAGTTCTGTGGTTTTACGCGTGTGGTGGAAGGTACCCACAAATCAGTTGGCAGCCCTATGCCGGTATTGCTCAACAGATGTATGTACTGGTTCATTTCAGCATAAGCAGCTTTGGCTGAAAAGCCTTTGCTTAAAATAAAGTTAAAAGACATGCGAGGCTCGGGTGCCAGGTAGTATTCCCCATCTACGGCGAAATGACTGAGGCGAAAACCGGCATTCAGCTGGGCTTTGCCACCAAAATTAAACTGATTTTCAGCATATAGCCCTGATTCAAAAGAATCATAAATGGTTTTTTGGTCAAAATTTTCCAGCGTTTGCGAATCTTTTTCAACCACAGCACTTGGGGTAAACCGGTGCTGGGTAGTCTGTATACCTGTTCTTAAGGTATAGGTCGGCGTGGCATGGTATTCGAGATCATATTTAAGTGCAAAATCACGTATCCCTGAATAGTATTTCAGAGAATAAGTGCCGCTGTTGTCTTTCTCTTTGTCATAAATGGTAAGATTGTACCGGCTGAAAATGGCAGAAGTATTTGCAAAAACTTTATTGTTAAACAGATGATTCCAACGGATGGTAGAGGTGGCATTTTGCCAGTATAATCCCGCTTCGGTTGAGTATTGGTTTTGGTTGAATTCATCATAATAATTGCCGCGGTCAACTATGCTGAATTTATCCCGGCCAAAATAGCCACTCAGATACAGCTTGTCCTTCCGTCCAAAATCATAATTGACCTTAGCATTCAGATCGTAGAAATAATAGCCAAACTTTTCGTCCCTGGGCATCATGGGCCGGATCAGTGCATCAATATATGTTCGTCTGGCCGACACAATAAAAGAAGCCTTTTCTTTAATAATCGGACCTTCCAGAAGCAGCCTGGATGAAATCAGCCCTATCCCGGCTTCACCTGAAAGTTTGGTTTTGTTCCCATCCTTCATGGTCATTTCCACCACCGAGGACAACCTTCCGCCAAAGCGTGCCGGAAAGCCGCCTTTGGTAAGTTCAATGCTTTTAAGCGCATCTCCATTGAATATTGAGAAAAAGCCGAATAAATGACTGGCATTATATACCGGTGCATCATCCAGAATAATAAGATTCTGATCGGGGCCGCCTCCCCTGACATACAATCCGCTGCTTCCTTCTGATCCCTTTTGTACCCCCGGCATGAGCTGCAGGGCTTTAAAAACATCTTTTTCGCCAAGAAAAGCCGGTATGTTTTTAATTTGTTGAACCGGTAAAACAACCATACTCATCTGGCTGTTTTCACTGTTGCGGGTAATCTCTTCGGCCGTAATGGTTACTTCACTCAGGGCAATGCTTCCTGATAAGTTTACTTCCAAATCCCTGTTTTGATCAAAGACGATCTGGTATGAAACTGTTTGATAACCAATATAAGAAAATATAACTTCGCAAGTACCTTCAGGCAGACTAAGAGAGTAGAAACCATAGTTGTTTGTTACCGTTCCGTTGCGTAAGGAGGGAACGTAGATGTTTACCCCTGGAAGGAGTTCATGGGTTCCTTTTTCGCGAACATAACCGCTTAGCGTATATCGGGTTTGAGCACAGAGGGTGCCTGTGCCGGCAATCAGCAGAATAAAAACAATCAGTTTTTTAAGCATAAATGAGCGGTGCTTGTTGTAAAGTTAAGGAAGAAGGGTCAGGTTTTTTGTTTTTTCTTTTTGGCCGCCGGAAAAAGTACGTTATTGAGTATCAGACGATAACCGGGTGAATTGGGGAAAAGGTTGAGGTCGGTGGGTGGATCGCCTACCAGGTGCTGATAGTCTTCCGGATCGTGTCCGCCATAAAACGTCCAGGTGCCCTTGCCAAACTCACCATGAATGTATTTAGCTTCACCTGCCGATTTGTTTTCACCCATCAAAACCACATTCGGCTTAACCATGCTTTTGTTAAATGCTGTGGTTTGCCCCATAAATCCTTTAATTACCTTTTCATGATTTTGGGTAAGCATGGTGGGCACCGGATCCCATTTGGCCGAAAAATCAAAAAGGGTAAAAAAGTCATTGGAGGCACTTACTTTGCGGGTATTGGTTACATCAATGTTGGAGATTTCATACTCGTAAGGATTGGTATTTACCTTGAAGTTATAGAAAGCAAAGCAGTTGTCGTAATTTAAATTTTCATTGATGTTTTTGTCTGCCGGATCGCCGTCAAACATTACATCACATATATCAATGTGATCGGTGGCAAGCGCTACATCATAACTGTCGGGAGCTGAGCACATGGCAAATAAATAGCCCCCGCCTGAGGTAAATTCCCTGATTTTATGGGCCACTGCAGTTTTAAGGTCTGATACTTTACTGAAGCCAAGATTGGCTGCGGTACGTTCGGTGTTGGCTACATCCTGCTGATACCAGGCTGCATTGCGGTAAGCATACCAGAACTTACCATACTGACCGGTAAAATCTTCATGATGAAGATGGAGCCAGTCGTACATAGGCAAAATACCACCCATTACTTCTTCATCATATACAACATCATAGGGAATTTCGGCATAGGTAAGGGCAAGGGTTACGGCATCGTCCCAGGGCAATTTGCTTTTTGGCGTATACACCGCCACTCGTGGCGCCTTCTGCAGTTTAACAGCATCTGTATTGGATTGTGGATCAGCTATTTCGAGTATTATGGCATCGGCCTGAACATCGGCTATTATCTGATAGCTGACTCCACGAATAGTACATTCTGATTCGAGTGAGGGGTGATGCATGAACATAAAACTGCCGCCGCGGTAATTGAGCAGCCAACTTACCTCTACATCCTGCTGTAAAACGTAATACGCAATGCCATAAGCTTTTAAATGATTTTTCTGGGTATTGTCCATAGGCAGCAGTATAAAAGCTGCCTGTATATGAAGGGTGATCAGGAAAAATCCAATAAAAGTAATCAGTTTCCTCATTATAGTATTATTATCAGTCATAACGCAGTTATGCATAGATTTATTATAACCATCTGTACCAATATCAATGTCTGCAGAAACATAAGTACCGCTTTATCTGCCTGCTTTAACCGCCTTTTGTTCAAGGTTTCTATCCATTTTAAAACTGACATGATAAATCTGTTGACACCGGCATCTTTTTCAATTACACCGGATTCGGGGTATTTAGCTCATAAAATTTCACTGCCACAACATTTCGTCTGGTATTTAGCATTGAGCCTTGATCTCAAAGCTTCTTCTTTGTTTGGATTCACCGTATTTTATCGTCGTAGTTAATTTACGGTTCATTTTTAACTTATCCCAATGCCCGTAAGTTAGATGTTACAGGATGTTTGAAGGGTAGCCGTATTCAATAGGGCAATGATCCTGTTACATCGTCATCATTATTCATCTTTGATGGCAGGGTATAAGTACTGACGCTGGAGCCATTATCGAAATTGGTATTGGGTGCAATGTTATCATTGTCAGCAGTCAGGTTGTCAGGATCAACAAATTTCGCATAGCGTGCAATAAATTTCAGCTTAACTTCACCCAGGGCACCATTACGGTGTTTGGCAATGCTTATTTCTGCCTCACCCTGTATGCTTTCACCTTCTGCATCGGCAGTTTGATTATAATATTCCGGGCGATAGATAAACAATACCATGTCGGCATCCTGTTCAATGGCCCCGGATTCACGTAAGTCAGACAGAATGGGCTTTTTATTGGGACGGGTTTCTACCGAACGGTTTAGCTGTGATAGTGCAATAACGGGCACATTTAACTCTTTGGCCAGGGCCTTGAGCGAGCGGGATATGGTGCTGATTTCCTGCTCACGATTGCCCATATTGCGGTCAATGCCGGCTGTCATCAACTGAATGTAATCTATAATAATCAACTGAATGTCATGCTGTGCCTTAAGCCTGCGACATTTGGCCCTTAACTCAAAAACAGACAAGGATGGGGTATCATCTATATAAATGGGTGCATCAATCAGCGTATTGATTTTGGTATTGAGTTGTTGCCATTCATAACTTTCAAGTTCCCCTTTTTTTAGCTTGTCGGCTGACAGTTGTGCTTCAGCCGAAATAAGTCTTGTAACCAGTTGTATGGATGACATTTCAAGAGAAAACAGTGCCACCGGATGGTTAAATTCAATGGCAGAATTTCGGGCAGCAGTAAGTACAAAGGCTGTTTTACCCATACCAGGGCGCGCTGCCACAATAATCAAATCTGAGGGTTGCCATCCTCCTGTAAAACGGTCGAGCACGGTAAATCCTGATCTTATACCTCTTTGTTTGCCATCCTTACTTTTGGCAGCACCAATTTGCTTCAGTGCGTCCCGGATAAGGGATTGCATATCCACATAGTTGCGCCGCATATTGGTTTCGCTTACGCTGAAGAGTTGATTTTCTGTTTTATCGAGCAACTGAAAAACATCTGTCGTTTCTTCATAGGCATCACGGATTACATCGGAGCTAATCCGGATGAGTTCACGTTGTATAAACTTTTGAAGGATGATGCGGGCATGAAATTCTGTATTGGCGGCAGAAGCGATGCGGTTGGTAAGTTGTGCTATGTAAAAGGGGCCACCTACCGTGTCGAGTTCGCCCATAAACTTTAACTCATTGGTAACGGTAAGAATATCAATGGGTTCACCCTTACCAAAAAGCCGGGTAATGGCCTGATAAATCACCTGGTGGGCATCTTTATAAAAAGCCTCCGGTCTTACCACATCTATTACCGCAGCCAGGGCATCTTTTTCGAGCATAATGGCTCCCAGCACCGCTTCCTCCAGTTCCACAGCCTGAGGCGGGATTTTACCATGCTCATAAAGTGCAGTTGTTGTCGACGATTTGATCAGCCTTTTTTTACGGGTATCGCTGCCCGCGTTTTTTATCTCTTCCATTGCTCAAAATTAGGTAAATGTAACCACAATTTGCCCTGCCAAAATGATTAAAGTTTTCAACAATTGCACAAGAACTTAACACTCAGTGATAATAATGGCCGGCAAAAAGTGCGTTACTGTTTTGCCGGCCATTGGTTAAATAATTGAAAATGCTATTGATGCTGCTTTTCCAACAATTGATTTATTCTCCAATGGAAATAAGTTCCACTTCAAAAATCAGGGTAGAACCCGGAGGAATTGGGCCTGCACTGCGATCACCATAGGCAAGTTGCGCGGGAATGTAAAAAATGTATTTGGAGCCTGGAGTCATCAACTGAACGCCTTCCGTCCAGCCGGCAATTACTCCATTGAGCGGAAATTTTATGGATTCACCACGTTCTACCGACGAATCGAATACGGTGCCATCAAGAAGTTTGCCTGTATAATGAACTTCTACCACGTCATCAGCAGTAGGGTGGGAGCCTTCACCTTCTGTAATCACTTCATACTGCAAGCCACTTGGCAATTCAATAACGTCTTCACGTTCTTTATTGCTTTTCAGGAAAGCTTCACCCTCTGCCCGTGCTTTAGCAGATTCCACTTTGCTTTTATTTTCCTGCTGATCCATCATTTCCTGCTGAAACTGGTTCATAATCTGCTGCGTGGCCTCAGGACTGAAAGTAGTATCTATGCCCTGGAGTCCATCCTTTAATCCGGCAAACATTGCGTCGGGCGTTATTTTTATATTATTGGTCACCATATTTTTACCAATATCATGACCAATAATGTAACTGATGCTGTCCTGTTTTGATGTCATTTTAAAAGGAGCCGGGCTTTCAGTCACAGGTTCGGAGGTTTTCTTTTTCTTATTCTGCGCCAATACCGGTACACTTACCATTACAGACATCAACAGCATGAGTGCGGTGAACATGTTCTTTTTCATTGATTTGATTTTAGAATTTGTGAACAAAAGTAGAGAAATAGCATTGATCTGCCCATTGAATTAATAAAATTTAACGCATTCAGGTGAAAATTATGTTCTCATCCTCAAGCAGAGGCATGCCTTTGTAACGTAAAAGTAGTTGTACGATGGCGACCACATCTTTCTGACAATAGGTTGCAATGCGTTGTAAATCATTGTCATGCCAATAAGTTTTTGCCACCTGGCTACCATCTATGTCGTCTTTAGGGGTAGGTATATCAAAAATGGCTGTTAGCAGGTTAAGTGAGGTGTAATTTTTATAATCTCCGAATTTCCACATCTCCATGGTATCAATGTGCTGCACTTCCCAGGGTTTACGGCCCGAAGTATCGAGCAATAAAGGTAGGGGTATGCGATTAATCAACATACGTCTGCATAGGTATGGAAAATCGAACTCTTTGCCATTGTGGGCGCACAGCAATACATCGGGGGTGCAAAAACTTTGATTCAACAGACTGGCGAAATCAGTAAGCAGAATCACTTCATCATCATGCGCGAAAGATTTTATTCTCAGTTGATGGTTACGTATATAGCCCACCGAAATGCAGATTATCTTTCCAAATTCTGCATAGATGCCCGCCCGCTCATAAAGAGATTCAGGAGTGTCGGTGTCCGTTGTGGCCAGACGTTTTGCCTTGTGATCCCAAAGCTTTTTAAATTTTTCGGGAACACTATCATAGTCCCGGTGTTGAGGTACCGTCTCAATGTCGAGAAAAAGCACCTTATCCATCTTAATGTGTGTAAGCATATAATGTTTAATTTTGACGGATAAAGATAGGGAATTTTCCCAAACGCTTCCAAACTCAAAATATACTTTGTGCGGCATTTACGGACTATCTTCATTTTAAATAAAAATTCGTTACACATCAAAGCTTTTATCCACATTTTTTATTTGCTTTTGCTGTTGAGCATGGCTTCCTGCGAAAAGGAAAAAACGCACCCCGGGCCGGATATTGAAATATTTCAACCCTCCTCTATGATGGTGTATGGCCTGGGTGATACCATTCCGGTTCATGTGATTATCAGACATCATATAAAGATTGATTTTGTAAGTCTCTCCCTGGAAAGTGAAACCGGATTCCCCTATGAGCCGTCCCGGCAATTTGATGTTGACTCTGCTTATTTTGAACTCAAATCATACATCATTATTCAAAATACATTGATAAAAGGTGGTGCGAACTATGTGCAAATTTCCATCCACGATGAGAAACACCACAGCAGTGCTTTTTTTCTTCCGGTAAATATTGCCGAAGTTCCCCGTCAGTTGAAATCTGCTGTTTTTCTGGTTAAGCAGTTAAATCAGACCATAAAAGTGCAATCGCTTACGCCTTCCGGGATAATTGATGATTTGTTTCAGCCCGGAGGTTCTGAGACTGGTGATATAGCCCTTTCCTCCCACAACCAGCTAATGTATTATGTTGATGGAAGGGGGCAGCGCTTATCGGCTTTTGATTTGGTAGCCAGAGAGAGGATATGGACACTTTTTGAAGGAGAAAATCCGGTTCAATGGCCATTTCAGTCATTGTATTCAGACGACACAACTGCTTATGTATTTAAGGCACAAGGTTTTATTAATGGATATAATAAAAACCAAATGGTTGTCTTCCGCACCGGAAAATTTGAACATGGCACATTTACCCACATCACCCGTTTTGGACGATTAATCGCGGCCAGTTTTAAACCCTTCAATACAGGTTTAACCCGACTATATTTGTTTAATTCCCCCGGCGGAACGGTGTTCAGAGAAGTGTCTTTTAATGGTGAGGTATTGTATCTTTCGGCTTACGATAAAAACCGGCTGATACTTTTTTTGAGGGTGGATAATAAGATAAAGCTTTATCATTATGATATTGAACTAAATACCCTGGTTTTTTCCATGGAGCTGCCCTTTGGTGAAGCAAAGGAGATAACAGGCAGGGGTAAGGACAATTATTTTGTTATTCACCAGGATGAACTATGGTGGGTAAGACCGGAAATAAACAGTGCGGTAAATTATCTGGAGCATTCCAGTCTTCACAATGTCGCCTATGATGCTTTGGGAAATTATCTTTTTGTAGCCGCAGGAACACAGTTGAGTATCTATCATTTGCCTCAAGTGGTTCCTTTTTTTGAACATTCTACCGGTGGTGAAGTGAGTGGTTTAGAATTATTGTATAACAGATGAATGTTAGAATTCAGATATTGTTGACACAGGACGGTTCACATACCCTGGTGCATCCGGAGTTGGATGAGACCTACCATTCAGTACATGGTGCCATTCAGGAATCAAAACATGTTTTTATTCAGGCCGGATTCACAAAAGCAATTGGTCTGCATCAAACCATTTCTCTGCTCGAAGTTGGTTTTGGCACCGGATTGAATGCCTTGCTGACGTTGAATGAAGTCAATGACATGAATATTGCTGCTCATTACACAGGGCTGGAACCTTATCCTGTTTCTGAAAAACTGGTTGCTGAATTAAACTATCCACAACGCATAGGCAATGCACAGGTGCTTAAAAATGGATTTATGTTAATGCATCAAATAGGCACGGGTGTGCAACATCAGTTGAGTCCTACATTCACATTTGAAAAACGTAGTGACCGGTTCCAGGACTTTAAGGCTGAACCTAATTCGTTTAACCTCATTTATTACGATGCTTTTTCACCTGAAAAGGTACCTGAAATGTGGGATGTGTCAATTTTTAAAAAGTTGTATCTAATGATGCAACCGGGAGGCATACTGGTAACTTATTGTGCCAAAGGAACGGTGCGCCGGGCCATGCAGCATTCCGGTTTCATGGTGGAGCGACTTGCCGGCCCGCCCGGCAAACGAGAAATTTTAAGAGCAGTAAAATGACTGAAACTTTGCCTTGTTGTCCTTTTAATATCCGTATTTACGGATTGATTGTGTATGAGCACAAACTGCTGGTAACCGATGAATACCGTCTTAACCAATACATGACTAAATTTCCGGGCGGTGGGCTGGAATATGGTGAAGGTACCCACGACTGCCTTAGAAGAGAATGCAGGGAGGAGCTGGGGCAGGAAATTGAAATTATAAAACATTATTACACTACCGATTATTTTCAGCCATCGCTTTCGCTTCCGGTCGCTTCGCAACTGATAAGTATTTATTACGTAGCCAGATTGATAAGTCCGCCTGCTTTTCCGGCTTCCATGAAAAGATTTGATTTTGAACCGGTAGATCAGGCTCAGGCATTTAGGTGGGTAGCTTTACAGGATTTGTCAGTGAACAATTTTACCTTACCGGTTGATCGCAAAGTGGTGGAGATGATACTCAGAAACCCTGATGAATTATTTGATCTGAAACAGGTTATACCCTGATAACGGTGCTTCCACCAGCTTTACTTCGTGCACATCAGCATGTCCGGGCCCCTGTTTGCAATGGTGAATCAGGATTTCCAGTGCAGCTGCCTCACCTTCTGCTTCTACATACACCGATCTGTCGGGCATGTTCTTTACAAAGCCGCGCAGTCCCAGATCAGTGGCCTTCCGGTGCACGAAATACCGGAACCCAACCCCCTGAACCCTTCCAAAAATCTGGATGATGTATTGTTTTTCCATCAGGCATTCAGCCGTTTAGTGATCAAATCATCTACCATGGCAAAAAGTTGACGGGGCGATAGCGGGCGCCAGTTGATGTGGTCTAGCTTGCCACCGGTAGCCAGATAATAATCCAGCCGGTGCTCACGTATCTCCTCCAACACATGCTTTCTGAAGTTTACACAGGCAATCCAGCCCTCTTCTATGTCATCAAACCATTCCTGATAGTAGGAATCATCATCGCCATGAAATTCCAGAACGTTTTCGCCAATGAGTATAAATTTATTTATGCCAGCATCCATAAGTATTTCAGCAACATTGCGTTTCAGATACATGATGTCGTTATATAACACATCATTCCATTCGCCCATAAGCTCAATAATGCAATAGCCTGGGCGGTAATCCGCGAAAAGGATTTTCAGATAAAGGGTAGCCGAACCCATTTCATCCCATTCAGGGTGAATGTAATAATTATAAATAGAATGGATACACTCAGTTTCGCTGTACCTTTCCCCATAGAAAGGAGAGTTTCTGTCCTGAGTAGTATCATATAAGTTTTTCCAGATTTGTGTCGGCTCAATTTCGTGCATATTAACAATTTTGTGCTTTGTATAAATAACGGACAGCACGGTTGATTTGTTGGTTACAGTTTTAAAAATAATGATAATCAGACGATAATATCAAAAGTACTTTTACGGGTTTTGTTGTATATTTTCTTGCTGAAAGTGTAATATTGGGCAGGTTTGTGTGCCACGCCTTTCTCTTTTTCATTCATGGGCACTACGTAAGGCATATTGGCAACTTTTTTTCTGAAGTTGCGCTTATCCAGTTCAATGCCCATGATCACTTCATATAGCTTTTGTAATTGACTGAGTGTAAATTTCGATGGGAGCAGTTCAAAACCAATGGGATTGAACCGCAGTTCATTTCTGAGTGTCTCAAGTGCATCATTAAGAATAAGGTTATGATCAAAGGCAAGTTCTCCGATAAGTGAAACAGGAATCCACCTGGCTCCTTCCTGAAGCTGAAACCGGTTGATCCGGTCCTGGTCAATATTGATGAGCGCATAGTAAGCTACCGTTACCACAACCTCTTCAGGATGACCGATTTGCCTCAGCCACTCCATGTCGCGTTCCTGGCGGGTAAGCCGATCGGGGGTACCTATGGCTGCAAACTGTTTGAGATAAATATTTTCCAGACCTGTCAGTTCCCTGAGCACCCGTGCTGCTGCTGTGTCCAGATCTTCATCTTTTCGAACAAGATCACCAGGCAACTTGAAGTCAATGTATTTCTGTTCTTTAAAATACATTGTGCGCTCCAGTATCAGGGCATTGAGATGCCCGAATTCGAAACCAAATACCACGCAATCTACAGAAACATGGTAATTTAATTTGGTGGAAATTTCCAAGTCATTCATGCTGGAGCTTTAAATGAAACCGGATGTTTCAAATTCGAATTTGATGCAGTAAAATTACACCAATTTCAATAGGAGGCCAACCTTTTTGTCTTGTTTTTTTGAGTTTATTTCAAATTTTGTCTTCTTTATTTACAGAAATATTACATAAATAATTAATCATTAGTGCACGGTTGAAATTTTTCTTCATGGCGAAAAAAACCATTACTATATCCCGTTCCGCAAGTAACAGCTTCCTCTCGTCTCAACCCCCAAAGTAATGTACAAGTCTGTCATTCAGAGCAAAGGGAGGAATCTTTTTTATTTTCCTGGCTGAATAATATTATTAAAAATAAAGCCGGTCTTTACGTAGACCGGCTTTTCACACTGATAATGATCAAGAAAATTCAGGGAAGTACAGCTCCGGTGAAAGTTGCAGCATTGTTGTCGATAATGGTCATGTCACCGGTATCTACAACGCCATCACCATTGGCGTCAGTGGTCAAATATCCTGTAATAAATAAATTTGCATCATTGTCAACCAGGGTCATATCACCAGTATCTACCACGCCATCCTGATTTATGTCTCCGGCAAAAACGAAATAATATCCATCATTGGAATCACCCAGGTTATTCCCAAATACCTGGGCAGGATTGAGGAAGCTTACATTTATGATATTCCCCGAGAAACTAATTGCATTGGCCGAGGTTATTTCCACAGAATTGCGGTGTCTTACAGTAACATAATATGCTCCGTCATAGGAAGCCGGAATTTGCAGGGATGCATTTCCATCTACTGAAAGCTGTACCCCGGCAATACTGTCCAATTTGTTTCCATAATTTGCTGCTTCATGCAGTTCAACTGAAATTACATCGGCTATACCTGTTCCAAAATGCGAACCATTCTCGTCTAATGCTTCCCGCATAGAACCATTTTCATCATACAATGCCTCAAGTAAAACCTGTAAGTTAAGTGTTTTGCCTGCTTCTCCTGTCGGGGTAACATCCGCCCAGTTAAGACCTATGCGGCATTCGTCCATTTCGAGGAATGGGGTTTCAGTGTTGCTGTCCTGACGGATAAAGAACTGGCTTACCTGAGTAAGGTCTTGCCCTCCGGTATTGTTTACAGTTGCTGAAGCTTCAGGCGGTGTTGCACTTCCAAGCGAAGACGCATCCGGATTTACCCATATCTTAACAATGTCGTTACCGGTTTCCTCTACAAATTCATAAGAAACTACAATAAATACCTCGTTGTTTAAGGTTTGGATGCCATCCACCCATATCATATTTGTAGAGGTTGATGTTCTCGGATTGATACCGATTTTGTATCCTTCACCAGACAGTCCGGTCCAAACGGTGGCTCCAAAGGTTGTGCCATTCGATGCAAGTCCGGTAAAATATCCACCCGTTGCATTTAAGGATCCCAGGTCTGTTACATTCATGATAAATGAATAGTAAACAGTGTTGCTGGTTTGAGGAACAAAAGCTTTGTAAGCATCCATTCCGCTCCCGTCAAAGATTATCTTTTGTCCTTGAGACGCTTGCAGACCAGTATAGGATAAGTTACTTTGAGCAATAAGTATGTCATCTCCGGAATTTATGCCTGTCCAACCAACTTGTGCCTGCAGGGCTTCACCCGGGGTGTAATCGAATCCTTCGTAGACAAGTGCGCCGGCAGGAATTACAGTAGTTGAAGCCATTAATTCCGGAACTGAACCATCGGTTTTAAAATCAATGGCTGTACCTTCATTGGTATAGGGATATATTTTGAAGAAGTAAGGTGTTTCAGGGATTAGCCCGGTGAAAGTATAATTTTCCATTCCAAAGTCCACATTGTGAACCAGAGCGCTGTTTGTTTCAGGAAGACCATCTGTCGGTGCGTCAATATCATCAAAACTTATTGCACTTCCTTTGATCAGATAGGCTGCCGGCAATACCTCTCCAACTGCATCCGTCCAGGTAAGTGGAATGGCAGTGGCAGTAACTGATTCCGCCATAAAATTGGTAACATGATTTGAAGCTTCAGCAGAGAGCACACTTCCGCTACAAACCACTTCCACATCAGCCAATGCCCCGCCACCGCTATTGGTAATGATTTCGTCGGTATAGGAACCAGCCGTTAAACCGGCTTTCATCCGGACATACACAGGTGTAGCCAAAAGCGTTGATGAGGTATAAGATATGTTGGCAGAAGTGCCGAAGGTAATATCATCAACGGATACTTCAAAATTGGAACTGCCGGTTATTGAAATAATACCAGGAAAACCGGTAAGCTGGCTTCCGCTGATTTCGTAAGTTTGAGAAGCTGAAGGTCCGTTACCTTGGCTATAAGTAAATCCTGACAAGGTCGTTGGATCAGCAACGAGTGCCGGACTATCGCCTGTTTCAAAATCAGCCAGGCTTCTTGGCACCAATTGCATATTTGTAGTATATTGAAGTATAACCCCTGTAATATTTTGTGATGTTTCCGGAACAGGCGTTCCTATGTAATCCAGATCATTGTATTGAGTTCTTAAAATTCCGGTGCCGGAAGCATCGGTCAGGTTATAATTTGTGCTGGCAGCAAAATTTCCTGTTTCTGAAATTGTCGTGTTCAGAATTTTCACCAATTTAGCCTGATGGCCTGGGCCAAGGTCTGCAAGCGTAACTTCTTCAGGAACAATGGAATTACCAGTGCTACTGGCCATGCCTGGATCAGCAACCGGGGTAAACTGCAGCATATTCTGATATAGGCCCAGTGTACCTGTAATCCCAGTAATTCCATCATAAACAGAATAAGTGGAGGTGATTTTGCCGGAAGGGTCATCAATCAGAATAGCTCCGGTGGCATCCTGAATGTATTTGGCATTCCTCACGCTTGTTTGATAAGTAAGCACAGCTTCTCCGGTTAAACGATAGATGGTGCCTTCAGTGAAGTCTGCCCGCAATTCAGCAATATTGGCCACATTGTTGATAACCGGAAAAAAATAGGTAGCTGAACTAATTGCACTGGGATCATAACCGGAGGCATAGGCCCTGGCCTTGAGTGTTTGATCAGTGCTTACCCCAATAGGAACAGTATATTCAGTTGAAGTGTTGTCGGGATCACTTCCATCGGTAGTGTAGTAGATGGTGGCACCCGGTGTGGTTGTAGAAATGGAAACGCTCTGCGCTGAGTAATAATTACCTCCGGCCGGTGTGAATAATGGGGTAGCAACCACCGGAGTTCCTGAATTATAGGAAGTCCATAAAATATCGTCCACAATCACTTGTTTCGAAGTAATGTTGGCTATTTTAATGACAATATCACCACTAATATTAATTCCATTAACTTCAAAGAGGTGTTCAGCATAATCATCAAAAGGAGTAGATGTACCTTGCGAGATACCATTTATAAACAATTCCACCTGGCGATCTCCACTCCCGGTAAAACCTTTATAAAGTTTAACACTGAAGTTCCCAATTCCACCGCTTATAGCCGAGGAACTAACGGCGCTATTGTCTGAAACTCTTCTAAGCATAAGTGCCTTACCATCAATGCCAGAGCCGTTGGCATCTCCATTTTCATCTCTTGAGGCGACATAAGTCCAGGTAATACCATTGTTACCAACAAAAGAGTTGTTAGTATATGCAGTGGTTGCATTGGAATTTGTAAAATCTTCTAAGCCCTGACTCATTCCGATCCAGGGATAAAGCATAAACATAGCCAGCATGGCTGTTAGAAGTTTGTTTCTTTTCATAGGTAAAAAGTTTTGGTTTATGAATTGTTTGATTTGTGTCAGACTTCATATTGCGCTGAATGACAGGAGTATATCTTTTGGTAAGGGGAGATTGGAGGTGGGAGAAAGCTGAGTTTCCTTCCATCCACAATCCTTAAAAACCTCATTAAGTCACTGGCATACAGGCAAAAAGAAGAATTTTTTTAATTTCTCCGGTCACTAATGATTTTTTCAATCATGATAACGCCAAACTATGGCGTAATCTTCCCAACAAACATTGCCGCATTGTTGTCCACAATGGTCATATCACTGATATCAACCATGCCATCTCCATTTATGTCGTTAACCAGATAACCAGAAATGAAATTGGCAGCATCGTTATCCACGGGTGTCATGTCTTCAATGTCTACTGTTCCATCCTGGTTTACATCGCCACCGTAAATGACCCACTTGTCGCCGATAAGTTTCAGATTGTTGCCATAGGCCTGACTTTGAGATGAGCTGAAGTCATAACTTATCGTCAGATTTTCAAAAGATAGGGGAGAAGCATTCCAGGTTTCAATGCTGTTGCGGTGTTTAATTGCCAGGTAATAACTTTCTCCCAACGACGCGGGCAATGAAATGCTGGCTGTTCCGTCGGTATTTACTGCAAGGACATGAGCCTCATTGACCAGAGCATAGGGTGGTGAAATGTGATGCAGTTCAAGAACTATTTCATCTGCAATATCACCGCCAAACTGGTCTCCGCTGGCATTCTGCACTTTATTCATGTTTGTTCCGTTAAACAGG
Organism: Bacteroidales bacterium UBA5281; assembly: GCA_002410555.1. Taxonomy (GTDB): domain Bacteria; phylum Bacteroidota; class Bacteroidia; order Bacteroidales; family Lentimicrobiaceae; genus Lentimicrobium. The sequence goes on along the minus strand of DHSR01000065.1, from coordinate 32,749 downwards.
CCTTCCAGGTATAGGGTAAGCATCAACTCCCTGTTTTGTGGAAGCAAATGGATGTTGTAATCTTCAGTTTCACCATAAGTGTAAGTGGCGCAGGGGTTTTGATTGGCCTGCCCATAAACTTCCCTTACGCGCAAGCGGGTATTGCCAATTTCAGCATCAGCAGGTACGGTAAAAAGAATATCCCCTGTCGCAGGCATGGCTCCCAGTGCCACATTGCCTAATTTTTCGGCCTCAGAGAATACTCCGTCAATATTGAAGTCAATCCAGGCCGAAATATTGTTTGAACTATAACTGCCTGCACTCACGGTTAGGGTATAGGCTGATCCGGGAATCAAATCGGTGCTCAGGTTGCTAAAGTATGTGTAATATGGGCTTGCCGAAGCACCGGTTGAATTCGCCATACCGTTCAGTTGAACCAGCGATATGTAATCGCCATCACCTGTTCCGGTACTGTATGCTGGGGTGCAATATATAAACGGAAGAACCTGGATGTAGTTTTCCTTAATGTAGGTATTGCTGCCATTTACATTCGAAGCCGTGAGACTGACGGTATAAGTTCCGGTTTCTGTAAAAATCACTGCCGGATTTTGACTGCTGCCGTTGCTGCCAGAAACATATTCAAATGTTGGCGGTGTAATATTCCAGAGCCATGAAGTGGGAAGGTTTGTACTTAAATCGGTAAGTTGCACTGTTTCTCCCAGAGCAACGGTAGTTTCCGATGCCATAAAATTGACTACCGGAGGCATATTGGTATTCATACATTCAAAAGAAGCTTCCCAACCGGCTCTGTTTAGTGAATTGTCAGAAGTAAATCTGAAGGTCAGTGGGCCGGTTGATGAAGTGTAGGTGCCCGGTAAAGTGGTGCCTGTTAGTGTTGCCAATAAATTATTGGCTACAGAAGCTCCATCGTATATATACAATTTGTCATAATTGTTTTCCAGATTGAAAGCCGAAAAGCTTACTTTCAATAAATTGCCATTTCCCTGAGGCATAACTGTCAATACAAGATTTTCGTTACTGGAATAGTTGGCGTTGGCTCCTCCACTGTCGTAGAAATCGCCGGTACAGGTTGTTATGGTTCCGTTTTGCATAGTGAAGACCGGTGGTAACACTGTAATGTAATCAGATCGGGAAATATTGTCAGATGCACCCGGTTTAGTAATAACAAGAGACACATCATAGCTCCCAGTCTGGTTGTATGTAATGGGAGGTGGTATTTGTCCGTTATAGGTTGCCGGATCACCGCCTTCAAAGGTCCAGTTCCATGTTTGAGGGTCACAGGCCGATGCATCTATGAACGTAACCTGATTGCCTACTATAAGGGAAGTAGCTGATGCACTGAAACCGGCAATAAGATCCTCGACATTTATGTAATCATTTCTGGTAAGGGTATTCACTTCGCTGCCATTAGATACAGTAAGTGTTACATCATATGATCCGCTGTTTAAATAGGTTATTCCTGATGGGTTTTGCTGTGTTGAGGAAGCGGGTGAAGCACCGGGGAAGCTCCAGTTCCATGAAGTAGCTGCCGGTTGGGATAAGTCGTTAAAATTAGTACTGCCGCCTTTACACACAGTGGACACATCTGCATTAAAATTGGCTGTGAGTTCGGGTGGGGCAAGTTGAAATGCCCCGGCGTAATTTTTTCTGCCACCTGAAAATGCCTCGCCTATGGCCCAAAAGGTAGCATCATCCAGCGGATCAATGGTCATTTGGGCATAGTCTCCATACCGGCTCGCAGGATTAATCTGTGAACCATTATAGATAACCTGTTCAGCAAAAGTCATAATACCCGGTGGATCAGAGGCCAGGCGGCCGGTATATCTCAAAGACGGATAAAGGGTAGGGCTTACCGTTGTGTAAGAAAGTGCAATATTACCATTGGCATCCATACACATGGCACCACAAAATGCACTGTGGCCATCCGGCTGCGCATAGGTACCTTCCTGATATATACTCCAGGGTGCACCATCCGCCGTTTGTCTCAATTCGTACCATCGAATACCTGAATAATCATCGCCACCATCAAGGTCAACCACAAAGTTAAACACAGCTGAATTGTGTCCCGTGAATCTTCGGTATTGCGCCATATACATAATGGTAGCCTGTAAAGCATCGATATCATACCCTGAAGGCTGAGGAAGGTTGGAGAATGATCCGCCATCAAAAACGCCGTCAAATGGGGTTGTATTTATCATTTGCGGTGCAGAAATGGTGGAACTGTTCGGGGTGGTCCAGTTCACATTGATGTTCCAGATTTTAAGATGATCATTGGAAATTCCACTCCAGGAGTCATCCTGCATATATACTATGGGTGCATTGCCCGGCGGGGGAAGGTCAGGCCCATTACAATTGAACCCCAGCGGGCTGTAAAAGCCGCTGGTTACCACTCCCGTAAGGGGAAATCCCAGCATTTGTATTGTCGGATTCCCCGTTAACATTTTGTTGCGTTCGAGCGCAAAAACTACCTGACTGGTGCTTGCTGAATTCTGATCTTTGTTTGCCGTTATATAATATCCATCACTCCAGACAGAGAATTTCGGGTAATCGGGAAAGGTATTGGTATTGAAACGATAAACATACCATCCGTCATTCACCGGATCGGGCCCCTGACATATGGCAACATCAAATCCATTGCTAAAAAATTCTGTAATCAGAAAGCGGTCGGCATATCTGTCATAAAAAACGATGGGATCGCCCATGGTTCCTGGGAATAAAGTTCCCAGAGAGGCCTCGCTGGTTAAAGGGTTTCCAGCTTTGTCCCATATCCTGAAAGCTGTATTCCAGGCATTTACAAAATGATTGGGCCCCACAGCGCCGGTAGGATCGGTGGGGGTAGAACCAGAACTGGCTGCCTGAAAAGTAAGCAGGGGGCTTCTCAGTGGCTGGCCCGGCCCTTTATTTGGACGGTATAAAGGATCATTGCCTACGGGTAAACCCTTTCCAGGGATAAAAGTATTTTTACCCCATTTTTTTGGATTAAACTCTTTAATTTTATCCTGTGCCTGAATGAACCGACCGGTTGCCATCTGATCAGCTATAGAAGCAACTTCAATCATGCTATGGGATGAAGTTATCAACGTTGGACCTTGTTCCTCCGCTTGATGCTGGGCAAAGTTCAATGAAGGCAATGCAAGAAAAATAGTTAACAGAGTAACTGAGAAGGTGTAAAGATGTTTCATAGGGTGTTGATTTTTAATTTCACCTCCGACATCAGGGACAGAGGTGGAATGTTTACACTTAATTTATTATTCGTAAGGTAAAATAGAACTCACAAAAGTGGAGGCATTATTATCAGTGAGGGTCATATCACTGGTATCCACCACTCCATCTCCATTTATATCAGCTATGAGGTAGCCTGTAGCAAATGCTGAAGCACCATTGTCAATTTCCGACATGTCACCGGTATCTATCACATTATCGTCATTGGCATCTCCGCCATATAACAGCCCATAACCATCCGTCGACAGTTTAAGGTTGCTTCCATAGGCTTTTGCCGGTAGGTCAAATGCATAGGAAATGGTGCTTCCGGCAAAGGAAATCGCTGAAGCCGAAGTGGTTTCAATTGAATTTCTATGCTTAACAGTGATGTAGTAGCTGCCTGAAAATGATGAAGGTACAGTAATGGAAACGCTGCCATCGGTATGTAACGGAGCTGCGGCACTGGCATGTATAATCACATTATAATTTGAAGCACTGTGCAATTCAATAAAGATTTCATCGGCTATATTTCCGGGGAACTGATCTCCGGATTCATTCTGAGCTTTAGCCAGTGTACCGCCGCCGGCATAAAGTCCCTGAGGATAAACGGTCAGGTTAAGGGTTTTTGTGCCAGCCGCCGTTACCATAACATCGTCCACGTCCCAGGCATCAAATTGATAGTGGTTTCCCTCAAGCACCCACGCAATGTATGTAATCGCTCCTGAATTGTTGACAACTGTGGTATTTACGGTCCCCGAATTATCGCCTGAACCGGAGGTATTGTTCCAGACTTCATCAGTCCAGGTAATGCCATCAGCACTGGATTGTATCTTGTAATTTAAGCCTGTTCCGTAATCATCATAAAAATGCTTGAATGACAATGCAAGAGAACTCACGCCATTGGTATTGATTGGAGGCATAATTAACCTGCTGACTCCATTTCCGGAAGACCATCCTGCATGCATCTCATTGGGAGTTCCGCCGGCATTATTGGTATAGGATACAGTCCATCGATCACTTATGGTAGACGTTTGGGACCAACACTGCGGGAAATCATTTCCGGCAAAATGCTGCTCATAAGGAAGTGTTACCACTCCACATAATGTAGTAGCTGAATTCTGAATTGGAAAAGCTGAATAGTAGGTGCCATCTCTCGACCATAACGCATAGTAATATTTGGTTGAGGGACTGAGTGCAGTATGTGAAAAGGAGGTGGCACTTCCCTGATAAATTACAGTCCCTCCCCCTGAAATGGCAGCACCATTTGCATAACTACCGGATGGAATACCAAAAGTATTGGTTGTATTGTAGGCAAGCATCACGGGGTCATTGTCAGGATTTAACATCCAGCTAAGGTCAATCTGAGATGTTGATGCAGCATTTGCCAGTATATCCGATGGAGGTAGTGGGACTAAAGGGTTAATATAATCCTGGGTAAGCAGAAGTGCCTGATAAGCATTTAGCCTTCCGGTGCCAAGCATGCCTTCAAAACCAGGATTGAGGCTGGTGATATCATCAGTGCTTGACTCAAGTATGGTTTTAAGCTCTGCTGAAGTCAATTGTCCGGGCGCCAGTGATAAAATCAGTGCTGCCACGCCTGAAACATGAGGACATGCCATTGAAGTCCCCTGATAAAATCCGTAGGTATTGCTTAACAGCGTACTCAAAACCCCACGCTCATTCACACTATTGGTTTCACCACCCGGAGCTGAGATATTCACCCAGTTGTCATAATTTGAATACCACGATTTCATATCCTGATTGTTGGTAGCTGCCACGGCAAAAGTTCCACTGTAACAACCGGGATACCATAAACCGGAGGCATCATAGTTTCCGGCAGCAAAAATGGTAATTCCCCCATCCAGCACACTGCCTCCACCATTGGCATTAAAATAATCAATGGCATCCAATGCCACCTGATCATAAACACCCATGCTGGTGTAGCCCCAACTGTTCTGAGAAATGGCAGCCCCATTGTCAGCCGCCCAGATAGGTGCTTCTTCAAACCCACCCGAAGAACCACCTTCAATAAATACCTGGCATGACATTAATCGTGCCCCATTGCCCGATCCATTTCCTCCGGCAATGCCACTAACGCCAATGCCGTTATTGGTATTGCCGGCAACGGTGCCACCAACATGTGTTCCATGGTTACCAGGGATAATTGTAGCATTATCATTTACAAAGTTGTATCCGGTACCTGACCACATATTGCCTGCCAGGTCAACGTGCGTATATTCAATGCCCTGGTCAATCACTGCAACTACTACCTGACTACTGCCCTTGGTTAAATCCCAGGCTTCCGGCAGGTCAATGTCGGCATCTGCCGTTCCCGATTGTTGACCGGTATTGTGATAGTGCCATTGCTGACTGTAAAAAGGGTCATTGGGCGTATAGTTAATGGCAATATTTCCATTATCCGGTGAAGGATTTAAAGGGGTGATTTGTGCATTATCACCAACGAGTAATTCCTTTTTATAAACAGGTTCAGCAAGCTCAATCTTTTCCTGAGCAGCATATGCCTGAACCGCAGTCCGGAAGTTTGTGTTTGCCGGGAGAATCAAATCATACCACAAATGAAAACCCCATAGCCTGTGTCTGTCGGTGTGTTTTGTATTGCGCAGCGCAATTTCCAATGTTTGCTTTGCCGATGCAACATCAAATTGTTGATTGAGTGCATCAATTTCAGGAATACCAAATTCTGCAATTCCGGCAGCATTTAATGTTGGTTTGTTCTGATCGAGCAGTTGCTCTGCTGATTTTTTAAATTTTATGCGAATAATGCCTGGTTCAACAGCTTCATCAGGAACGGAACTGATATCAATGAAAGGACGTTCACCCTTTTGGGGAACCTGGGCCTGCGCATCGCTAAAGGCAAAGATGGTTATCACCATGCTTAAAGCAAATGCCACTGTATGTCTTAAAAGATAATTAAACAGGGTAAAGAAGAGGGTTTTCATGAGGTTTGTTTTTTAGGGTTTGAAATTAGAAGTTCGAGGAATAGCTATTTCCCATGAAAATATTCATTCAAAAAATATGGAACACAATCGGTGTTTAACGATTTTAATCAAAAACTGCCCTGCAATGATACGCAGGGCAGTTTTTGCAGTTTAGGTATTAAGATGCTTATAATCAGCTAATTAATCCTGAAACTTATTCCGGGCATCGAATACTTTCTTGAGTCCGTATCCGGCAGCCATGGTAAGTAGCAATACAATACCACCACCAACGGGGGCAGTACCGCCACCGCCAATGGGTGGCCCTCCAACATCACCTCCTCCTGAGTTGCCTCCCGGATTGGGTTGGGCAAGACCGGCAAAGCTAATAACCGTTAAGACAGTGATTGCAGCAAAAAATTTAAGGAACTTTTTCATATTTGAGTGATTTTTAAGTTTGTAAATGTATTCCCCGGCCGGTAAAGGCCGGGGAAGAATTGGTTTAGTGGATGAATACTTTTTGGTTAACGGTTCCCGATGCAGTGATTACCTTAACTACATAGGTGCCTAAGCTCACTTGCATAGGAATGCGCGTGGTGGTTGAGGAGCCTATGTTGGTATTCAGTAATTCGCGTCCGGCAAGGTCAAAAATGCGAACGTCACCGCTCAGACCAGTGGTATTGGTAATTACAACAGTGTGATCATGGCTGTAAACCGAAATACCCATGTTGGGACCATCAACCAATCCGGTTGAAGATTTGAAGTGCAGATTGAAACGGTTTTCGTTGTCTCCTGGCTGATAATTGAAGCTGTAGACAGGATTTTGCCTCAAATCCTGGAATATGTTAAGTTTCACGTCTTCGAGAAGAATTGGGGTTGACCCACTGAAACTTTCCATACCGGAAGCAGTCACACTATAGGTTCCTGCAACGCCGCATGTGAAACCTACCTTAACAATCTCGTTACCTTCGAAGGGAAGTTCGTTGATGCTGAGTTTGTAGCCAGCGATGCTGTACAATTGAGGAGCTGATTCAAGTCCTGCTAATTTGAATGCATCATACTTGCTGTCAAAACCAGCGGTAGCATAATTGTTGAAGTGAACGTAGGTAGCATCGTAGTAATTGTTGCCATTGGCACGCAGTTCAAGAGCATTTGTCACGGCATTCTTATAGAGTGTCATGGGGCTGTGCACCTGTGCTGCCAATGGAATGGTCAGGCTTGCGCCATCGGTAGCTGTTTTTACGAAGAAACCATTCTGGGCAGGGATAATACCATCGGTAAGGCTACCAACAGTTCCGTTCCAGTAAATATAGTTTCCGGCACCGGCTTCGTCCCATACTGCAACCTGAGCGTCATAGTCACCTGATGAGAATACATCCCAGTCAATGGCTGATGGGAATGGGTTGCCAAGCAGATTCCAGCCAACGCGGTTAACATCACCACTTGGGTTAGTGTTCATCAGTGTGCGGGATACATCCATTGTATTGAGTGCTCCGGTAAAGGTTGCCGTTTGTGGGGCAATGGCCATTTGTACTGAATAGCCGAGACCTACCTCGAGATGATCAGCGATGAAACGGTTTTCCCAGTCTCCGGTGGCTTCGTTATATTCACGGGCCCATACATCGAACCAGTATTGGGGAAGGAATACATCTCCGAAAGTAACATCATCTACGGGTGATCCAATCAAGTGGAAGTTTGAGTTTGAAATTGAGCGTTCAACAACTACATCACTGTTCACACAGAGATGCTGCTGTCCAATCAATGAACCACCATCATTAATGGTAAGTGCATTAATCGTTACATAACAATCAACTGCGCGGGTTGGAGGAAGAAGTGTTGGGTAATTCGGGCATCCACCAGGAATGGTCACAGCCGTTGTTTCGCATGGAAGAGCTTCTGGTGTCCAGTTGGCAGCATCAAACCAATCGCTGCTTACGCTTCCGTTCCAGGTTGAAATGTCAGGGCAGGGAACAGTAGTAATGGTCAGATGCAGGATATAGGTAACACATCCTTCAACATATTCGTAATCACCGCTAACGGTATATGTTTCACCATTAATATCCCATGTATAAGAATCAACTGCCGTTACGTAAAATTCCTCGGTGCTGCTCGGGGTAATGGTCAGTTGCAGAATATGAGTAACACATCCCTCAACATATTCGTAATCACCGCTCTCGGTATAAGTCTCGCCATTGAGATCCCAGGTGTATTCATCACAGGCAACTGCCATATGTTCCATGGTGCTGCTTTGTGTAATGGTCAGATGCAGGATATATGTAACACATCCCTCAACATATTCGTAATCACCGCTTGTAGTATAAGTCTCATCGTTGACATCCCAGGTGTATTCATCACAGGCAGCTTCAGTAAATTCTTCAGTGCTGCTTGGAGTGATGGTCAGATGTAGGATATAGGTTACACAATCCTCAACGTATTGGTAATCACCACTTTCGGTATAAGTCTCACCATTGATGATCCAGGTAAACTCATCGCAGGCAGCTTCAGTAAATTCTTCAGTACTGCTTGGAATGATGGTAAGATGTAGAATGTTGGTTGAGCAGTCATTAATGAATTCATAATCTCCACTAACAGTGTATGTTTCACCACTTACTGCCCAGAAGTATTCATCACACGCAGTTACCGTAAATTCATTGGTTCCACTCGGTGTTATGGTCAGGTGCAGAATATAGGTAACACATCCGTCAACATATTCGTAATCACCGCTCTCGGTATAAGTCACATCATTGACATCCCAGGTGTATTCATCACAGGCAGCTTCTGTAAATTCTTCTGTGCTGCTAGGAGTTATGGTCAAATGCAGGATGTTTGTGACACACCCCTCTACAAAAGTATAATCTCCGCTGACGGTATAGGTTTCTCCATTGAGATCCCATGTGTAGGTATCGCAGGCATCAACCACAAATTCTTCGGTGCTGACCGGATTCACAATCATGGTAATGATGTCAGATGTAGCATCACCTGCAGTACACAGTTGGTCAGGAGTCAGCACAACATATACCTGATCATTATTTGCGGGAGCATAGGTATAGGTTGCTGCTGTTGCTGTTGGAACACTTGCACCATTAACATACCAGGTGTAAAAAGGTGCATCACCACCATTGGTTGGTGTGGCTGTAAAGGTAACTTCTGTACCTGCACACACCTCGGTGGCACTGGCACTAAGCGTTACCGTTGAAGTAACCAGCGGGTCTTCTGTGATAACGGCAGAACCTGTCATGGTAGTGCTTCCACCTGCACTAGTACCAACAACGGTATATACACCTTCAAGTTGGTTACCAAAGCTAATGGCATCACCCGTACCGGCTGCAGTAACTGCCGGAACCAGAGAAGCACCATCCAAAAGCAACTCGTAGGTAACATCCAGCTCTGAATCATCCAGACCAACCGGTAAACCAGCCGAACCTTCGCAATAGCTTCCACCACCGGTTACATTAAAAGCGGTAGGGGCGGCTGCGGGATTAAGTATGGGGTTCTCGTATACATGGGCATTGGTACCGGGTTCTCCAACATCGCCTGGAACAACATCAAGCTGTACGTTTAATGGTGGTACTCCCCATTGATATTCTTCAGTATCTGGATTATAAACAATGGTTGCATTTGTGTAATCATAATGTGCAACCCTTGTAGCATAAAGTGGAACTAAAACCTCGGAAGATTGAAACTCAAGATTTGTAAATGAATTTGGGGTAAAAGGTAATGAACTCACAACTCTAACTTTGCAAATCTTGGTACCTAAACCAGTAGTCATAATGATGGCACCAGAAGGTTGGTAAGTATCAGGCCCGGTTGGATAGCCTGGGCCAGGAGGAACTCGGCCAGCTATTTTAATTAAATTGATAGCTGGTTCGTATTCAATAGCAATAGGACGTTGATTTATTGGTAAATTGGAGTTAGGTCCACTTGTAAGTAAACTAACAGTAACATCCGCACCTGGCTGAAAAATAGCAGGATTTATGTAGATTCCAGCTTGGTATCCAGCGAGAACAAGATCCTGTTCTGGATCTGTGTCCAATAAGAAAATATCGAAGTCTACACGATAGGGACTTTCAGTAGTTGGAATTACATTTCGAATCGTTGTCTCAAAATCCTGCAAAGCCAGCGGACTAAAAGGTCTTTGAGCGTCTACCGTTGATGTGCTGAACATTAGTATCAGCAATGGTAGTACTTTGATAAGGTGAGTGATTAGTTTTCTCATAATTGATCGTTTTTGGTTGTTAAATTGATTGATTGAAGATTAACTTATTTAAAGGAAAGTACCCCTCTGATTCCAGAGGGGATTCTCTCGAAAAATTAAGGAACTGGAATTATTCTTTTCACAAAGTTATTATTGTTGTTTTCCCAGATGGTGAAATCGTTGGTATCAAGACCTCCACTGCCGTCAACGTCAATTGTCAAATAACCTCTGAGAAAAAGATTGACACCGTTTTCAATATCACCGGCATCAAGTCCTTCAACTTGTCCATCCTGATTAACATCGCCTCCATAGATGGCATAATATCCATCTATCATTTGAACGAGATTTGCTCCATAAACATCTGCAGGGGCAGCATAGCTTTGGTTAATGATGCTTCCGGCAAACGAAACGGCAGTAGCCGATGTGGTTTCAATGGAGTTGCGGTGTCTGATGGTGATATAATAATCTCCATCAAAGGTGCCTGGTAGATCATCAATGGTAGCCATACCGCTGGTACTCAACATCACATTGTTTACAGTGTGAACAGTAGTACCATAATCTGCAGCAGCATGCAGTTCCACTGTAATTTCATCAGCAATGCCTGCGCCAAACTGAGGGCCTGTTTCATTGAATGCCTGGCGCATGGTACCACTTCCATCATAAAGGCCTTCCAGCATAATGCCTGTAAGGTTGAGGGTTTTGGTGGCAGGGGCCTCAGTAATGGAGATGTCATCTACCATAAGGTAGAATTGATCAGCATCGCTATAACCATGCCATCCAACATAATAAACTCCGGCAGTACTGATAGCTATTGTACCTGTACCTTCAGCAAAAATTGAGTTAACTATGTTACCATTGTCAAAAATGGCTGCACTGGTCATTCCGGCAGCGTTGGGAGCTGTACCCCATTTAACTTCGAGTGCTTCCGGGAAGGAGGCTCCAGAGCTTCTGTAAAAGAAACTTACATTGTAAGTGCCGGGAACCAGGTTCAATCCAGGAGAGAAGAACCAGTCATCCATGGCAAGAGTAGAATTGTAACTTATACGCATGGCATTGGGAGCAGACAATGGGGAACTGGTTGAAGTTACCCATTTAACAGCATCGTCATTATCATCGGTAACTGACATGCATATTGGAATAGCAGGGGCTGTAACAGCATCAAAGTTTTCAACCCATGGCAATCCTATCGGATCGCAGGCAGTTGAGAAAGTATATGGTGCTGACCATGCACCTACATCAGTGCCGCAATCAGTCTGCACATAATACGTGTAGGATTGAGATCCAACAAGATCATTAGGTGAATAAGCTGGTGATGTAAGACCAGATACCAAAGTTCCATTTCCCTGTGTAAATCCTGTAACACCGTATTCAATATTCCATAATGAACCGGCTGAGGTCCAACTCAGGTCGGCTGATGTTTGGGTGATATTGGCCGCACCAAGTGCTGTTGGTATGTCAAGGCAGGTTGTACCGGTTAAGGTTACCTGGTACCTATCGCCTTCACCACAGGCAAAAATACCTGTAAACTGTGGTGCTACAAAAGCATAATAAGTGCCTGCATCAAGCTGTGTGGTAACAGAAGCTGTTCCACCGGCCAATGCTGAACCATAATCGATAAATTCTGTGACAGGACAAGGTGAAGCAATAAATCCAACAACAATGTCGAAATCACCGGTACCTGTTATGGTAACAACCGTAGTTGCAGTAAGTGTGAATTCAAACCAATCCGTATCACGACTAGTAGTACTATGCCAGCTTGTACCGCAAATGGTTTCGCCAAGACTGATTGATCCGAAGACTGGTACGTCCATATTACATCCGCCATTGGTATCATCACCGCAAGTTTCAAGCTCAGCAGTAGATCCAACAGGACACTCGAAGAAGTGGGTCCTGAATGTTTTCGGACCAATCCAGTAACTCTGATCGGTAGAACTGCAATATGATCTTACATAAAATTCATATTGGCCGCCTGAAGTCAGACCGGTGATTGTAGTGGTAGGATTGTTGACGTTCAGCATGGTGCCGGCGCCGGGTATAAATCCTATTTCACCCCATTCTACATCCCAGGTAGTTGCACTTCCTTGTGGTGTCCATGAAAGCACGGCTGAATTTGTGGTAACATTTACCGTAAGATCAATTGGAGCCTGGCAGGTAATAACTTCTGCTAAAACAGGTCCTGCAGGTGAAGATTCACCTTCCAGATACTGGGCAGTCACTGTGTAACTGTAAATACCTGCAGGTAAGTTAAGGTCATTGTATAGCAGCGGCAATGGGTTAATATTGTGGATAATCTCGTCTCCATCGCGATATACATTGTAACCAGTAAGAGTGGACAATGTTGCACGCCCATTATCTGTATTTTCAAGACTTTGGTTGTTTGAGTTAGCAGACCGATTTGCTTTATTATTAATAGGAGTAATTGCATTGCGTTTAATACTCTTTTCAATTTGAACTCCAGCGATATTTGTGGGCGTTAATTTCATATTAGCAGAAATTTCTCCACTTATTATTTCATGTTTGGACATCAAATTGGTAATAGGAGCGTATTTTGAACTGGAAGATGGGGTAGCACTTAATAATTGCCTTGAACCATCACTATACTCAACAACAGCACGGATTAGATATGCTTCAATCCATTCAGTCCATGCAGTACCATCATAGTCCCATATTCGGCCATTGTCAAGGTTCGTATCATAACCTAAAAAGGTTGTAGCATTTATAGAACCGAATCCTACTACGAAATCTCCGCTGACGGTAATATTCTGACTTGAAATATCTATATCCATCCAATTTTCATCAACAGCAGTAGCACCAACTTCATATAGTAAAGTTGTACCAGGTGTGTTGGCAATTTCATCCCAGTTATATACTTCCGCATTGAATGTATTATCACCAAGTTGTGTGGTGGTATAGTATTTCAAAGTGAGAATTTTACATGGACCCTGAGGTGACATATGAATTGCCATTGTTGCACCCTCATATGAATATGCGCCTGTGACAATGTCATTGTCGTAAATTAATTCTTCTGTATCAGGCAAATCACCTGGAGCATTCCATGTTAGTTGCACATCCTGACTGGTAACACTTGCCTGAAGGTTCAACGGAGGATCAAGATAAACATTCATACAGATATTCTGGTTGGTTATTTGGCCATTCAATACCTCGACTCCACTGGTTGTTTTATTAACATAACCAGAAAGGCTGGTAACTATATCGTAGGTGCCAACAGGAACATCCTGAAATTCATAATAACCATCTATATCCGTAGTAGTAGACAAAGAACCAGCAGTTACAGATACGCCCTCTAAAAGTGCATTGGAGTAGCAATCGGTAATTTCACCGCGCAGGGTGCCGAATTGCGCCTCAACTGCAGATAGATTCAGGGTGAAGTCAATGGACTGAGGTGTAGTCCAGCTTGATACAATTGCAAAGTAAGTACCTGCTGGCAAAAGTACATCGCTGAAGGAAGCAGAAGATCCGGAAGCGGTTGCCGAAGCAAGAACTGCTGCTGGTGCCAATAGATCAGGGCAGTCCTGTGTAATAATAAGTCCAGGGTAAGTTAACGTCGTGGAAATACTGCCACTTAGGTACGATGGAGCAGCCAGGGTAAACTCAAATACCATATCATCGCCGGTGATGTAATAGCTGGCGGGGGCAACCCATGTTCTATCGTAGTCATCGCCATAGCCTTCGGTAGTACCTGTATAATTGAATGGCAGGGAAGTGACTTCATAAGGATTCCCACAGGTAGATCCTGCCGGTCGCTCAAATCCGGTACCGGTTAATGGCACACTATTGCTTGTTTTGGCACCTAAATTATCCACGATAATAAGGTTGGCATTTTTCACGCCTTCCGAAGTTGGCATAAATGCAACACTTACGGTTGCTGATTGCCCGACGGTCAAACTCAGTGGATAAGTATTGCCATCAGTAAGTATAAACTGATCAGCATTGGTGCCTGAAATGGAAATTGCAGGGTCTATGATAAGTGTACCTGCACCTGTATTTGAAATGGTGAATACCTGCGAAAGTGATTCACCGACACCTACTGTTCCAAAATCTTTAGAAGGCGGGGTAATTGCGAAAACCGGTGCAGAAGGTATATCCCTGATCAGGACATCATCCAGATGTAAATACCACCCGTCTGCTGGAGTATCTTTTCGTGTGAATGAAATATAAACAGTACCAGTGTAAGCACTTAAATTAATGGTGTATTCTACATATGAAGTTGTAACAACTGGAGTAGATGGCAACAACACAGTTGTAAATGCGCCAGGTGTAGGAGTTGTTGTTGACATTAGAATTGATATTTCTTCTGTCTCAGTCTCAGTTGTACTGTTTGCCCTGACCCAAAATTTTAACTCCTGGTTTGCACTCAACACAATTGGAGGTGTAACAAGGTAATCATCATTTGTTGTGTTATAGTCTGTGTAAATTCTTGCACACCGTAATCCTGTTCTTGGATTAGTAGTTGACAAAATCCATTTATCACCATCCGCGTTGTTATCAATTACGCTCCAGCCTAATGGAGGGAAAGTTACATCTTCAAATCCCTGACTATAAGGAAAAGTAGTGATGGTTGGATCCGCCATGGTTGTAAAAGACCATGTAGCGCATCCCGTTGCATCCCCATTGGCATTGTAAGGTACTACTTTCCAGTAATAAGGGGTATTATAACTTAAGTCCGGAGTAGGATCATATGTGGTTACATTACCCAGATCAGTGCCATTTACAAGATTGGTAGGTGGGTTGTCTGTGCCAAAATACAATTTATAGCCGGTAGGAAAGCCTCCTGCTTCAGCCCAATTCAGTGTAGCTGTTGATAGCACATTGGTAGCGTTATCTGCAGGAGAGAGGAGGGATGTACAATTGGGGGGATCGTTAACAACTACTATCATCTCCAATTGAATATTTGGTCGAGAATAAGACAAATACAATGTCGGTGGATTCTGGGTATCACTATTACCAGCTCTCATTAAATATGCTGTTGAAGTTGATGTATATCTCCAATAAGAATGGGGAGGTGTGTATGGAGCATTTTGGGTGCGCACCGAAACAAGTAAATTGTCTGTTCCGTTGTAAACAAAACTATTTATTGGAATATCCAGCCATCCCCCACCTGCACCTAAGTCAATATTTGAAATAGTAGCGACTAAAGTACCCGGGCCTTCCCAGGTTGTCCCAGTCAAAACTGAGTTGGGGGTCTCCATTAACCAAATTTCTGTTGTTCCAATTGCATTAGAATTAGCACCGACATCATTCCGATACCATCTAATATTAGTAATTGTACCACTAGCGCCAATCTCTGATGCGAGGTAAAGAGACTGGGAACTTGAATGAGCGAAATAGTCATTTAAGGGATACCTTCCTGTTGATGTGCCAGTACCAATAGTTACTGAAGCACCCCAGGAACTTCCCGCCCAAAAGAGGGTAAAAATTAATAATGTGAAAAGCTTTCTCATAATGTTGTTTTTTTGTGTGAATAATAGGGTTTGTAACACATTGAAAATGAGAAAAATACGTCTTTTTCTCCTATGAGAGCCTAAGAAATAGTCAATATCACGCCGGGCCTGGAAAAGAGGAAAATTGATTATGTAGCTGGTAATTAGTAAATTATGAGATATGGCAACAGGCAAAGCGATGCACAATTTTAGTGCTGCTAAAATACACTGCCATAAAAGCGTATGCAAATCAAATGGGTTGGGATTTATAAATCAGGTCAACATTAATGGATTGAATAATTTCATACTTTTTTAATTTTTTTAATAACATTTATGCCGAAAAATAAAAATAGACTTTTACAAAATGTAAATATAATTTACGTATATTCTGCTTAGCTTTGCCTATTCTGACCTGCCGCACTTTAAAAGTAAGTCGAAATATCTTCAATAATTATAATTATAACTGTTGTAAATGAGTATATCAGACTAAAGCCGGGTGGCCAGGTAACCTAAAGCTTACAATGAAATCTATAGAAAGAAGTATTAAATTTTATACTTGATTTGTAAAGAAATAATGCATTTTTAGTAAGAGTTAATAAATTGTTAAAGCAATAGAGTGCTGATAATGAGCGTTTTAGCGTAAATATTTGAATTTTGTTTATCTGTAGTCCTGCTTCCGGACTATAATATTCACATATAAAGATCATATATACAGTCGTTTAGCTTTGTTATATAGAACTACCTATATATCTAATAAAGTTGATTGCGAAGTACTGATTTCTAAATCCGTACCTTGTAAATTCATTATTTATTTCGTACTTTTGTCCATTGCATGAAAAATTCCATGATTTAAAATGGTAAAGTCGGTTTAAAAATTATGGAATGTGCTTAAATTTAACATTGGGTTTGAAAAAGTGCGAAATTTCCTAAATCATTGATTAGATGGAGTTAAAGTGTGAAATTTAATTTTTACTTCTTTTCTGAATCCATAATTTCACCAAACTTTTTTAAACAAATTTGGGCTGTTTTCGTTGATTTAGTACCTTTATTGAAAATTTTAAACGTGTTCTTTATCTCTATTCGATGGAAAATCTTTACAAAGGACTGTTTATAGTTGGAAGCAGCGCACTGCTGCTTATTAGCATGCTGGCTTTGGAAAAAGCCTTGCGTAAAGAAAACAGGGCGCGGCTGTACCTGGTAGTATTTATGGTAATGGCTGCTATATATTATGCTTCTTTCGGTGTATATTTCCTTGCCCCCTCGCCTTATAGCGAATATGGCAATATTATAAGATTACCCATCGTGCTCTCCTTTATTCCTTTATTTTTTCTTTTTCTCCGGGATTCTGTGACCGGAACTACACAAAAATTCAAATACGTAGTCAAGCATTTGATATTACCTGTACTCTTTTTTGCATCTATTCCTTTTCTGCTGATATTCTCTTCCGGAGATGAACTCAATCCCGGCATAGGAGTAAATGTTATTCATTTATCTGCACAGATTATCCTGGTATTACAAACCATATTTTACACCCTGAGGATGTTCCGGCGCTATTCACGGTATTCAGGAAAGTTGCAGTTGTATTATAACGAGAAGCCAAAGGAGACTTATAAGATCCGTAACTTGCTGGTTGCGTTTGTTCTGTTTTTACTGGTGCTCGATAATTGGGTGATGTCATTGTTAATTCCGCCCCATCTTTTTAATATTGTTTATCCCATCTTATTGCTAACAGTAGCATCTGTAACCGGTTGGCTTGGTTTAATTACGGAGCCTAGAAAAGGTTCTGACATTTTGGTTAATAAGAGCATTGATGGTACCGCTACAGGTGCACTGAAGACTGCTGATCTGGTTAGTGAAAGATATTCCATGCGCACTCAACCCATATTAAAACCGATATTGGCAAAACCCATGGAGGAAAAACCTGCAGATACCAACGATAATACGGATTCCCATGATAATGGATGTGCCACCTTCGATTCCGATAAGCGGAAGTCATTGCATGCTGCTTTGATAGCTCTGTTGGATGAGAAAGAACCTTATGTTGACCCTAAACTTAACATCAAACAACTGGCTTCAGATCTGGATACCAATACCCGATACCTTTCTATAATAATTAATGAATTTGAGGAATGTAATTTTAACCAACTGATCAACCGCTACCGGGTGAATAAAGTCATCAGATTACTGGTTGATAATCAGGCGAAGTCATATTCCTTTTTTGGGTTGGCTCAAAAGGCCGGCTTTCATAGCAAATCAGTATTTATTTCTTCCTTTAAAGCCCAAACCGGGCAAACGCCCACCGCCTTTGCTGCCTCTATGCGAAAGCTGATTCAGGTTTAGTGGATGTGTTTCCCGTATCGCAGCGCTCTCGGAATTTTGCTATGCTCAAGATGAAGTTAGAGGTTAGAGGTTAGAGGTTAGAGGTTAGAGGTTAGAGGTTAGAGGTTAGAAGTTAGAAGTTAGAAGTTAGAAGTTAGAGGTTGGAAATTCTTCCCCCGTATCCCGGTCCACTTGTCACTCCGTGTCATTCCGCGTCCCTCGTCCCTTTTGGTCTTTGGTCTTTGGTCTTTGGTCTTTGGAGGTTAGAAGTTGGAGGTTAGAGGTTAGAAATTCTTCCCCGGTATCCCCGTCCACTTGTCACTCCGTGTCATTCCGCGTTCCTCGTCCCTTTTGGTCTTTGGTCTTTGGTCTTTGGTCTTTGGTCTTTGGTCTTTGGTCTTTGGTCTTTGGTCTTTGGAAGTTCGAAGCTGGAGGTAAGAGGTTAGAGTTTAGAAATTTCTCTTTCACTCTTTGAATCTTTCACTCTGTCTCCCTGTCCCCCCGTCCCGCCGTCTCCATTTCCCCGTGTCCTTGCTCAGAATTTAAACCACGGCCTTTCGGGTCCCATAATGCCCATGGGTATCATCAGCAGGATAATTAAAAAGGCAATGAGGCTCCAGATAAACACGGTGCGATGCGATTGTCGGGGCGTAGCTTTCTTTCTGGCCAGTATACTGCCGGTCTGCGCCAGTGCAATGGCAATGATGTTCATCAGTGAATGTTCCATGGCCCAGTAACGTATGGATGCATCTTTCATGGCAGCCCCAAAGTCCTTTAAAGCCAGGGCAGTTATAGGGCTAAGCACAAAATAAAGCAGCAATCCAACCAGTAACTGCAGGTGCAGACTACTGATAAAAATAAGGTTGATGGGTTTTGCTTTTCCGGGAAAAGCAGCATTTTCCTTGCTTCCCGACCAGGCATACCATAAGGTAAGCAGACCAAAGATCAGGATTATCCAGCGGTTCCATGAATGGAAATAAAGTGAAATGATGTAAAAATTATGCATGAGGTATGAATGTTAGATTCTGATGTTATTCCTAACATTGCAAACCCGCTTTGGTTCAGTATTTCAGGAACATTTAGTCCAAAATCTTTATCTCATGTCAATTTCTTCTACTCCGGGATACTGAGAAGCATTAAAAGTGAAGAGGTTATCAGAAAAAGGAAGGTCTGTTTCAAATTTATTAACGGCATAGGTGTAAATGCTGCCATTTTTGTCATAAATTGAAATTTTTTGTACCATTTTTCGCGTCTTATCAATGGTTATCATTACCTTGTTAAAGGTTTTTTTCTGAAGCGGAGTAAGTTCAATAATTTGCTCCCTGGCTGTCTCACTTGTCAGCCGGGCTTTGTAATTTTCGGTGTATGTGTTGAGCAAATTGGTGGGCGTAAAGCTATCCTCGCTGCTATTTGCTGTATTAATCTGAACTTCATTGGCATCTTTCAGGTAAGTCCAGGAGGTTTTTCCATCACTGATAATGTCCTGTCCCGAAAAGGTAAGCTTATAGCGGTCACCTTTTGAAATAAGAACACCTTTAAAACTATCGTTGATATTCTGAGCCTTGTTTACCATGGTATATTCAAACTCAATACGTATTGTTTTGTAGGATTTTGTTCTGGCCGAAACCTCATCAAGAATGGTTTGTGCTTTCTTGTCATTTTGGGCAAAAGCGCTCAAGGCCAATATTATGACCAACATTGAAACAAAAATTTTTTTCATCGGATAATTGGTTAAAAATTCTGGTTTGGATTATTTGACTCTCTATCCTTCAAAAACTGTTCCAAAGCGAAGGCGTTGGCAATTTTTACATCACGGGCTTTACTGCCTTCGTTAGGTCCGACTATGCCCGCTGCCTCAAGCTGGTCAATGATGCGGCCTGCACGGTTGTATCCCAGTTTTAGTTTGCGCTGTAAGAGAGAAGTACTGCCCTGTTGGCTATCTACAATGAGCCGGGCTGCATCTTCAAACAGTTCATCGCGCTCAAGCGGATCAAAGTCTTGTTCTTTTTGGTCTTGTTCATCCGCATATTCAGGAAGATAATAGGCATCCGGATAGGCACGCTGACTTCCTATGTATTCTGTTATTCTTTCAATTTCAGGGGTATCCACAAAAGCACACTGCAACCTGATCAGGTCGCTGCCGGTGGAAAGCAGCATGTCGCCCCGTCCAACCAACTGATCGGCTCCCCCGGTATCCAGGATGGTGCGGGAGTCAATTTTTGATATCACCCGGAAAGCAATCCGGGCCGGGAAATTGGCTTTGATGGTTCCGGTAATAATATTTACTGATGGTCGCTGAGTTGCTATAACCAAATGTATACCAATGGCGCGGGCCAATTGTGCCAGGCGGGTCAGGGGAGCTTCAATTTCCTTTCCTGCAGTCATAATGAGATCGGCAAATTCATCAATCACCACCACGATGTAAGGCAGAAACCGATGTCCGTTCAGGGGGTTGAGATGGCGGGCTACAAACTTGGTGTTGTACTCTTTAATATTTCTTACCTGGGCATCTTTGAGCAGATCGTAGCGGTTATCCATCTCGATATTCAGGGAATTGAGTGTACGCACCACCTTGCGGGTATCGGTAATGATGGCTTCTTCCGAATCGGGTAATTTGGCCAGAAAATGACGCTCAATTTTAGAAAACAGGGTGAGCTCCACCTTTTTTGGGTCAATCATTACAAATTTTACCTGAGCGGGATGCTTGGTATAGAGTATGGATGCAATAATGGCATTGAGGCCAACAGATTTTCCCTGTCCGGTAGCTCCCGCCATAAGAATGTGAGGCATTCGGGTGAGGTCTGCTACATAAGGCTCATTCTGTATGGTTTTGCCCATGCCAAAGGGCAATTCCATTTTTATCTGCTGGAATTTTTCCGACCCGAAGATAGATTTTAAGGGGACAATTTCCGGCGACATGTTGGGAACTTCAATTCCAATGGTGCCTTTTCCTGGGATAGGAGCGATGATACGAATACCCATTGCTGCCAGGCTCAGGGCAATGTCATCTTCCAGGTTGCGAATCTTTGAAATCCGCACACCCGGTGCAGGAATAATCTCATACAAAGTTACTGTCGGGCCTATGGTTGCTTTTATCTTTTCGATGGAAATACCGTAGTTGCCAAGGGTAGTAACAATCTTATCCTTGTTTGATTCGAGTTCTTCTTTTTTTACGCTCGTACCAGCCCCGGACTGATAGTCGTCGAGTAGTCCAAGTTCTGGCATACGGTAGTTGGCCAACTCCAAAGTGGGATCATAAGGGGTGTCTATGGTAAATCGCTCTGGTTGCTTGTTACCCGTAGTTTCTCTGGTTTCTTTTGTAGATTCAGAGGTATTTTCTATGGTAAATTCCACCTCTTGTTCGCCATGATTTTGTCCGGTTGCCGGTGCGGATGGGTTACGCGATATAAGCATTTCTGTATCAACATCTTCATCCTCGTCGCTTACAGCAAACTCTATTGTGTTGTATTTGTCAACGGGAACAGGGCCATTGGTGGTGCGAAGGTTTTTCACCTGTGGTGCTCCTTGCTGATTTTCAGATTTCTCTTGCTGTTCGGGACGTTCCGGCCATTTTAGCGACAAGTTGAATGCTACTACCAGAATAATTAATAGTGTAAAGAATAAGGTGATACCTGCACCGGTGTTGCCAAGCAGCCCACTAAGCCAAAGAGCTCCCTGATGTCCGGTAATGCCACCCAAAATTGATAGTTCACCACTTCGAAAGATAAAACCAAGAGCAATTGGCAGCCAGATGATGCCTAGCAGGCTTTGTAAAAACGTTTTGCGAACAGGAAGCAATTCAATTCCAGGCATAAGTTTTAATCCGGAGATCAACAACATCAGCACCAGAAAATAAGCGGCTACGCCAAAACCTTTTTTTATAAAAAATATCGAAAGTGCTGCACCAAGGCGACCTCCCCAGTTTTCGGTATTCAGGTCGTTGTCAAACAGTATTTGTCTGAATGAGGCAGCCGAGAGCGCATCATCACTGCCCCAGGTAAAATGGGTAAACAGAAAGGATGAAAAAGCAACCAGTAAATAGAGCGATAGCAGGATCAGGAAAAATCCGACCAAACGTTTAATTCGTCCATCTGTAGGTAATTTAATGCCTTTGGTGTTGCGAATTTTCCTGGTGGAGCTTTTCCTGGGTAGGGCATCTGAACCACGCTTTACATTACTTTTTTTTAGCGTGTTACTTTTCCTGCTCATAAAAACTATTGGCTTTCAGATTAAAATGCAAAAATAACAAAAACCGGCAGGATTTCACAGTACGGTCTTTTGAAGATGTCAACAAAATACTGTAAAGCCTGCCGGCATGAATAAAACGTATGCAGTTAATTGCCGCCGAACATCTGCCGGAGTTGCTCCGGAGTCATTTCCTGGTATTCTGAAGGTACTGCCAGATCTTTTGAAGACACCCGGGTCTTTTCTACTGTTTTAGCCACCATATGCATGTTTCGACCCTGCATTTTATAGGTAAATTCTAAAGGTATGCCAGGAAGGGTGCGATATTCATTATCGTAAAACAGTTTGTTTGATCCCAGTTCTTCTGAAAAAAATACTACAACCGGATCGGCTTTACTTTTCTCATCACCAAATGAAATTTCTGCCCTCTTACACAGATACCCTGCAATCTCTTTGGTTTCCGGAGTAATCTTTACTTCAGGCTCTTTTCCGGCTGGAACATCGCCTTTTTTGGGCTTTAACATTACTTTGTTACCCATCATTTCAAGTAAAAGGGTAGTGGTTTTAGCTTCCGGATTGATAATCATGGATTGATTCATCGAAGTCATGGCAATATCGAATTTAACGAGTTCGCCATTGGTGGTTAATATCACCTTTTGCGGCAGATTGGCCATTTGCGAAGGTTCAATATTCATACCCGGATAGGTAACGTCGTAGGTGATGATGCCCTTAAAAGTGCCACCTTTTTGAGCATCTACAGGTGTGCTTAACATAATGGCTGTTATCACTGCCATTAAAATGAAGATTTTTTGTGTCATGAATATTAATTTTTGAGCATGTATTATTTCACATCATCTTTATGAATGACGATCTTTTGAATGATATCACCTGCTTTTATTTGGTCAATTGTTTCCAGTCCCTCGTAAACTTTACCAAAGCAGGTATGGTTGCGGTCGAGATGCTGGGTATTCTGGCGGTTGTGACAGATAAAAAACTGGGAGCCTCCGGTGTTTCGTCCGGCATGAGCCATGGAAAGAACGCCACGATCGTGGTATTGATTGTCGCCATCCAGTTCGCAGTTTATGGTATATCCGGGTCCGCCCATTCCGGTACCCTGAGGGCAGCCGCCCTGAATCACAAAGTCAGGAATAACACGGTGAAAGGTAAGCCCGTTATAAAAGCCGCTTTCAGACAGTTTTACAAAGTTTTCAACGGTTTTGGGGGCATCTTTATCATAAAAGTTGACTTTCATCAGACCTTTATTGGTGTGGATTTCAGCAGTTGTCATGTTTTTAAAAGGGTTTTTATTTTTTAATGAATGGTTCTGAAAATTCTATTGAAACGGACTTTTCCGTTGAAGAGTGATTTGGATTTATCCAGTGAAAGCCAAACAAATACAGCTTTTCCAACAATGTGGTCGTAGGGGACAAATCCCCAGAAACGGGAATCAGCCGAGTTATGGCGATTGTCACCCATCATCCAGTAATAATCCATTTTAAAGGTATAGGTAGTAGCCGGCTGACCATTGATTAGGATTTTGTCACCCTCAATGCGCAAATCATTGAGTTCATAGTTTTTGATGATACGTTCATACAAAACAATATTTTTAGTGTTGATTTCGACTGTGGCACCCGCTTTGGGAATAACCAGAGGTCCAAAGTTATCTACATTCCAGGCGTAAGCCGAATCAAACGGAAAGATATAAGGCTGCCAGTAACCTGAGGGTTGAATTATTTTCTGTACTTCTTTAACGTTGATAAAGCTTTTAAGTCTGGCTGCCGCCTCATTGGTAAGTGTCATTACCAGTTCATTGGTGCCGGCCATCATTATTTCCTCAGTTATTCCCAGTTTATCCAGCGCCATAGGATTTATGCGGGAGCCATCAGTACGTACCAGATATTTAAATTGTGCCTCTTCGGGCAGTGATACAGGTTTGGAGTCAATAAATACATCCTGATTTATAATTTGCAGGGTGTCGCCGGGCAATCCTATGCAACGTTTAATGTAATTTTCCCGCTTATCTACCGGACGATAGACCACTTTACCAAAGTTGACCTCATCGTTCCATATGCGCTTGCGCGAATAATCACGCACCAGTCCATAATAGCTTTGGTTTTGCACCCTTAAGGCCACAGTGTCGCCATCGGGATAGTTGAAAACCACTACATCGTTGTGTTTGATGGAAGTGGTTCCCGGAAACCGGTAATAGGGCAGTTTAATCCATTCAACATATGATTTGGTGCTTTCTGTGAGTGGAAGAGTGTGGTGCACAAATGGAAAAGCCAGCGGAGTATTTGGCACTTTGGGGCCATAAGCCATTTTGCTTACAAACAGAAAATCACCCACCAACAATGATTTTTCCATGGAAGAAGTAGGAATAGTGTAAGCTTCAATCATGAAAACCCTGATAATAGTGGCGGCTATCACGGCAAAAAGAATGGCATCCACCCATTCGCGGGTGGGCGTTTTTTTAATTTTAACGCGTGCTGCCGGTGGAATATATTTGCCCGCAAGTCTGGTGCTCATCCAGGGAAGATAAATATATGGAAACAATACTGCAAGTGCCTGCTGTCCAAGACTGTGGATATTATAACATTTCAGGGTTTCAACCACCATGAGCATCACTACAAAAACATTGATGAAAGGAATGAGCAGAAAGATGTACCACCACAAACCTTTGTTGATGATTTTGAGCCATATAAAATAATTGAGCAGAGGAATCGCTGACTGATAACCTTTAAATCCGGCTGTTTCAAATGTTTTCCAAAGCAAAACCGGAAAAAAGATCAAAATGAGTAAAATAATAATGGTTGGTGCCATAAACCTGGTTTTTAGAATTGCATGGATGTTAATTTAGCCTGACCGCAGTTAAGCTTTTTGTTTCTTTGACCTTTCGGGACATATGTGGTTACAGATGCGTTTGCAATATTAACATTTATTGGGCATTTATGTCATATCGGCCATTAAATCCTTCATTTGAAAAAAGCCTTTGCGGCCCTGCATCCATTCGGCAGCCATTACAGCTCCAAGTGCAAAACCACTGCGATTGTGTGCTAAGTGGTGCATTTCAATGGTGTCATCCGGGCTTAGCCATTTAACAATATGTGTGCCGGGAACTTCACCCTGACGAATACTAAATACCGGAAGCGTATTACCGGATGCCGTTTCAGCCATACCCCACTGATTGTATAGGGGGTTTTCATCAATGATCTGATTGGCCAGAGCGATGGCAGTTCCACTTGGTGCATCCAGTTTATGGATGTGATGGATTTCATGTATTTCAGCCCTGCCTTCAGCTTTAATTTTCATAAGCTGTGCCAACCGCCGGTTTATCTCAAAAAAAATGTTCATTCCCGGGCTAAAGTTGGGTGCATAGAAAAATGGAAGACTTAATTGCCGGCTTTTTTCTATGGCTGCTGCAAGCTTTTCAGGCCAGCCAGTGGTTCCAGAGATAAGAGGTATTGCGGAACTGAAGCATAGGTCAGCTACCTCAGAAGCAGATTCGGGGGTGCTGAAGTCAATTACCGCGTCCGGCTTTTCCGGAAGTGAAGTTAGTCCTTCCCAATCCCCACTGCAGTCAAAATGTGCCAGGACGGAATGCCCGCGATTCAGGGCTGTTTTTTCTACTTCATGACCCATACGGCCATATCCGGAAATCAGTATCTTCACTAGTTCAGAATTTTAAGCATAATTTGATGCCTTGTGCTCCGGATGCATAATTGCCATCCGGAGCCGGAAGCCAGGCCGGTTCAAGATGCAAACTCAGGTTGTCAGAGATATCGTAATCGAAAAAATGGGCATCTACCGCTGCATCCAGCACATTTAATACGTACCAGGCTGCCGAATAGATAATATTTAATTCCACTTTTCGGCGATAAAAAGCACGTCCGGCCTGCAGATCGCTGGGATTGGGATATCTTACCACGTATTTGTTATCCGTTGGATAGGTCTCCTTATTGATTACATATTTGTATGCCTGAGTAAACTTCTTTACTTCGTCGTTATTCACTTTGATGTTATACACCAGAAAGGTAAATCCTGCATAAATTACGGGTATTTTCCAGTATTTTTTATTGTAAGCCTGTCCCAGTCCGGGGAGCACCAATGAATAAATTGTTGCTTTGTGAGGGGAGTGTGGGTTTTCAAGTAACGAAGTATCAATAGGACGGGGCGGGAAATATAAGGCGGTATCCTGAGCATTTAAAATGCCCGGGGTCGCAGCCAGCATCAGGATGAGGACAAAAATAATGCTCCGGATTTTAACCACTGATAAAATACCTGATTGTTTCATGAATTTGTACGGCTGCTCATTTGTTTAACGTTTGAGCAGGTCAGAAAGTATAGTTTCCAGTTGTTTTTGTGAGCTGAAATTTATGGTGATGTTTCCCCTGCCTTTGTTGCCTATGTTTACATTTACCCTGGCTGCTAAGCGTCCTGAAAGGTCTTCGCGAAGACTTTCGAGATTGGGTGCGAGTGGTCGTTTTGTGGGTTCTTTGCGTACCGATGATTGTTTGTTCAGATTGCGGGCTATTTCTTCCACCTCTCTTACCGACAAGTCTTTAGAAATAATGTTATGTAATATAGTCACCTGGGTTTCTTCATCATCTATGTTAATGAGGGCCCGGGCATGCCCCATACTAATTTTGCTGTCGCGGATGGCTACCTGTACTTCTGCAGGCAACCTGAGCAACCTGATGTAATTGGTGATGGTTGAGCGGTCTTTTCCAACGCGTTTGCAAAGTTCATCCTGGCTAAAGTTACATTCATCGAGCAGTCGTTGATAGCTGATGCCAATTTCAATGGCATTGAGATTTTCCCGTTGAATGTTTTCTACCAAAGCCATTTCGAGCATTTGCTGGTCGTTGGCGATGCGAATGTAACAGGGGACTTCCGTTAGTCCGGCTATTTGTGAGGCTTTCAGCCGTCGCTCTCCTGCAATGAGCTGGTACTTGTCGTAGCCCATTTTGCGCACGGTAAGCGGTTGTATTATGCCTTGCTCTTTGATGGAAGCGGCCAGATCGGTGAGTGTTTCCTCGTCAAAATCGGTGCGGGGTTGAAAAGGATTGGCTTCAATCTGGCTGATGGGCAGTGAAGCGATGGCTCCGGCTACAAAATTTCCGGAAATATCCTCAGAAGTAATGTCGGTGTCGGGGCTTTCGAGTATAGCACTCAGTCCCCTGCCAAGGGCCTTTTTTTTAGGATTCATGTTGGGTGTCAATTTGTTTCTCCGCAGCCTTTATTTTGGTCAGGTCGTTTTTTTGAAGAATTTCCCGGGCCAGATTCAGATAATTGATGGCCCCGCTGCTGTTTATGTCGTGCATGATGATGGTCTCTCCAAAACTCGGTGCCTCACCCAGTTTGGTGTTGCGGTTGATTATTGTTTCAAAAACCATGTCCTGAAAGTGCGTTTTAACTTCTTCAACCACCTGATTGCTCAAACGAAGCCTGGAGTCGTACATGGTAAGCAATATGCCTTCAATATCCAGTAAAGGGTTGAGCTGTTTCTGAACTATTTTAATGGTATTCAAAAGTTTGCCCAAACCTTCAAGAGCGAAGTATTCGCATTGTACCGGCACAATCACGCTGTCGGCTGCCGTTAGGGCATTTACGGTGATTAGTCCCAGAGAGGGAGAACAGTCGATTACGATAAAGTCATAACTATCCCGTATGCTGTTGAGAACCCGACGCATCATTTTTTCGCGGTTCGGCTGGTTTATCATTTCAATTTCAGCACCAACCAGATCAATATGAGCAGGCAACAGATCGAGGTTGGGTGTGTCGGTAGTCAGGATGATATTTTGAGCCAATACCTCATCCATCAGACATTCGTATATGCTGGTTTTAATATTTTTAGGATCAAAACCAACCCCTGAAGTGGCATTGGCCTGAGGGTCGGCATCCAGCAGCAGGGTGCGATGCTCAAGCACAGCGAATCCGGCTGCCAGATTAATGGCTGTGGTGGTCTTTCCCACGCCTCCTTTTTGATTTGCAATGGCAATAATCTTTCCCATGCTTTTGTTTAAATGGCTGATTTAGTATTTATTGTAGTTTTATGGTTGCAGGCGCATACCGTAGGCAAAGGTAGGGCTTTTATGCTTTCATTAAAAAGATTGCGGCAAAGTGTTGATAACTTTGCCGACAAAGAAATTATGAAAAAGCCAACAAGCAGGCGATAATTTACCCCTTAATGTCGCTAAAAATCAGGATAATGTAAATTTAATAAATCAATCCTCGGAATCATCCGAATCACCTTCGTGTTGTGATTGATCCCGCGATTCAATGGGTCCATCCTCCTTTTCAATAAAATCTATCACATTCCTTAATCCCTGTATGAAATTTTCAAAATCTTCCCGGTAAAGAAAAATTTTGTGTTTTTCATAAAAAAACTTTTCATCGTCATCGCTATACCTGCGTTTACTTTCGGTTATCGTTAGGTATTTTTCGTCTGATTTGGTGGTTTTTACATCAAAAAAATAGGTTCGTTTGCCAGCCTTGACTACCGTGGAATATACATCCTCTTGCTGCATTCTTCTGCTGTTTCTGTCGTCCATTGAAATAAATAGGTTTAGTGGTTATAACGCAAATGTATTAATTATATTGATTGCAGCATACATATATGCTGAATTTTTTGGATTTGCCTGCATTTTTCACCCGGACTCTAAACAGGTGTATAGTATAAGGTGTTTTTGTTTTAGTTTTCATTTAGCCGGGTTTTTGTTAGCAAGCCAATAGGTTGTTTTTCAAATGATAACATAACTTTATGAATTTTCCCTTATGGAAACACGTTGCGTTGGGCTGAAAAAAGCTTAATTTTGCCGCTTCCAATCACGAAAAGTTCATTTATTTTAATAATTATGCTCAGCAGACGGCACTTGCGCGTAAAGGTAATGCAATCACTCTATGCCTGGTTTCAATCGGGAGAAACACAGTTGCCACTTTTTGAGAAATCACTTATTTCCAGCATCGAAGACATTTATACCCTTTATATAAATTTGTTGTCTGCGTTAAATGAGACCCGTGATTTTGCGCTTAATCGTATGGAAGATGCACGGCAAAAGTATTTGCCAACGGCTGAGGATCTCAATCCAAATACCCGTTTTGTGGACAACCCTTTACTGATGCAATTAGATAACAATCGTCAATTGCGTAAGCTGATCACACAAAACAAAATATCCTGGGCTGACCATCAGGAGATTATCCGGAAAATGTACCAAACCCTCAGGGATTCTGAGGAGTTTCAAAAATATATGAATGTGCCTGCGGTTTCTTACCGTCAGCACAAAGAACTCGTATTGTACTTTTTTGGCGAAATTATGCTTCGCAGTGATGCTTTTATCAGTCTTTTCGAGGAGCGCAGTATTCATTGGGCCGACGATATTGATACCGCAGCCACGATGGTAGCAAAAACCATCAGAAAATGGGAAGCCTCATACGATGAGTTTACTGTATTGCCTCCACTTTTGGTTAGCCCCGATGAAGAAGGCGATGACTTAATAAAGGATTTTGTACTTCAACTTTTCAGAAAAGTAATTACCAAAGGAGCGGAATCATCTGATTTAATTGCCAAACGAGCTCAAAACTGGGATATCGACCGCATTGCTTCTCTGGATATCATCATCCTTAAGATGGCTTTGGCTGAATTCACTGATTTTCCTTCGATTCCTGTAAAAGTGACCATCAATGAATATATAGAAATCTCAAAGGATTACAGTACCCCCCGCAGCCGTCAGTTTGTAAATGGTATGCTCGATAAGCTGGTAGCTGATCTGAGAAGTGAAGAAAAAATTAAGAAAACTGGACGGGGACTTATTGAATAAACCTTAAAAGTCATGTCGGAAATCATCATACGTCCATATAAGCCTGATGATTATACTTTCGTTGAAGCTTTCTGGGAACGAAATGGCCTGGGAGGTGCCCAACGGGGTGACGATGCGCTGATTATTGCCAAAACACTTGCGGCCGGCGGGCATTTATTGGTAGTTACAACGAAAGAAGGCTTAATTATTGGAACGGCCTGGCTTACCAATGATAAACGACGCACATACCTGCATCATTTTGGTATTGATGAGGCACATCGCCGCAAGGGCTATGCAACCAAATTATTGAAGGTTTGCCTAAAACTTGCTGTTAACGATGGCTGCCAGATAAAAATTGAAGTTCATCGCAGCAATGCCATAGCGCTTCATCTTTACAGAAAGGCAGGTTTTCATTATCTTGGTGATTACGAGGTACATATCATTCGTGATATCAGTAAACTGAAAACTGATTTGTAAATCATCCATTTCATTCAGCCGTTTTTACTTAACTTTGTACCCATTAAAAATTTTGCTTTACCCTGATGCTTAAAAACATGAAATACAATAAATTGAAATACATCTCATTGATATTCTTAACCCTGCTTGCAATTGGCGTTTCCTCCTGTCGTGACCGTTCTTCAGGCAAGGATGCGCTTTCAGGGGATATTGTGAAGAATCCGCATTCAGCGGATGGTATAGAAAACACCAACATGCCATTTATGGAATTTGAACAGGATTTTCATGATTTTGGCAAGCTTATTCAGGGTGAAAAAGTTTCCTATGGGTTCAAATTTACCAATACCGGCAAAACGGATCTCATTATATCAAAGGTAAGTTCATCCTGTGGTTGCACCGTACCAGATTATCCGAAGACACCCATTCGTCCGGGAGAAACAAAAAAAATTGATGTGAAGTTTGATACCGAAAACCGTCGGGGATTTCAGAATAAAACGGTGACTATCGTCAGCAATGCTCAACCCAGCACCAAAGTAATACGCATAAAGGCTCAGATTGTTTTGCCTGAAGAACAATAATTTTATTTACATTCAACTAATCATTTAAACAAATGCACATGTTTTCATCAACACTTTTAATGACACCCACCGGCGAAGGCGGTGGAGGATACAGTTCTCTGATTTTCCTGGTGCTGATCATGGTGGTCTTTTACTTTTTCTTTATCCGTCCACAGGCTAAAAAGGCCAAAGACCTTAAGAAATACCGTGAAGCCCTGAAAAAAGGCGATCGGATCGTTACCATTGGAGGCATTCATGGTAAGATAGTTGAAAGCCAGGAAACCACATTTACCATTGAGGTAGAGGATGGTTCGAGGTTCAGAATAGAAAAATCGGCCATCGCCGGTGATGCTACCGACCAATTGGCCAATCAGAAACAATAAAAACAACGGTTAATTCCGGTTGTAATAAAACACCGGCACTTGAAAGAACTGATTCCTTTTCTGTTCAGGCGAAACAATAAACCCATTGACGGAAAGCTAAGAGAGAAGCTTTCCGTGTTTTTGTTTTGTCTGTTTTTTTCCATCATCATGTGGGGTCTCACCAAACTTTCGCATGAGTATGATGTAACTTACACCTACCGTATTCTACCTACCGGTGTGACTAATGATATGGTATTGGTATCCCAGCCTGATTCAATATTATCGGTAAGTATAAGAGGCTCAGGGGTGGAGTTGTATCGCCGGCTATTTTCATCACGAATGCGCATTCTACCTGTTTCTCTAAAGGGTATGAGGGTGCGGCCGAAAGATAACCGTGTAATTGGTATACTGCGATCATCTGCTTTGCGTTCATTATTGAATGCCGACTTGCCTGGTGGGGCTGTTATTACCGGCATAGAACCCGATACCTTAAGATTTGTTTTCGAACCCAGCTATTCTAAACGTGTTCCCATACGG
The DNA here is from genome assembly GCA_002410555.1 of Bacteroidales bacterium UBA5281. Lineage (GTDB taxonomy): Bacteria > Bacteroidota > Bacteroidia > Bacteroidales > Lentimicrobiaceae > Lentimicrobium. The sequence goes on along the minus strand of DHSR01000065.1, from coordinate 764 downwards.
CCACGTCTTAAACTGCATTTTACCCCTCAGTTTCAGTTGTATGATTCGGTTCAGCTTGACCCCGATACAGTGACAGTTTCAGGTTTGCGTGATATAATTGACACCATTGCGTTGGTTTACACCGCACAAAAAAGCTTTCGCGATTTGAATGGGGATGTTACTGCCCGTCTAAAGTTGGTTCCGCCGTCAACCTTTCCTCCGGTGCATTTTTCAACCGATAGCATTACTGTGAGGCTGAAGGTGGAAAAGTTTACAGAAGCTCAGATAAATCTCCCGGTACGTATGGATGCAGGAGAACATGAAGTTTCCTATCGCCTTTTTCCTGAGAATGTAAGGGTTACCTGTCGGGTGTCCATGCGCGATTATGCCAAACTGGATCCCTCACAGTTTGCCGCTGTGGTTTATTATAAAGACATTCAAAATAATCAGAGCAACCGAATATCTGTGGAAATTATCAGTAAGCCAGATTATGTAAGAATTATTCGTGTTGAGCCGGATAAGGTTGAATATCTGATAATGAAATGATTTTTATGGGTGATCTGTAATCTGTGATCTGTAATCTGTAATCTGTGATCTGTGATCTGTGGGTTTGTTGATTTGTTGAGGTGTTGAGCATTTGAAACATAATTCGCGTTAATTTGCGTAATTCGCGGTTAATTGGTGACTGGTGATTGGTGATCTGTAATCTGTGATCTGTAATCTGTGGGTTTGTTGATTTGTTGATTTGTTGAGGTGTTGAGCCTTTGAAACATAATTCGCGTTAA
>DHSR01000064.1 GCA_002410555.1 Bacteroidales bacterium UBA5281 | reverse complement strand
GAGGGGTAAGGAGTTCTGAATATGGTGACTTCCTTTTTTATTGGTGGTTAACCTTATATGGCTGCCTACTTGCCTGGATTGTTCGTAACCTAAAGTTTTCAGGGCCTTTATCAAGTCCTTTCCGGTAAGGTTTCGAGGTATCTTTTTCATGCGGGGAAAACTTCCTCTTTAACATAATGGAGCCTTACAATTTTAGGAATATCTTTTTCAAAATGGCAGCGAATGGCTTCTTTAATATTTTCCTTTAACTCTTCTGCCGTTTCGGCTTCCGTAAAAATAGAATGCTCCAATGCCCTAGCTTCAAAACCGCCATCGAGGGATTCTTCTACGATAAAAATAATTTCCTTCATGGTTTTGTTTTATACAAAGTTAACAACTTTCTTTCATTAATGAACCTTCCTGAAAATAATTTTCAACTATTATCATACGTCTTTCATACGGTAAGATTGCTAAAAAAACAACTACTTCATTGTTTTTAGGGTTAAAGATTGATGGCCACAGGTAAAGCAATTCGTATTTGTTCCTTGTCTAACTATGGTTGAATTATATTTAATTTCTATAAATTCATATTCGGTTTTGAAACATTCTTCAGGATATTGGCTTGGTTTGGCTTTAAAACCCAAGGTATCCTTTGTCAGATAGTTATACTGTAATATAATCACGGTTTCTAAAATAGAATTATAATTATTAGTAATATTATCTACTGAGAACACATTCGATTTGAAAGCCAAAGCTTTGTTGCTATACTGATTCATATAATCAAAAATTATTTTATCCCCATTTTCATAGACTTGCAGACTATCAATGTCATAAAGACTATCAAACACACTTTGATCATTTTGTGTAAGTATTTTTATTTCTACTACCTCATCAAAATGAATTGCAACAGGTTCTCCTTTACAAGGGTCATCCTCACAACCGGAAGCAAATAATAACATGCTTAAAATTACAAGAAGTAGCGAGTTTTTCATAGTTTTTTTTATATTTTATATTCATATTCAGTTGTTTTTATATAAGTGTTCAATCGTTATTACCAAAACAAAGTTAATGATAAAAGCCTTTGTGTATCAGATCGTATAATTCCTATCAGTTAAAAGGTCTCATCGAAATGCTTGACGAGACCGTAATAAAAATAAACGGGATACGTGTGTATGTGCCTTTAAAAGCCATGAATCAAAAACAAATAATAGCAGCCTATAATAATGGTATTTAATGTTTTATCTATCTATAAGTAGGTCGATCTATACTAATAGAACTTTAATGAATTGGGATTCTGCCGGGTATCAAAGACTCTTAGCAAATGAATCTCATTGCCTCCCTGTCGATAGTACAATGTATTGCGCTTTGTCAGCACGGATTATCTGATGCTTAATTCGATATTAATCAATGGAAATTGCCTGGGATTTTCCTTGATAAAGGAGATATTTTCCTCAACGGTATCGATAAATGCAAGGGATACTCTCCTTTCCCAATTTTGGTCAAGATATTGAAGGATGTTTTCAAAATTTCTGGAAGCGAGACGAGCCCATACAATTTTAATCGGCATCAGGATATTTTTTACGCATTTCGTTTACAACATCTTCATGACCCCGTCCATGCCCGGAATCAAAAGGAGGTCAAAGGGTTTGGAGGAATTGTTTCCTGTCGGTAGGAAAACCGGTCAAAACTTCCCTGTTCACCAATTTACCCTTTTTGGTGAATATGTTCACCGGATTATATATGAATTTGGGGATTAGAGAGTAAAAAAGAAGTTACAGCATTTTCAATTTCTGAAAGTACTCCATTTTCAACTCCGTCACACGGTGAAAGTCTCAATCTCACTTATGCCTTTGCGGTTTAGTACAATCCGGAAGCGTTTATATTCTGATTGTTCTTCATTTTTAAACTGAAGAATGAGGTTTATATAATAGATTTTTTCTCCTTTTACGATGGCCAGATTGCCGTCTTCACCCGGAATAAAGAGGGGTACTACGGGGTTATCCATTTTTTGGACGAAATTCGACACATTGAATCTGATGATGTCGTTTATACCATTGGTTGCATATTGACTGCATTCGTCCAGACTTTTGCGATTAAGGCGCACCAGCCGGCGGTACAATATGATTTTTTCGCGGTTATTCCGATTGTCGGCTTCCAGAATAGCCGAGCGATTACGTATTGCATTCACCTCAGAAGGAGCCTGGTCTTGTGTAATAAAATCCATGCTTTCTTTACTCCATCCTATCTTGTGATCATTCAGGGTAATGTTGGTCCGGTGGTCAAAAAACCGGCGTCCCAGGCGGTGAGCGAAGTAGTAGCGTGTAAGCTCTTTTATTCTATCTTTAAGCATATAGCTCACAACGAGGGCTACAAAAAATGGCATGGTAAAGTTGCCGAATTTCTGTTGAAATGAAAAAGCCATAGCCGTAGCAAAAATCATTGACAGACCTGCTGCAATACTTAAATAGACTTGTTCAATCCATATCCCGTCACGTCTTTTATTGGTGGTAAGAAATAGCTCACTCTCAACATACTTTTTTAGCAGGCTAAGCCGGAATACCAGATCGCGGTTGCGGTCTGCACTATCCTTCTCAACCACGGGATAACCTTTAGACTTTTTATAACTGACCTCTGTTGTTATGCGTTCCATTAGCTTTAATCCGATGGTCTCAGTAAATTCCGATTGTTTTTCCAGGCCTGCCAAAAGTTTAAATGTATGTTGCTCTATGAGGTTGCTTAAGAATTCATCGCCAAAAGAATAATAATTCATTAATTCCTTACTTACAGAAGAAACATTGATGTTTCTGCGCAATTGCCGGTAATTTTCGGCAATGGATGTCACATTTTCTATATAAATATCGGTCAGATATTCAATGTCATCATCGGTTGAATTGTCGATGATATGGTTGATCTCATCACGCAATGCACTTTTAACAATAGAAACGAACATGCGAATGTGGTATTCATAATCAGAGGCCCGGGTACGTGTTGGCTCAGAAGCCAGGGCTTCAAATGATTTTTCTAAAAGTACAAATGGGGCTTTATCGCGTGCAGCAATGTCGCGCAAAAGATAAGAAGGAGTAATTAACCTGATGTTAGATTTAAGATCACGATAAAAATCCGACTTATCGTAGGTATGACGGTTGATGTCAAGACTATTGGGTATAAAAATCCAGGTATTTACTTTGAAATCACTTATTTCCTGCTTTTTTCGGGCATTGAACCCAAGTTTAATCTCAACAGAGAATTTATCATGTATTTCTATTAAATCATCGATCATAGGTCATTGTCAAAGGGTTAAAACGTTTAAAACAAACCAAAAACACCATTTGGGGTAATTCCCAATATTCTAAACCAGGTTTCACCGGCTGCAATATTTAGCACCCACGCTATAACCATGATGGTAAAACCGTATTTAAAAGTATCGGTCAGGCTGTATTGATCCGTTTCATACAGTAAAGCAGCCGGTTTACTATTGAAAGGCAATACATATACATGTTCAATCATAAATGCTACCGGCAGCGCCAGACTTACAATGCTGAATCCGAAGCGTTGAGCTACTCCTATTGCTATGGGAATAAATATCATTGCCCGCATGGTTTTCGATTGAAAAATGAGTGCACTGAAAATCATTACTGCGGTGAGCATCAGATATAACACCCAAAACGGTGTATTGTTACCAATTCCCAGATGATTAAAAAAGGCGTTTACACTTATGGACGGCAAATCGGTTGCCGCAAAGCCTGCACCCAGCGTATAGGCACCGGCTGAAAAGAGCATCAGGTGCCAGGGTATATCCACCTCGTTCCAGTTGATGATACCAATGCGGGGCAAAAGGGCAACGATGGCACCCACAAAGGCTACTGCTGTCGGGCTGATGCCATGCAGGCGGTCAGTTGACCAGAACCCGAGAATCAACGCAAAAATCACTATTGATTTGACTTCCTGCAGGGTGATGGTACCTAATTTTTTATATTCTTGTTTCAGACGCTCCATGCCCCCTTCAATTTGAGGCGTGCGTTCCTCAGGCGAAAGCGGGAAAAATACTTTCATGGCGAGAATATATGCGATCAGCATTATGCCGACCATCATCGGTAACATAGCCATTGCCCAGTCGGTGAAATAAATACTGCCCCCTATGGCTCCTCCTATCAATGCGGCTGCAAGCAAATTGGCTCCTGACCCGGTAAGGAATCCGCTGGCACCAACATTAATGTATACGAGGTTTTGCAGCACTATGCTCCTGCCGAAATTATTGCGATTCGCGCCTCCACGGGCACCATAAATGGCTGCAATAACCATAAAGATTGGAAGCAATATGGCGGCCTTGGCCGTGGTAGCTGAAATAAATGCCGAAAGCACTATATTTATAACTATAAAGCTCATAAAAATTGACCCTGCGCTTTTACCGAATTTCAGGATAAACCATAAGGCAAATCTTTTGGCAACCCCTGTAGCTACCAGCATACTTGCCAATACAAACGACATGATGTTTAGCCACATAACCGGGTGTCCGAGTTGCGCATATGATTCTTTTTCGGAAAGTACCCCCGTAAGCACAAGTCCGACGATCAAAATTAATGAGGTCAGGTAATTTGGAATGGCTTCAGTCATCCATAAAATAATACTGGCCAGAAAAATACCGAGCATCAGATGATTGATGCGGGTAAATCCTTTGGGTCCCAATGTATCAAATGCCTTCATTGCTTCCTTTGAAACCAATGAATTTGCCTCAATATCCTGCAAAAATGGCAATTCAATCACAAAACCAAACAAGATAAAAGCTAAGATTGCGAGGATGGGACCAATAATGGCTAACCATTTTTCTATTCCGCCTTTTTTTCGTTTTGGAAGCTTTTCGATACGATAATTATGCATATCAAGCGGATCGAAAATCGTCTGAGCAGGTTTCTCTTCCGGAAATTGAACCATAAAAACAGTGTTGTGACTATAAAGATTTAAACGTTAATAAGTTTTTGGCCAAAGGCAATAACGGAACAAGAGAAATGCTCCGTTAATTGCCAATGTTCCCACCCTGCATATGCCCGCGGTGAATTACCATTCAGAAAACGGATGCTTCATCAGCATGGCATTGTAGTATCTTGAATCGCCGGTAACCTCCTGACCGAGCCAGGATGGTTTATCGAAATTTTCCTCTTCTGAATCCAGTTCAATTTCAGCTACAACAAGTCCCTGGTTTACGCCATAAAACTCATCCACTTCAAAAGTATGTTCTCCTGACTTTACCAGGAAACGCGTTTTGTCAATTACTCCCGGTTCGCAAATTTTCAGCAGCTCCCGTACTTCTTCCACTGGAATTTCTTTTTCCCATTCATAGCGGCTGGCGCCCGAAGCACTGCCGATGCCTTTAATGGTTATAAAGCCTTTATCGCCCTTAATCCTAGCCCTTACCGTACGCTCAGGTACCGATGAAAGGTACCCCTGTATAATGCGGGTTTCTTTGTGAGCCAAAGACTTAAAATCGCCTTTTACCAAAAATTTTCTTTCTATTTCTTGTGCCATATTTTTTGATTTTATCCAATTGTTAAATGTTTAAAAAGTTAGGGGTCGCTTGAAGGAACGAGGGGCGGACATTCTCTTGAAAATCCTGCTTCTGTTTGGGTGACAATAAGACGGGAAGAACAGAAGACGGGAAGATGAAATTTCTAACCTCTGACTTCTAACTTCTCACCGCTCACCGCTCATCACTCACCGCTCACCACTCATCGCTCACCGCTCACCGCTCACCGCTCTTCTTCACTGCTCACTCCTGACCTTCAAAACTAATTCGCCAGTGGCTTATCAATCATTCCAATAACCCGTTTAATGGCCTGAAGGTAATTAATGTTTTCCATACCTTCTGCACCGATGTCTTTGATGGTTTTTTTGATGTCTTCCACTTCGGTTGATTCCGAGTTGATGGTTACCACCCGCGCTCCATTGATCAGTACAATGCCGTATTCGCAAATGGTATCATTGACCATATAACCAAAACGCTGTTTTTTTACATATACTGCCTGTAAATCAGGATGATTCCGGATCATTTCCATGAATTCATCAAAACTGTATTCTTCTTTCTGAAAGGGGGGAATGTTTACCTGAAAAGCCGGGAAAACCTCCTTTTTCAATACTGAAGCCTGAATTGGGAACCCGCCTTTCATCAGTGGGTTCCATTGTTCCAGTCCATCTACAGTTTGAACATAGGTTTTAATATCCATTTTGCCATTCCGGATTTTGGTATTGTTGATGTCGTTGGTTCGCGAAAGGATGTAGATTTCTTCCGAATAGCGCTCCCATACTTTTTCAGGAACCGGCACCGAAAAACGGGACATGCGTTTGTGTGCGTCATCAAAGTTTTGCCCGAAGGAACGAAATTCAAATCGCGGTTTGGATTGTTCTCCAATTTCTATTTTTTCTTTTGTCATTTTCTTTGTATATATTAGATTATCAGAGATATAAAAATATCTCGATATTGGTTTTTCAGATGATAAATAATAAAACCAACTGTCAGTTTTTCAAAACGGGCAGTTGGCTTTATGAATGATTATCTGATTCGGGCTAAAGTAGCCGCATTATTATTGGAGCCGCCTTTGGTGATTTCTGTAAAGATGAAGAAATTAGCGGAACCATCTGGCTTTCGGCCATATGATTGAACTTCAGACATTGCGGGGAAGGTGATATCGTCGATTACGGTGCTTTCGGCATTTTCGAGCCATACTTGTTCGCCACCGCTTGAAAGGCCAAATCCACTGGCATCTGCATCGTCAACCACTATCACATAAAATCCACCGGCGGGAATAATGGTTCCGGCAGGGAACTCTTTTTTGGGCTTGGAACCCGTCTGCCCACCTGAATCGTAAATTTTGTAGCCACCAAGGTCAACATCTACTGCAGAAGCATTGAAAATCTCTACCCAGTCAAAGTCCGGGTCTGAGCCTCTCGAGAAAATCTCATTCATCAGTATGTTGATGGCTGGCGGAGGCGTTGAGTTGTCATTGGCAGCTCCTTTCGTGATTACATTCAGAATTTGCAAATTGGCTGTACCATCCGGATAACGGCCATAGGATTCGGTTTCAGCCATTGCAGGAAAGGTAATTTCGTCAATAATGTTTCCTTCGGCATTTTCAAACCAGATCTGTTCGCCACCGCTGGAGAGTCCAAATCCACTTCCGGCATCATCGTCCACCACAATTACATAATAGGCACCCGGTTCAAGAATGGTTCCTGCAGGGACTTCTTTTTTGGGTTTGGTGCCAGCCTGCCCACCATTATCATAGATTTTATATCCACTAATGTCGGCAGCTACGGTAGAAGCATTATAAATTTCAACCCAGTCGGGGTCTTCAGTTGTGCCTCTTGAAAACAATTCATTCATGAGCACTATTGCAGCCGGAGGGGCTGAGTTATTGTTGGCGGCTCCGGGAGTTATTATATAAAGCACCTGCATGTTGACATCACCATCCGGATACCGGCCAAATGAGGTATTTTCGTCAAGCGCGGGTATGGTTACCTCATCAATAACGGTACCTGTGATATTTTCGAGCCACACCTGATCGCCACCACTTCCAAGGCCGAATCCACTTGCAGATTCATCATCTACAACAATTACATAAAATCCTTTTGGAGGCAGGTTGGTGCCGGCCGGAATTTCCTTTTTGGGTTTGGTGCCTTCCTGTCCACCGTTGTCGTATATTTTATATCCGCTAATGTCAACGGCTCCCGTTGTTGCATTGTAGATTTCAATCCAGTCAGGATTTTCGGCGTTACCGCGTGAGTAACATTCGTTTATCAGGATGAGCGGGGCTGGAGGCGAATCATCGTTGGCTGATCCTTTGGTAATCTTATCAAGAATCTGCCAGGCTCCGCTCCCATCAGGCACTCTTCCATAAGACTGAGAAGGTTCAAATGCTGGAAAAACTACATTGTCAATGATGTTTCCATTCGCATTTTCAAACCAGACTTCTTCACCACCACTTGAAAGTCCGAATCCGGAACCTGATTCATCATCTACAATAATTACATAAAAGCCTCTCCCGGGGAGAATGGTTCCTGCCGGTATTTCTTTTTTGGGCTTGGTGCCTGCCAGTCCGCCGCCATCATACACCTTAAATCCACTGATATCGGCAGGAGAGTCGGAATTATTGTAAATCTCAATCCAGTCGGGGGCATCTGGCGTACCACGGCTGTAAACTTCATTCATCACGATGCTGGGTGCTCCCACGGTATAGGCTGCGGTAGATTCCGGGGCACCGTCTGGAATGGTTGATTTTTGTCCTGAATTGTTTTCAGCCTCTGCATAATAAAAAACGGTTTTACCTACATCCTGTTTTGGGATCTGGGCAGTGTAGGTTTTGGTGCCTGATGAAGTCATCGTAAGGCTGGTAAATGATCCGTTATCCACTTTGTAATAAAGTGTAACGGCTTTTACACCATTCATATCGCTGGCAATAACGCTAACAGTAACGGCATCATTATCACCGGGGGCTTGTGGGGTAATGGTCAGGTCGCTAAGCACCGGGGGGCCTTCATAAACTTCATCTTTCAAACAGGAAGTAAACGCCAGAGCGGTAAATATCAGGAAAAGAAACAAAATTTTCGTTTTCATAAAATTATCTTTTTATTATTGATGGATTAAAAATCTACTTCAAATCTCACGCAAATCATACTGAAATCATCACCTGCTTTGCCCTGGGCATCTACAACCTTTTTTGGGTCTTTGGTAAGTGTGCCTGATTCATCATAGCCGACAAATAGCTTCCCTTTTCCATTGGCGTAGCGATCGTGATTCATATAAGCATAGTTAAGCATGATTTTCACGTTGCTGTTGACATGATAATTAATGCCAAAAGTGTAACCTTCACCGGCGCCGCCCATCAGAATACCATCACCACGGCTGTTGAGACTCATGTAGTCATAGCGGACAAGGAGCTCTACGTCACCCCATTCTTTGCCACGGGTCAATTGCGTGAATTCGGCTTCGCTGGTGTTATAATTGAAATTTCCTCCGAAAAGCAACACACTTCCATATACATACCAGCCATCAAACTGTTCGGTAGGAAGATCGTTCTTCTTGTGAACATTCGATAAAACATATTCTGACTGAAAGCGGAAGTTTTTATAATATCCGGCCAGTTCAAAATTTGCCAGGGTTATATGGTCAACATTGGGAATTATGTCAGTGTCCATATATTTTTTGCGGTTGATGGAAGTCAATGAACGTGTACTGTAACGTTCAGTTCCCCTGATTTCGGCATGAGATTTTGGAGTACGATACGAACCAGCCAACCCAAGATGCAAACCTTTGGTCAGATCATCATAAAAAGGCATGCCCACCAGTTTTCCGGTAAATGAAACGCCTTCATCTACACCATAATCTTTGTTGTTGTCTTTTGAAAAAGTACGTTCTTCCAAATCGCCAATATCTTGAAAATGAATACCACCCATTCCAAATAGCCATTTTTTACTGTAAGTGGCTGCGATGCCGATATGACGCGATGGGGCGAATGTGGCTACGGCATTTGGTCGCTCAATAAAGGGGAGGTACCTTGATGTGGTGGTACGTTCCATAGAAAAACCTTCCTTAAAGTTACCTATTTTAATACCCAGATGTTTGGAGGGCGAATATTCCAGGTAAGCATCTTTAAGTTCCAATTCTGAATTAGAGATGTCCATATCAAATTCACCGTACCATTTTTCGGTGAACTGACTTTTAACGGCGAAGCGTGCCCTTCGGATGGACAAGCCATTGCCAATCGGATTGAGTGGGTTACCCGGGAAATAAGCACCATCTACCTGAACCCGGGCATCATACCAGATCTTGTATTTCTGGTCTTTGCTTTCAAGAATCAGTATTCCGTTGCGCTCTTCGGCCTGAAGTGCGTTGCGGTTTACTTTAACGCCATACTGATTGTAGCGTACCGCAGTGTCTGTTTCCTGCGGGAACACATGGTTACATGCAAACAACAATGCCATCAATGTCACTGTTAATTTTAATTTTCCTGATCTTCTCATATTGTTTGTATTAGAGGTTTTGTAAAAAGGCAGTTAGATTTTCTCCTTGTCCGAGATTTATTTTCTTGCGCAGGCGATAACGGGCAATCTCAACACTTTTGGGCGAAATGTTTTGTAAAGCCGAAATTTCTTTGGAGGAAAGATTGAGCCGCAGCAGAATACATAGTCTTCTTTCCTGGTTACTTAAGCCGGGGAAAGCCGCTGCTAATTTTTGCTGAAAATCCTTGTGTATGTTCTCAATCTGGGCATAAAAATGTTCCATCTCATCGTTAAAGTTCATTTTTTGCCTAAGCAGTGAAATAACTTCATGTAATTGCTTTGCTGAAATTTCAGGTTCTGAAGCGCATTTCAGGGCCTCGAGCTTTTCAGCAACTGTATTTAAAAATTCACGTTGTGCTGAAATATTCAGGGCGATGTTAATGTTTTCCCTGCGTTTGGCTTCCAGTTTCTGGCTTAATAAGTTGTTTTCAAGATGTATGGCTGAAACTTCCATTTTATTGATTTGTTTCCTTGTCTCATAAAATTCATTTTGTTGATTTAACAACTCATGCTCTGCCTTTAGTTTTAATTTCCGCTGTTTATAAAACAGAAACACCAGCACAACAATGATGATAAAGGAAAGTATAAGTATACCTGGCAGTACCACGTTTAGTTTATGTATTGATGATTCAGCCCTGTGGGAAATAGTATCAGATGAATAATCTACTATTCCGGCCTTTCCGGCACTCACCTGAAGCCGGAATACATTCTGTACAAAAAAGAGGGTGATAAATGTAAGGAATCCGGCCACCATGGGGGTAGTGATCCAGCCCAGGGCAATATGTCCCAGCGTTTTTGTGTTAATTTCCCGGGCACCTTTTACCAGCCCTATTCCAATAACCGAACCCACTACCACCTGAGTACTTGAAACCGGGACCAAGGGAATTGCCGGTAAGCCAAGTGCGGCCACTTGCTGTGAAAGCCATCCGGATGAAAAGATAAATAATACCAGTGCCTGGGAGAGAACTACCACTACAGCAGCTTCCGGGGTAAGGGAAAGTATGCTGTTGCCAAGAGTATTCATAACTCTTTCACTATAAGTAAAAATACCAACTGCAATGGACAGGCCTCCTATCAGGAACAACATTTGTACTCCATCAAGAGTGAAAAACCCAAAATTCAGGATAACTGCTGGTGCGGAACCTACAAAGACCCCCATCACGTTGGCTATATTGTTGGCCCCTAAGCTATAAGCAGCAAAGGCACCCGTAATAATCAAAGCATATCTGATATAAGCATCTTGTTTAATAACATGGATCCGGGCTTTTCGCAGGTAATAACGAAGTAGAAGGAATAATAAGGCTGAGATAAGTAATCCCAGTATAGGGCCTACCAACCATACGCCAATAATTTGTGACAAAACGTTATAATCAGTTTTGTAGCCAGTAAAAACAGCCCATCCGATAATGGCACCTACTACCGCCTGGCTGGTAGAAACCGGCATGCCGTATTTGGTCATAAAGAGTACTGCCAATGCGGTACATAGAGATATGGTAAAGGCACCGGCCAGGGCATCTACGGCACCTAAATTCATTAAGGTAGTGGATGGGCCTCTGCCCTGAGAAACAGCTCCAAATACCACAAAAACACTGGCAATCATGGCCGCTTTTCTAAAATTCAGCATCTTAGAGCCAACAGCGGAGCCAAAAACATTGGCGGCATCGTTAGCTCCAAGCGACCAGCCTAAAAACAGGCTGCTGGATAAGAAAAATAAAAGCAGCATTGACTTATAAAGGTTAAATGGTTCGTTTAATGGCCATTACTGACAATACATCTGCAGCTTTTTCGGCTGCATCTGAAAGCGTTTCAATATGAAGCGTAAAATAACGCAAATGAAAGCGCTGGCTCAGTTTAATTTCAGGCATGTCGTGGAAAACCCTGCGTTTTATTGCATCAGCCAATTTGTCGGCTTCCTTTTCATAAAGGTATACACGGTGTAGCTTCTCCTTCACGGATTCAGGATCCTTAAAATAAGTGCGGGTTGCAGGAATAACAGACTCAATAGCTGCACACGATAACTCGGTGAGTTTTACCAGATCCTGATTGAGTACCTCAGGTATATAAGGGATCTCAACATCGAACTGGAATAAATTTGTCTTTGCCAGATCAATAATTTTGTCCAGCTCTTCAAGTAATCTAAGGATATCACCGCGCAGTTGTGGCATCAAAGATTGTGTGTAGAGAATATTTTCAATTTTTCGCCAGGTGATGTCAGCATCTGTTTCAAGTGCTGAAAGTGTCTGTAAATTGTGAACAAAGTTTTCACGGTTATTGTAGAGGTAATTTTTAACCCCTTCTTTAAATATAAGTGTACCCTGATCTATGATGTCGAGGAAACTCTCGATGAGTTCAATAGATTTGCTGGCATGTCGGAAGAGTTGCATAATGCTGCTTTAACTGTGGTAAAACTAAGAAAATAAAGAAACCATTTAATAGAAATTCAATAATTATTACATTGTTGTCATAATTAAATGTAGAGCTTTTTATTGTTGCAATATCCACAGATACAGTATGATCGAAAAATTCAGGTAGGGGTGATTTTAATTATTAGGAATTATATTATTAAATAGTTAAGCTTATGTAGAGGACATTATAGCTGAAATAAATAATATTTTCCAAAATATATCCCGGTATTTATAGCTTATTATGCTTTAAGCCTGCCTGCATATGCATGCGGGCAGGCGAACGCAAGTAAGTTTTTGGAGCTTTGTGACGAAAATGTATTTTTCGGAGAAAGCTCATGTATTATTTCATTAAGTCTGTCATTCAAAGGCCCGGTTTTAGGGAAAGAGCCTTCACCGTGGAGATTGCAAATGAAAGGAGATACAAATGCACGCGTTAGGCCCTGCCCGACTCACGCGGTAACATGCACCATCACAATTCTGTAAATTAAACGATGATAGAAAGTCAGGGAGGCGATGAATCTTCTTTATTTTTCTATCGCTATTGATTTAAATTCAGAATTTTAACTTCCCGAAGCAAGAGGCAGCGTAAAGCTGAACTGGCTACCCTGCCCCGGCTCACTCATCACCGATATCTTTCCGTTATTTTTTTCAACGAATTCCTTAGCAAGAATCAGCCCCAGACCGGTGCCTTTTTCATTGGCCGTGCCTTTAATGGAAGTCACTTTTTGATCCAGGTTAAACAATGCCTTAAGTGTCTCTTCCTCCATGCCGGTTCCATGATCAGTAATTGTAATGTTTACCATGCCTTCTGAAGCCGTTATGTCCAGTTCAATGGTGCTTTTGCTGTATGAATATTTTATGGCGTTTGAGAACAAATTTCTAAGCACTGTTTTAATCATATTTATATCTGCCGACACCATAAAATCATCGGCAGACCGGATGAGGAAATCGACTTCTTTGGCCTGAGCCTGGGGCCAGTTTAATGATAGGATTTCTTTTATTAATGCAATTATCTGAAAGTTTTCCGGGAAAAAGTTGGTATGCTTTAGTTGAGCTTTTGCCCAGATAAGCAAATTATCGAGGAGTTGAAAAGTATTTTCAGTTGCCATGAGTACTTGTTTGATCATAAGCTTGCGTTCTGCATCATCAAAATCATCATACTCATCATCCAACAAACGGGAAAAACCCAGGATAGCGGTAAAAGGGCTGCGTAAATCATGAGCAATTATCGAAAAAAACTTGTCTTTAGCTGCATTGGCTTCAAGTAATTCTGTTTCGGCCTGTAAACGTTGTTGTTCAATCTGTTTGCGGGAATTAATATTTCGCGAAACAGCGATCAGATTTCCGGTTGTAATATTATCCTGGTCCACTTGTGGCTGAATCACTATTTCGAACCAGATAACCTGATTTGCAGTATCCAGTAATCTGATTTCAATGCATAAGGCATCGCTTGAATGATTAAAATGTTCGGTTATTTGCTTTAAAACCTCATAATCTCCTGTATAAACCAGATCATAGGCATTGTTACCGGTTATCTCTGAGACATCATAGCCCAGAATTTTGCTTATCGAAGGAGAAACATATTCTACGTTACCTGTAGTTTGATTGTGTAAGGATATAATGTCAGTAGAATTTTCAGTAAATAGTCTGAACATTTCCCCACTTTTATGCAGGGCTGCGCGTGAGGCTTCAATTGCCGTAATATCCCTTCCTACAAGCTGATATTCTCTCAACACATTTTCGGCATCAAAAAAGGCACGAATGGTCCACTGAACAATGGCTTTTTCGCCATCGGCCTTTTCGATAGCCTGCTCGAAATTCAACACCGGATTTCCAGGTTTAACCAGATTGAACAATCGTTTTATCTTGGCATATTCCGGCGGATTAAGCAAGCTACTGAAAGTTTGATTGATGAGTTCGGCCTGCGGTATTTGAAAGAAACGGGAGAAAGCCTGATTAAAAAAGCTGATTTTTCCCGATGGTTTCATGCGGCAAATAATTTCAGTCTGATCTTCAATTATCCCTTTTAAGAATTCCTGACGGTCAAAGAGTCGTTCATGGAAAAATTTTTCATCGGTGATGTCAATCATAACACCAAGTACTTTTTCAATTCCGCTTTCATCAACCAGGTATTGTCCCGCCATACGTATCCAGGTAATGACATTTTTCTTTAGAATTCTGAATTCAAACTCAAACCAGCCATACTGATTGGGCAGGCGATTCCACATCAGACCAACCCGTTCCAAATCTGAGGGATAAACCTGTGAGAGCCATTTCTCAGGAGAAATATCCTGTGCAGAAAGACCAAAAATTTCAAAGCATTTTTTACTCCATTCCAGGTGATTGGTTTTTGGCAGCCATTCCCAGGCTCCGGCTTTGAGTGCGGTAAGAGCCGTTTCAACCCTTTGTTCTGTCTTGCGAACTTCGACCCAGGTGGCATTCAACTGTTCCAGTTGAAGCTGCAGAGCCTGATTGCTTTGCTCCAGTTCCCGGGTACGTTCATTAAACAAGGCAATAAGTTCATCGGCAGACCGGTGTGCTGATGCTTTATCGCTTTCGGGGATATCACTGGTAATGATACCAAGAATATCGGGTGCAGAACCCGGGCAGTGATGAATGAGAGATTTATGTATACTGATTAAATGTTCCTTTCCCGCTGAATCCAGAAAAATATGCTCATAACCCACCGGTGTACCTTCCTTTATCAAAAGCCCTTCATAATAATTATCTGCCTGGGTATGAAAGGAGTGTATAAGTTCATTCAACGGCTTATTGAGTAAAGAACTTACATTCCCTGTATTTAACAGTTGTGCAAATAGCTCATTACAATTGATGAGGATATTATCGGCTGATTTTATATAAGCCGGCAGGGGAATAAAATCAATAAAACTCTTCTGATTTACTGAAGGAGGTATTATTGAAATATTTCCTGAGTTTTCTTTTCCGGAATGTATTTCTTTTGACATGATATATACTTTAAACTAATAAAGATCTAAAGATCCAAATAAAGCTATTAAAATTTTAGACCAATACAGTATTATTGGCTTCAGGTATCTAAAAAGTCAGAACTACTCAATTGTAAGATGGCAGGAGGTTAAGTTATACGAGCTATTCGTTACCGAATAGAATAGAGTTCATAATATCGGGTTAAAAATACAAAAAAAAACGGACTTGGTATATGATTAGCATCTTTATTTAATAAAAAACCAATTATACTGTGTTCAGGATGTATTAAATCCACTTTGGTGTAGCTTAAAAAGATAACATCTTGTCTGTGTTTACGGTGTTTTGGATAAGATTGCAACATCAGACCGGAAGATCATCTATATAAATCAGAAGATAATGAGAATTTATTTCTTACTGCCTGAGTTCAGCACAATATAGCCCAGTAAACCCGCTACCAGAGATGCGAGCAAAATTCCCATTTTGGCTTCCTCCACATAAAGCCTGTTCTTAAATGCCAGTTCAGAGATGAATAACGACATGGTAAAGCCAATACCTGCCAGCAATCCCGTTCCCATCAGATGCCGGAATGTGAATCCTGGTGGGAGAGAGGCAATTTTTAAGCGGGTCAATATAGTCACTAATCCAACGACTCCGGCAAATTTACCTATCAACAGACCAAAGAAAACCCCCATAGTTACTGTACTGGTAAGGTGGGCCAAACTTTCGCCTGAAATAACAATTCCTGCATTGGCCAGTGCAAAAACCGGCATAATGATAAATGCCACCAATGGATGCATAGAATGTTCGAGCTGTTGTAATGGGGTTATGGCATGTTTGGATATATATCTGATTTTTTCAAGAATATGCAGTTGTTCATGCGTTACTGTAGGAGAATTATTTGGGTCTGCATTGCGGAAAAGGGTCATGAGGGTGTTGAGTTTTCGTTCAAACGCTTTTTCATTATATTTAACGTTGGCCGGAATGGTGAAAGCAGCCAATACTGCGGCAATGGTAGCATGCACCCCCGACATGAGAAAAGCCAGCCATAGACCCCCAATGCCGATTATACCATAAAATAAGGTATTGCGAACTCCAATAAGATTTGCGCCAATGAGTACCACCATAAATCCGGCGCCAGTGAGTAAACTGGTCATGTTGATGTCGCTGGTATAAAAAAAAGCAATAACCAGTACCGCCCCCAGATCATCGGCAATAGCCAGTACAGTAAGAAAAATCTTAAGCGAAATTGGTACCCGATCACCCAGCAGATATAAGATCCCTAATGCGAATGCAATATCGGTAGCCATAGGTATTCCCCAGCCACTGTGCATTTCACCGGAAGGATTAAAAAACAAATAAATGGCAGCAGGTACCAGCATTCCCCCCACGGCTGCCGCAATGGGTAAAATCGCATTGCGCGGGTTGCTGAGTTCGCCGCTTATGATCTCCCTTTTAAGTTCCAGACCCACCACAAAAAAGAATACTGCCATCAGACCATCATTAATCCAGTGATGTAAATCTTTGGACAACTGCCAATCTGCAAAACCAATTGATAGTTTTGTTTCCCAGAATCTGTGAAAAGTATCGGCAAACGGAGAATTGGAAAGTACAATTGCTAAAAAAGCAGCCGAAAATAAAACGATCCCGCTGGTGGTACTGTTATTTACAAATCGTCCAATCGGATCAATAATCCAGCGTTCAACCGGCTCTTTTTTTCCAAAGATATTTTTCATAGGCTACGCGGTACAGATAATATCAATCATAAGTCATTAAACGGAATAAAGGTATGAAATTTACATACATTTGATTGAAGCATATGGCATTTTTCTAAGTTTTTAATTCAACTTCCAATAACCGGATAAAATGAATAATCCGCAGAATGTGCCTGGCAGTAGATGTTAACATTCACAGGAGCATCCATTGCTGTTGTTTGTTGCCTTGCATACTTTTTATCTTCAAAGTCAAACGTATCAAAAAACTTTTTGTTTACCTGGTCACATCTCATGATTAAAAATTTTAAGACCACTCTGAACTGATAAAAGAAAAAAACACCACCAGGAATACAATGAAAATAGGATTCGCAAAGCTAAACGGAAGAGGTTTTATTTTTCAGGCAGGCAGATTAATTCTAATGTATGAATGGGGCGACAGTAACTAACTGAGTTGATTTACAAATAAAGGTAAAAACCCCGGACAAAATACAGATCGGCACATGTTATCTATCCAATGACTAAAGAAGAATATTTAATTTAAATTCTTTGAATATTTAATATTGTTTTACCGGACTTAAAATCATTCTACCACATATTGTGAAGTTGTGTGGAACAATAGTCGCTTCATCATTTAAAATACAGCTCCTGAGAGGTGGCAGTATGGTTACGATTTGCGTTGGCTGCCTGGATTAAAAGGATTTTTAATAAAAAGGCTACCATAGCAGCCGCCAATGATACAACCATGAAACTGACTACCCTCCGGTTCGCTGCTGACCCGGAGATAACTAAAATCTGTCTAAGGTGCATTTTTGGAACACTTTTTGCAAACTCCCTGCAAAGTTATTTTGCCAATGAATAGAAAAGTTGCCCTTACTTTTATAATCATGTTTGCTCTCACGCTTTTGGGAGTGAAACAACTCGTGGGGCAGGAGCTGAGGAGAGTTGAAAATACTGCTTTTCAACCGGGAGAAAAGCTTACGTTCAGGGTATATTACCAATCATTGCTTACCGGTAAAGTTACTGCCGGAGAAGCTAAACTACAGGTTAAAAATAAACTGCAAACCCATAATGACCGTAAGACTTATCATATATTGGCTACCGGAGAATCTAAAGGAGCGTTTAATTTCTTTTTTAAAGTAAATGACAGGTTCGAGTCTTTTATAGATACCGAAGCCTTAATTCCCTGGAAATTTACCAGGCGCACGCGCGAAGGTGGATTTAAAAAAGATGACGAAGTCAATTTCAGACAAAATCATGGCCTGGCAATAAGCCGAAGGGCAATCAAACGAATTCCACCCAATACCCAGGACATAGTTTCAGTATTTTATTACGCGCGGACACTGGATATTACTGGTATGGAACCGAATGAATCTTTTCCACTTGCCTTTTTCCTCGATGATTCACTCTATGTGTCTAAAATTGTATTTCTGGGCCGGGAAGTCATAAAAACTGAATTGGGAACCATCAGTTGCCTGAAGTTTAAGCCTATGGTTATTAAAGGAGATGTTTTCAGCGAACCTTATCCTATGGTTCTGTGGATATCTGATGATAAAAACCGGCTCCCAATCCTGGTGCAGTCTGCCATAATTGTTGGGTCAGTAAAAATGGAACTGGTCGAATTTGAGGGGCTAAGAAATCCAATGCATGCTCTGATTGAAGAAAAACAGACCAAAAAGAATTGAACGTGATTTCAGACAATTGATCTGACTGAAAATTCATATATTTACTCTTCTTTATACGTACTTTTTAAAATAATACCTTATGAAAGGCCTGCTAAAAATCGCGCTTGGGATTACCTTGCTGATGCAACTTCCGTTATTTGCACAAATTGACCAACATTCAAAAACAAAAATCCCGACAATGTCAGCTTCCAAATATACCCATAACTGGGAAAAAGCAGATTCGCTAAATAAAGCCGGCCTACCCGGTCAGGCTCTTGAAGTGGTCAATGAAATTGCAAAGAATACACTTGCTGAAGACAATATGCCCCTTTATTTAAAGGCAGTACTTTACCAGGTGATGTTAAAAAGTCAGTTCGAATCAGATTATCTTATTCATTTCATCACGGAAACGGAAGAAAGCCTTTCCAGCAGACAGGAGCCTGCCAAACAAATTATGCATTCCATTTTGGCCGGATTATATTGGAAATATTATGAAGAGAATCAACATTTAATTTATGATCGTACCCGTTTGCCCGAAGGTAGTGAAGATAATATGCGACTTTGGGATGCTTCAACGTTCATCAGGACTATTGTAGCACATTACACTGCCTCATTGGCAAACAGTAATTTGCTCAGGCATACTGATTTGAAAAATTATGATGTTATTCTGGAAACCGGGGAGAATTCAAAGCAATTCAGACCCACACTTTATGATTTTCTGGCCAACCGGGCCATTGAATTTTACAATTCACAACAGGCTACGGTAACTATTCCCATAAAGCCTTTCCAACTAAATACTCCTGAATATTTTGGTGATGCGCAAACCTTTGTAAATCTGAAACTGAACAGCAACGATACACTTTCTTTTATTTATGAAGGAACCCGGATTTACCAGCAGTTATTGGCATGGCGGCTTTCCAGACCGGATACCCTGGCATTTATTGATGCTGATCTGCACCGGCTTAATTTTGTAAAGCAACACAGCCCCCTGCCCGGGTCTGATTCACTGTATCTACATGCCCTGATCAGGTTAGAAAAAGCTTACAGCACGCATCCTGCAACGGCTGACATCATGTTTGCGATAGCTTCCGCTTATGCCGGAAATTTAGCTGTTGGCACTTATCCGGTTTTGCTGGATGATAAGACTCAAAATGGAATCAGAAACCTGGTTAAAGCGCATGCCTGGTGTGAAAAAGCCATTAATTCATTCCCTCAGTCATTGGGTGCACAAAACTGCCAGATATTAAAGCAACAGATAGAAGCCACCTCAATTGATTTTCAATTGCCGGAGGCAGCGCTGCCTGATAAGGCGTTTCCATTATTTCTTGAATTTAAAAATACAGATACAATATGGATTAAAATACTGAAAGCAGACCCGGATGAACCCGTAAGTACGCCTGCAGGACTGAATTCACCCGAAAACCTAGCTACCCTCAATCTCCTAAAGCCCCTTATTAAATGGTCAGTGGATTTACCAAAAATGATTGATTTTGAATCGCACAGTGTCGATTTAATTATGCCGGAACTGGAGCGTGGTTTTTATACCCTGATTATTGCAGACAATGAGCAGTTTAATACATCAGGGAACAACCTTGCCATACAACAGTTCTGGGTGAGCAATCTGAGCCTGATTTCATATCGTGAAAGTGATGGCTCAGGAAGCTTTTATATACTTGACCGTAATACAGGTCTGGGGATAAAAGAGGTGAAAGTGGTGACTTTTACCAGAGATTATGATTACCGGCAACGCACAAATGTGCGACGAAATCAGGAGACATACCGCACTTCGGCCAATGGATCCTTTAATATTAAGGCGCCTGCTGACAATCGTGGAAGAAACCTGTCGTTTGACCTGCAGAAAGGAGATGATCGTTACATATTGAATAACTCATTCGGGTTGTATGCATCGCGCAATTCAAATATGCGGCCCCAAACCAAAACCTGGTTTTTCACCGATCGTTCGCTATACCGGCCAGGACAAATAATCTATTATAAAGGTCTGATGGTGTATGCTGAAGATCAAAAATATACCCCCGATATCAACAAAGAAACAACAGTAACGCTGTATGATGTAAATGGAACAAAAATCGCGTCTAAGAAATTTACAACCAATGAATTCGGGACTTTTAACGGTGAATTTACGCTTCCGCAGAGCATGTCCGGAGGAACTGTACGTATTGCAGATCAGTATGGTAATACGTATGTAAACGTTGAAGAATACAAGCGCCCTCAGTTTGAGGTTAAGCTCGAAAAGCCTGAGGGATCATATAAATTGAATCAAAAGATTGAGGTTAAGGGTCAGGTGGATTCATACAGTGGCGTTCCATTGGAGGGGGCTACCGTGAGCTATCGTGTAGTGCGTAATGTTTGGTTTCCCTATCCCATGCGCTATTATCGCAGGCCTTTTAACCGGCCCGAAGCCGAAATTGCCAACGGCATAACCACTACGGATACCGATGGAATTTTTAATATTGAATTTGTTGCCAATCCGGATAGCCCTGGGTCACAAAATCCATATGCTGTTTTTAATTTCAGTATTTATGCGAGCGTAACCGATATTAATGGGGAAACCCATTCTTCAGAAACTACCCTTAATGTAAGTAATCGTGCACTTATATTAAAGTTAAAGATGGATGAAGTGGTAAGTACCACTGATATCCCTGATCTGGAAATTGAGGCCACCAATCTTTCCGGTCTTCCGGTTTCTACCGGGGTAATAGTAGAAATAGTCCGTCTAAAACCTGACAACACCCTGTTGTATGAGCGGAAGACTGCTGTTCCCGACACCTCGCTTTATACACGTGAGGAGTGGTACAGCAAACTTCCCCACGAACCATATAGAAATGAAATGGCTGACGACACCCTGATACAATCTATCATCTTTAAGGAAACTATAAATACACAAACCGATTCAATAATACCTGCTGCCAGGTTGAAACGCCTGGGACCAGGGAAGTACCGGATCCGGCTTAAGGCTGTGGATGCGTTTGACGAATTGGTTGAACTGGAAAAAACCTTCGTTCTGGCAGATCAGACTTCCTCACGCTTGCCGGAAGAGACCTTTAGCTTTTTTCATGTGTCGCAACAAAAGGCGCTTCCTGGTGAAACCATCATCCTTACTTTAGGGAGTAGTGTTAAAAATGCAAACATACTCTATCGGGTTGATTATGCGGATGGAAACATCTCCGGTAACTGGGTTAAATTGTCGGGCAAACAACAAAACATTCAAATTCCTATACTGGAAAGTTATCGTGGAAACATTGCCATAAGCGCACTGATGGTTACCGGTAATCATATTTACACGCATCAGGCATTGATCGAGGTTCCTTATTATGATACGAAGCTGAATTTTGAATTTGAGACCTTCCGGAATGAGTTGTTGCCCGGAGTTTCAGAAGAATGGCGGATTAAGATACTTGACCCTGAGGGAAAGCCTGCCGCTGCAGAATTCCTTGCAACAATGTATGATGCTTCTCTTGATGCCATCTCACCTCATCAATGGAATTTTAATCTTCACAAACCAGTATATCATGCATCGGGTTATGATGTATCAAAATCATTTGGAACTGTATCCGGAATTTATGTGTATGATTCACGAACCGATATTAGCTCTGTTAAAGTCAGAACATATGATAGGCTGAACTGGTTTGGCTTTTATCCCATTTATTATGGTGGGGATATGATTTTCTCGCGTCAGTCAAAAAGGATGAGCATAGCAGGTCGGGCCGAGCCTGAGGCTTCAAATGAAGAGCAGCAAATGATCGTAAATGACCAGATAGCTGAAACTCCCTATGAACCTGCGCCACAAAAAACTGCACCAGAGGAAGTTTCAATCCGGAAAAACCTGAACGAAACCGCCTTTTTCTTTCCCGAAATCACTGCCCATAGCGACGGCAATTATCAGATTAAATTTACGGTACCCGAAGCACTTACCCGCTGGAACTTTATGGGATTTGCCCATACTACTGAACTCAACTATGGTAGTTTTGTAAAACAAGTGGTTACCCGCAAAAACCTTATGGTTACACCCAACCTGCCAAGATTCTTCAGGCAAAATGATACCATTCATCTTACTGCCCGCATTAGTAACCTTACCGGGATTCCCATACAGGGCACTGCCACGCTTGAATTGTTTGATGCCATCAACATGCTTCCATTAGATGCAGCTTACAACCACAGCAAACCCGTTGCCGGGTTTGAAGTGGATGCCAATGGGACTGCAATGGTTCAATGGAAGGTGGTGGTTCCTGAAAATGCTCAGGTAGTTATGGTGCGTGTTTCGGCCAGAGCCGGCAATCATACTGACGGGGAGGAGCATATTGTTCCGGTGCTCAGCAACCGCATGCTGGTTACCGAAACTCTTCCTCTGCCAATAAATGGTAAGGAAACCAAAAACTTCAGTTTTGAAAGGCTCAGCAAGCTTCCTGGTCAAAGCAATACGCTTCGCCATCAGGGATTAACTCTTGAATTTACTTCTAACCCTGCCTGGCTTGCCGTACAGTCGCTCCCGGTATTGATGGAGCCACGCTATGACAATGCTGATGCCGTTTTCCGGGCGTACTACGCCAATGCATTGGCACGGCACATTGCCCATAGCAACCCGGTCATTCAAAGGGTATTTGACGTATGGAAAACCAGTGAACCCAATGCTTTCTTATCCAATCTGGAAAAGAATCAGGAATTAAAATCAGTAATTCTCAGTGAAACCCCATGGGTTCTTCAGGCAGCCTCAGAGTCAGCGCAAAAACAACGTCTGGCCTTACTTTTCGATGAAAACACTATGGAGTCGGGACTGAATTCGGCACTACGCAAACTCCAGCAGCGTCAGACT
The DNA here is from genome assembly GCA_002410555.1 of Bacteroidales bacterium UBA5281. Classification (GTDB taxonomy): domain Bacteria; phylum Bacteroidota; class Bacteroidia; order Bacteroidales; family Lentimicrobiaceae; genus Lentimicrobium. The sequence continues at coordinate 30,402 of DHSR01000064.1, read as the reverse complement.
GTTAATGGCGGTTGGCCATGGTTCCAGGGCTACCGCGAAAGTCGTTATATTACTCAACAGGTGGTTACCGGATTTGGAAAATTGCATTATCTGAAAGTGATAGACCTCAAGAAAGACGCTCAGCTCAGACAAATGGTCAATCAGGCCGTTAATTTCCTGACCAATGAAATGCTGGATGATTATAAGCGCAATGAGCAGGCAAGAAAACTCAAAGAAGATCCGACGCGAATTTCACCCATCCAAATCTATTACCTGTTTTCGCTGAGTTATTTGGATGATGTGGCGGAAGTTCCTGAAAAGGCACTGCAGGCTATAGATTATTATTCCGGTATGGCTCGCAACCAATGGCAGGAAATGGGGCTGGGTACTCAGGCAATGATTGGCTTGTGGGCCGGCAGGAGCGGAGATGGTAAAACAGCCCAGGCCATCATTCGATCTTTACGTGACAAGGCTTTGTATAATGAAGAAATGGGTCTGTACTGGAGAGATAATGTTGCCGGCTATTCCTGGTACAATGCGCCGGTACAAACCCAGGCATTGTTGATCGAACTGTTTGAAGAAATAGCTGATGATGGCAAAGCCGCAGACCAGATGCGCACCTGGCTGATTAAACAGAAACAGGTTCAGGCCTGGCCCGAAAATACTGCTACTGCCGAAGCCATATATGCGTTGTTAATCCGGGGTACTTCATGGTTGCAAACCAGCCCTGGAGTAATCATTAAGCTTGGAGATAAAATTATAGATCCCTCTAATCTGCCTGATGCCAGGGCCGAAGCAGGAACCGGTTATATTAAGATGCACTGGAATGGACCTGAAATAAATTCCCAAATGGGCAAAGTGGTGGTTTCAAAAACAACCGATGGCCCGGCCTGGGGAGCACTTTACTGGCAGTATTTTGAAGATCTTGATAAAATTACTTCCCATCAATCACCTTTGTCTGTCGAGCGTCAGTTGTTTGTTAAAAGAAACAGTGATGCCGGGCCGGTACTTGATCCTGTTGAGGAGAATGAAACTTTTAAGGTTGGCGATCAGATTAGCGTAAGAATTGTACTCTCCACAGACCGCGACCTCGACTTCGTACATCTTAAGGATATGCGGGCCGCAGGTTTTGAACCCGCAATACAACTTTCAGGATACAACTGGAAGGGAGGATTGGGCTATTATCAAACCACCCGCGATGTTTCGGGCGATTTCTTCTTTGATCACCTGCCCAAAGGCACCTGGGTACTTGAATATCCGGTGGTAGTGACATTAAAGGGTAACTATTCGGCGGGAATTGCCACCGTACAATGCATGTATGCCCCTGAATTTTCTGCCCACAGCGAAGGAATTAGGGTAAAGGTTGAATAGCACTTCTTAAAAAAGAATGCCTGGTCCTGTGTCAGCAGAATCCCGCATGTAAGTTCTGAGATATCTGTGAGTATGGTTATCTCCGGACGTTCCGGCTTCTAATCAATTTATAAAAAATTGTTATTGAACATCAAATTGAGGGCACACATAATTATGGAACAGACTGTAATATATGAAAAGTTTGATGTGTTGCCTGCCCGTCTCTGACGGAATTTATGGGTGACCCGCCTAAGGCGGGAATCGTTGCCTGTAGAAAATCAATAATGTAATTCCTGTAAGAAAAAACAATCTCATTATACAGGAGATACTTTTCGATCAGGAGTTCTTCAGCAGACCCTGTTTACCTTAACAATTAACAATTTTTGAAATATTAGATAAAATGGATAATTTAGCACACCGAAAAGAAACCATTCTTCGGGTAAATATTTTCCATACTCTTTAGCATACCCTTTAAGAAACTGATGAACGAACCCAATGTCTTATTTGCCCTGGCATTAACTGCCTTTGCCGGACTGTCTACAGGAATCGGTAGCCTAATGTCATTTTTGTCCAAAAGTTTCAATCCTAAATTTCTTGCAGGCGCCCTGGGCTTCTCAGCAGGTGTTATGGTGTATGTGTCTTTGGTTGAGATTTTCCCGGAAGCAAGGGCATCATTATCTCTGGCCTATGGCGATAAGTTGGGTTACATCTACACCACCATTGCTTTTTTTGCAGGGATAGCTATAATTGCTGTGATTGACAGGTTGATTCCCAGTGGTGAAAATCCACACGAAATTAAAAACATTGATATAAGTAATATTAACCCGGATCAAAACGCAAAATTACTGCGTATGGGTTTGTTTTCAGCGCTGGCTATAGCCATACATAACTTTCCGGAGGGACTGGCTACTTTTATGGCTGCTTTGGAGAATCCTACCCTTGGAATAAGTATTGCAGTTGCCATTGCCATTCATAATATCCCTGAAGGCATTGCTGTTTCTGTACCCATATATTATGCTACCAAAAGCCGGAAAAAAGCTTTTTGGCTCTCATTCTCTTCGGGGCTGGCCGAACCCATAGGCGCTTTGATCGGATATTTTTTATTGCGAAGCATCCTGAATGAAGGTGCTTTTGGTATTATCTTCGCAGGTGTTGCCGGAATAATGGTGTACATTTCGTTGGATGAACTCTTGCCTACTGCCGAAGAATATGGTGAACATCACGTCGCAATCGGAGGTCTGATTGCCGGCATGGCCGTAATGGCCATCAGTCTTTTGCTGTTTGCTTAATAATCTATCCTGATCATTAATTGCACTCATTTATATACTTCCCCCATCCATTGCCAGAGGTAGCGGTTAAAATTCTCTCCTTTTGATCCACCATACCGGTCTATGAATGATTCTTTAGCCGCTTGCCCCGGAATGAGCTTCAGTTTGCTTTCCACCTGATACAAAAATCCAGGTTCCGGATGAAACTGCACACCAATAACATGGGGATAGGCTTCATGGATGATGGCTTCTGTAATTTTTCCATCCAGACTGCTAGCGACAACTACCCAACCTTTGCCCAACTGGTCGATGGCCTGGTGGTGACTGCTAAGCACAAAAGGCGTGGAATCACCAGACATTTTCCCCCATGCTTTTACTGAAGCGGAGCTTAATTTAATCCGGTGAAAATCACCCCACAGCAGGTCATTGTCATAACCGAGGTTGGTGTGGTAATTTCGGTGACGGGCATCGGGTTCAGCCATTATGATCTGCTCAACCGTTTGCTGATTATATATCTGGCCTGGTATGTCCTGAATCAGTGTTCCTCCCGTGGCGATATTCATCGTTTGCATCCCCAGGCAAATTCCCAGAACCCTGTAATCTGTCTTTTGTTCCATCAGGGGAATGTATCTTTCATTCTGATGTCCCCCCAACAGATGAAACAGAAATGAAGCTTCGAAAGCATGGCGGTTATAATCGCTGATTACAGTGAGCAAATGGGTTGGCTGGCCATAGATAACCGGAGGTATATCGGGTCCTCCAAAGAATATTACACCGGCCGATCCCTCAAAGGCCTTGTAAAAATCATCACTGCATGAATTTTTTCCAAAGAGCGTCTCACCCGGTGCATCCTCGCAAACCTGTAAAAACAGATCTGTACGCCCTGATGTACTGATCAAATCAGCAGATTCTTCAAAATTATAGTTCTGATCTTTTTGGTAAAATCCCACAATGTGATAATCGTCCGGTAATGGAAAAATCTGCTGCTCAATAAGATAAATGAAGGTTTGCAAATTACGGGCAGTCGGATTCATCAGCAGTATACAACGGTGCCCTTCAGCAGCAGCCGTTCCGAAGTATTGCTGGGCAGGTGCTGATAAACCCGCAATAAACAGCAAAATTCCGATAAAAAGTGTTCTCATGTATTAGGGATAACAGTGGTATGTTTTATTGAAAACCTGAATGATGCAGTGGTTTCTTAAATAGCCTGCTTACAATTCAACAAAACAGGTGTTGTTATTGTTAAACAGGCTAAATTAATTCAATTATGCAACTTTTTGCCATTCCAACCGGAAATTTTAAACTTGATGGAGGCGCCATGTTTGGTGTGGTGCCCAAATCGCTGTGGAGCAAAAATTACCCATCTGACGAGAACAATCTCATTAATATGGCCATGCGCTGCTTGCTCATCGTTGATGAAGATCGTAAAATATTAATAAACAATGGGATTGGAGACAAGCAGAGCGAAAAATTCTTTAGTCATTACCATTTAAATGGTGACGATTCCTTGCTGAAATCACTTGCTGCAGCAGGATACAAACCTGAAGATATCACCGATATGTTTCTTACCCACTTACATTTTGATCACTGCGGTGGCAGTGTTAAATATACTTCAGATGGCAACGCCTTTGAGACTGTATTTCCAAATGCAACTTATTGGATTAGTGGACAACAATGGGATTGGGCCATGAATGCCAACCGTCGCGAAAGCGCCTCTTTTCTCAGGGAGAACATCAAACCCATTGAAGAAAGTGGCAGGTTAAAATTATTTGATCACCCGGGTGAGCTATTTCCTGGCATTGAAATCAGATTTTATAATGGACACACCGAAGGACAGGCCATTCCCTTCACCAGTTATAAGGGTAAAACGCTGGTGTTTACCAGCGATCTACTGCCTACGCATGCCCACCTGCCGCTTCCCTGGGTGATGAGTTATGATACCAGGCCGCTGATTACCCTGGATGAAAAGGAAACTTTTCTGGAGGAAGCAGTAAAGAACGGCTATATTCTTTATTTCGAACACGATCTTTATACCGAATGCTGCACTCTGAAACAAACGGAGAAAGGGATTAAAGTGGATAAGGTGTTTAAGCTCAATGAAATAGATCAGATAATAGTATAATATCACCTGATTTAAAGAAGCCATTACAGAACCAAAGCAGGGTTTATAAGTTTTGAGGGTAAAATGTGGTGCCTGCGGGTAAGCATCTGGTCATTTAAATATGAAGAAAACGGTCCAGGGTCAGGAACCTGAATTTTATATAAATCAGGACTTCGGCTTTAAAAAGTTTTGAATCCGATGATCTCTCTTACTTCACGAATTGTCTTTGCTGCACTTGCCTGTGCTTTTTCTTTTCCCATACGAACCACCTTACTGAGATAGGTGGTATCGGAGCCAATTTCTTTGATTTTCTCCCGGAAAGGCTGTGTAAAGTCAATAACATCGGCAGCGAGTTGTTTTTTCATATCGCCATAGCGAATGCGACAAGCCTGATACTCTGCTTCGAAATAACCAAGTGTTTCAGGAGCTGATACAGCTTTCATCAATGCAAATATATTTTCAATGGCCTGGGATTTTGGCTCACCTTCATGCTTTGGCCCGCTATCGGTTACTGCTTTCATTATTTTTTTACGGATAATTTCCGGTTCGTCATTCAGGAAAATGGCATTGCCTTCCCCTTCTGATTTTCCCATTTTAGTACTGCCATCCAGTCCTGGAATTTTGATCAATTGTTCTCCAAAATTATAGGCCTCCGGCTCGGGGAAATAATCCACATTGTAAAGGCGGTTAAAGCGATTGGCGAAGGTTCTGGTCATTTCAAGATGCTGTTCCTGGTCTTTACCCACGGGCACTTTATGTGCTTTGTGAATGATGATATCGGCTGCCATCAGGGTGGGATAGGTAAGTAGTCCGGCATTGATATTATCCGGCTGGGTACGGGCTTTTTCCTTAAACGAAGTCACCCTTTCCAGCTCGCCTTTATAAGCATTCATGTTCAGAAAAAGGTATAGTTCGGCAGTTTCGGGCACATCACTCTGTAGATAAAGTGTAGCTTGTTGCGGGTCGAGGCCGGCTGCCAGATAATCGATCAATACGCTTTTTACGTTTCCATGAAGATCGGCAGGGGTGGGGTGCGTAGTAAGAGAGTGATAATCTGCAATAAAAAAGTAGCAATCATTCTCCTGCTGCATTTTTATAAAATTGCGCAAAGCACCAAAATAATTGCCAAGATGAAGATTCCCGGTTGGCCTTATGCCACTGACTACTGTTTGCATAATAAGAAAAAATGAAAAGGGGTTATCAATTGCTTAATACATTATATTTTTATTTCATCTCCGGCTTTGTTAAAGAAATGATATTCCAGGAAATGATAAGAGGGCATGGGGGTGAGGTAAATCCAGCGTTTAAATCTGGCATACCATTTCATTCTTATGGATGGCAATCCATGAACCAGATGGGCATATACAAAAGGATGCACCCTGATGGTTAAATGGGCTTCATTTTGATCCTGAATAAGATAACGGATATTATTTTCAATTTGATCTATCAGAATAATACTCGGTTTTATTTCACCGCTGCCTCCACAGGTAGGGCACTTTTCCAGTATCTGCACATTCATTTCCGGGCGCACCCGCTGACGGGTAATCTGTACCAATCCAAATTTGCTGGGTGGAAGGATGGTGTGTTTGGCATGATCCTTACTCATCTCATCCTTCAGCTTTTGATATAGCTTTCGGCGATTGGCGCCTTCGTGCATATCAATAAAGTCAATTACGATAATGCCGCCCATGTCTCTGAGCCTGAGTTGACGCGCTATTTCGGCAGCCGCTTCCAGATTTACCGCCAGTGCATTCATTTCCTGCGATACCTCTGAATTAACCCGGTGACCGCTGTTTACATCAATTACATGTAAGGCTTCGGTATGTTCAATAATCAGATATACGCCACTCTTTATGGTAATAATTTTACCAAAAGAATTTTTTATCTGTTTATCAACGCCAAAGTTTTCAAAAATGGGTAATTTACCTTTGTAGTGCTTTACAATCTCTACCTTATCGGGTGCGATGGTGCGTATGTAATTTCTGATTTCTTCGGCTATAGTCCCATCGTTCACGTGTATATTGTTGAACGATTCATTGAGCATATCCCGCAATATTACCGATGTACGGTCAATTTCGCTTAAGACTTTCTGCGGAGGTTTAATTCCCGGCAGTTTATCCAGACAGGTTTCCCATTTTACCACCAGGCTTCTTAAATCGGCATCCAGATCGGCTACTTTTTTGTTTTCAGCTACCGTTCGGATGATGACTCCGTAATTTTTGGGTTTAATGCTGGTAATAAGTCGTTTTAAACGATTGCGTTCCTCAACACTTTTAATTTTTTGCGAAACGGATACCCGGTTTGAAAAGGGCACCAATACCAGATATCGTCCGGCAAATGATATTTCGGACGACACCCTTGGCCCTTTGGTAGAGATGGGTTCTTTGGCAATTTGAATGAGTACCGGTTGATTCTGGGTAAGTACCGTATTGATCTTACCTGTTTTTTCTATATCAGCTTCAGGGATTAGTTCAGCCATTCCCGGAAGTCCGGGCTTGCCGGTAAGATGTAACTTTAATAGTTTGTTCAGTGAGTTAACCTGAGGGCCTAAATCAAGATAATGTAAAAAAGCATCTTTCTCAAACCCTACATCTATAAAAGCGGCATTCAACCCCGGCATGATCCTTTTAACCCGGCCAAGATAAACATCTCCTACTGCAAAACTATTGTTACTCTTTTCTTTATTCAGTTCAACCAGGTCCTTATCTTCGAGCAAAGCGATATTCACCTCCGAAGAACCTGCATCAATAATGAGTTCCTTATTCAAAACCCTTAATTTTATAATGTGGTGCGCTAATACACAATGGTTACAGTTAGATCACGCAGATCTCTAACCGCTGTTGTTAAATCAATACATAAACTAACCATTACATGCCTCAAAAGTTGTTACTCTTGTAGCATGTAATGGCTATTTGTTTAGTAAAACAAACTTATTTCTTTTTATGACGATTCTTGCGCAAACGTTTTTTGCGTTTGTGCGTTGACATTTTATGTCTTTTTCTTTTTTTTCCGCTTGGCATGGTGAGTGATTTAAATTATGAACAACTACTTACTTCACTTTGTTTTTCACTTCCATAACAAAAGACTTGGCAGGTTTAAATGCCGGTATATTGTGAGCCGGAATAATGATAGTAGTATTCTTTGAAATGTTGCGGCCGGTTTTTTCAGCCCTTCTTTTTGTGGTAAAGCTACCGAACCCTCTGAGGTAAACGTTTTCTCCATTGGCAAGTGAGCTTTTTACAGCGTCCATGAAAGCCTCAATGGTTTGCTGAACAGCAACCTTCTCAATGTTGGTTTTACTTGCAATTTCAGCTACAATTTCTGCCTTTGTCATTTTGATTAATTTTTAAAGATTTGATAATAAATTTTTTAACGGGGTGCAAATATAAATAATTTTGCATCAATACTAAAATTAAAGCTTTTTTTTGCTGCCCAATAGCCTCAATTTTAATGAATTTGATACAAAACACAGTATTTCCACAACTTATAACACAATGGTATGAGATAAATAAACGGTTTTTGCCCTGGCGACAAACCCGCGATCCATATTCCATTTGGGTGTCTGAGATCATATTACAACAAACCCGGATTGAGCAGGGAATGGAGTATTATCTGAATTTTATTGCTGCTTTCCCGGATGTTCAATCACTGGCTGCCGTTTCGGAAGAAGCAGTGCTGAGTGTATGGAAAGGATTGGGATATTACAGTCGTGCCCGCAATATGCATCACACGGCAAGGAGGGTGGTGCAAAATTTCAATGGAATATTTCCGGCTACCTATAACGATCTTATCGGATTAAAGGGAATAGGGCCTTATACCGCTGCAGCGATAGCTTCCATATGTAATAACGAAGCCATTCCGGTAGTGGATGGCAATGTCATCCGGGTGTTTTCACGAATCTTCGGTTTTATGGATGTCGTTGGAAGCAGCACAGGATATAGAAAAGTATTTGAAAAGTCGGCGGGATATATAAAATACAGCGAACCGGGTACCTATAATCAGGCTGTAATGGAATTTGGCGCCCTGCAATGTAAACCCAGGCAGCCACTGTGTGATCAATGCCTGTTTCAGAAGAGTTGCTATGCCTTGATGCATAATCTTGTTGAACAATTGCCACAGCCGGCAAAAAGCATACTGAAGAAAGAAAGATTCTTCCATTATTTCTTAATCACACATCCTGAAAAAGGAATTTTGATGCAAAAGCGCGGGGCAGGCGATATCTGGCAAAATTTATGGGAATTGCCCTTAGTGGAGTCTGGTAAGTTAAGGCCGATTGAGGAGGTGATTGAATCATCGGGATTGGAAGGAGAGGGAAATCTCATCAGGCAGTTTTCCTTTACCGATCATAAACATATACTTACCCATCAACTTATCCGTGCACGCATTTTTGTTCTGCCCAAAGCTAAGCTGAGGTCTGATCCCTTGCCCCCATTAACATGGCAAAAAGATCCGTTAAAAAATAAATTACCCCTGCCCCGATTAATAGATAAATACCTGAAAAGAGTTCAGGACGAATCGGAAAGAATAAAATAAATTCTTTAATTAATGGTACAATGCTGTTGCGAATACAGCATTAATAACCTATCTTTGTAAAAACCAAACTAAAAATAAAAGCCATGGCACGAGGAGTAAATAAAGTTATTTTAATTGGAAATCTGGGTAAAGATCCGGAAGTAGTAAACTTTGATAACGGAGTTAAGAAAGCCAGTTTTTCACTGGCCACCAACGACAGTTACAAAAACAGGGAAGGTCAGGAAGTTGACCGTACCGAATGGCACAACATTGTAATGTGGCGTGGGCTGGCCGAAGTGGCAGAAAAATATTTACGTAAAGGTTCGCAGGTTTATATTGAAGGTTCCCTGCGTACGCGCAGTTATGAAAAGGATGGTCAGAAGCGATATATTACCGACATAGAGTGTACCGAAATGACCATGTTGGGAGGGCGACCCAGTGATCAGACGGAGCAGTCAGGCGGACAGTCTAATCAGGAGCAATATGAGCCACCTGCACCTACGCTTCCCGAAAAAGAAGATGATTTGCCATTTTAAAAGTAAGCATTAAGCGGTTTCAGGGCTAATGCCGTCCGCTCAACGATTTTGGTATTCGTCCGTTTTTAATGGATTCTGAACGCAGCCGGCGGCCAACAATTCGCTCAACCATATTGCCTGTTTCCAGCAGACGGTCAATATCAAGGTTGGTTTCAATGCCCATTTCATCCATCATCACCACCATATCTTCGGTGGAGACCAGGCCGGTGATGCCCGCATCCTTATAATAATAGGATCCGGTGCCGGCCACGGGAACGCCATCCACAAAGTTGGCCGGCTGCCCGCCAATACCCCCAAGAGTAGCTTCATAATTGGTCATTCCTGCCTGCAAAGCGGCCAATACATTTGCCAGACCCCAGCCACGGGTGGTGTGCAGGTGCACAATATGTTTTTCGGGGCGTTCAACCTTATCAAGCAACATCGAAAAATAGCGATAAACCCGGTCGGGCGAGGCAGAACCGTCGTGGTCGGCATGTTCTACATCGTTGGCGCCAATATCCAGCCAGCGTTGAGTAAATTCAATGGCTTTCTCCATTCTGGTGGGACCCTCGATGGGGCAGCCCCAGATGGTGCTTACCGTTCCGTTCACTTTTAAGCCGGCATCATGAGCCATAGGAATGTATTTTTCAGCCATCTTCCAGTACTCCTCCAGCGATAATCCCGAATTCTTCTGATGGTGAGATTCACTGGTGGAAACCATTAATAATATCCTGTCGGGTCCCCAGCCTTCTTTGCGGGCTTCAATGGCGCGTTCAATAGCTCTTTCGCGGATGGTGACCGCCGTTAAGCTTACATCCTTTAACATATCTCCTACATTCTTACTATTGCGCAGACCTTTCAGCAATGCATCGGCATCACTAAACTGTGGCATACCTTTCGGATTGCCTAAATTGGTTAATTCAATGTGCTTGAAGCCCGATAATACCAGTTGTTCTGCAACCCATAGCTTGGCCTCAGTGGGAATAAATTTTTCTTCATGTTGAAATCCATCGCGCACGGTGATGTCGCCAATGGTCACCTTTTTGGGATAATTCATAATGGTTAGATGCGTTTTTTAGTAAACAAGGTTTTCGAAGGGTTGTTCATGATGGGAACATGGATTAAAATACTTGTTTCAATAGTAATACCTGCCGGTAAGTAACACTCTCACAAATAGATAAAATAAAGAATAGAGAAATATAAGTATTTAATAGTGCCTACTGAAGTTTACTATGGGTGGATTTATATGACAAATCACAAAATGCCTGCCATCATAATTTGTCTATCTTTGGTCACAAATTGTGTAAAGTTAATTGCATCAAACAGTAAAATGGTATTAAGAATATTTACAAAACATAATTATTTGCTTGCTATAATCCTGACCTTTAGCCTAATCAGTTTAAGGGCTGAAACACAATCTATAACGGATTCCATCCGAAAAGATATTTCTTCGCTTAAAGGCGAAGACCGCCTGCAGGCACTCACCGATATTGTCAACCTGGTGGCTATGGGTGATGATTTGCAGGCAGAGCTGGAAGCGCTCAGGCAACTGCGCGCTGAGGCTGCCCGACAAAAAAATGTCGAAGTTGATGGACTTTCCCGTGTAAAGGAAATATTTTGTTATTACAATTACAAAAAAACTGATAGCCTCGAAAAGTATTTGCCCGCGCACCTTGAGTTTATGGCGCAACACGAGCAGTGGGATAATTACTACAATAGCTGGGAGGCTAAAATTGAAATGTATTTGTATGCAGGCAAAACGCAAACTGCACTCAAAGAAACCCAACTGATGTATGACGATGCCAAGGCTCACAATAACAATTACGGTTTGGGCGTGTCGGCACATTCGCTTGGTATCATTTACCAAACCCTGCAACGCCACCAACTCGCCATACAGTCATTTTATGAAGCTGTGGAACGACTCAGGAAAGAGGAGAACATTAGTCTGCTACTGAGTACCTACAATGTATTGAGTGAAACACTCGATGCCGACCACCAGTTCGATAGAATGCTTGCAGTGGCTGAGCAATGGAAAGTTGCTATTGACGATTATAAAGCTGGCGCTGAGGCGCGTGGACATACTCCCAGACTTAACGGACGCTATATGTACTGCTATTTGGCCCTTACAGTGGCTCACTTTCAAACAGGAAATTCTGCACAAGCCGAGCAGTATTTAAAAATTGCTGAAGAACTTGCCAAAGGGCGGAGTTTGGTTTCGCAATTCAAGCTGCTGCATATTCAAACCCGACTGTATGAACATTTAGGTCAATACGATAAAGCTATTGCCTATGCGGAAAAAAACTACCAAAATGTGATTGGTTTTGGCGACAGTGTGAGTGCGCTCACTGTGCTCGAAAACAAAGCGCGCATATTGCGCACAGCCGGCAGAGGAATGGATGCCGCCCTGACCTACGAATATGTGATGGCTGCCAAAGATTCGCTGCGCAACCTCGATATGGCTGCCCAACTCGACGAACTACGCACCATATATGAGGTGGATCAGTTATTGTTGGAAAAAGAGGTCTCAAAATCACGTTCTACAATATTGGTGATAATTATAGTGTCTTTAGTCCTACTGCTTTTAGGCTACAGCATATACAATGTCCGATTAAACCGGAAAAATAAGATTCTTTACGAAAACATAAAAAGAGCACAGCAGGCTGAAACCCGTGCCGAGAAAGTCCTCGAAACTGCTCCCGAAGATACGCTTAGCAAAGAGCAAATGCTATTTCGCAGGCTCAACAACTTATTCCGCGAAAAACTTTCATTTACCGACCCTAAATTAGACCGTAAAGAACTGGCTGATATGTTGGGAACGAATACCACATATCTGGCCAATGCCATCAAGGAGTGTGCAAAGGGCATGACGGTGACCGAATATATAAACAAGATTCGATTGCTCTATGTGGGCAATCTGCTTGTAGAGGCCCCACAACATCCGGTAGATACTCTGGGTGAAGAAGCCGGTTTTAATTCCCGCTCCACTTATTACCGGCTTTTCCGTGATTACTACGGCATGTCGCCCACCGAATTCAGAAATATATCGAAAGAAAAAAACAAAAAAGAAGCATTGTAGTCATTAAAATTCTGTTGCACAGAATTTTTCACTACCAATGACAACGTTATGTAACATCATGATATTGAAGCCCAGGAGATTTCTCTGCCGCAAAGCGGCATCGAAATGACATTACTGTGAGGGTAAAATGGAGGGGGTAGTCAGAAGAAGTTGGACGCAACGCGTCCAACTTCTTCTGACTACCCCCTCCTTCCTGTATTTGATAACACATGTCATTTCGACCGCAGGGAGAAATCTCCCCCATGGAATCAACCATAAACGCATTTTACCGCATTTATGGAATATTCCGACCTTCCTCCGCTCCCTTGTAGCTTTCGTAGAACGAAACCATTATCATTCACCACTCCTCATTCCTCGTTCCTCGCCTCTAAATTACCGCCTTGCCCGTGATTACTGCGAATTATCTCATATAGATTTCTTAAAATCACAAATAATCATCAAAAAAGCCTTTTGCAATACTCTTTCAGTCAATCAATTGCACAGGTGGGACTAAGTTTATCGCCAGCGGGACTTCATTTGAGCACATAGTTGGTAGGTTTGCGCCACAAGTGTAAAATAATGGCACCTATGCTAAAACAAGCTTTTCAACGAAATAGTAATCCGAAACAGCCAATTGGATTGAGTTGGGTATACGTATTCGTTCTGGCCGGGTGCCGGGAATTGAATATTGGTTTGACTTTTAATTTATCTGAACGGTTTAGCAAATCCGATGCACCGGAAAAATTAATTTATTACCGAAGTTTCAGCCTCCCATTTGATGCCGTGGCGCATAAGCACCTGCTCGATAGCCTTTCCAAAGAATCGGTGTTGCACTGGGTAAAAAAGATAAACCCACACCTCAATAACTTAATATTAGAAATCTTCGACGATTGAAGAAAAATAGTTTGTCGTTCAGGGTTGTAATCTGACTATTGTTTTCAATAAACCCTTAAACGACTATCATTAAATAAAACAACAGCAAATAACTATACTTTAAAAAACAACATTATGAGAAAAATAATTGCTTTTTTGGCAATGCTGCTTATTGCGCAGTTCAACTTCAATTTGCTTGCTCAGAATTTGACCGAAGGCTTTGAAAATCAGTCCAATTTCCCTCCTGAGGGCTGGGAAGTCATTTATGGCGACGGCAATCCGGACGTTAATACCGTAAACCAATCCGGCGATGAACATTATCAGGGTCTTTTCTCTTTTGAGTTTAGATCCTTTGCTACAACAGATATTTATGACCAGTACCTGATTACACCTGAACTTATTGTAAGTGAAGGCGATCAAGTCTTTTCTTTTTACTATAAAAAAGGAAGCAATAGTACGGAAAGCTTCCGTATTGGGTGGTCGTCCACAGGCCAAGCAATCGCTGATTTTACCTGGTCGGACGACGTAACAAATGCCGACATCAATTGGCAAGAATATTTAATAACCGACCTTCCGGTAGAAACCAAATATATTGTCATTCATTATAAAAGCATCAACAAATTCAATTTATATGTTGATGCGGTTTTTGGGCCGGCTTTAGCTTCCTGGAATCCGCCTCATTGCGCACAATATCCAAGCCCTAATGATCAGGCCACCGAAGTACATGCGGCAACTTCACTCAGCTGGTCAAAAAATTATTATGGTGGGTATCCCAGTGGCTACAAGCTCTATTTCGGCACAAATAATCCTCCTACCAATATGGAATATGATACCGACTTAGGAAATACAACCACTTACAATCCAGCAGTCAACCTGGCTTTCAACACCACTTATTACTGGAGCGTTGTGCCCTATAACTCAGATGGTGAGCCTAACGATTGCCCCGTCTGGAGTTTTACCACCATGAGCGATCCTACAGTAACAAGTTTCCCATATAGACAGGCCTTCGAAAGCGAAATATTCCCTCCAAGCGGCTGGCATGAAGTACGAACCCCTGCTTCATATCAGGGCTGGGAAAGCTATGATCACGGATTGTTAGAGAAATGCGCAAGGTTCGACTCGCGTTTTAACGCCGATGGAAATGTTTCCAGGCTTATAACACCACCTATGGATTTATCTGGGCTATCAACAGCACAACTGATATTCAACTACAAAAATCCTGGGGGAGGCGATTTTTCTGTGTTACTTTCCACTGATGGAGGGCTTAGTTATCCCCATACGCTTTTCACCAACCTTACTGCTCAGCCTAATTGGACCGAGCTGACAGCAGATATTTCAACTTATGTAGGCAGCACTATAACTATTGCTTTTCAGGGAACAAGCAATAAAGCAAACTATGCGAGGGCTTATATTGACCTTGATGAGATTACGATTGAACAAATACCTACTTGCACTGCGCCCACAGCATTAACGGCATCAAATCTCACCATTCATTCCGCTGACCTGGGTTGGACTGAAAACGGCAGCGCCACCACCTGGCAAATTGAATACAAGGCTAATGCTGACTTCACACCCGGAACAGGAGCTGCTGAGAGCATTGAAGTTACCAACAACCCGTCATTTTCACTTACAGGATTAGCATCAAGCACGACCTACTACTGGTATGTAAAAGCCAAATGTGGAATTGATGATGATAGCTACTGGGTTGGCCCGGGCATTTTCACCACCGAATTTGGGCCCAAAACAACGCCTTATTTCGAAGGCTTTGAAATTGGAAACACAAACGATGAAATCATTGCAAACCAATGGGATCAGGCACCTGAGACTCAAGAAAAATACAGTATGTGGAGGGCCTTTAACAATGCACACTCTTTTAATAGGTCTCCCAGAACCGGCGACTGGAATGCGGTGTTAGATAATGTTAATGAACAGTGGATGTTTCAGCGAATTTCACTTGTGGACGGACAAGAATACACCTTTGATATGTATGCAAACCATGCCCGGCATGACGGTGAACAACGAAACAGCAGCATTACCGTCAAATATGGCTTTAATCCCATCGTAGTAGCTATGACTGAAACGATAGTGGAAACAACTATTTTAAATGAAGACTATCAATTGATTACCGGTACATTTATTCCTGGCGTTAGTGGTGATTACTATATAGGGATTTTTGGTATAACAAACAATCACTTCAATATTTCCATAGATGATATCGCCATTTATGAAACACCTGATTGCCCTGCTCCTTTGGCATTAAATGAATCACAGATTACAATTAATTCCGCCAGGCTTGGCTGGACTGAAAGAGGTGTCGCTACTACCTGGAATATCAAGTATGGCACATCCGATTTTAATCCTGCCAATACAGGAGAAGGCAACCTTATTACGGGTGTTACCGAAAATCCATATACATTAACAGGTCTTGCAGAGCATACCACCTATTATTGGTATGTGCAAGCCGATTGTGGCAGTGAGCAAAGTACCTGGGTCGGTCCCTATACTTTTACCACCCTAAAACGTACTTCCGTGCCTTATGTACAGGGCTTTGAAACTACAGCAACGCCCGAGGACTGGACAATAGAAGGTTGGACGATAGGAACAACATCCAGTTACAACATACCCCCTCACGACGGGAATTACATTTATACCTATTTAAATCAGGCGAATCCTTTAAAAGTATTCACAACCAGTATTATCGGGCCAGTTTCTGATTTGATGTATCTGAGTTTTGACTACGCCCATAAATTCCCTTCAGGTCCAAGTGCTCATGGTGGGGAAATCGTAGTTTCCGTCAGTTCCGATTATGGCCAAACTTATACCGTTGTAGAAACCATAGAAAACACCACTTTACGCGACTGGCAACTCAAATCAATTCCTATAAATGGATATGGAGGCAAAGACCTAAAAATAAAAATTGAAGGCACTGTAAACTATTGGGATTACCAGCTGGCACTCGATAATCTGAATCTCACCTCCTGCCCTGCTCCCCGCGAATTAACCACATCAAACATCAGGGGTAATACTGCCGGTTTGGGCTGGACTGAAATGGGTAGTGCAGCTGCCTGGAACATCAAATACGGTGTTACAGGTTTCAACCCGGATACCGAAGGCAAACGATTTACAGGTATTTCTGAAAATCCTTATACCCTCTCAGGCCTTTTAAAGGAAACCACCTACGACTGGTATGTGCAGGCAGCTTGCGGTGAAGCTGATGAAAGCGTTTGGGTTGGGCCACACACTTTTACCACCGTAGCCACGCCTATGGGCACTCCATACTTCGAAGGCTTTGAGTTCGGGCAAAACGACCAAAATACAGTCGCCAATGGCTGGACACAGCAATCGATTAGCGGCAATAAGTCTTGGGTTGCCAATAGATCGTATCATACTTTCGGTAGAAGCCCCAGAACAGGCTCCTGGAATGCTACTCTCGAATATAGTAATAGAGATTGGCTTTTTCAGAAGCTATACTTAGAGGGCGGCAAAAGCTACACATTTGATATGTATGGCCGAATTCACAATGATAATATGGGTATAACCACTTTAACCATTATGTATGGTTCAGAGGCCAATGCAGCTTCTATGGAACACGAAATAGCATATAAAATTATTAAAGCTGGTGCCTACCAATTAGTTACCGGCACTTTTACACCTGAATCAACCGGTATTTATACCATAGGTATCCAAGGCAAAACTATTGGCTACTTTACTTATATTTCCATTGATGATATAGCCATTTATGAGACGCCCGATTGTCCTGCTCCCTTTGAATCATCCGTATCAAATGTTACAGGAAATACTGCTGATATTAGCTGGAGCCCAAGAGGTTCCGAAACGGCCTGGAACATTAAGTATGGCCCGGAAGGTTTCAATCCTGCCAATGCAGAAGAGGGCATGCTTATTACGGGTGTGGCTACATATCCTTATATCTTAACCGGCCTTACAGGGAAAACTCAATACGACCTCTATGTACAAGCCGCCTGTAGCGATATCAGCCAAAGCGCCTGGACAGGCCCAACAAGCTTCACTACCGGAAATGAATATTATAGCATTGATTATGTAGAAGGCTTTGAAACCGGTCATACCACACTACAGCCACCTGCCAACGACTGGCGACAAGAAAGCGTAAATGGTGAAGGAAACTGGATTGCCAACAATTATAACGCTGGCACTAACAGACACCCCAGAACCGGCAACTGGTATGCGTATTTAACTGATCAAAATACAACATGGATGTTTCAGAAAGTTATGTTGAAGGCTAATACGGATTATACCTTTGAACTGTATGCGCGGCAAAACACTGCCGAAACCTCAGAAATGAGAATTGCAGTAAGCTATGGTGCAGCATCCACAGCAGCAGCCATGACAAACGAAATAGTTGACACAACCAATATCACAAATGGCGACTACCAATTGATTACCGGAAATTTTAGACCCGCAACAGCCGGTATCTATTCCATAGGTATTCTTGGCATCAATAATACTTATTCTTATACCGAAGTCTATTACCTTACTATTGATGATATAGCCATTTATGAAACACTTGCTTGTCCGGCTCCTTATGCACTGAGTGTATCAACAATCACTCCCGGCTCGGCCACACTCGGCTGGACTGAAAGAGGCAGTGCTAGTAACTGGAACATCAAGTATGGCGCACCTGGTTTCAATCCGGCCAATGCAGTAGAAGGCACACTTATTTCAAATGTCAATGCAAATGCTTATGTGCTATCAGGCCTTCAGCCGAATACCACTTACGATTGGTATGTGCAAGCCGCTTGTTCCGATGAGGAGACAAGCACCTGGACGGGCCGAAAACCTTTTACTACAAAACACCTTACCGCTGCACCCTATACCCAGGAGTTTACAACTACCTCAACGCCTGATGGCTGGACAAAAGACCACTGGTTTATAGAAACAGTAAGCCAAACGCCAGTTTTAGACGGAAATTATATTATTTGCAATTTATGGTCTAGCAGCTTTTTAAGGACATTTGAAATGATCAATATTGGCCCCATATCGGCTGATATGGCACTTTCTTTCTACTATAGCCATATAAACAATGGTGGTTCCCAAGAATCGCCCGGCCCCGGTTCGGGAGGTTTTGAAATTTCCATAAGCACCGATTATGGGGCAACTTATAGTGTGCTTGAAACTGTAAATAATAACACTTCCGCTGATTGGCAATATAAGGAGATTAGCATAAGTGGATACGCAGGGAAAGACCTGAAAATAAAAGTTACTGGCATTTATAATAATGGCGACTTTTATTTGGCTCTTGACAAGATAAGCATCTCCGTACCACCAACATGCCTTGCTCCCTTAAAGCTAACCGAATCGAATATCACAGCCAGCTCAGCCGAGCTCGGCTGGACGGAATATGGAACAGCTAACACCTATAATGTCAAATATGGTATAGCCGGTTTCAATCCTGCCACCGAAGGTGATAGCATGGTTGTGAACACAACATCTTATAGCCTGACTAATCTTGAACAAAATACCGTTTACGATTGGTATGTGCAAGCTGCTTGCTCTGCTTCTGATGCAAGTGCCTGGACGGGACCAAAAAGCTTTGCTACAGATTGTGGCTCTGCATCCATACCCTATTTTGAGAGTTTTGACGCTGAAACAGCACCTGCTTTGCCAAGATGTATGTCGGAAATAAATGCAAATGAAGACTATCAAAAATGGAAAACACAAAGTGCTTACGCACTTTCAACACCTAATGCAGCATGTATTTTATTTAATGGCAGCAAACCCATGAATGATTGGTTATTCACTCAGGGACTGATACTTGAAGCAGGCAAAACTTACGAACTGGGATTTGCTTACGGCAGTTCTGAAAATTACCAGGAAAAACTGGCTGTTCATTGGGGAACTGAAGCAAGCGTTGAAGGCATGACCGAAGTGATATTTGGTAATCTTGAAACCTATGGCAGAGAGTGGCATACAAAAGCGGCAATCCTAATTCCAGGTACATCAGGCACCTACTATATAGGCTTCAAAGGACAGAGTGATGCTGATCAATACCTATTATACGTAGATGACATTTATGTGGTTGAGCAAGTAGCCGCTGCTAGCTGGACTGGCGCACTTGATAACAACTGGAACAATCCCGGCAACTGGAGTACGGGCGTTCCTGGTTCAATTACAGAGGTCATTATCCCCGCCGGCCTCACCAATTATCCCACCATCAGCAGTTCCGCGAGGTGTAATGATATCCTTCTGCAATCCAATGCCGGTGGCACAGCATCCTTGTTGGGCAATGAATTCCTGACGGTGAATGGCACAGCAAGCGTTGAGCGCTATATTACCGGCGGCTGGGACGATTGGAATACCGGCTGGCACCAAATCAGCTCACCGGTTTGGGGACAACATATTCCTTATTTTATAGCTGCACCAGAAGATCAATACGATTTCTATGGTTGGGACGAATCCACCAATATGTGGATGAACCGCAAAGCGGGTAATTTTAATAACTGGAATTTTAGTTCTGCCTTCAATATAGGTCAGGGTTACCTCATTTCTTTACAGGCTGCCGCAAGCACAAAAACATTTACCGGTGAACTTATAACAGATGATTTAGGCATTTACGACTTGAGCAAAACAGACGACATGGGCGGCGGCTGGCACTTGCTGGGCAATCCCTTTGTAAGTGCGCTTAAATGGAACGATGGCAACTGGGCACTAAATAATGTAGCGGGCGTTGCAAAAATATGGAGTGAAGCCAACAAGAGCTACTCCGATATTGAAGCCAACGGTATCATCCCATCAGCGCAAGGCTTTATGGTGCAGGTAAGTGATGCTACAAACGAAATTACCATCCCGGTAGCTTCGCGGGTGCATAATAATAGGGCTTTCTACAAATCAGGCTCAGCTAATGATCGCATTCTATTGGTAACCGCCGAAACCGAAGGAGGCTCTGCACAGGAAAGCAAGATCATCATCAATCCAAAAGCCACCGAAGGCTTTGATTTTGAGTATGATTCCCGCTTTATTTCCGGTTATGCACCTATGCTTTATTCGGTGGTGGGTGATGAAATACTCTCCACCAACAGCCTTCCCCCATTAGCTTTCGACAAGGAAATTCCGTTTGGTTTTGTGAAGAATGCCGCTTCGGCTTTCACCATCCAACTAAAAGAAAGTATCCCGGGCGCTGTTGTTTACCTTACCGATATCCAAACCAGCACCGTAACCAACCTTACCGAAACTCCGGTTTACAGCTTCACCTCAATGGAAGGTGATGATGCCAACCGTTTCTTAGTGTCGTTTGCTACGCTCGGCCTCGACCAGCCTGCTAACTATGAAGGCACTAATGCCTACGCTTTTGATGATGTAATTTACATAGAAACACCTTCACAAGATCCAGGCTCAATAAATGTGTATAACATTTCGGGGCAGTTGGTATTGCAGGGCAAAACGAGTGGCAATACGCATACCACCCTCAATGCTTCGGCCTTGAGAACAGGCATCTATGTGGTGCAAATTGTGCTGAACGATAGAATCGTCAGCCATAAGGTAGTTGTCAATAATTAAAACGACAACTGACATTAACGCAAAAAAACCTAAAAGATGAAAAAGTTAAATAAAATGACCAAAGGATTGCTGTTACTCACCCTGTTTTTGGGCCGGGTATTGCTTGCCCATGCCCAAACGGGTGCTCCGCCGCCACCTCCAGGGGGTGGACATGGTCAAACCGAAAATCAGCCAGCGGGAGGAGGTGGAGCTCCCATTGGGGGAGGCGTGGGTATTATGATTAGCCTGATAGCGGTATACGGCGGTAGAAAAGCGTATAATTATTATCAAACACAAAAACAGGGATTGGAAGAATAATTGTTTTTGGATATAGATTTGGAACTCCCGCCGGCCTTTTCTGGCGGGAGTTTTTTTGGTTGGTAATAGGTCATCGCAGGAGTTCACCTCCGGAAGAAGGGCCTTAAAGTGGAGATGACAAACAAAAGGAGATACGAATGCACGCGTTAGGTCTTCGTTCCGATAGTCCCGATTATCGGGATCGGAAGCGCTCAGCAACCGGCACGCGCCAGCAAATGCAGGGAATCAACCATTAACAAAAATTATCATTGGCAACAGCTTGTCTCGTTTTTTGGACGAGAAAGCAAAGAATCGCTTGAATTTTCCCCTTCGCAATAATGATTCACCGTATAGAAATAGCAGTAGAATAGGACTGTTCATCAGCCAAAATGGTTAAAACATATGCTCCATTGCCCAGGCCGGAGACATCCAGTTGTAAAAAATCTGCGTGAAGTTCTGTTTTTTTAAGGATAATTTTTCCTGAAAAATCCACAAGAACAACCGAAATTTCCATGTAATTTCTATCTAGTTTAACATTCACCTCAGCGGTAGCCGGATTTGGAAAAATCCTAACTTCATTTAAAGGGAGAAATCCGGTATTTACACTGCTCTCAATATGAATTGTTTTCTTTTTGACATCACTTTTTCCGCACCTGGTAACGGTCAGGCTAACTGTATAATCTCCCCCTGCCGGGTAAGTATGAATCAGATTGATCTCTGTGGAGGTGGAGGAATCCCCAAAATCCCACAATAAAGTATCAAATTCGCTGCTTGTGTTGGTAAAGGATACCACATTGGCATCAATTGCTTCGGTAAAATCTGCCACAGCCGGGTTTATCGTAAAATTCCAGTTTGAAATACTATCAAAAACGATGTGCCTGACCGTCATTTTTATATTTTGCGCATCGATATCAGGCAAAGTAGAATTCCAGGGAATTGCAGTCGGGTCTTTTTTATAAATCATGGTATAAAATGCACATGCAGCAGCATAAGAGCCGGCTACCGAGGGATGCGAACCATCCCCTGAATAGAGAATTATTTCAGGGTGATATGTCCTTAGTTCTCTCCAAACTGCACCTGCGGGCGAAATTTCTGCATTGTTCGTATCTGCCATGTAAATATACGTCGCCCGGATGGCACTATCCATCCCCAGGTAAGTGCACACCCACGGCAAGGTGGCACAGAGGGATGCATCTCCGTTTTCACGACCCCAGGTCATATAAAACATTGGCTGGGAACATGCGTAATTTGCTCTGATCGCATTGCTCAGCGACTCCGCATAAGGGTAAACTTCTGTCTGCATTTGTGCCTGGCTCAGTGAAGTCTCCTGGCTTTGTGCCTGCAAAACAACATAATCCCAATTGTTTGCATTTATTTTATCCAGCGTTGTGGAGCTGGAAGCATGATCCATAAAGCGATATCCTCCGGGTGTGTTAGAATCATAAATAAGCTCATCGCCCGTACTCACCGCCATTGTGCTAATCATAAGCGGCAGGTTATTGGCGGCGGTATAGCTGTTGCCCAGAAACAGCACCTTCTTTGAATCCTGGGCGGAAACGGTAAGAAAAGAAATCAAAAACAGGGTGCAAATCAGGGAAATTGCCTTCATAGTGCATTAATAATTAGGCTCAAATGTACGAACACATTGAGCATTTTCATGATTTTTGGGGCTGAAATCTGTTGAAGGTGCTCCGGATGAATATGGAGGGAAGGGATTTTCTTTAATCCGCTGAGATAGTTGAATCTTATTTATTGTGGTGTCGTTATTTTTTTTGCCCGGGAAATTCACGAATTTTTCTTATCTCCGACAACTGAATTTTATTCATAATTTCATGAATAGTTCAGCTTAGGAAGAAATTGGATTGATTTGAATCTGTCCGCCTATAGCTCTTAAAATTTTCAAAATTGTTCCAAATTGAGGTTTGGCTCCGTCAGAAAGTGCTTTATATAAACTTGGTCTGCTCAATCCGGTTTCTTCAGCTATTTTTGTCATCCCTATCGCTTTTGCAATATGCCCGATTGCATTAATTACATCTGCATTATCTCCTTCTTCCAAAACAGTATTAAGATATTCGGCAATCATTTCTTTGCTGTCCAAATAATCCGCTATGTCAAATTTTGAAGTAACCATTGTTTATTTTTTTAACTTGTTCCAAATTTCCTTTGCTTTCTTTATGTCATTTTGTTGGGTAGATTTATCTCCGCCAATGAGTAAAACGATTATTTTCCCCTCTCTTTCTCCGAAATACACCCTATATCCTTTTGCATAATTCACCCGTAATTCCCTAACTCCACCCCCTACAGGCTTGCAATCTCCAAAATAACCATCTTTTTCATCTTTTTGAATTCTAAATAGGATTCTCGCCTTTGCCCGTATGTCTTTGAGCCTCCTGAGCCATTTATCGAATTCAGTTGTTTTCTCAATAAAGTACATAAAGAATGTATCTACACGGATACAAAGTTACATTATTTTTTGATTCGTTTGGTTGAATTTTCGGCATAACTGAATAATCCACAAAAACAGAATTGCGCAGTTTTGACAAAATATTATTTTTTATCCAAACCCCTATTGCACCCATCGCTCAATAACTTTTACCTTTTAATAGCTGTCTCATTCGGACCTGTAAGTCAAGGCACGACTTTGCGTCGCACCCTGACTCCCCATAAATAGCTCAGGTTAAATGTAACAAACCTCGTAATTGTAATTGTGGTTACAGTGTCCCCACTATTAATCCATTAATCCATCCCGGAATTCGGGATATGGTATCTCCATAGCCATCAGCCAGAGTCTTAAGTGGAATAAGGTTGGAAGAACAAATAAGGTAAAAAGTGGAGGGCATGGCATTTTGGTTACTGAGGTTAAAAAGGAATAATTGGGTTTTATCCTTATTGATAGTCCCGATTGCTATCGGGATTGGGATCAAATTTCCAGAATCAACCTTATTCTTTCTTCAAAACCTTAGTAAAAGAGATAACCTACACACAACCTAACCTTATTCTTTCTTCAAACCTTATTGAAAAATAGGTATGATAATAAGAAACTTTAACCATATATTGAATATCAATCAGGCACCTAATTCATTAAATATATTGAATTAGACGCTCTGGCAATAGTAATACCTCTGTCAAAAAAAATGAGATTAACATTTTCAGGAGCACATATGTAAAACATGAATATACAAAATTCTAAAACTTAAAATAAAAAACCTATGCTTGTCATCCGATGAGAGGAGAGCGGCTACGCTTCCAAAAATTTCTCCATCCTTCCCCCACTTATGCTTAACTTTGCCCTGTCCGTTGAGCCATACCATGCGACTAAAATTCTACCTTCTATTCTTTTGCGTTTGTTTTTCAGGGTTTTTTCCCCTGCCGGCACAGGAAACCGCTATTCTACAGCTAATAAACCGGCGCGAAGGCTTATCGAATGGTGCGGTAAACACCATAGCGCGTGATGCCGAAGGATACATTTGGCTGGGCACCTGGAACGGGCTTAACCGCTACGACGGTAGCCAGATGATTACTTATCTGCCGGGGAAATTCCCATCGTCCATACACAACCACGTGGTGCGTGAGCTTTATCCTACTGCCACGGGCCCGCTTTGGATGCTCACCAACAAAGGCGTGTGCCGTTACGACAATGTGCACGACCGCTTCACTCCCTATTTCGACCAGGGCCTGGAACAAATCAATTACGAAAACGATATATCCATTGATCAATCCGACAAAAACGGGGTGATGGTTTCCATTTTTGGGGTAGGATTGTTTAAGTTCGACTCCACCAAAATGCAGTTTGAAAAACTGCCATTCCAGGGGCCGTCCTATGAGACTTCCTTAAACATTAAGCGGGTGCATCTGCTTGGCGACGAAATCTATTGCCTGGATGCAGCCGGTAAACTCTGGACAGTTTCGGGAAACCGCCTGGATTTATTATTGGCTTTGCCGGTTTCTGGCACATTAACCTCTTCGGTAGCACTAACCATTGACAATCAGCCCTTTTTGCTGATAACCCAGCGCAGCAGTGAAGCGATTAAGGTTGATCTGATTGCCAGGCGAGCTACTCCTTTGTCTATTGCCGACGATATTATTACCTCTTTCGCCCTTTCGGGAAAGGGAAATCAGCTTTGGGTAGGCACCGAAAAAGGGCAGATTTATGCCTATAACCTTAGCACCGGGCGGTTCGACGAACTTACGCTTTCGTCCGGACAGCAAGAATACAATCCCATCGCCACACGGGTGCTGAGCATCTTTGAAACCGAACCAGACCTGCTTTGGATTGGCACCGATGGCAATGGCGCCTATACCCTAAAACTGGAAGAATTTCCCAACAGGCGCCTGCCTTCCACACAACTTGCTTATCCCATTGTGAGAGGCATTTTGCTTACCCGCAACAACCACTTGATGGTAGGCACCAAGGGCGGCGGTATTGATATTTTTGATGAAAATGGAAAACATATCCGCAATCTTTCGGTGAAAAATGGCCTGAGCAACAATTCGGTACTTTCTTTTCACCAGCGTACCGATGGCTCGGTTTGGGTGGGCACCGATGGCCAGGGTATCGATATCATTTCACCTGATTATAAAACCATCCGAAACTTCCCGCACGACTTTCCTTCCGTTGCTGCGCCGGCTTTTGCCTCTGTGTATCGCATTGCTGAAGATATGGATGGAGACCTGTACCTGGGAAGCAGTGGCTATGGTGTGATCAGGCTGGGTTTTGGCAGCAGCGAAAGTACTGCTCCATTAGCTGCTGAACAACTCGTGCTGGATAATGCTCCCGATGAAAACCTTCCTCAAAAACAGATCGTATATGCACTGGCCATCGAAAAGCCCGGCATCATCTGGATTGGAAGCCGCGGAATGGGGATTTACCGTTATAATGCAGTGACCAAACGGGTTGTATCGCGTTATGATGCCGGCTTATATCCCGATAAGATTACCAATGACGATATCTTAGCTTTGTTTGCCGATAAAGATCAACACATCTGGGCGGGCAGCAGCAATGGATTGTTTGAAATCATTCCCGTTTCATCTGATTCGGTCGGGATTGAATCATGGCAGCAGCAGGCTGATCTGCAAAATACCAGCATTCATGCCATAGAAGCTGATAATCTGGGTAATATGTGGGTTACCACAAATCGGGGTTTATCGCTGATTGATACCAAAACCAAAAATGTACGCAGTTACACTGTGGACGATGGTCTGATTAATTTTGAATATACCGACGGTGCTTCCTGGTTTGATGAAGCTTCGGGACGTTTGTTCGTAGGAGGAACCATGGGGATTGACATTGTTCAGACCCGGGACATCAGATTTTCTTCCTATTTCCCACCCATAAGCCTCAACCGGCTTCTCATTCGCAATCAACTGATTGAGCCGGGAGAAGAAAGCGTGCTCCACTCGCGCATCAACCATCAGCAAAGCCTCGATTTGAAATACAACCAGAATGCGCTGAGCTTTCAGGTGGCTGCACTTGCCTTCTGGGGACAGGAGCGCTACCGGATTTCATACCGTTTGAAAAACCATGACGACAATTGGAGCCTCAAACCATCTGCTCAGCCCATCACGTTTACCAATCTGCCTGCTGGTGAATATATATTACAAATCAGGGTGAGCGATGAAAATGGGAACTGGTCGGAAAACAAGCGTGAGATTACCATCACCATTCATCCGCCTTTTTGGCGGACTACCTGGGCCATCATCGGATATGTATTGCTTTTTATCGCTTTGCAGGGGATTATTTATCTGGCTTTACGTCGTCGTGAAGCAAGAAAAAAAGCCATACAACAGCAGGAATTCGAACAGCAGAAGGAAGCTGAAATGCAAAGCTATAAAATTGAGTTCTTTACCAATGTTGCCCATGAATTCCGCACACCACTTACGCTGATTACCTCCCACATTCACGCGCTGATTGAAGATAAGAGGAATGCCCTCGAAAACCCCCGCCTGCTCAAAGTTTACAACAACAGCCTGAAGTTGCAAAAACTGGTGCTCGAAATCATGCAATTTCGCAAACTGGAGAAGGGTAAAGAGCCACTGAACATTCAACTTTGCAGACCGGTAGGAATTATTGAAGAGGTGATTTCTGATCTGGAATTGCTGGCTCAGCAAAATGAAGTGCGCTGCGAGGTGATTACCCCGGATAAGGAGCTGGAATTTAAATTAGATCCCGATAAATTCAGCCGCATCGTTACCAATTTGATTTCCAATGCCATAAAATATAATAAACCCGGTGGATTTGTTAAAGTAAGGGTTAAAATGGAAGGCAAAGCGCTCTATTTGGAAATAGAAGATAGCGGCATAGGCATCAGGCGGGAATATTTTCAGAAGGTGTTTGAGCCATTCGGCATTTCATCGGCACGCAAACGGGGCAGCTTTCCGGGTTACCGAAGTACCGGCCTCGGACTGGCGGTTACCAAAGCCCTGGTAGAACTGCTTAAAGGGAGTATTCGATTTGAAAGCGTTTCCGGTGAAGGTACGCGCTTCTTTATTATCTTCCCTGATGTACATTCACCGGGTGTCCCACACATGATGGAAAAACCTGAAACACATGCCGTAGAAATCAATTATTTAGGTGAGGCCAATGATGCTTTACCTGACCACACAACGGGGAATGCAGGCCATCAGCCAGTTGTTTTGCTTGTAGATGATGAACCAGAGATACTCGAATTGCTCAGCGATCTTTTGCAGCAGGATTATCAGTTACTGGTGGCCGAAAACGGTGTGGAGGCGTGGGAAAAAGTGCTTCAGCACAAGCCCGATTTGATTGTTTCGGATATTATGATGCCCGAAATGGATGGCATTGAGTTATGTGGCAAATTGCGCGACAACTTCGACACCAGCCACCTGCCGCTTATTTTGCTTACCGCGAAAGCCGAAATCGAAGACCGCATCGCAGGCCTTAAAGCCGGAGCAGATGCTTATATTCCCAAGCCTTTTCACCCGGATCATCTGAAAGTTCGTATTCAGATGCTGTTACAACTCAGGAGTAACATCAGGGATTATTTTGGCAAATCGGACGACAACCCCACCCTGGTGCATGAAATCCCTGATCCTTTTTTCAAAAAAATGATAGATTATATCGACGAAAATATTGATGACGAGTCGCTTAGCGCAGAAAGGTTATGCGATAAAATGGCCGTCAGTAAATCGGCTTTATACAACAAAACCAAATCGGTGCTGGGCACTACACCCCACAGCCTCATCAACCAACGGAGACTGCAAAAGGCGGCCATATTGCTGAAATCCTCCACACTCACGGTAAGCGAAATCATCGACCAATCCGGCTTCACCAGCCGCACCCACTTTTACGATTTGTTCAATAAATCGTATGGCTGTTCGCCTTTGGAATACAGGGATCAAAAGTGGTAGTATATCCAATAGTAACGGTTCGTCAGCTTCTTGAGACTATAATGATAAAGAAGCTGGCCTCTCTTATTAAAGAATAATTCCGGTTGAAAACTTAATAAAGGATTTTTTGGAGGAAAAATCACTGGATATACCGAATTGATTGTCATAACGCACTTCAAAAAAGATGGATCTTCTAAAATCAAGATCAAACTCTAAACCACAGCCTATGGCATATCCTATTTCATGTGATGGCATTACGGACTCAAGTGTTGTTTTAGTTAAATCACTCACATCATGGGCCATAAGAATGGATTTATGCAAAATACTCTCATTTTTAATATGGTAGGAATAGGCAGGGCCTAAATTAAAATACGGTCTGAAATTATTTACAGGAACGGTGTATCTTAATAAAACAGGCACAGTTAAAGTGGTTAGATCAATTTTTAAATTTATCTTTTCACTTCAGAGGTGTAGCTATAAGAATTTTTATACTGTGAAAATAGTAATTCCGTATGAATTGAAAAATCACTCGCCAGGATTGGGTTATCAATAAAAACCCCTACTGAAAATTTGCTATCGTATTCATAATCGAAATAGTCAAATTCGCTATCGCGGATAATCGTCATATATTTTGATTCTTCATGGGTCTTATATGAGGGAACTAATTTAGAAAATCCGAACCCGGCAACAATTCCATATTTAAAATGAGGAAAAGGCTTTAATTCACATGCATTGTAACGTGCTATAAATTTCGCTAATGGCTTCTTGTTATAAGCAACAAGTTTGCTGGCGTCCGCAACATTCTGGCAATCTCTGGTAAGGCTTAGCAAACGTTCAGAATAATGTTCGTTCGCAGGAGTTTTTTTAGGCAATTCTACAAATAAAGAGCTGTCTTTTTCGATAAAGAACGTCTTTTGACCTTTTCCTCTGTAATAGTATAAGCTTGTTTCGCCATTGTGCAAACGTTCCAGAAATACTCTTTTTGCGGAGTCAGCCAATTGTATTTCTTTTGAAACATAAACCTGCCCATTTTTAAATCCGTATTCTGAGACTTCATAGGGAGTATATTCTATAATTTCCCTGCCTGTCTTTACCTGACATATTCTGCCGTTAATTAAATCGCCATTATCCAATACGTTCATTATATTTATAACGTTGTCAATTACAAAATAATCATCTTGTCCGGAAGAAAATAATGGGAAAAATAGAATTAGGATAAATGTGGTCAGATGTTTCATAGGATTATGAGAATTAGGCGATAAAATTACAATGTTTCTTCATTAAACCTATTGTTTTTGGTTATATAGCTTCAATTTGTTCTTAAATTTTGGTGTTTTAACTTCCAAATCTCCAAATTAGAAATTTCGTTAGAAGTCGGACGTATGAGGTTAGAGGTTAGAGGTAAGAGGTTAGAGGTTAGAAGTGAGAAGCTATAAGTTAGAAATTAGTCCAGTCCCGTAAGTATGGGATCAGGAAGAGATTCTCATTCCCCGCCCCTTATCTTCCCCCTCACTCTCTCTTTCAATCCCTCTCTCCGGCACTTTGGCCCCTGTCTCTTTTAGTCATTGGTCTATAGAAGTTAGAGGTTAGAAG
>DHSR01000070.1 GCA_002410555.1 Bacteroidales bacterium UBA5281 | reverse complement strand
GAACGGTACGCACGGTGGTGTGAGAGGACAGGGAGGGAATTAAGCCCTGCCTTCCTACTCGATTTTCTCTCTGCAATCATACACCGGCATCACTTTTAGTATTTTTGTAAAAATCAGTAATGTTTGATTTGTATGAACCAAACTGAATCACTTCAAAATGAAAACCCGCAAACCCATACGCAACTACCATAAAAAAACCGGGCTTCCTCCGGGAACCCTGGTATATACCGGAATTCATCAGTACCCGACTACCATTGATGTCTTTGAGTATGATACAGCATCAATAAGACATACTCAAACTGACCATCCTGATAAAGTAAAACCATCAGCCGGAGAAATGAAAAATTTATGGTTGAATGTAAACGGATTAAGCAATACCGAACTTATTGCCAGACTGGGCAACCGCTTCGATCTGCATCCACTGCTACTCGAAGACGTATTGAATACGGAAAGTATGCCAAAAATTGACAATTATGGAGACCGTCTTTTTATCAGCCTCAAAATGCTGAGTTGGAACAGTACCGATCAATCTATTGAAGCTGAACAGATAAGCATGTTGCTAGGCAAAAATATGCTCATCACCTTTCAGGAAAGAAAAGGCGATATTTTTGATCCACTGCGCGAACGCATGTTGAATGAGAAAAGCAAAATTCGTGAAAAAGGAATAGACTTTCTGGCCTACGCCTTGCTGGATAAAATTGTGGACAACTATTTTATGATTCTCAATGCATTGGAAGACCTGATTGAAGATGCAGAACTGGACCTGATAGAAGCCGGCTCCCAAATAACTCCGCGGCATTTACTGCATCTGAAAAAACAATTGATATTACTTCGCAGATACATCTATCCATTGCGGGATGAAGTACGCAAGCTGCCTCAGGAGGAAACGGTTCTGATTGAACGAAAAACATATAAGTACATCAGCGATCTCTATGATCATCTGCAGAATATTATTCAGAATCTGGAAAGTTTCCGCGACAGCGTAAGCAACCTTATGGAGCTATACAGTAACAATATTTCCAATAAGCTGAACGGTATTATGAAAACGCTTACCGTAGTGGGAGCCATTTTTATTCCTCTTACTTTTATTGCAGGTGTTTATGGGATGAACTTCGACTTTATGCCCGAGCTTCATTTCCCCTGGGCCTATCCGGTTTTGATGCTTTTGATGCTTTTTATTGTACTTGGAATGATTGTTTTCATGAAATCCAGGAAATGGTTCTGAGAAAATCCGGAATTATTTGACAATTTCACCTGTTGAGGAACGATTCTTGCTAAAATTGAAAAAAAAGTAGTAATTTTAGACGATTAAACCTCTATTGTTATGAATCTCTATAAACTCATACTGCCGCTTGTTTTTGTTGCCGGCCTGAGCGGGCAACTGATTGCTCAGGATACATTCAATGCTGATTTGTATCAGGCAACAACACCTGGTTCATCATCATTTGGAATAAGTAAACTTCCCCCGGTTCAGTTTAACCTACAGACCGGAGCATTATTCAGTTCTGGTTTTGGTGGTGGCAACCTGTTCAGCACCTATTTAGCTCCGTCATTTAATCAACCACTGGGTAAAAAGTTTACGCTTTCGGCAGGTGCTGTCATTTCAAATACCACTTATAACAATCTTCTGATGATGGATAGCGAAGGCAATATAAACAGTCAATATGGTAATCTCACCACATTCACTTTATATACCGGAGGTAATTATCAGTTAAACGAGCGGCTCACTTTAAGCGGATCAGCCTATAAAACCATTAATCCGGCTTTTAATGAGCGACTGCGTCCCGACAGGCTGAGTATGGAAGCACAGGGCGTTTCCTTCGGTGTTGGTTATAAAGTAAATGACAATCTACATATTGGAGGCGAAATTCGTCTGCAGCAGGGCAACAGTAATTTCTACACCCCATATGGATTTCCCGGAAACGGGCTGATGCAGCGGGGAATGTTTGGTTATTGATAGTACTGAGGGTTGATGTGTTTAGTGATCAGTAATCAGTGATCTGTAATCAGTTGATTTAAGGAATTGCTGTCTTTCGACTGGTTCGACAAAAACTCACCAACCAGGGTTAAGTGTGAAATTTATTGTCTATCCCCCCGCCTGCGGCGGACGAGATTTGTAAAGGCATAATTAATTAAAGATCATAAGTTCAACTTTATAAGGGCAGTATTTATCAAATTCCGAATGTAGCGAACGCCCAAAACTTATCACTGATTACTCACAACTCATCACTATACAGCATGCTTATCATTCTTTCACCAAGCAAAACCCTTGATTTTTCAAAACCTAATGCTTTACCGGCAATTGGAGACCCTGAATTCATTAAAGAATCTATAAAACTCACCAGGCAGTTGAATAAATTTAAGCCGGCAGAACTTGAAAAACTAATGCATATTAGTCCCAAACTTGCTTATGAAAATGCAAACAGGTTTTCTGACTGGCATTACCCCTATAAGGAAGGCATAGCAAAGCCTGCTTTTGCTGCTTTCAAAGGTGAAGTGTATGAAGGGCTTAAAGGATGGGAACTGGAGCCTGAGGCTATGGAATATGCCAACAGTCACGTGCGCATCCTTTCGGGACTGTACGGAGTGCTGAAACCCGGAAGCCGTATGCTACCCTATCGGCTGGAAATGGGAACTGCATTAAGTGGCAAGAATTTCGATAATCTTTATGAGTTCTGGGGATCAAAAATTACCAATCACATCAAAGAAGCCATAAAGCAATCCGGAAGTAAAACTCTGGTAAATCTGGCTTCGGTGGAATATGCCAAAGCTGTGGATTTTAAGGCTTTGAAAACACGCATTATAACACCTATGTTTAAAGAATTCAGAAATGGTGAATATAAATTCATCACTTTCAGTGCCAAAAGAGCCCGTGGCCTTATGACCCGGTTTGCTATTGACCGGCGCATAAAATCAGTGGAAGACCTGAAACTGTTTGACCGGGAAAATTATCAGTATATGGAACAACTTTCCGATGAAAATAACTGGCTTTTTGTGAAATAAAATACTTCAAATTGCCTGAAACTGCTAATAGTTCACGCACATCTGTCCCCTTAATACATTATAAAAACTCCTTAGTACGCCTTAAATATGGTAAAGCAGGATGATTCTGCAAATAATTGACCTTGCACTTCTTTAGCAATCCGATTAAATGTTTAATTTTGCAGCCCCTATCGAAATGGAGAGATGCCAGAGCGGTCGAATGGGGCGGTCTCGAAAACCGTTGTACTCTTACGGGTACCAAGGGTTCGAATCCCTTTCTCTCCGCAAGTCAAACAAGGTGCCCCGCCATAGGTGGGGCATTTTTATTTTATTGAGTCATAAGCCATACCGGATGTCCGGGATTCGAGATCCTCACCTCTCAGTTCTTCGGTGGTTGAGGCTCCCGAAGCCACAATTTTTTCTGTAAAACATTTGCTGCGGGGAATTTCACAGGTACTTTTATTGCAGCCAGGGGTTTTTAACTATTTAGTTTCATTTTATCAAGTACTGTTTCCGGGGTATGTATTCTTTGTTTTTCATCGTGGTTTAATTCTAAATCATACTGTGCTTTTTCTATCGATGAAACAAACAAGAGAAAAGAGAGTATTGGAATGAATGCAAGTCCTAAAAAAAGCATATTTCCGGTCAACAAATAGACTACAATGGTAAAGAAAGCCGAACCCTCCAGAAATGCATAACTAACCATTAGTGCAGAACGGTAATAGTTTGATTTATCGGGCAAATCTATCCTTGCTAAAGCCACTTTTAATTGCTTTTTGAATGAATAATTCCCGCCAACAATGCCTATAATGATTAAAAGCGGAACGATATATTTAAAAATATCCATTTCCGCTTTTTCAAAGCCAATTTGATGTAAGAAAAATGAAATAGTTGCGAAAAAAGACAGATCCTATTATCATTGTATAAAAAACTATCGTTAAAATTTTGAAATACTCTTTTGGAGTAATTTGTCTTGTTCCCATTTCTCAATTTTTAAAACATTTTCAAATCTTTAAAACCTGATTAATAATCTCGCAGAGCAATTTTTTTCAGGAAACAAATTTAAGGAATGATCAATCCAACCATACAGGCAAAACCAGCATTTTATTTTTCCGGATTTTTATTTATGAAACCTGGTCAGTCCGGATAGATTTTACAATTTTCGCTTAGCAGCCCTGTTTCAGATTTAATTGAGTCAAGCATTAGATTACCTGCACATTAATTCTGTCTTTGGATATCACTACCTCAGGTCTGAAAATTTTTCTATATTTGAGCACAAGTCAAATAATATATTGATATTTGCATTCAATCAATTCCCCCTTACCAATGAAAATTCCATGGCTATTGCAAAATCGATTCTTCTTTTTTTTATCTTTAATGCTGCTTGCTGTTTCGGGCACTTTCGCTCAGGATATTATTCTTAAGAAAAACAATGAGTTGATAAAGTGTAAGATCAGGGAAATAGGTATGGACGATATCAAGTATCTGCTTCCCGAATTTTCGCCCGATGTGATTTTTAGCATTGATAAAGATGCGGTGGATAAAGTGATTTTTGAAAGTGGTACCGAAATGGCTTTCACACAAGAAATGACCAATCCTGCCAATTATACCGACAACCACAAGCATGCACTAAAAGTTGAATTCCTCTCGCCCATTACAGGGAATACTACCCTGGCTTATGAGTATAGCCTAAGACCTGGCCGTAGCATAGAAGCAACGTTAGGTATTGTAGGGCTGGGATTGATCGGAAACAATGATAATCCTGCCGGTGCCTTTGTAAAAGCAGGTTACAAATTTATCCAGAGTCCCGAGTTTTATATCCGCGGTTTAAGATATGCCCATCTTTTAAAAGGAGGTTATCTGAAACCTGAGCTTGCTCTGGCGGTTTATGGCGTGAATAACTATACATATGAGTATTATCCGGTTCAATCAATTACCAAAAAGCGTGAAAGCGTTATTTCTGCATCCATGCAAATGGTTATGGGAAAACAATGGATAATGGATAATTCATTTTTAGTAGATGCTTTCTTCGGAATAGGATATGGCTTTAGTTCCAACGACAGGGAATCCTACCATTATGGCTATCTTATTGCTGATCAATCCTTTCCTGTTTCTTTTTCGGCAGGATTAAAAATTGGTTTTCTTTTTAAATAAGTTAGCATTATGCGCTGTCTTTGTTTAGAATTAAACTAAATTGATGATTTTTGCATCATTTATTAACATTTATTTTGAAATATTAAAATTAGTGTCCTATATTCGCAGAGTAGTTTTCGGTTATTAACCTAACAGCAATACACTTTTAAAAGAATGAATGTTTTCTACGCAACTTCATCTTTATTTTGCATGGCTTGCCGGAAGCAGGATCATAACTAAAAGCATTTTTCGCAACGAGGAATGCTTTTTTGTTTTGTGTGAAAATTTAACTTTGAAAGATTTAACCTTATACCATACATAAACATGAGCCAACGATTAATAAACCCGGTTTACAAACAATTCCCGGTAAGGCAGATTTGGTTGTTTTGTACAATTTTAATGCTTTTAGCGCCTGAACATGCACGTGCGCAGTCTGAAGGCAAAAAACTCTTCGAGAAAAATTGTTCCGTATGCCATAAGTTGGGAGGCGGCAAGCTGGTAGGTCCTGAATTGGTGGGCATAACTCAGATTCGTGACCGGGAGTGGTTGGTAAAATTCATTCATGATTCCAAAGCTCTTATTGAATCGGGCGATCCCCTGGCAGTGCAGGTGTTTGAGGAAAATAATAAAATTCCCATGCAGGCATTTCCCAATCTCTCTGACAGTGAGGTGAATGCAATTATCGACTATATTGACGCATGGGAGCCGGAAGCAGAAAAAACATTTACAGTGGATGTGAACCAGAAGACAGGATTCACTCACACAGAAATATTGCGTGGCGAGCGGATGTTTTACGGACTGATTCCTTTTGAAAATGGTGGAAAAACAGCCTGCAACTCTTGTCACAATACCGTGATTTCCGATACCCTGAACTGGAGTCCCTCTGCTGCCGACCTGGCACAATCATTTATGGATCCCAATGGTATGAATATATATGCTTCTATGGCAGAACCCGGCTCAGAAGTAATGACAAAGGCACATGCTGAATACAAGCTTACTGAGCAGGAGGTGTATAATATTGCAGCATATCTGAGTGAGTTCGGGCATAAAGGAATGGAGAAACAACGCAGCTTTCCGGAGAGACGCATACTCTTTATTGTATTTGCTGTACTGATGACACTGGCTTTGATTGACCTGATTTTCACCAGAATTGTAAAATATCGGTTTATTCATACTGGAATTTTATTAATTGGCATTGCGGTACACCTTAATATTGCTGTCGTTGAAGCTCAAAACCTAAGTCGTACCAAGGACTATGCGCCTGATCAGCCCATTAAATTCTCGCACAAAATACATGCTGGTGACAATCAGACCGATTGCAGATACTGTCATTCCATTGCTGACTACAGCAAATCAGCGGGTATTCCATCCAACGATGTATGCATGAAATGTCATAACGTGGTATTGAGTGGTCGCAATTCAGGAAAATTCGAGATCAACAAGATTTATCGTGCTGACAAATCCGGCAAACCGGTAGAATGGATAAGGGTATACACTCTTCCCGATCATGCTTTTTTCAGTCATTCCCAACATGTGAATGCCGGACAGATTGAGTGCGAAACCTGCCATGGCCCGGTGGCAGAAATGGATATCTTAAAACAATACACCGACCTTTCCATGGGTTGGTGTGTAAACTGTCACCGTGACACCAAAGTTAACTTTCAGGGCAATCATTTTTACAAGTCCTATAAAGAACTTAATGACATGCTGCAATCAGGAAGAATCGATTCGGTTACCGTAGAACAGGTTGGAGGAATCGATTGCAGCAAATGCCATTATTAATAATTCACTTTTTATTCAACGCTTCGAGCAAAACCACATATAAATGGAAAAAAAATACTGGAAAAGCCTGGAAGAGCTTAATAACCAGCCTCCCACTGAAAAGGGGGACAATAACACACACCAATCAGGCCTGCTTGAGATCATGAACGATGAAATTGCAGGTAAAACAACTTCGCGCCGTAACTTTTTAAAAATATGCGGTTATGGATTTGCCACTGCTGCCATCGCCAGCAGTTGCGAAAATCCGGTAAAAAAGGCCATCCCCTATCTGAATAAGCCCGAAGAAGTTACGCCGGGAATGGCCAATCATTATGCGAGCAGCTATTTTGATGGTAGCGAATTTTCGCCCATTGTGGTTAAAGTGAGGGATGGCCGTCCCATAAAGATTGAAGGCAACGACATAGAGTCCCTCACCAATGGAGGTACTTCTGCCAGAGCGCAAGCATCTATTTTGAGTTTGTACGACGGGGAAGCCCGGCTTAAAACACCCACACGTGATGGCAAGGCTACCAGCTATTCCGCGTTGGACGAAGCAGTGGTGCAAAAGCTCACTAATATAAGCGAAGCCGGAAAAGCTACAGCACTGCTCACACCACCCATCATCAGTCCATCTACCCGGCAGCTGATCAATGAATTTATTGATGCTTATCCAGGATCAACACATGTAGTGTATGAACCTGTTTCTTATTCAGGTATGCTGGAGGCCAACAAAATGAGTTTTGGTAAAACAGTAATACCGGATTATAAATTTGACCGCGCTGAAGTGATTGTTTCATTTGGTGCCGATTTTCTGGGTACCTGGCTTTCACCGGCTGAATTTGCTGCTGCCTATGCCAAAACACGCGATTTGACGGGCAATCAAAAGAAACTCTCCTATCATGTTCAGTTTGAAACCGGATTAAGCATTACCGGTAGCAAAGCCGATAAGCGAATTCCCATCAAACCTTCAGAAGAAATCAATCTGTTACGCGCACTGGATGCTGCCCTGG
Source organism: Bacteroidales bacterium UBA5281 (assembly GCA_002410555.1). Classification (GTDB taxonomy): domain Bacteria; phylum Bacteroidota; class Bacteroidia; order Bacteroidales; family Lentimicrobiaceae; genus Lentimicrobium. The sequence continues at coordinate 10,963 of DHSR01000070.1, read as the reverse complement.
CTCAACAAGGAAGTGAAGCTCCCGCTGAAATACAATCACTGGCACACATCCTCAGGCAGAATAAAGGCAAATCAATTGTGGTTTCAGCCAGCAATGATGTACATGCTCAGCTTCTGGTTAACCACATCAATCACCAGCTCGAAAATATTGGTCAGACCCTTGATTTCAATTCAGCCTTCCTCACTCATCAATGCATCGATGCTGAATTTGAAAACCTGCTCAGTCGCATCGATTCGGGCGAAGTTAACGGACTAATTTTGTGGGGTGTTAATCCTGTTTACGACTATCCTGATACAGCCAGAATTGTGGCCACACTTCAAAAGCCTGAACTCACCGTTAGTCTAAGCTCTACAACAGATGAAACCCTGGCGTTTATGAAATATTGCTCCCCCGGACATCATTATCTGGAATCGTGGGGCGATGCCGAATACAAACAAGGATATCTGACTCTGGCACAACCTGCCATAAGAAATATTTATTCTACGCGTCAGCCACAGGATTCATTGCTAAAATGGATGGGTAAGGAAGAAGATTATTACACCTTCCTCAAGAATTACTGGCTTACCCATATTTTAAATGGCAATGAAGCTGACTGGACCACAACGCTGCAAAAGGGTGTATTATTAAAATCCGTTTCAGAAAGTCAGCCTTCGTTTCAGGCTACAGACACTTCATCAATTCAGGAAGTTCCTGCCACCGGAGGATATGAGCTTGTATTGTATGAAACCATCGCTCTGGGCAATGGCCAATATGCCAATAATCCCTGGCTTATGGAGTTGCCCGATCCCATTTCAAAGGTTTGCTGGGATAACTTTGCAGCCATTTCACCAGCGACAGCTTCGAAACTGGGTGCGGTTGCAGGTGGAATGTTAAACATTAAGGAAGTTGATATTCCAGTATTGATACAACCCGGACAGGCTGAGGATACCATTTCAATTGCAGTGGGTTTTGGTCATACCGCCATGGGTAAGGTAGCCAATTCAGTCGGGAAAAATGCTTATCCGCTGATTGGTGTCCTGAATGGCTCCCGTCAAAGATATGTTACAGGCATTACTCCTGTTGTGTCTAAAGCTACTTATGCCCTTGCCTCTACCCAAATGCATCATAGCATGGAGGGCCGGCCCATTGTAAGGGAAACTACTTTAAAGGAATACCTGGTCAGCAACGATGCCGGTAATGAGATGCATAAAGAAATCGAAGAAAAGAACATTACCTTATACAAAGAAATCAAGTTTGAAGGGCATCATTGGGGCATGGCCATTGATTTGAATAAATGCACCGGTTGCAGTACCTGTGTTATATCCTGTCAGGCTGAAAATAATGTGCCTGTGGTAGGCAAAGAAGAGGTTATGAAATATCGCATTATGCAGTGGATGCGGATAGACCGCTATTATTCAGGGGATGAAAAAAATCCTGAAGTAGTTTTCCAGCCTCTGATGTGTCAGCATTGTGACAATGCACCCTGCGAAAATGTATGTCCGGTTTCAGCTACCAACCACAGTGCGGAAGGCCTTAACCAGATTGCCTATAATCGCTGTGTTGGTACCAAATACTGTATCAACAACTGTCCTTATAAAGTGCGCCGTTTCAATTGGTTCAGATATGCAACCAACAATGAATTCGATTACAATATGAATTCAGATCTGGGGCGCATGGTTTTAAATCCTGATGTGACTGTACGGGAGCGCGGGGTAGTTGAAAAATGTTCGTTGTGTGTTCAACGGATACAGGAAAAGAAATTATTGGCTAAGAATGAAAATCGGTTGTTACAGGATGGGGAAATACAACCTGCCTGTGCCCAGGGATGTCCTTCAGGAGCCATTATTTTCGGGGATCTGGCCGATCCGGAAAGCCGCATTTCCAAACTGTTTAAAGACCCCAGAAATTATCATTTACTCGAGGATTTGCACACTTTACCATCGGTAGGTTACCTTACCCTGGTTAAGAACAGTAATGAAGCTTAAGATTTAAGATCAAAACATAACGTTTGTTCCTATGTATAAAACTGAAGTGAGAGGGCCATTGATTCTGGGTGATAAGAATTATCACCAGATCAGCACTGATATTATCGCGCCCATAAATCAACCCGTTCCCCTATGGTGGAAAGTGGCTTTCGGAATAAGCAACCTGGCACTATTGTTTGGGCTGGTTGCCATCTACCAAACTGTTTCTGTGGGCATTGGAACCTGGGGTGTTAATAATTCTGTAGGCTGGGCCTGGGAAATCATCAATTTCGTATGGTGGATCGGTATCGGACATGCCGGAACGGCCTTCTCTATATTCCTGTTGGTGCTGCGCCAGAAGTGGAGAACTTCCATTAACCGTGCTGCCGAGGCCATGACTGTTGTAGCCGTTATGTGTGCCGCCATTTTCCCTGCATTGCATATGGGTAGGGTCTGGCTCGCATTTTACATTTTCCCTTACCCCAACACACGTGGGCCGCTCTGGGTAAACTACAATTCACCCCTGTTTTGGGATTTTATTGCCATTTCAGCCTATCTGCTTATTTCGGCTTCATTCTGGTATTTTGGAATGGTTCCCGATTTTGCCACCATCCGCGACCGCACCACTTCAAAAATCAAAAAAGCTGTTTATGGCTTCTTTGCCTTCGGATGGGTTGGTACCTCGCGTGAGTGGTTGCGTTTTGAAGCACTGAGTTATGTACTGGGTGGAATTGCCGCTGTGCTGGTGGTTTCGGTTCACTCCATTGTATCCACCGACTTCGCCGTTTCGGTAATCCCGGGATGGCATACCACTGTATTTCCTCCTTATTTTGTAGTAGGTGCCATCTTTTCAGGCTTCGCAATGGTGATGACGCTGATGATTATCATCCGGAAAATGTATAAATTTCAGGATTATGTTACCAGCAGTCACCTGAATGCCATCGCAAAAATACTCATCTTCATCTCTCTTATTATGGGTACTGCATATGCCACCGAAGCTTTTATAGCCTGGTATTCCGGTAACAGATATGAGATATTTACTTTCTTTTATAATCGTGCTACGGGCGATTATTCCATTGAATACTGGACAATGATCATTTGTAATGCCATTGTACCTCAATTGTTTTGGTTTAAAAAGATAAGGAAGAACCTTACCGCCGCTTTTATCATATCCATTATTATCAATATTGGGATGTGGTTTGAACGTTACAACATTATCATAACCTCTCTGGCAAAGGACTTTTTACCCTCCAGTTGGGTTACCTATTCGCCTACCTGGGTTGAAATAGGCGTCTTTGTGGGTACCCTCGGCCTTTTTGGAGCAGGAGTACTTTTGTTCTTTAAGTTTATACCAATGATGGCTATAAGCGAGCTGAAGGGTATACTTAAGGTGACCAGTTACAATACAAACGATAAAAAACACATAAGCCATGAATAATCATTTTGTAGTTGGCGTTTTTGACGAAGAAGCTCAACTTATGGCCGCGGTGAACGAAACCCAAAAACAGGGTTTTCAGATACAGGAAATCTATTCACCCTATCCGGTATATGAAGCCATAGAAGCCATGGGTAAGAAAACCCGTTTTACTTTCGCAGCTTTTCTGTTCGGACTGTTTGGTGCATTGGGCGTCCTGGCCTTTATGTATTACACGGCAGTAATTGACTGGCCCATAAATTACGGAGGCAAGCCAACCAATGCATTCCCCTCATTTTTGGTGGTTACCATTGTTATCACCATTCTGGTGGTAACCATTGCCAGTTTATTCACCTTTTCGGCCAGAGCCAAAATTTATCCGGGTAAAGCCTATGTATTGCCCGATCCCCGATCAACCGATGATAAATTTGTAATGGTATTTGACAAATCAGCCAACGATAGCGAGTACCAGCGATTGGCTGAGTTACTCAAAGCCGAAGGAGCCGTTGAGGTATATGAAAAGAATATTGAACCCGAAAATTAAAAGGCCGATGAAAAGTATAAGGATATTATTTAATCTACTCATTGCCTGCGTATTCGCGCTGGTCATCGTATCCTGCGATCGCACCCGGAACGACAAGGGCTATGAGTATTTTCCGGACATGGCCCATTCACTGGCCTTTGAAACTTATAGCCCCAATGCTGTTTTTGCTGACAGTTCAACCATGCGTCTTCCTGCATCCAATACAATTCCCAGAGAGATGATACCTTATGCCTTTGAGAATACTCCTGAAGGACGGGCCAAAGCAGCAGTATCTCTTGTTAACCCATTAGAAGTAAATGATGAAAACATCAATCAGGGCAAGGCCATGTATGATATTTTTTGCAGTCAATGCCACGGAACAGCCGGCGATGGTAATGGTTACCTGTTTACCAGTGGCCGGTATGCCATTAAACCAGCCTCTCTGCTTACTGAAAAGATGCTGGCAGCTCCGGATGCCGATATCTTTCATGTAATTACTGCCGGTTATCAGGTAATGGCACCCCATGGCGATTTGATCAGACCCGATGACCGATGGAAGATTGCCCTTTTTGTGAAACATGAACTGCAAAATAACCCTGCAAAATAGCGCTGCGATGGAAACAAAATTTAATTTATCAAAAAGATTTCAATACATTACTTTAAGTATGGCGGCTCTGGGGCTTATTGTGATTGTAATCAGTTTTTTTTCAGATCCCGATCGTGCCTGGGCAAACCTGTTGCTGAATAATTACATGTTTCTGTCCATTGCCATTGGAGCCAGTTTTTTTATTGCCATTCAATACATTACGCAATCGGGCTGGTCGGCTATGTTTAAACGTATAGGAGAGGCACTGATGGCATACATTCCCTATGCCGGCATCATTATGCTGCTTGTTTTCTTCGGCATGCACTCACTTTACCACTGGAGCCATCCTGAAGCTCTTGCTGTCGATCCATTGTTACAGCATAAATCACCTTACCTGAATGTCCCTTTCTTTTTTATCAGAATGGTATTGTTCTTCATTGCCTGGATGGTGATGACCAAACTGATGCGAAAAGCCTCGCTGGCCGAAGATGAAAAAGGTGGATTGCACTTCTTTGAAAAAAGTGAAATGCTTTCGAAAATATATATCTTCCTATTGGCCTTAACCTTTTCGCTTGGTACCTTCGATTGGATTATGTCTATTGAGCCACACTGGTTTAGCACCATTTTTTCATTAAAGAATCTTGTAGCTGCATTCCAGCATGGTTCAGCCATGATAGCGCTGAGTGTAATTCTGTTGCATAGGCGTGGTTATTTCAAGGAGCTGAATAAAAGCCATCTGCTCGACTTTTCCAGATATATCTTTATGCTTAGTATCATCTGGGGCTATTTTGGATTTTCACAGTTTATGCTCATATGGTACGGTAACATACCTGAGGAAACAGAATACTTCTACTCACGGTGGAACCATGGGTTTAAGGAAATATTTTACATTAATTACCTGATTAATTGGTTTATTCCTTTTGTATTTCTTTTACCTCAGGTATTAAATAAAAATATGAAAGTAGTGATGACCATTTGCATACTGCTTATTGCAGGTCAATATATCGATCTTTATGAACAAATTTTCCCCGGCGTGGTTCATGCACCTGTATTTGGTCTTCCTGAAATAGGGTTTTTCGTTGGTTTTGCCGGGCTTTTCCTCTTTATCTTTGGAAAAACGCTTGCAGCAGCACCACTGATACCTGAAAGGCATCCCTATCTGGAAGAAAGTGTTCATCATCATGTGCATTAATTTGGTTAACTTTGGAACCAAATTTAAGAATCTATGAAAAAAATGATAAGATTTATAGTACTCATTAATTTGTTGTTTCCATTATTGGTGAATAGTCAAACCATCAATGCAACAAAGGACATTAAAACCCCGGAACTGGAAATAGGCATTGTTGAACATCTGGATGAATACGTGCCTGAATCTATCACCATCATCGACACATCGGGTAAAGAAGTTAAACTCAGAGAACTCATTGATAAGCCCACTGTTTTAATGTGGGTTTATTATCGTTGTCCGGGTTTATGCAGCCCCTTGATGACCAGTATGGCTGAACTGATCAGTAAAACTGACCTCGAACTGGGTAAAGATTTTCAGGTAATAACGGTAAGTTTTGATCCTACAGAAGGCAGCCAGCTTGCGATAAACAAACGTAAAAACTATCTTCACCTTATTACAAAACCCGTGGATGTTTCCGGCTGGCAGTTTTATACAGCCGATAGTGCCAATGCTGCGCTTGGAACAGAAATAACCGGTTTCAGGTATAAGAAAGCCGGGAACGATTACATGCATTCGGCAGCCCTGATCATGCTTAGCCCCGATGGCAAAATAACCCGTTATCTTCAGGGTACTTATTTTCTTCCTTTTGAGTTTAAGATGGCAATAGCTGAAACCGCTCAGGGCAAAAGTGGCCCAACCATTTTTAAGGTGCTTCAGTTTTGTTACACCTACGATCCGGCCGGTCAGCAGTATGTGATGAATGTTACTAAAGTTGCCGGCACGGTAATCCTTTTTATTGCTGCAGTTGTTCTATTGATCCTGATTTTTAAACCCCGTAAAAAACCAACACAAACCTCAGAATAAATCGAAAATGGCTGAACAAACAATTCATCACCAGGAGCCCAACTATCTCGAATACCAGGGCAAATATAAAGGATTGGCTGGTTGGCTTACCACCACCGATCACAAGCGCATTGGCTTGCTCTATTTTTATTCAATGATGACTTTTTTCCTGTCCGGAGTAGTGATGGGATTATTGATGAAATACGAGCTTATTGCACCAGGAGAACAAATTATGGGTGCACAAACCTACAATGGCCTGTTTACCCTCCACGGTCTCACCATGATTTTTTTATTTGTGATTCCGGGAGTTGCGGCTGTATATGGAAACTTTTTCCTTCCCATACTTATTGGTGCCAAAGACGTGGCTTTTCCGCGGCTTAACCTGGCGAGCTGGTATTTATATATTATAGGAGCCATTGTCGTTTTGATCTCTCAATTTATGGGTGATGGTCCTCCGGATACCGGCTGGACTTTTTACGCACCATACAGCCTGAAAACCAACACCAATGTGGTAGCAGCAGTAACGGGAGCTTTTATTTTAGGTTTCTCTTCCATACTCACCGGCCTCAACTTTATAGTAACCATGCACCGCATGCGGGCACCCGGTATGGGCTGGATGCGTATGCCACTGTTTTGCTGGACACTTTATGGTACCGGATGGATTCAATTGCTTGCCACACCCATTATTGGAATTACTTTCCTTATGGTAATGGCCGAACGACTGCTGGGTATTGGCTTCTTTGATCCTACCATTGGCGGTGACCCTATTTTATATCAACACCTCTTTTGGATTTATTCTCACCCTGCCGTTTACATCATGATTTTGCCGGCCATGGGCGTAATCACCGAAATAATACCAACTTTCGCCCGAAAAACGATTTTTGGATACACAGCCATCATTATTTCCTCCATGGCCATCGCATTTGTCGGGTACTTTGTCTGGGGCCACCATATGTTTACCTCCGGAATGAGCTCTACCTCTCGCTGGGTGTTCTCTCTGCTTACTTTTTTGGTCGCTATACCATCAGCCATCAAAGTATTTAACTGGACGGCCACCATGTATAAAGGTTCCATCAACATACAACCCCCCTTCCTGTGGGCAATAGCATTTATTTTTGTATTCATGATCGGAGGTTTCTCCGGCCTGGTGGTTGGCTCTCTTGCCACTGATATTCATGTGCACGACACCGCTTTTGTTGTGGCTCACTTCCATTATATTGTTTTCGGTGGTACCGGATTTGCATTCTTTGGTGCACTGCACTACTGGTATCCAAAGATGTTCGCAAAAATGTATAACATCAGGGTAGCCAACATTGGACTATTGATCTTTTTTATTGGATTTAACCTGTTGTACTTCCCTATGTTTTATCTGGGATTAATGGGAATGCCCCGTCGTTATTACGATTATATTCCTATGTTTGAACCGGCCAATTTGCTCTCAACCATTGGTTCATGGATAATGGCCATAGGTTTAACCGTTATTCTGGTGAATCTTTCCCGTGCCCGTAAGATGACCGGTAAAGCTGTTGATGATCCCTGGGATGGGAAAACCCTTGAATGGCAGATCCAATCGCCACCAACAGTGGAAAATTTTGAAGAAATTCCTACAGTTACCACAGGCCCTTACGACTACAAATAAGCATCTATGGAAACAACAATCAATCCTTCTGTTGACCTTCATCGTGACGATACGGCTTCCAAAATCGGCATGTGGCTGTTTATCTTTACGGAAATATTGCTCTTCGGGGGTCTCTTTATCGTTTATTCGGTTTACCGTTTTAGAAATCCGGTGGCTTTTCATCTTGCCCACCAGGAACTGAGCGTTACCATGGGCTTTATCAATACGGTAATTCTGCTGATCAGTAGTGCTACGGTAGCCATTGCCATTACAGCCATGCAAAAACACAACAAAAAGTTAACCATGATTATGCTTGGTCTAACCTTGCTTCTTGCGCTGGTGTTCATGATAAACAAATATTTTGAGTGGGGTGCAAAATTTGAACATGGCATGTATCCGGGCTCTGAATTAATGGCTAACCTGGGTCATGGTGATATGCTTTTTTTTAGCCTCTACTTTTTCATGACCGGATTGCATGGAGTACATATCATTATAGGTATGGTTCTGCTGACCATTACTTTAATAAAGGTGAAAAGTGGGGCAGTAAATGCCGGTAAATACCAATTGCTTGAAAATAGTGGACTTTACTGGCATCTGGTTGACCTTATCTGGATTTTCCTTTTCCCCTTGTTTTACCTTATTCATTAAATCACTGTGCTACCATGAGCGAAGAAAAAACCCATGTTGTTTCAATAAAAACCCACCTGCTGGTGCTATTTACCCTGATTATTTTAACTGTAATTACGGTATTGATTACCAGCATTGAACTTGGGCCTTATAATACTGCAGCTGCATTGGTCATTGCAACCGCCAAAGCCCTGGTGGTGTTGCTTTATTTTATGCATCTGCGTTTTGATGAACCCATTTACCGGATTATGTTCGGATTGGTGATTGCCATTTTTGTTGCAGTCATCATTGTTACTTTTTTTGATTACCTTTACAGATAGCACACTACTATGTACTCAGGAGCCTCAAATTTTGTATCCGGTACCGATGATGCCTTTGTGGTTATTATCGGTATATCAGTAATATTTTTGGTAGGTATTACCGCAGCCATGCTCTGGTTTACTTATCGCTACAGCAAAAAGCGGAATCCGGTAGCTACCCAGATTCATGGTAGCAACACCCTTGAAATTATATGGACTGTAATCCCTACCATTTTGGTATTGGGTATGTTCTATTATGGCTGGGCAGGTTATCAGCCCATGATTAAGGCACCCGATGATGCCATGAATATTAAGGCTACTGCAAGAATGTGGTCATGGCTATTTGAATACGAAAATGGAATTAAGACCGATACACTCTATATTCCCAAAGATAAAGCAGTTACCCTCGATATGGTTTCTCCCGATGTTATTCACAGTTTATATATTCCTGCTTTCCGGGTAAAGGAAGATATTGTACCAGGTAAGGAAAATAAAATGTGGTTTATTGGCACAAAAGAGGGTAGTTATGAGCTTTTCTGCACCGAATATTGTGGCTTATCACACTCCTATATGTTTACCGAAGTGAAGGTAATGCCAGTAGATGAATTTAACGCCTGGTACACCCGTATGGCCGACAATGCGGTACAGGATTCTACGAAGCCGGTTGTTCCCGGCGCCAAAGGCAAACAATTGGTGCAGGTTAATGGCTGCATAGCGTGCCATTCACTGGATGGTTCAAAGTTAATAGGGCCCACTTTCAGGGGTGTATATGGTCACAATGTTGTGGTGGTAACCGATGGTAAAGAGCGTGAAATTACCGTGGATGATGAATATATAAAACGTTCCATATACGAACCCAATGCCGATGTAGTAAAAGGCTATATTCAGGGTCAGATGATTTCATACAAGGAACAACTTTCCGATGATGAGGTGGCCGAAATCATTGAATATCTGAAAACGCTTAAATGACACCCGTTCATAGAGCATATTTTAAGGCCCTTGGAAAACTGGGCAAATATCGTATTGCCATACCCGTAGCCCTTACCGCGCTTACAGGCTATGTTTTATTCGCACGTGAGTTTCACTGGGAAATGTTTTTACCCGGACTTGGCGTGTTTTTTCTGGCGCTTGCCTCCTCGGCCCTGAATCAGGTGCAGGAAAGACACATCGACAAATTAATGCCGCGCACCAAAAGCCGGCCCCTGCCCTCCGGAGCACTGAGTGTAAAGGAAGCATGGAGTTGGATTGCGGTGTGGTCGGCTGCAGGCGTATTCCTTCTTTGGTATTTTTCAGGGATTATTGCCTTGTTCCTTGGATTACTTACATATATATGGTACAACGGTATATATACTCCGCTAAAACAAAAAACTGCGCTGGCAGTGGTTCCTGGCAGTGTTGTTGGCGCATTGCCACCCGTTATTGGATGGGTGGCTGCGGGAGGGGAAATGTTAAATCCAACAGCAGTGGCCTTGTTTTTCTTTTTCTTTATCGGACAGGTACCTCACTTCTGGCTATTGCTGCTTCAGTTTGGCAAACAATATGAACTTACCGGTGTGAAATCACTCACTACCCACTTCTCAAATAAACAGATCAGACGAATAACATTTATATGGATAGTTGCTACCAGTGTAAGTGCCTTTATGCTTCCCGGCTTTTACCGGTTTGAAAATATATGGATAGTTTATACGCTTTGGTCACTCTCAGTAATTATGGTGGTTTATTTTGCCCGGCTAATTATGCCCACAAATGAAGATGTGAAATTCAACTCTTCTTTTCTGATCATTAATCTTTACTATTTACTGGTTATGATTTTGTTGAGTATTGAATCGCTGATTTAAGGTTGTTGATTCGTTGAGTGGGTGCCTTTCCGCCTAAGGTGGAATCTGTAATCTGTGATCTGTAATCTGTGGGTTTGTTGGTTTGTTGAGGTGTTGAGCCTTTG
>DHSR01000081.1 GCA_002410555.1 Bacteroidales bacterium UBA5281 | reverse complement strand
TCCCGCTCATTTATTTCCATATCGTTTACCGAGCAAACCTGGGCAAGACCGATGGGAAGCACATCGGGGGTAAAAACAATTACCTGTGCTTGTAGCAAAGCCGGGTCAATTTTCAGGATAAAGCCCCTTGAGCGCCCCTGGATATCGTCGAAATTCATATCGGCAAACACCTGGTCCGACATAATTCCGCTGATGTAAAAGGCGTTCTCTTTTTCGGAGTACTTAATCCGGGTTGCAGCAGTATTTCGGGGCACAACAGCGCCTGGGTACAGCAGGCTATAGTACACCATGCTGATCACGGCCATTGATTTTCGTTCGTAAACGGCAAAAAAGGGATAGCCTGAAAAACTGGCCCCATCGGGAAAATATATACCCGTGCCGTAAGCATACAAGGCATTGCCACCTTGTTTTGGAACGACAAAGTCAGTAAGAAGCATTCTTTCAATTGAAATAGAATCATTGAAGGTTGCGCTTTTTCCTGAGTAAGGGACGGTACCGGCAATTGGATTGCCCTGAATTACCCTCGCCCCGGTTAAGCTTAAAAGAAAATCTGATTCAGTGCCTGCAACGAATTGACGGGGCAAATTATCAACGAAACCATCCTCAATAGAATAGGTGAAGTGGCGTTTGAAGTCAATTGTATTACTTGTAAATACTTCAACCCGTTGTGGAAGTACGGTCATGCTGAACATGACTAGAAGAAAAGAAATAAAAAAGTTTTTCATCGCGAATTAATTTTGAAGGTTTATAATTCTTTCACATTAATTCAATGCGAAAGTCATTCAAATATGTATCATCGGCATCTCCTTTCTGTATAAATATCTAATAAATTAAAGGTCAAGCTTTTACGCTCTATATGTAGACTCAAGGAGTTCAGTGAGATTTTACATTCACAAAGCCCTATCTGTTAATCATATTTTTGCTAAAAAGTAATACCCCATTTAACAAAAATTTTAAAATATTTTAAATTTGTGCATTTTTTACGAAATATTCTTGAAAAATCAAGATTAATAATGTATCTTTACCTCAATTAAAAAAACTTCAACTCATGAAGGCAAAGTCATATTCTGGGCACAAAATCCTCTTTTTATCTTTGGGTATTTCAATAGTATTTCTGATAAATGATCCAGTTTTTGGGCAGAGCAAGCGGGCCAACAACTGGTATTTTGGTTTTTTTGCAGGTTTGAGTTTCAATGCCGGTTCCCCTCCTGAAGTGCTGTATGACAGTGAAAATGGTTACGCCAATTGTGGAAATGCTACAATTTCAGATGAAGATGGAAGCCTCCTTTTTTATACAAATGGAGCGCAAATTTGGAACAAAGAACATAACCCATTACAAAATAGCAATGATTTTGGTGATTTAACAACCCAAGGTGCAATAATAGTTCCCGATCCTGCAAATCCAAATCTTTATTATATTTTTAATTATAGAGCAGATGGACCAAGTATAGCCAACTTTCAGTATTCTTTAATTGACATGAGGCTTGACAATGGACTGGGAGGAATATTACCCGAAAAAAAAACGATTCGTTTACTTGACAATACATCATTTCATTTGAATGCAGTGCAGCATGCCAATGGTGAAGATGTATGGGTGGTAGCACATACCCTTGGAAACAATACCTATTATAGTTATAAAATCACAGTTAGCGGTATTGAACTGCCAATTGTCAGCAATGTCGGTTCCATATTCCAAAACTTTCATGGTTATTTAAAAATCTCCCCTAATGGAAAAAAAATAGCTGCAGCGCAATCAGGTGATTACAATAATAATTTTTGTGAAATACTCGATTTTAACACCGGGACAGGGATAATCAGTGCGACAAACTTAATCAGAACTCCAAGGCCTTCAGCAGCGGTCGAATTTTCTCCTGACAATTCAAAAATATATACCAATGGTCACGGAATAAACTCCTTTTTTCAATATGACCTGAATGCAGGCAGCCCGGATGAAATATTGGCTTCTGAAACTTTGTTGATATACGAATATACCCCGGAAGGTGCCCTTCAACTTGGCCCCGATGGTAAGATTTATTGCGCCACCGCTCATCAATATATCGGCGTAATCCATGAACCCAATAAGGCAGGGTTGGAATGTAATTATGAGCGGTATTCAATATATGTGGGCGATGGCCGGGCTGTGGGCGAGGGCCTCCCCTCCTTTATCCAATCCTACCTCAACGACCCGGAGTATGCCACCACCCAGCATTGTGCCGGGCAGCCCACGCAGTTTAACATTGCCAACACCAATGGCATAGATTCGGTGTATTGGAAGTTTAAAGATTTTGGCCATATGCCCAACGATACCTCCACCCAACTTAGCCCGGCCTACGTTTTTTCGGGGCCTGGCACCTATTACCCGGAGCTTACCGTGTATTCGGGCCTGCTGCACAAAACGGTAAAGGATACGGTGGTAATTTACCCCCTGCCCACGCCACAATTGGGCAACGATACACTGTTTTGTCCCGGCGCAACCATCAACCTCACCCTCAATGCCGGTTCCGGGGTGCAATACAGTTGGAACAATACTTTCCCAACTGCTGACAGTACGCTTGTAGTTAATGCAACAGGTATATACCTGGTTCGGGTAACTGATAAAAACGGCTGCATTGGCAGGGATACCATCAATGTTGCCCGGTATGATGATGCATCAGTAAGTGTAAACCCTGATATCACCTCCTCGAATTGCGGACAAAGCAATGGAGCCATTACCGGCATTGAGTTTACAACGCCTGGCCCATCTATGGTTATATGGCTGGATGCTGCAGGAAATCAGGTAGGTACAGGCAATAATCTGCTTAATGTACCGGCCGGAGCTTATTATGCGGAGGTAAACTTTGGCTACAACTGCAGCCATGAATTTGGCCCTTACCCCATCACCGACAACAACGCCACCCAGATAGCTGATGTACTGCCCACCTCCGACCACTGCAACCAGGGCATGGGCGGTTTGTCGGCACTTCCCGCCTCGGGCAACCCAGCTGATTTCCTCTACAGCCTCAATGGTGGGCCATACCAGGCCAATGGCGGGCTGTTTACCGGCTTGGGCGAGGGCGAGTACCACATTAGCCTTAAAGATGCCGCAGGCTGCATAAGCGACGTTTACACCCAGCTCATTGAAAATATTCCCGGTCCT
>DHSR01000043.1 GCA_002410555.1 Bacteroidales bacterium UBA5281 | reverse complement strand
TCCCACCAACTTTGGGTATTTACCCTTACAAGGCTTGAGGTTATTTCGCCATTCACATAAAGATTGGTAGCCACATCAGGATCGCCGAAATAAACATTATTATCAGCCCTTATGGACATTACCTGTATGTTTTGGTTGTGAAATTCGATTCGGCCACTTGTGCCGGTCGAAAAAAGTTTTATTGAACCGGTCTGAGAGCTGTTGTTGCCCATTAGTATGTATGATCCGTCGGTTTCAGAGCTATTGGCATAAATACCTAGCGATTGCCAGTCATTTCTGCCCCCTTTTATATTACCGCTGCATAGCATATTCCCTTTAATGTGAAGGGCTTCTGCAGGGGTAGAGGTACCTATACCCACCTTTTTTGTATTGTCAACGGTTATATTATTGCCATTTTGTTGCCATATGCCCGTGTTGACCGTGGTTGGATTTACCCATGTGGCATTTCCGTTTGCATCAGATTGTAAGATGTACCCGTTCATATAGCCTGTCGCCAATTGAAGTTCAGCCGTTTTGATTTTGCCCACCACTTCAAGTTGGGCCGAAGGAGAAAAGGTGCCTATGCCAACCGGACCGCTCACCACAAGACTATTGCTTTCAGGAGGTATAATCGCGTTGAAGCCAATTGAAACAGAACCATTTACCTGTAAGGATGTCAAAGGGTTATCGGTACCAATGCCAACCCTTCCATATAGGGCAGAGGTAACAGGTTGTTTGCTATTGCCTACCTGCAGATCACCGTTAAGTAAGGTGTTCCCTTTATCTACATGCAGCCGTGCCTGAGGAGAATAGGTTCCAACACCAACATTACCTTCATTAAAGACATAAAACTTTTCCGTTTGAAAAGACAAACCCTGCCCCGGATCCGCGGTAATGCCGTGCTTAGTATTACCTATGGTAAAAATAGCAGTCGATCTCGAACCCCAGGTGCCTAATTCAAGAAAGAGCGATGCGTTTTCACCGGCCAGTGATTTAACATGCAAACCGGCTTGCGGTGACGTTGTTCCGATTCCGACTTTACCAATACCGCTATAAGATGATGAGGGGCCAACAAACACCGTGGGAATGGTGCTGTTAAAACCAATCATAAGGGAAGCAGGGATGTTGTTACGCATAACCTGACCGGACACGCTGGAGCCCAGAATTATGGAGTTCATTCCTGTGATACCGGTTTCTACAAACCTACCTATAGCCAGAGACTGCTGTCCATTTGCTATTGCATTTTGTCCAATTGCATACGATTGCAGGGCTGCATAGCTTGACTGCCCAATAGCAATTGAATAATTCCCCAATGCCGTTGAATTGTAACCCAATGATATGGATGCAATCCCATTTGCCTTTGAAAGTTGACCTGCAGCAAAACTGTAATTGTTGGTTGCCTGGGTATAGTAACCAATTGCACTTGAATAAGTGCCGCTAGTCACCGTCCCTTCCCAATACACCTGAGCCATAGCCGCAGGATAAAAACCTGCAATCAAAATGCACGAAAGTAAAATCCATTGATAACTTCTTTTCATAAGTTTTACATTTATTGTTGAATTATTATTTTTTGCGTGAATACTTCATTTTGCCGGCCTTTTAATACTATGAAATAGATGCCGGGTGGTAAGTTGGCAACGTTGATGCTATTTTTTCCATTGTTAAGGCTTACCTGCTTCAACTCTCTTCCGGTCATATCGTTAATTGAGCAGTTCGCTTTATCCCAGGATAAATCAACAAAAAGCATTTCTTTTGCAGGATTGGGATAAACCACCGCTGGCAGCAGAGGACATAAATCCGGATGGCTGCTCATGGTAACCAATCCCTGGTTGTTGAGCTTCATGAAAAATACATCGTTGTAGTTGTTGTGCTGATTGTGATCGTAACGGGTGGCAGACACAAAGGCTCCGCCATCACGGGTACTAAGTATTGAATATGCCCTGTAATTTGCGTCTCCCCCATAAAATCGCTCGTAAACAGGCTCAAGTTGCCGGTTAAGCATCCCAACCCGTATCCACGAAGGCTGTCGCGGCCAGAAGTCTGGAATCATATTTTTTGTCCCCACGTAATGGATGCTGTCAGACGAATTAAAATCAAGGGTATATCCAAAACCGATATAATCTATGGTATCTGGTGCCCCTATCAGGGTATAATCAGTAAATAGAAATGCTGAATCGGTCTCAGTTATAGCTATTTCTTCCTGCGTTAACCTGTACTTTCTGTTATTATAGGCCAATAAGAAGGTGCTGTCGGTAATCCATTTGGCTTTTGATAAGCCCATCATATCTATCCTGTTTATGGTTTTTACCCCCTCAAAGTTGAATAGGGTATCATAAATCACCAATTGAACGAGACATCCAGTGACCAACTCAGGAAAATATGCCTCTGAAAGCAGCCACAATTGTGAACCATCGGGTGAAAAAAGCATTTGGTGACATTGCTGATTTCCGTTAATGGAATATCGACGGGTGCACACCGTATCAAAATTACTGTTGAGTTTAACAAAGTACGGATCGTTTAGGTTTGGAGGATTGGAGCCCAGCCCGTAATCACCCAAAAAAAGGTAGTACGATTCTAGGTGTTTTTCCATTCTGAAATTTGAAATCGTTTGAATTCCCGGTAGTTCAATTTCCTTCTTGCATATTATATCAAGATTTGCATTCAATTCAAGTACCATAAGTTTGTAAGATTCATTGATGTCTGAACAAATCCATCCTATAGCCTTATAATTACCATTTTCAATTGGGGTAATATACCCTATAACTGAACGAGAATCACCAAAGGTAATCACTTTAGAAAGTGTATCTCCAGTTGTACTAATTTTCCAAATCATTCCCTGAAGTAAGAATTCTGTATCATTCATACCACTTCCACAGGCTAAATAATTGCCTTCATTGTCTTCAATTATTCTTCCTCCAACCTCATTTTTGCCTGGTGTTGGAAAAAGTATCTGAAAACTGGGTTGTCCATGCAGAAAGACAATGCACGAAAGAAAGATAAGTGTTAAAAGATATTTCATATTCATTAAGCTTAGGGAGTTGCAGCGGGAAGAGTAAATATAGTAATGAATGAGATGCTACTCCATGCTAATTGGATAGTCATTATTCGGTACCTCCCAGCACATGATCATCTTTTTGCCATAAAAAAGATGTGGTATATGTTTAATAGCCACAATTGATGGGTCAATGAGGTCTGAATCAATTCTGCTTTCAATGTTTAAAGTAGCAAGACTTTTTCCGGTATTGGCAAGAAACCCGGTTATTATTTCATCAAGTCCGTTTAAATAATAATTCATCTCATGTATTCCCGGGTGATTGGCTTCCAGCCCCAGGCACTGCACCCTGTCTGTCAATATTTCTATTGCCGGGCCGTGCGCATAGAAAATC
>DHSR01000062.1 GCA_002410555.1 Bacteroidales bacterium UBA5281 | reverse complement strand
TAATTCGCGTTAATTTGCGTTTACCCCGTTTTTTCGGGGTAATTCGTGGTTAATTGGTGACTGGTGATCTGTGATCTGTAATCTGTAATCTGTGGGTTTGTTGAGGTGTTGATTTGTTGAGGTGTTGAGCCTTTGAAACATAATTCGCGTTAATTTGCGTAATTCGTGGTTAATTGGTGACTGGTGACTGGTGGTTAGAAATTCAATCCGCGTTCCGCGATTTGCAATCACCCATCCGAACCGGAATGAAGTGTAACTCAAACCGGAGCGAAGCGGAACTCCCCGAAGTTAAATCCGAAATCTGCAATCTGCATTCCGAAATTAAAACCTACCTTTGCACCCCCTTTCGGGAAAAGCATTTTTGTACACAATTAACACAATATTAAATGATTATAGTTTCGGAATTGGGTATCCAATTTGGCAAAAGAATATTGTTTCAGGATGTTAACTTAAAATTCATGCCTGGCAACTGCTATGGCATTATTGGTGCCAACGGTGCTGGAAAATCTACGTTCCTGAAAATGTTATCTGGTGAAATGGAATACTCAAAGGGTAACGTAAGTATGGGTCCAGGTGAGCGTATGTCAGTTTTGAGCCAGAGTCATTCTGAATTTGACGATTTTACTGTACTTAACACAGTATTGATGGGACACAATCAATTGTGGTCGGTAATGCATGAGAAAGACGCCATTTATGCCAAAGCCGATTTCTCGGAAGCAGATGGTAACAAAGCAGCCGAGCTGGAAGAAAAATTTGCAGAAATGGATGGATGGAATGCCGAAAGTGATGCCGCCAGCCTGCTCAGTGGGTTAGGTATTGTTGAAGACTTGCACCACAAACAAATGCGTGAGCTGGACGGTAAGGTAAAAGTGAAAGTACTGCTGGCTCAGGCGCTTTTTGGGAAACCGGACAATCTGCTCCTGGATGAGCCCACCAACGACCTTGACCTGGAAACGGTGAACTGGTTGGAAAATTACCTGTCGAACTTTGAAAATACTGTACTGGTGGTTTCTCACGACCGTCACTTCCTGGATTCCATATGCACTCATATTGTAGATATAGACTTTAACAAAATACAGCTTTTTCCGGGAAATTATACATTTTGGTATGAATCGAGCCAGTTGGCGCTGCGCCAACAAATGACCCAGAATAAAAAGGCAGAAGACCGCAAAAAAGAATTGATGGAATTTATTGCCCGCTTCAGCGCCAATGCTTCCAAATCAAAACAAACAACCAGTCGTAAAAAGATGATTGAAAAGCTTAATATTGAAGAAATCAAACCCTCCACCAGAAAGTATCCGGGTATTATTTTCACTCCCGAACGCGAACCTGGCAACAATATACTTGAAGTGACCAATCTGAAGGCTAGTATCAATGGTGTGGTATTATTTAAAAACGTAAATTTCACCATGATGAAGGACGACAAGATTGTTTTTCTATCCAGAGACACCCGCGCTATGACTCAGCTTTTTAAGATTCTGAAGGGCCATGAGCAGCCTGAGAGCGGAAGTTTTGAATGGGGACAAACCATACTTAAAGCTTACCTTCCTTTGGAATATGAACATTTATTTCAAAGTGAACTTACCCTCATTGACTGGCTGGGACAATTTTCAGATGACACCACCGAATTATATTTAAGGGGCTTTTTAGGTAAAATGCTCTTTTCGGGCGAAGAAGTATACAAAAAAGCCAATGTATTGTCGGGAGGTGAAAAAGTGCGCTGTATGATTGCCAGAATGATGATCCGCAACGCCAATGTTATGTTACTTGATACACCGACAAATCATCTTGACCTGGAATCCATTCAGGCTTTTAACAACACTTTAATAAAATTTAAAGGGAACATCCTGATGTCGTCACACGATCATGAGTTTATACAGACCGTATGTAACCGGATCATCGAAATAGGCCCGAAAGGCATGATTGACAAACTTATGGATTATGACGATTATATCAGTGATGATAAAATCAGGGAACAACGCAATTTACTCTATTGATTTATTATTTCGTATGATTCGGACAAATGTAATCTATTATTTTTCATCTGCATCGGCTTTGTTCCAGTCCAGATAAAAATGACCGTTTGTCAGAATTATGGTATCGGTTTCTTTGCTTTTCTTCGTATTGTCATGATCGTGTGGGCCTGATACCAGCATGCCACCACCCGCTTTAGTAACTGCTTTGTCCCAAAGATTGTCTTTTATACCGCTGCCTGTCATGGTAGCTACTGCGCGCTTTTTGTAATATACTCCTTTTAAGGTGGCTTCAAAACTACCTTTAATGGTTTTGTCGCCCAATTCTTCAATGGTTACGGTACCACTCAATGATTCACCGTCATGAAAAGCGTGTCCCAATCCTTTGGTCTCTTCTGAATAATCAACCATTGCCCAAACCATGTTTTCTTCTGCTTTTTTCCGGGCGGCATTCTCAACATATTCTTCCGAAACTATTTCGTAAGTCCCGGGTTTAAGGTTATCAGAAAGATAATATAGCCTGATCCACACCGATATATCCGGACTGACCTGAAAAGCGGCCAATCCCAGGTATTCAAAACCACTGATGGGGATTTTCATTTTACGGGCTTCTGCTTTAAAGGGTTTACCATCCACCTCACAGGAAATGAAATTGGTGTAATCTTTTTCTTGTTTATCCTGGGCAAACAATGAGATGCCCATACTTATAAGCAGGAGAGAAATGAATATGTTTTTCATGACTTGGTTGATTTTATAAATTAAAGGTTCGGATGAGAGTAGTCAATTTATTTAAGTTCAGTAAATTAGTCCAAAAGATAAGAACAAAAAATTCCTGTTTAGATAAAGGCAAAGCGGTAACCAGCATACTGATTACCACTTTGGGATGAAACTCATTGGCTTACGGTGAATTATTTATCTGATGATTTTAATGTCTTTTACTTCATCAACGGTAATGTATCCTCCATCATTGCCAAAGTTATTGAGCACATAGTTGATTACAGCTACGGCATCTTCATAATTATCTACCTGGGGCGGCATTGGGGCTGGGTATGTAATATTTCCATGACTGGGAACATGTTCAGAGCCATTCAACACCTGAGCTACCGCCTCTTTGGTATGGTTGAGAAGAAAATCGGAACCAACGAGCGTTGGAAAAGCATTGGGAATACCATTTCCATCCTTTTGGTGACAGGCAAAACATTTTTCATTGTATATTTTTTCGCCTCTGGCAAGTTGAGCATCATCAGGCCCGGAAGCATCTTCCATTTTTGTTGACTCATCGGCAGAAGTCTGTTGTTCACTGCCTCCGCCACCACCGCAGGAGGTGAGGGCCGTTAAGCCGATAAAACCAGCCAAAGCTATAAAAAGCATTTTCCTTGTTTTCATAAGTGTTTAAGTTAAGTGAATGGATTGTAACAGTTAGTTTAAACAACAACTTTCTTATAAAGTTTAAAGTTTATCTGACATTTAAGGTAAAAATTTGACCCGCAAAGCAGGCCCGGCCTTAAATAACAAAGACGGGACAATTTGCCCCGCCCTTATTCAATCCACCCCTGACTTATTATGCTATTTTAATGGTGTATACACAATTGAGAGCAGCTCACCCGACTTACCTGGCTTTACCGGACATGCACCCATTTGCTCAATTATTTGCTTTTCAGATATATTAGCTGTTACCACAACCTGCAGGTTTCCGCAATTACAACCTGTGTACTGAGCCATATATTTATTCGAGACCCATACACCCTGATTGTCTTCATTCAACCCCTGGTATTCATATAAAAATCTATTTCTTAAGGCGATGTTGTTGAGATAATCACAGGCATATTTAATCTTTTCCTGCACAGCTATTGTAGTATAAGTTGTGTTTATTCCATTTTCATCGAAATCATAAATATGGGCCACATTCGACCGGTCATCATTGCCGGAATTGTAACAATAATAAACAAGCCGGTTAGGAAATGAAGTCAAATCCCAGGATTCATCAGGATTATCGTTATTCCAATGAGCATAAGTTGATTTTATGACAACACTGTCAAGACCAAGCATAATGGATGGTGCTTTTTTTGTAGTTTTAGGCCTCACCTGCCCTGTTACAATCAGTCCTGGTATAAGTAATAATGCAATGAACAGTATCTTTTTCATGATGGTTAAATTTTGGCATGATTAAAAATTATTTGGTTAGAAATTAAACATCCGTTCCTGGCATAGTTCTGATGTAATTTCATTTTACAAAAGTAGTGTGAGTTGGTCCTGAAATCAAGTCGTTAAAATACTACTTTTTCAGAAGGTTTAAAATTAGTTCATCATAGGTAGTATTACGCATGACAATGGATTTCTCATCAGTTTAAAACATCATTAAGTAAATAATGTTTTAGCTATATATTTGATGGCCAGCATTTTGACATTTATAGGTTACCATTTTCTTACCGGCAGAACTTTTTTATGTTCTTTATAACGAAAATACTATAAATAAATGTGATAGGACTAACATTGGACTCCTCCTCCCCTGCTGCGTGTTAGTGAGAAAAAAAAGGGCAATCAGATGCGGTAAAATTTAGCCGCAGGATTGCCCGAATAACTTAAGAATCGCGTACAAATGGAGCGGCTCGTTTATCCGATTTTCAGATAGTTTGTTTAATAAACATGAAACTCAAGACTTTTGCCCACAGGCATCTCTTTTACGATTTTGATGTCAATTTTCAGGGTTCCACTTGCATTACCATTAACATCCAGCACTTTAAATAATCCGGTAAAACCATTGTGGGTAAGAAATGCGTATACGTCATCCTTTAAAAGTCCACCAGCTTTTATTGAAGGCGGAGCAAGACTGTAACCATAATATAAAAGTGCATCCGTATTTGCATTATCAAAGTCGGCAGCGGAGAAGGTCGTTTTAACAAATTGGGTAAGATTTCTTGTAGTGTAATTTTCAGGAGCGGTGGCACCTGTGAATATGCCTGCAACATTTCCGCCGGGTGAAGCCAAAAACATTTGTCCTCCTTCAAAATAGCACAACATATCAATTTTTGCCTGATTCTGGAATGCCTCTGCCTGAAAATAAGTAGTAGCTTTATTGTCCCGGAGTGAAAGAAAACTTTGTGTATTTGCATTGGACTGAGCACCCATGAGAATGGCAGTGTAATTGTTGACCGGACCAAATTCACCGGTAATGGTAATGGTTTCTTCCCTACGGTTTCCGGCAGCATCAGTTACTGCAAAGCTCCATACATCCTCAGGATTAGGCCCTTTAACTGTATAGAAACCAAATGTATGGTTTTGTGTATTTAGCGTAGATTCATGTATTACATTGCCATTTGCTTTAATTTCAAATTTAATCAGATTGTCGGTACCATTCCCCTGGAGAATGATGCCAAAGTACAGCGTATCGCCATAAGCAGCAGTAATGTCACCCGTGACCAAACCGGGCTTTTGCTCGAATGCTATAACCGGAAGTACGGGTTCATCATCATCCTTGGTGCAACTGGTAAAGATCAGGCCTGCAAATAAGATCAGGCTCAAAAGTGAAAAAATTCTGTTCATAAAGGTGGTTGGTTAAAGCGTTTGGTTTAATTATTCATATCGCTGGCAAATATATGAAAAGGTTGGTGAAATGCAAGGGGGAGGGATTAAAACAAAGATTTACTATGCATCTTGGCTTTCGCAGTGCAAAATGCAAATAGTGAAATCAATGAATATGTCGGTGTGCCCTCCTGAGGCGGGCTGGCTGCTTCTCTCCATCTTAACCTGGCTAATATTGCTGTAAATATTGAGATTCGTATGCCGGAAACGAACAAAATACAGGAAGAAACTATAATAGGCTGATAAAAAGAGCAGAGGCAGGAAATCTTCCCTGCCTCTGTTACGTATAGAAATAATATAAAGATTAATTATCGTCGCACACCTCGGAATGAGCTACAATATAAATATTTCCAGATAACCCAGAAATATTGTAAGTATCAGTGCTTACGCCATTCAGATTTCCATGCTTATAAGGAAACTGACCTGGAGCGGTTATGTATTTGTTCTTTTTCATTGGCAAAATCTGGTTTCCGACATGTAAATGTGTTGCATTTAGCACATAACCATCAAAAACAGTATAGGTTACTGTTGCTGTAGGAGGAGTATAATTTACATCAAGTGTCCCGACATATGTGCCGTTAGCTGTATTGCATTGTCCGGCACCAGCATATATTGGCCACGTATAATTTCCATCAGTTAATGGTCCGTTTGACCATCCCCAATTGTTGGAATTTACACCAGGAATGTCGATAAAGCATGTTGCAAATTCTTCACCAAAAGCATAGCCAGTTTCGCATCCACCCAGAGGAGGTGGTGGTGAACATGTTTGAACGCAATAATTCATATAATAACCCGATGACCTGGAGGAACTTTTTCCATAAATTTGCATAGACTCACCCGTGGAGGGATTTTTAATTGACATATATGCAATAACCATAAAGCAATCAGGAAGTGTACTGAGGTCAGTTACATAACTCCAGGTTGTTCCTGAACTTTGGTAACCAGATGAGATAGGGAGGGCTGGCGGGGATGAAGAAAGATGAACAGTACCGGATCCATCAAAATCAAGCTCGTTAATTCCCGGAAGTGCTGCAAATTGAGCTTCGGTACCAACAAAAAGTCGTGCATTGTAAATAAACCACCCGGGTTCATTAAGCTGGTATTTAATTTCCAATTGTGTCTGGTCGTTTCCGATTGAAACGGTCGCGGGGGAAATTGTTTGGTCATAATCTACCATTGGTGCTACAACCGGTGTTCCACAGTAAACCAGCTCAGCTTTAATTTGATCTTCAGAACCAAAGTTTGATACGTCAGGGTTCTCTGCTGGCTCACTTTTATCGCATCCAATGAATGCGAATGGTAATGCAAACAGCATTACAACTGTTATATTCATCAGCTTTTTCATTTTTTCTTTTTTAAGGTGTCAATGATTAACATGGCAAGGTTTTATTTTGTTCAATTTTATTCGAAATAATTACAATAAATTTACCCGCATTTGCCTGTCTTACCACAACTTACAAAATAATTAGACTATTCGCATACGTCAAAACGTGAAAATACTAATTTTTTATTAATCCATAACATTTGTTGTCCTAATGTTCTACAAATATATCGGTGTGCCCGCCTCAGGAGGGCGCATCAAAATATTAGATGCACAAAATCTGAGCGTTTGTCATCAAGAACCTTGCAATTAGAGCAATTCTATTTTCAATATGATATTGATAATCATAGGTTTGATAGTTTTTAAGCAGCCATTAAATAACCCGAAACACATTAAATGTTAATGTATCACGCAAGAGTGAATTTCAGTTTTCGGAAAATTCAAAAAAATAAAACAGCCCCTAACCCACCCCTCACAATAAAATTGTGGATTGGCAAGCCCGAGGCTGTCTTTTTTTTATGTAAACTTAAAAATTTACTGCACTTCCTGCTTTGGTTTGTTGTTCATGTCGTGCTTCATGTCGTGATCCATGTCCTGCTTTATAACAATTACATGGAGCAATATAGATTGAAAAAAGAAAATGCCAAAACCAGTGGAGGGGATTTTTATGCCACTGCAAAAAAAAGAATCAGCTTAAGATTTGCCGGTTACGTTAACAATGCGGTAAAGGATAACACACTATTGTTCAGGGATGCATATAAACTAACAACCCTCAAAGGCAATACCTACAATAGATTTATTAACGAATATCTGTATCAGGCATGAGTTTGTATTTGGTTGATAGCAACTTCTTTATACAAGGAAGTGATTTAAGGGTGGTTTGATTGGATACCAGATAAATATTTTTAGAAATGTTAGGAAGGAAATCATGTTGGTATAAGGAAAGTTTGTACTTTTAACGGGAATTCTGGTATTATAGCAAGTGAATTTAATTAGTATCGCAAAAATGATTTCAACGAATCAATCAATATATTAAATAACCAAAACATATGGATTCATATTTACCTAATCAAGAAAACTTAATTTCCGAAAACGATGAGAAAATCGTATATAAATATTGTGATGATGATGGAACTCCAATTTTCACAACTAAAGAAATTATACGAAACAAAAAGGTATATATCTTTCATCCATACAATATCAATCCTACTAATGGAAGCGTAAGCTCAAAAAGAATAAAAACGATAGAATTAAGAGGTTGGGAGAGTATTGCGGCCCTTCCCAAAGATATCAAAACAAATGGCAGGTATGGACTTGCAACTCAAAGAATAAAACTATTTTTTTCTTTCTTGTATCCTAAATTCAAAAATCTTAATAAAGTTACTATTGGAATTAATATTAGAAATAGATTTTTAGAAAAAACTCTTTCTATTAACTGGGCAGACCTTGATGTTATTCTCAGAAAGATTGCTAACGAACAAAGGTGGTATGACCGCAGAAAACTTATGATAAACAACAGCTTAGCGAATATTAGCACTAAACTGGCTAAAGATAAGGCTTATTTAAACGCAGGGCAATTAGATGCTTTTCTCGGTAAATTTGATTCATTTGAAAAAGTAACAAAGGGTGATATTGAATCACTTTCAAAGGTGCTGGAAACGGCTCCCCCAAGTAAAATTTCTATAACTTCAAATTTTATTAAAACTAGGGATAAAATTAACAATGTGTTTATTGAAGATTTGATAAAGAATTTTGAGCGATTATTGTCATCTAAAGTTGATAATGAAAAACAGTGGCAAAAGTTCTTTGGGGAAAATTCATGGATATTAAATCACTTATTCCCATTTGAAGTAATATTAAGGCAACAAGAAGCATATGTTGGTGGTAAATCTCTAGAAAATAAAGATGGTAGAATAGTCGATTTTCTATTCCAAAATGGATTTCAAGTCAATTTTGCTTTGTTAGAAATAAAAACACATAAAAAGGATTTATTAAAAAATACTCCTTATCGAAAACCTGATGTTTATTCATATTCAGATGACTTATCTGGTGGCGTTAGTCAATGTCTTGATCAAAAAGATATTTTCATTAGAGAGTTTGGAAACAAGGAAAAGATTGTTGACCCTAAAACGATATTGGTGATAGGATTAAAAAGTGAATTAAATGAGCATCAATCAAAATGTTTTGAACTTTTAAGAGCTAACCAAAAGAATGTAGACATACTAACGTTCGATGAGTTATTAGCAAAACTAAAAGGGTTACAGAGAGTTTTATCAGAGAAGTGATTGCATTGGTACGCTGATGATATTTAATCCCTAACTTCCATTGCCTTAACTCATTCATCCTTCAAATTTCACTTGCAAAACCGAATGAACTCAAAATATAAAAAGTTAGAGCTTTGCTGGCCCGGCAAAGACATTGATGTAAAGCCCGAACCCCGTGTACTTATTGAGGACCCGGAGAAATCTTATGGGGAGGCTGACACAGCAAATATGCTGATTCATGCCGACAATCTGCTGGCCTTAAAAGCGTTGGAACAAAACTTTAGTGGAAAAATAAAGTGCATTTACATTGACCCACCTTACAATACCGGCAATGCTTTTGAGCATTATGACGATGGTTTGGAGCACAGCATTTGGCTGAATATGATGAAGTCGCGCCTTGAAATTCTTTATAAACTTTTATCTGATGATGGCAGCATCTGGATTTCGATTGATGATGACGAAAGTCATTATTTAAAAGTGCTTTGTGATGAACTCTTTGGTAGAAAAAACTTTGTTTCCAATGTAATCTGGGAGAAGAAATTTTCTCCACAAAATGACACAAAATGGCTTTCTGATAGCCATGATCACATATTGGTATTTGCGAAAAATAAAGATGGCTGGAGACCCAATCTACTACCCAGAACAGAGGAGATGGATAGTCGGTATAAAAATCCAGACAATGACCCTAGAGGCATTTGGACATCTTCAGATTTAACTGTTAAAACATACTCTGAAAGCACCGATTATCCCATAAAATTACCAAGCGGTAGAGTTGTTAAACCTACTCAATCAAGATGCTGGTCAGTTTCCAAGGAGAAATTTAATGAGTTATCAGAAGATAACAGGATATGGTTTGGTGAATCAGGCAATAACATGCCACGATTAAAAAGGTTTCTCTCTGATGTACAAGCAGGTTCCGTTAGTAAAACCATTTGGTACAGAACAGAGGTCGGCGACAATCAGGAAGCAAAAAAGGAGGTAAAATCGTTCAAGAATGATGATGTATTTACAACCCCCAAACCTGAAAAATTAATTCAACGGATTATCCAGTTAGCTACCAATGAAGGTGATTTTGTTCTCGATAGCTTTCTGGGCAGCGGCACTACCGCTGCCGTGGCCCACAAAATGAAACGCAAATACATAGGCATTGAATTGGGCGAACATTGCAATACCCACTGCCTGCCCCGCCTGAAAGCGGTTTGCGATGGCTCCGACCAGGGCGGCATTTCAAAGGCGGTGCAATGGAAAGGTGGCGGTGGCTTCCGGTTTTACAATCTGGCACCCAGCCTGCTGAAAAAAGACAAATACAACCAATGGGTCATTAATCCTAAATACAACGCCACCCTGCTGGCGGCATCTATGGCCCGGCAGGAAGGGTTTATCTATAAACCCAGCGAAGAGGTGGTTTGGAAACAAGGCTTTGCTACCGAATACCACTTTATTTTCACCACCACCACCCATATAACGCCCGATATTGTTGAGCAAATCCTTAGCGAAATGAAACCCGAAGAGAGCCTGCGCATCTGTTGTACGGCTTTTAACGAGGGTTGCAATGAACTTTCATCCCGCATCGAAATCAAAAAAATACCCGATATGATTCTCGGCAAGTGCGAATTTGATAAGGAAGATTACTGCACCGAAACCAACATTATCAACATGCCTGCCGATCCCGATGCACCGGCTTTTATCCCTTCGTTTGTTAACCCGGAGGTAAAGCCCGAAACGGCTGTAATTGAAAAAGATAAGCCTACACAAACTAAATTATTGTTTTGATATGGGAAATAAAAAGACAATCCGTGTGGAGGATAACCTTATTCAGATAACCTCCTTCAACAATGAAGATTACATTTCACTAACTGACATGGCGCGTAGTCAATTGCAGGAGGTGATTATTATAAAATGGCTAAGCCTTAAAAGCACCATTGAATATCTTGGGGAATGGGAGCTTTTGTACAATCCAGGTTTTAATTATACCGAATTCGGTACAATTAAAAATACAGCCGGAAGTAATAACTTTGTCTTATCGGTAAAGCAATGGCTTGAACGCACCCATGCCATTGGAATCACAGCAAAAGCAGGAAGATATGGCGGCACCTATGCGCACAACGACATTGCCTTTCAGTTCGGCATGTGGATTAGCCCAAAGTTTCAACTCCTTTTAATCAAAGAGTATCAAAGGCTGAAGGCAGAAGAAAACGATAGGCTTAATATTGAGTGGAGTGTAAAGCGATTGTTGAGCAAAACCAATTATCACCTGCAGACAGATGCCGTTCAAAAACACATCATTCCACAAAAAAATTATTCCAAAAATAAAGAATGGCTGCTTTACGCAGAAGAAGCGGATTTACTAAATGTTGCACTTTTTGGTTGTACCGCGAAAGATTGGCGTGAAGCAAATCCACAACTCTCTGAGATTAATCTAAATATCAGAGACATGGCAAGTATAAATGAGCTTACTGTTTTATCAAATATTGAAAGTATGAACTCAATATTAATAAAGCAAAAAATCGCCAAGGACATACGATTTGAGCAGATAGTTGAAATAGCATCTTACCAATTACAAATACTCAACGAGAAGGATGAATTAAAATCCATTAAGAAAAACCCCAATAAACAGTTAAAAAAAGGCAAATCTTAAGCATATGGCCCGTAGCACAGCATACATTGGCAATACCATGAGTTTAAGGGACCCGCTGAAACAAAGTCTGCAGGTTCTGGATGATATGGTAAACAAATCGGGTCTATTGGGCTCGGCACCCATAGTTGAAAAAGAAAACACCCTGAAGGCAGCCTATCCACTTTTCGAAGCCTTTGAAAGGGAGTTTCCGTCGGTTTGCTATTCCATTGCTACCGGCATAGGCAAAACGCGTTTGATGGGTGCTTTTGTCACCTGGCTGGTCAAAGAAAAAGGCATTCGCAACTTCTTTATCCTGTCGCCCAACATCACCATTTACGACAAACTGAAAGATGATTTTGGCAACAAAGGCGCTGAAAAATATGTATTCAAGGGATTGCCTGAAATTGGGAACAAGGCCGTTATTATCACGGGCGAGGATTATGAAACCAAGGGTATAAAAGCCTCCGATGATTCCATTCAAATCAATATGTTCAACATCGGCAAGATAAATGCCGACATCAAAACCACCACCAAAGATGGAAGGGTGTTGCCTCCGCGCATCAAGCGTTTCAGGGAAACACTGGGCGATAGCTATTACAATTATCTTGTCAACCTCAAAGACCTGGTTATTATTATGGATGAATCGCACCGCTACCGGGGTGAGCGGGGCATGGAAACGCTTAATGAACTTAACCCTATACTTGGTATTGAGCTTACGGCCACCCCCATTGATGCACGTACCAACCAGCGCTTTAAAAACGTGGTGTTTGAGTATGGCCTGGCCGATGCTTTGCGCGACGGGAAATACATCAAAAATCCGGCAGTAGTTACCCGCGCCAATGCAAATTTTGATGGCATGGATGCCGGTGAAATTGAAAAACTGAAGCTGAACGATGCCATTCAGATGCACCTCGATACAAAAATTGCCATTCAGAATTATGCTGCCGACAACGATAAAAACCCGGTAAAGCCAACCATACTCGTCTCCTGCAGGGATACCACCCATGCCAAAAGCATTTACGATTACATGGTTTCCAGCAAATTTTACGATGGGGAGTACCGTGAAAAGGTGTTGCAGATAGATTCCACCACCAAAAGCGAAGCCCAGGTAGAACAACTGCTTACCCTCGAAAAGCCGGGCAATCCCATTGAAATTGTGATTCATGTGGACATGCTCAAAGAAGGCTGGGACGTTGCCAATTTATATACCATCGTGCCATTGAGGGCAGCCAATGCCATTACCCTGATTGAGCAAACCATAGGCCGTGGATTGCGCCTGCCTTTCGGCGGGAAGCGTACCGGTGTGGCAAAAGTGGATATGCTCTCGATAATGATGCATGATAAATTTCAGGAAGTGGTGGATGCAGCCAAAGACCCAAATTCATTGCTTCACTCCATTGGCAAAATAGAACTCACCAAATCCGATTTAAATTCACGCAAGGAAACTGTCGCATCCAGAACCAAGGATGTGGTTGAACTGGAAGAGGAGGGCATTAAAATTGAGCAGATTAAGGACGAACAAATCAGGCAAAAAGCCAAAAGCAAGCATATTGCGCGGACTTCGGTAAGTGCAGCCGTGCGCCGGAAAATAGACGATAAAGCCATAAAAAACCCTAAGGATTTAACCGATGAAAAGGTAAAAGCGGCAACCATCAACGAGATTAAGGAAAGTATAAAAGCGGATTTTACGGAGCTTACCCCGAAAGAGCAGGAGTTTATCGCCAAAGAGCTTGATATGGTGTATGGTGAAGTGGTGGAGAATATCATAAGGAATAATATACTTATTCCCAACATCCGCATCACCATTTCCGAAAACAAAAGCATCATCAGCGATTTTGATTTAGACACCACTTCGTTTTCAGAAAACATACTGCAACAGGAATTTGAACTCATACGACAGACCATATACGACCACAAAACCGATAAAATTAAAATCACGGCCCGTGACCTTGAATTTCCTGAATACAGCATTCTTGAATTGCTTAAAAAGAAACCCGAGATTGATTACGACAGCAATGCCGACGTTTTGTACAGCCTGTGTGAACAAGCGGTAATGGCGGTAAAAGATTCATTAAAGAAGCCCGAAACCCTGGGCGATACCATATTGACGTATCGTGAGTTAATTGCGAATAAAATCTACGCCCAGGTTAAAGACCACCTGACCATACAAATCACGTCTAAATCCAAACCCGAGCCTGAACCTTATGCCCTGGTTTTGCCCTGGAATTATTCAAAAGAAAAGGGAGAGGAGATATTAAACTTCAGGACAACGGTAAGCCCAAAACTACTATCGTCAAAGGTTTTCAATGGTTTTGCCCGTTCCTGCCACGACAAATACAAGTTTGATTCGGTACCCGAAAAACGGTTTTCGGAGATTATAGAAAATGCGAAACCGGAAGAAGTTGAACGGTGGCTGCGCCCGGCCTCAAAGCAGTTCAACATCTGGTACAACAACAACTCCGAGCGTTACGTCCCCGATTTTGTTGTGGAAACAGCAGACACGATTTATCTTATTGAAATAAAGGCAGAAAATGAAATGGAAGACCGCACAGTACAATTGAAAGCAGAAGCAGCCATCAACTATTGCCAAACAGCCAGCGAAATAAACGCCGCCCGCAACGAGAAACCATGGAAATACGCCCTTATCCCACACGACAAAACAGACACCAATATGGATTTTATGCGATTGGTAACGGAGTATGGGAGGAGTATGAAAGGAGCGGCTGTTTAAATGGGGGATTAAAGAGGATTTAAAAACGGTTTAAAAGAGTTAACAGGGATGATAGATGCGAAGGCAAACTTCATTTACTCAAACTACAAGTCAGATGAAATAATAAGCTTAATCTATCGGATTGATAGAGATTCTTTTGAAAATTACTATAATGGGTTGATTTTAAGATCACTTTTTAGAACGGAACAACGTTTTGGTGCTTGGCGAAGGCGGGGATTTTTACCACTAAACTTCCTACGAAGCACGAATGTTCATATTTACGAAAAACTGTCAAACGAAGAACTGAACCCCCGCTTGCGCCAAATCGATGTTGGCAGCTGGGCTTTTCTTTGTCCGTGCAACATTCTGGTTGCGATAGCTATTTCCAAATTTTTAATCGTTTTTCTATTTCTGCAACTAATTGTTGATTATTCTGAAAAATGAAATTGGTAGCTACAAGTTGTTTCAATTTACTCGCTGCCTCTTTTGGCGTTAAAACAAATGTTTCCACAAGTTTATCAAAAATCCAAATCATACCGTGATATTCAATGTCCTTGTTTTTTGCACAATTACGTAACGCCTTGTCACTACTCAATACACAAGCATTTAACTTATTAGCAATGTATAATACCGATTTGTCCGTTTCTGATAATGATTTCGGATATTCTTCCAAATAAATTTCTATAAAATCTTGTTCCTGTAAATTATGAATAATAAGCCTGTTAACAGACTGATATGCTTTAAGGACTTGTTGCTGTTCGGGGTATAACTCAAAATATCAGAACTCCTGCCCTCGTTCAACAGAAATAAGTATTTGCGAACACATTAGCGCA
>DHSR01000039.1 GCA_002410555.1 Bacteroidales bacterium UBA5281 | reverse complement strand
TGTTATTTGTTAAATACATATTGTCATCTTTGTACTTCTTAGCGTACACAAACAATCACGAAAAACCTGTAATTACGCCATTATCGTCAATATCTATGAGTTCAGCAGAGGGTATTTGCGGCAGACCAGGCATGCGCATAATATTTCCGGTAATGGGTATTACAAAACCTGCACCGGTCGCAATTTCAATTCTACGCACAGTAACAATAAAATTTTTAGGCCGCCCCAGCAGCTTTGGGTTATCGGAAAGTGACTCCTGGGTTTTGGCAATGCAAACAGGCAACCCACTCAAACCTAAAGTTTCTATTGTTTTTAAATCTTTTTTGGCTTGTGGGGTATAGTCAATGGCACTCGCTCCGTAAATTTTTCTGGCTACAGTTTCAATTTTCTTTTCAATAGGCCACGACCATTCATACATGGGTGCAAATTTAGATACACACTCCCCGGCAACCTGAGCCACAATTCTTGCCAGATCCTCAGTGCCTGCTCCCCCTTTACCCCAAACATCAGCTACAGCGGCTTTAATTCCAAGCTCCTTACACCTGTGGAGTATGATGTTAAGCTCATCCTCGGTATCGGTGGCAAATTTATTTATAGCCACCACCGGACAGACATTAAATTTAAGCATGTTTTCTATATGCTTCTCCAGATTTGGCAGGCCTTCTTTTACTGCCTCAGGATTCGGCTCCTTCAGGTCTTTAACGGCTACTTCACCATGATATTTTAGTGCCCTTACTGTGGCAACCAACACCGCTGCCTGTGGTTCAATGCCTGCAGAAACACATTTGATGTCAAGAAATTTCTCCGCGCCCAGGTCAAATCCAAAGCCTGCTTCAGTGACCACATATTCCGATAACGACATTCCCATTTTAGTTGCCAGAACAGAATTTGTACCCTGGGCAATGTTTGCAAAAGGGCCGCCGTGTATGATGGCAGGATTGCCCTCCATGGTTTGCACCAGATTGGGCTTAACTGCATCTTTTAATAATGCAGCCATGGCACCCTGTGCTTTCAGATCGCGTGCGTATATGGGTTTCTTATCAAAAGTAAAGCCGACAAAAATATTTCCGACCCGCTCTTTCAGATCATGAAAATCTTCAGCTAGACATAAAATGGCCATGATTTCGGAAGCAGCTGTAATATTAAAGCCTGTTTCGCGGGGTATGCCTGAACTGGTTCCGCCCAAACCAACAATGATCTGGCGCAACGAACGGTCATTCATATCCATAGCTCTTTTCCAGTGCACTGTTCTTGGATCTATATTTAATGACCGCGTATTGCTCTGAATATTATTATCTATAAGTGCAGCCAGCAGATTATTTGCTTTTTCAATGGCCGAAAAATCACCAGTAAAATGGAAATTGATATCTTCCATTGGAATAACCTGTGAATAACCACCGCCGGTAGCACCACCCTTAATCCCGAACACCGGCCCCAGACTAGGCTCCCGGAGCACCACAGTAGTGGCTTTCCCTATCCGGTTGAGACCTTCGCACAAACCTATGGAAACCGTAGTTTTTCCTTCTCCGGCTGGTGTTGGCGATATGGCTGAAACAAGGATCAGCGTGCCCGGGTTGCTTTTAATTTTTTCATGATCAATAAGATGTAACGGTAGTTTGGCTTTATACTTTCCATACAGTTCAAGATCATCTGCATCAATTCCAAGCTTCCGGCCTATTTCAGTAATCGGTCGTATTTTAGCCTCCTGTGCAATCTGTAAATCAGTCTTTATCATAACAGTTAGATATTAAAGCAACTTCTTCAGTTGCTGGTTTCATCGTGGCAATAACACAAAGGTAACTTATTGCGGACTTGATTCCTAATAAATACACCCCAACGCAGCCTGATATTATCTTTAAAATTCAGAAACCACCAAACTAACTTCCCTTTTGAAATTTTAAATCAAATTTCCCTTTAAATATTTTGTATCGATTAACTATAACTAAATCAACTGATTATACCAACAGGCTTAGCACTTAATATTGAGGGTTCTTTTTGTATTATAAGCTTTATTAGATATCTTTGTAAAAAATTTTAAAATGAATTTTAGCAATTCATCTTTAAATAAATTATTTAATGCATTTAAACCAGCATTTAACGGAATAGGCATTGCTTTTAAAAGTGAACGTAATTTACGTTTTCACTCAATTGCCATGGGATGCGTTATAATATTCAGTTTTGTTCTTTCCATTTCAATCATTGAATGGATGATAGTTTTAATTCTTTTTGCACTGGTGATCGCCATGGAATTAATAAATACCTCAATTGAAAAACTATGCGATTTAATACAACCCGGCAAAAACGAACGAATCAGGATAATAAAGGACATATCGGCCGGTGCGGTATTATGGGTAGCCATTGTGGCTTTTATGGCCGGACTATTAATTTTTCTTCCAAAGATATTTACTTTTTAACCACCTCCAAAAACCAGATATGATGCTTATCGCAGACAGCGGTTCAACAAAAACTCATTGGTGCATAGTTGATGCCAATGGGAAACGATTGATTCAGACATTGGGAATCAATCCTTATCAGATGAATAATAAAGCCATCCGTGAAGTTCTTGAGCGTGAACTTTATCCAAACTTGAATTCGGAAACCATTAAAGACATCCATTTTTATGGAGCCGGATGTTCTACTGAACAAAAGTGCAATTTGATTGATTCAGTGCTTCAGGCATTTTTTAAAAATGCAAACATTGAAATCCATCATGATCTTTTGGGGGCGGCGAGGGCACTCTGCGGTCATGAGCCAGGAATTGCCTGCATACTTGGTACGGGTTCAAATGCCTGTTATTACGATGGAAAGGAAATTAAAGAACAGATGAATTCCCTTGGTTTTGTTTTGGGAGATGAAGGAAGTGGCGCATACATGGGTAAAATATTTATCAGAGATTATTTCCAGAATGGCCTGCCTGCTGATCTTAAACAACTCTTCCATGAAGAATTCAACCCGTTGCTTGAAGATTTTCTGGATAAAATATACAACCATCCCCGACCAAACCGGTTTTTGGCCTCTTTTGGCCCATTTTTTCTGAAAAATATCGGCCACCCTTATGTCCATGAAATGGTAAGTAAGTCATTTGACGAATTCTTCTCAAAATATGTACTTAAATTTAAGCAAGCCAAAGGCAGCCAGGTTCATTTTCTGGGTTCTATTGCTTACCATTTCAGCGAAGTATTAAAAGCTTCGACAATAAAAGCGGGTTTGCAGCCAGGAAAAATATATGTTTCTCCTATACAAGGCCTTATTGATTATCATAAAAATTAATTTCAAATGAAAAAAGCCATTCATTTTTTTGGAATTTCTCTGATCTTTATCATACACAGCTTTTCTGCCGGTGCACAACAAGATACAAGAGTTGATTCCCTCAAAAAATATCTGAATGACGCCCGGGTTAAGTGGAATGTACCTGCGTTATCTGTCGGAATTATTCACAATGACTCCATAGTGCTTCTCGAAGGATTTGGGGAGCGGGAGATCGGTACAGGAAAGGCAGTAGACGGAAACACCTTATTTGCGGTTGCATCCAATACAAAAGCTTTTACTGCTACTGCTTTAGGCATACTTTCGGATGAAGGAAAGCTTAGATGGGACGATAAAGTTATCGATTACCTGCCCTGGTTCCGTTTATACGATCCCTATGTAACCGCAAACATGACCATTCGTGACCTGCTTACTCATCGCAGTGGTCTGGCCACATTCAGCGGAGATCTTATTTGGTATGGGAGTACACATTCACGTCAGGAAATAATTGAACGTGCAGCTTTTCTAAAACCTGTATATGGTTTTCGCTCAAACTATGGCTATTCAAATATCATGTATCTTGCCGCGGGTGAAATAATTAAAGTTGTTAGCGGGCAGCCCTGGGAAGATTTTGTACAACACCGGATACTGGATCCGCTTGGAATGGCAAATACACTAACGAGCACTACGCAACTTAAAGGGGTAACCAATGTTGCTATGCCTCATAATGATGTTGGAGATAATATCATCCAAATCAAATATCTGAATTGGGATAACATCGCTCCTGCCGGAGCATTAATCAGTTCATCGGCCGATATGCTGAAATGGCTAAAATTTCAGTTGCACCATGGCAAAATTAGTGATAGCACCCTGGTAAAAGCATCTACCATGCGCGAAATGCAGCATTCCCAGACCGTGATGAATGTATCTGCATTTTCAAAGAAATTTTGGCCATCCACGCATTTTAAAACTTACGGACTTGGTTGGTCGCTCATGGATTATCATGGCCGTAAGGTTATTTCACACTCAGGAGGTTACGATGGTATGATCTCTTTTTCTGCTTTTGTTCCAGAAGAAAACCTGGGTTTTGTGATACTTACCAATAAAAATTCGTCACTCTATTATCCCCTCTCATTTAAAATCCTTGATGTATTTCTTTCGCAGGATACAACCGACTGGAGTAATGATTTTTATGAGTTAATTACCCGCAATGAGGCTGCCGAAAAGCAGTCACGTGAAGAGGAGAAGTCAAAACGCATCAAAGGTACCTCCCCTACCCTGCCGCTTGAAGCTTATGCCGGTACCTATACCAGCGAAATTTATGGAGATGTTGTGGTGGAATTAAACAATAAGGAGTTAAGTCTCCGGTTTGTACCCACTCCCATGTTTCACAGTCCACTTATGCACTGGCAGTACAATACCTTCTTAATAAAATTCCCTGATGTTCCTTCATTACCGGAAGGTAAAGCCGCGTTTGTTCTGGATATGGATAGCAAAGTGCACCAATTGCTGATCGATGTTCCCAATCCTGACTTTGATTTTACTGAACTGAACTTCATTAAAAATAAATAATACCTATCCAGGAGCGAAAAAGAGTCAAGGTGTAATGCGATGAATCCGCCATATAATTCTGCGGGGCGTAATCAAAATACTGAACCCTAACAAGAGAAGACTGATTTACAATCAAAAACCGGATCGGTTTTTCTTTTACTGATTAGTGTGTTGTTACTCATCAGCCTTGAATGTCATTGATTCTGAATTGATACAATAGCGCAAACCGGTTGGTGGAGGGCCATCATTGAATACGTGCCCGAGATGACCGCCGCAGCGTGAACAAACTACTTCAGTACGAATCATCCCAAAGCTTCTATCCTTGTGTTCATCTATATTTTCCTTCTTCGAAGGCTCATAAAAGCTTGGCCATCCACATCCTGCATCAAACTTGCTTCCACTCCGGAACAATTCCAGGCCACAACCGGCACAATAATAGGTTCCTTTTACAAAAAACTGATCATACAGTCCGGTACCCGGCCGTTCAGTACCTTTTTCTCGTAATATCCTGTATTGCTCCTCTGTTAGTTCATTGCGCCACTCTTCATCAGTTTTAAAAATCTTTTCGGTTAATTTATTTTCGTTCGAAGTCATGGTATCGTTTTTAGAATTTTGAGCCCGGCAGGATATTATCATCGGAAACGATAATAACAACACTACGAGCATGTTTAAGGGAAATAATCTCATTTTTTTCATCATTGAATTTATGTCATTATTAACAATTTTCAAGCCACTTATGTTTGGCAGGTATTGGAAACACCTGTCACCAGATGAGATCAAAATCCTGATGG
Source organism: Bacteroidales bacterium UBA5281 (assembly GCA_002410555.1). Taxonomy (GTDB): domain Bacteria; phylum Bacteroidota; class Bacteroidia; order Bacteroidales; family Lentimicrobiaceae; genus Lentimicrobium. The sequence continues at coordinate 36 of DHSR01000039.1, read as the reverse complement.
AGGCAGTTTGTAAAAACTCAGAACTCCTTACCCCTC
>DHSR01000032.1 GCA_002410555.1 Bacteroidales bacterium UBA5281 | reverse complement strand
GAGGTCAGGAGTTCTGAAATTGCTGAAAAAGCATTTTTGGGAATAATTGTCAAAAAATATACCGCATATTACGGCTTCTCGTGTGGGATGTACTGGACTCGAACCAGTGACCCCCGCCCTGTCAAGGCGATGCTCTGAACCAACTGAGCTAACATCCCATGGCGCAAAAATACGGTTTTATCATTACCTGTCCTGAATATCATTAAAATTATTTTCAAATGATTGTATGTAATATGGCACAGCCTCTTTATCTTTGGCTGCTAATACTGAATTAATCTCTTTGCTTTATGAAAAAACAGATGCTCTTTTTATTGGTAGCTATATGTTGCCAACTCACGATTGTACAGGGTCAGAATAGTGGGAAAAAGTTTAGCCTTGAAGACCTGATGAAAAAACGGATATTTTCCGCTTCATCCATAGATGGGTTTCGCTCAACCAATGACGGACAACATTATACTACACTAAGCGATGACTATCAGCGTATTGAAAAGTTTAGTTACAAATCCGGCCAGAAGGTGTCCACTATACTCGATTTGTCCAAACAGCAATTTCCAGAGGTGAAGATGATTGTTGATTATCACTTTAATGCTGATGAAACCAGTCTGCTTATCCAGGCAAATTATGAGCCATTGTATCGTCGATCATTTAAAGCTGATTTTTACATTTATAATCTGGATGCTAAAACATTGGTGCCATTATCTAAGAACGGAAAACAACAACTGGCAACTTTTTCTCCTGATGGTCATAAAGTGGCTTTTGTGCGGGATAATAATCTTTTCATAAAAAATCTCTCCGATGATAAGGAAATACAGATCACTTCCGACGGAAAGTCAAACGAAATCATCAATGGGGCGCCAGACTGGGTATATGAAGAGGAGTTTGAGTTTAACAAAGCCTTTGACTGGTCACCCGATGGTAGCAAACTGGTTTACCTTAAATTTGATGAACGTGAGGTGAAAATGTTTAATATGACCATGTTTCAGGGTCAGAAACCGGCACTGGACCAAAATGCCCTTTATCCTTCTAACAATCAGTTCAAATATCCCAAGGCGGGTGAAGACAACTCCAAAGTGAGCGTACACGTTTATAATCTCGACAGTGGCAATACGCTTAAGGTGAATCTTAGAGGGGGAAATGAGTCTTATCTGCCACGCATTGTATTTACGCCAAAATCCGGCAGTTTTATCGTAATGCGCCTCAATCGTCTGCAGAACAAGTTGGAGCTGATACGCATTGATGCCCTGTCGGGTAAGCTTGAAACGGTTTATACCGAAGAAAACAATAGATATATTGATGAAGGTAATTTTGACCATGTTACCTTCTTACCCGACGATGAACGATTTATCATCACCAGTGAAAAAGATGGATACTCCCACCTTTATCTGCACAATATGACCAGTCTTGAAACCAGGCAGCTTACTTCCGGTAGGTTTGATGTAACCAAAGTATATGGTTACGATCCTAAAGAAGAAGTAGTTTATTATCAGGCTGCTGCAGTCTCACCACTGCGACGCGAAATTTATTCGGTTTCGCTGGATAACCGCCGGATAAAAACCATAGCCGGAACTTCCGGTACTAATGATGCCGGATTCAGTAAATCGTTCCGTTATTATATTCATACATTTTCCAGTGCCTCGCAACCTCCGGTATATAGTTTATATCAGTCTCCGTCCAAGTTGATACGTGTACTTGAAAACAATCAGGCCCTGATGGATACACTGGCATTGTACAAACCTCCGTTTAAAAAGTTTTTTAACATTAAAACAAGTGTCGATACCCTGCTTCATGGATGGATGCTTTTTCCTCCTGATTTTGACAGTACATTGCAATACCCACTGCTTATGAATCAATATAGTGGCCCAAATTCTCAGGAAGTACTTGACAGATGGGGGATTGGTTTTGATGAGTATATGGCACAGCAGGGGTACGTGGTGATGTGTGTTGATCCCCGTGGAACCGGAGCAAGGGGACAGGAATTTCGGAAGATGACATATATGCAACTTGGCAAATTTGAAACCATCGATCAGCTTGAAGCAGCACGTTATGCAGGAAACTTACCTTACATTGATGCCGCACGCATGTCAATATGGGGATGGAGTTATGGTGGTTTTATATCATCTTCCGTAATGGTAAAAGGTGATGGATTGTTCAAGGTGGGCATAGCGGTGGCGCCGGTCACCAACTGGAGATATTATGACAATATATACACAGAGCGCTTCATGCGCAAACCTCAGGACAATGCTAAGGGGTATGATGACAATTCGCCACTGTTTTTTGCTCACAAACTAAAGGGGAAATTGCTGCTGGTACATGGCACAGCCGATGACAATGTTCATGTACAAAATACCCTTGAATTTGCTGAGCGACTGGTACAGGCTGAAAAACAATTTGATATGATGCTTTATACCAATCGCAATCATGGAATATATGGGGGCAATACAAGAATGCACCTCTTTACTATGATTGAAGATTATCTGAATAAAAACCTTTAACTGCTGAATAATTTTGAAATTTTTGGCATTATGTTTTGTCTCTAATATAAAAAGCCATATCTTTGCACCCCTAAAAAAACGATTTTTTTAATCATTAACAGAAAGAGAGCGTATCGCTTATGATCATCGTACCTGTGAAAGAAGGCGAAAACATTGACAGAGCCTTAAAGAAACTGAAAAGGAAATTTGAAAAGACCGGAGTGGTAAAAGAGTTGCGTGAAAGGCAGAAGTTTACCAAACCATCAATCAAAAAACGCGAGCAGAAGTTGCATGCAATTTATGTGCAACAAATGCAGCAGGCTCAGGATAACTGATCCGCCTGATTTTTTAAGTGCGATTTAAGGAAGAAAATTTGCTTTCCTTATAATAATGTACTACTTTTAGTCGTTATTATAATGAAATTGGATTTTCTTCTTTTTTTTACATGATAAGAACTACTTTCTACCTGTACCTTCAAAGTATAAAACGCTGTTCAGGGCATACGCTCTGTGCTTACAGATCTGATTTGGGGCAGTTTGAAAGTTTTATTCAATCCACCTACGGTAATATTTCCGATTCCGAACTTACCACACCTATGGTGCGTTCCTGGCTTGCTTCCATGGTTGAATCAGGTTTGGCCCCCACAAGCATCAACCGGAAATTATCTTCCCTTAAAGCATATTTTAATTTTCTAAAAAAGGAAAAACTTCATCCGGAAGGAATTACCGGCAAAATTGCGAGCCTCAGGAGACCCAAAAGACTGCCTGTTAGCGTTTCTCAATCACAAATGAAAGGTATTCTGGAAACAAACACCTCAGCAGATGACAACATCCCTTTTAGCGAAAGTCGTGATCTAATGGTGATGGAATTGCTGTATTGTACCGGTATGCGACGTTCCGAGTTGCTTGGACTTAAACTGGATGACTATAATGCCTCAAGTCTTACATTGAGGGTAAGGGGTAAAGGCAATAAACAAAGAATAATTCCCATACTTCCCCATTTGTCACTATTGTTGGATGACTATATTGTCAGACGCAGCAAGGTAGTCTCAGCCGGGGTCAGAGAAATAATTGTCACCAATCAGGGAAAAAAGGCTTATCCGGTGTTTATCTATCGTATAGTAAACCATTACCTCTCACAGGCAGGCATAAAAGGGCGCAAGAGTCCGCATATTTTGCGGCATACTTTTGCCACTCATTTGCTTAATGAGGGGGCTGATCTCAATACTATAAAAGAATTGTTGGGACATGCCAGCCTGGCGGCTACTCAGATATATACCCATGTTGGCATTGAACGATTAAAAACCATATATAAACAAGCCCATCCACGGGCCTAAAACAAAAGGAGGACTTATGAAAGTGAGCATTAATTCAGTAAAATTCAAAACTGACAGCAAGCTGGAAAGTTTTATCAACGAGAAAGTCGAAAAACTATCGGGCGTTTACGACGGAATTTTGGGTAGCGAAGTTACCCTTAAACTCGAAAATGGGGAAACTCCCGACAATAAGGTAGCTGAAATACGCCTTTTAATCAAAGGTAACGATTTATTTGCACGCAAGCAAAGTGATACTTTTGAAGAAGCCACCGATTCGGCTATTAGTGCTCTCCGTAAGCAACTTGGAAGGCATAAAGGGAAATTTCAAAAATAAATTTTGAGGTTTAAGCAAAAAAAAGATAGAAAGTTTTTGTTCGTGTTAAAATAGTTTCTATTTTTGCAGTCCTTTTTGAAAAGAAGGACTGTTTTTTTTTGATAAAAAGGATGAAGTTCTTGGAAAGCCATGAATACAGCGAAAAGTTGCAAATTGAATTTTGAGCAGTATGGTATAAAGGGATACAAAAGAGCTAAAGCAGACATTTAGTCCTTAAAAAGATTTGATATCATGCCGATGTAGCTCAGTTGGCCAGAGCAGCTGATTTGTAATCAGCTGGTCGGGGGTTCGAATCCCTCCATCGGCTCAGTTCTTTAAAATGATGAAGTAGTTGGGGAGGTACCAGAGTGGTCAAATGGGGCAGACTGTAAATCTGTTGGCGAAGCCTTCGGAGGTTCGAATCCTCCTCTCCCCACAACACATCAAGCGGAAGTAGCTCATTTGGTAGAGCGATAGCCTTCCAAGCTATAGGTGGCGGGTTCGAGCCCCGTCTTCCGCTCAAACATGCTGCTACAACTTCTGTTTGTTGGAGTAATTGCAGTATGTAGTGTATCAGCCGATGTAGCTCAGTGGTAGAGCACTTCCTTGGTAAGGAAGGGGTCACGAGTTCAACTCTCGTCATTGGCTCAGTTTTTTTTTGAATGTAAGTTTAACAATTTACAATAATTAACAATTATTTAATATGGCTAAAGAAAAATTTGATCGTTCCAAACCGCACGTTAATGTTGGTACCATTGGTCACGTTGACCACGGTAAAACCACTTTAACCGCTGCAATCACCCTTTGTCTTGCTGAAAAGGGATGGTCTGAATTCAGGTCATTCGACTCAATTGACAATGCTCCTGAAGAAAAAGAAAGAGGTATTACCATCAATACTTCACACATTGAATATCAGACACTGAATCGTCACTATGCACATGTTGACTGCCCCGGACACGCTGACTATGTTAAGAACATGGTTACTGGTGCTGCCCAGATGGATGGCGCTATACTAGTGGTAGCTGCTACCGATGGACCCATGCCTCAAACACGCGAGCATATTCTGCTTGCTCGTCAGGTAGGTGTTCCCCGTTTGGTGGTTTTTATGAATAAAGTTGACCTGGTGGATGATGAAGAACTTCTCGACCTGGTAGAGATGGAAATTCGCGATTTGCTCAGTTTCTATGGTTTTGATGGTGACAACACACCCATCATCCGTGGTTCAGCACTTGGTGGTTTGAACAAAGAACCTGTTTGGGTAGAAAAAGTTATCGAACTGATGGATGCTGTGGATACCTGGATTCCTTTGCCTCCTCGTGATATTGATAAACCTTTCCTGATGCCGGTTGAAGACGTCTTTTCAATTACCGGACGCGGAACCGTTGCCACCGGTCGTATCGAAACCGGAGTTATCCACACCGGAGACCCCGTTGATATTATTGGTCTGGACGCTGACAAACTAAAATCAGTAGTTACCGGAGTGGAAATGTTCCGTAAGATTCTGGATACCGGTGAAGCCGGAGATAATGCAGGTCTGTTGCTCCGTGGTATTGATAAGGATTCTATCCGTCGTGGCATGGTTATTGCTAAGCCTGGTTCCATTACTCCTCATACTGATTTCATGGCTGAGGTTTATATCCTGAAGAAAGAAGAAGGTGGCCGTCATACTCCTTTCCACAATAAATATCGTCCCCAGTTCTATTTCAGAACTACCGACGTTACCGGTGAAGTTCATCTTCCAGAAGGTGTAGAAATGGTTATGCCCGGTGATAACCTCACCATCCAGGTTAAATTGATAGCTCCCATTGCTATGGCTAAGAACCTTCGTTTCGCCATCCGTGAAGGTGGTCGTACGGTAGGTGCCGGTCAGGTAACTGAGATTCTCGAGTAACCTGTAAATATTTTGAAATAAAGGTGTCCCTCTGTTTGTAACGGGGATGCCTTTATTTCTGCCATATTAAATAATAAAATGGCAGAGTTTAACTCTGTAAAGAATTTTACTCAAACGGGTGTAGCTCAATTGGTAGAGTAGCGGTCTCCAAAACCGTTGGTTGGGAGTTCGAGTCTCTCCACCCGTGCAATAAATAAAAACCTTGGTTAAATGGCAAAGACAAAAATTCAGGAGTACATCAATGATAGTTACGATGAGTTGATGCATAAGACTTCCTGGCCAACCTGGAGTGAACTCCAGAACAGTGCAATCGTTGTATCCATCGCTTCCCTTATAATCGCATTTGTCGTTTATTTGATGGATATGTCTTTCCAGACTATATTGAAACAGTTCTACCTGCTGTTTTAGTACTTAACCACTTTCTCTATTTCAATATCAGTTATTTGATATTCAAATCTTATCAATTGCGCTAAGCTATATGGGCGATCAAACAAAAAACTGGTACGTAATTCGGGCCATAAGCGGAAATGAAAAAAAAGTCAAACAATACCTCGAAAACGAGATCAATCGTTTAGGTATTGGCGATGTTGTTTCCCAGGTTTTGATCCCTACTGAAAAAGTATATCAAGTGCGTAAAGGTAAGAAAATCAGTAAAGAACGGAATTATCTTCCGGGCTATATTCTGATTGAAGCGATTTTAACTGGTGAAATTCCGCACATCATCAAAAGTGTGCCCGGAGTATTGGGATTCCTCGGCTCGCAAGGTGAACCCGTTCCCCTGCGACCTGCCGAAGTTAACCGCATTCTCGGTAAAGTTGACGAATTAACAGAACAAGGCGAAGAAGCCAGCGTTCCGTTCATTGTTGGCGAAACCGTAACCGTGATCGACGGGCCTTTCAACAGTTTTACCGGAATCATTGAAGAGATCAATGAAGAAAAGAAAAAGTTGAAAGTAATGGTCAAAATTTTTGGCCGTAAAACCCCCCTCGAACTGGGCTTTATGCAGGTAGAGAAAGATTAACCAACGGGTAAGTGAAGTCAATTAACTCACTAAGTTTACACAAATGGCAAAAGAAGTAAGCGGTTTTATTAAACTGCAGATAAAAGGTGGAGCAGCCAACCCCTCCCCACCGGTGGGTCCCGCATTGGGTTCCAAAGGGGTGAATATCATGGAGTTTTGCAAGCAGTTTAATGCACGTACCCAGGATCAGGCAGGCAAAGTATTGCCCGTTATCATCACGGTGTACAAAGACAAATCCTTTGATTTCATCATCAAAACCCCGCCTGTGGCTGTACAGTTGTTGGAAGCAACCAAGCTAAAAAGCGGATCGGCCGAACCCAATCGTAAAAAAGTTGCTTCGGTATCATGGGATCAGGTGAAAACCATTGCTGAAGTAAAAATGGTTGACCTGAATGCTTTTACCATCGAATCAGCAATGCAGATGGTTGCCGGCACAGCCCGTAGTATGGGTATTACCGTTACCGGTGATCCTGCTTAGGAAAATGCCAATAACTCATCCGGGTAAGCCCGCACGGGTTTACCTTAGTTGACAACTAATTTTTAACAAGGCGTAAAATGGCTAAATTAACAAAAAAAAGGAAAGAGGCTTTATCGAAATTTGATAAAACCGCTGTCCATACCCTTACGGATGCCATAAAAATTGTAAAGCAAACCGCCAATACCAAATTCGACAGCTCGGTTGATCTTGATGTACGATTGGGTGTTGACCCCCGGAAAGCCAATCAAATGGTTAGAGGAACGGTAATGTTGCCCCATGGTACCGGTAAAACGGTGCGTGTTTTGGTATTGTGTACTCCTGAAAAGGAAGAAGAAGCCAAAGAAGCGGGTGCAGATTTTTATGGTTTGGACGAGTACGTTCAAAAAATTAAAGAAGGCTGGACAGATGTGGACGTTATCATTACTATGCCCAGCGTTATGCCCAAAGTGGGTGCACTGGGTAAAATCCTCGGTCCACGTGGTTTAATGCCCAATCCAAAAACCGGAACAGTGACCATGGAAGTGGGCAAAGCTGTTCGGGAAGCAAAAGCAGGTAAAATTGATTTCAAGGTGGATAAATTCGGAATTATTCATGCTGCGGTTGGAAAGGTTTCTTTCAATGAAAACCAACTTGCCGACAATGCACGTGAACTTCTGCAAACCATTATAAAACTGAAACCAACGGCTGCCAAAGGTACTTACATGAAGTCACTCTTTATGTCCAGTACTATGGGCCCGGGTATCCGTGTTGATCAAAAATCAATCACTGCATAGTTAATCAGTGGGACTTTCCTCGTAAACTGAAAAATATCATGAGAAAAGAAGAAAAGAATCAACTTATTGACACCCTGGCTGAGCAGCTGGAAAGTAGTGCGAACATTTATATAACCGATATTTCTGACTTAAACGTGGAAGTAACGGGTAAACTGCGCAGACTTTGCTTTAAAAAGGACGTTAAGTTGATCGTTGTGAAGAATACATTGTTGCGTAAGGCTATGGAAAAGTCAGGAAAAGATTTTTCGGGACTTTATGATGTTCTGAAAGGAGCTACTTCCATTATGCTTTCGGAAGTGAACAATGGACCAGCCAAGCTGATCAAGGAATTCAGAAAAACCAGCAGCAAACCCCTGTTAAAGGGTGCTTTTGTGGAAGAAATGTCTTTTCTGGGCGATGAAAATCTTGATACCCTGGTCAACATCAAATCCAAAAATGAACTCATTGCCGATATCATTCTGGCCTTACAGTCGCCTGCTATCAATGTGGTTTCTGCCCTTCAGTCGGGTGGCCACAAATTGAGCGGAGTTCTTAAAACCCTCTCAGAGCGGTAATGCTTACGCTTCATTAAGAAGCACAAAATCAACAAAACAAACTCATTTAAAAACAATTTAAACATCAATAAAAATGGCAGACTTAAAAGCTTTTGCAGAACAATTGGTTAACCTGACTGTTAAAGAAGTTAACGAATTAGCCCAAATTCTTAAAGAAGAATATGGTATTGAACCCGCAGCCGCAGCTCCGGTTATGGTAGCTGGTGGAGGTGGTGGTGAAGCTTCTGTAGTTGAAGAACAAACCCAATTCGACGTAATTCTCAAAGCAGCAGGACAAGCAAAACTTGCTGTTGTTAAACTTGTAAAAGAGCTTACCAGTTTAGGCCTGAAAGAAGCCAAAGAACTGGTAGACGCAGCTCCCAAAGCCATCAAAGAAGGCGTAAGCAAAGATGAAGCCGAAGCACTGAGAAAAAGCCTTGAGGAAGCAGGTGCAGAGGTGGAAGTAAAATAAGTAGATGGCAATATTTTGCAATTACACTGCAGGTTCGGTACTTGTGCGTATGCGTGAGTATCGTACCTGCTGTTTCCCGATTAAGATGATCGGGATTAATTGTTTAAAATCATTTGAGTTCTTACTTTAAATTTTACAACCTTGGCTTCAAAAATAAACGAACGCATTAGTTTTGCTACCTCTAAGGTGCAGGCCAATTATCCTGATTTTCTTGACATTCAGATCAAGTCATTTCAGGATTTTTTTCAACTGGAAACCAACCCCGAAAATAGAGCTAAAGAAGGGTTATATAAGGTTTTCTCAGAAAATTTCCCCATTACCGATTCGCGGAATAATTTTGTACTCGAGTTTCTCGACTACTTCATCGACCCTCCGCGCTATTCGATTGAGGAGTGCATTGAAAGAGGTCTCACTTATAGTGTGCCTCTTAAGGCTAAACTTAAGCTCTATTGTACCGACCCCGAACACGAAGATTTTGAAACCATTATTCAGGACGTATACCTGGGTATGATTCCGTATATGACCCCAAAAGGTACTTTTGTGGTTAACGGAGCCGAACGGGTGGTGGTTTCACAATTGCACCGTTCGCCGGGTGTATTTTTCGGTACCAGCTATCACGCAAACGGCTCGCAGTTGTTCTCGGCACGTATCATTCCTTTCAAAGGATCATGGATGGAATTTACTACCGACATCAATAATGTGATGTATGCATACATCGACCGGAAAAAGAAACTGCCCGTAACTACACTTTTACGTGCCATTGGTTATGAAACCGATAAGGACATCCTTGAGATTTTTCAGCTTGCTGAAGAGGTAAAGGTAACCAAGGCCGGCCTCAAAAAGGTTATTGGCGCCCGGCTGGCGGCTCGCGTGTTGAAAAACTGGATAGAAGACTTTGTGGATGAAGATACCGGTGAAGTCGTTTCTATTGAACGTACTGAGGTAATTATTGATCGTGAAACAGAAATCGAAAGTCACCACATTGATCTTATCGTGGAATCAGGTGCAAAAACCATCCTGATTCACCGTCCGGACCCCGATAATATTGACTACTCTATCATATTCAATACCCTGCAAAAAGATACTGCAAACTCCGAAAAAGAGGCTGTAGAATTTATATATCGTCAATTGCGTAATGCAGAGCCACCTGATGAAGAAACGGCTCGTGGAATCATTGAAAAGTTGTTCTTTTCTGATAAGCGCTACGACCTTGGCGATGTGGGGCGTTACCGTATCAACAAAAAACTGGAGCTCGATACGCCGCTCGAAACCAAAGTTCTCACGAAGGAAGATATCATATCCATCATTAAATATCTGATTGGATTGATTAACCTACGCACTGAAGTAGATGACATCGACCACTTGAGTAACCGCCGTATCCGCACGGTAGGAGAGCAATTGTACAATCAGTTTGGTGTAGGGCTGGCCCGCATGGCCCGTACCATACGCGAGCGTATGAACGTGCGTGACAATGAAGTGTTTACGCCCACTGACCTGATCAATGCCAAGACCTTATCCTCTGTGATAAATTCATTTTTTGGCACCAACCAATTGTCGCAGTTTATGGATCAAACCAATCCATTGGCTGAACTTACCCATAAGCGCCGTGTTTCGGCACTGGGGCCTGGTGGTCTTTCGCGTGAACGCGCCGGTTTTGAAGTCCGTGACGTTCACTATACCCACTATGGTCGCTTGTGTACCATCGAAACTCCTGAAGGTCCAAATATCGGATTGATCTCATCCCTGTGCGTCTTTGCAAAAATTAACAGGCTTGGTTTTATTGAAACTCCCTATAAACGCATTGAGAACGGGAAGGTAATGATCAACGAGGCACCCATTTACCTCAGTGCCGAGGAAGAAGAAAACAAAGTAATTGCACAGGCTACTACTCCCATGGATGATGAAGGAAACCTCCTGAACGAGCGTATTAAAGTTCGTTATCTGGCCGATTATCCAATTGTGGAGCGCGAGAATGTGGATATGATTGATATTGCTCCCAACCAGATTGCCTCTATTGCAGCCTCACTCATTCCTTTTCTGGAACATGATGATGCCAACCGTGCGCTCATGGGTTCAAACATGATGCGTCAGGCTGTGCCTCTGCTTAATCCAGAAGCTCCCATTGTGGGAACAGGAATTGAACGTAATGTTGCTTTCGATAGCAGGGTACTGGTTACTGCCGAAGCCGATGGTTTGGTTGAATATGTGGATGCCTCAGAAATAGTGGTGCGACACACCCGTTTGGAAGAGGAAAAGTTGGTTAGTTTTGACGAAGACATCAAACATTACAAACTGACCAAGTTTACCCGTACCAACCAGAATACCTGTATTAACCTTCGGCCTGTTGTGCGCAAAGGAGACAAGGTTAAAAAAGGACAGGTTTTGTGCGAAGGCTACGGCACCAGTGAAGGTGACCTCGCCCTGGGACGTAACCTGATGGTGGCCTTTATGCCCTGGAAGGGATACAATTTTGAGGATGCAATCGTAATTTCCGAGAAAGTAGTGAAGGAAGATATCTTTACTTCTATACACATCGAAGAGTTTGTCCTCGAAGTACGTGATACCAAACGTGGGGTAGAGGAGCTTACCAACGACATTCCAAATGTAAGCACCGAAGCAACCAAGGATCTGGATGATAACGGACTTATACGTATTGGAGCTGAAGTAAATGAAGGTGATATCCTTATCGGTAAAATTACCCCAAAGGGTGAAAGTGACCCTACACCGGAAGAGAAATTGCTGCGTGCTATTTTTGGTGATAAAGCCGGAGATGTAAAAGATGCCTCTTTAAAAGCTCCTCCTTCTATGAAGGGTGTAGTGGTAGATAAAAAACTCTTTTCGCGGATGATTAAAGACCGCAAGGTTAAGGCAAAAGAGAAAGACATGGTTAAGGTACTCGATGATGATTTCGCCAAGAGCTCCTCAGACCTGAAGAACAAATTGGTGGATAAATTGACAGTGCTTGTGTCCGGAAAAACATCCCAGGGGGTTTACAATAACTTTAAGGAAGAAATACTTCCCAAAAAAGTGAAGTTCACCCAGAAGATGCTAACCGGTATTGATTTCCTGAACGTGAATCCCAATAAGTGGACAACCGATAAGGAAGTAAATGAATTGATTAAAAAGCTCATCAATAACTACATCATCAAATACAAAGAATATCTTGGGGTATATAACCGCAAGAAATTCGTGGCCACAGTGGGTGATGATTTGCCCAATGGTATTGTTCAGATGGCAAAAGTTTATGTGGCTAAAAAGCGTAAACTGAAAGTGGGTGATAAGATGGCCGGTCGACACGGTAATAAAGGTATAGTTGCACGTATCGTACGTGAGGAAGACATGCCTTTCCTGGCCGATGGAACTCCGGTTGACATAGTACTTAACCCACTGGGTGTACCTTCACGTATGAACCTGGGTCAGATTTACGAAACAGTATTGGGCTGGGCCGGTAAAAAGCTCGGTCTCAAGTTCTCGACTCCCATTTTTGATGGGGCTGTCGATGTTCAGATCAATGAGTATATGAAACAGGCCGGGCTTCCGGAAAATGGTCGCGTTCATTTGTATGACGGTGGAACCGGAGAACGATTCCATCAGCCGGCTACTGTGGGCTATATTTATATGCTCAAACTTCACCATATGGTGGATGATAAGATGCATGCCCGCTCAATTGGACCTTACTCCTTGATTACACAACAACCCCTGGGCGGTAAAGCTCAGTTTGGAGGTCAGCGCTTTGGTGAAATGGAGGTATGGGCACTGGAAGCATTTGGTGCATCTCATATCCTCCAGGAAATATTAACCGTTAAATCAGATGATGTTATGGGCAGGGCCAAGGCTTATGAGGCCATTGTTAAAGGCGATAATATGCCCATACCTGGTATCCCTGAATCCTTTAATGTACTTGTACACGAACTTAGGGGCCTGGGCTTAAACATCACTTTTGATTAATCTTTTACGGAAATCTGCCGGTTATAGCTTCAGGCTATGACCGGAACTTCCGGTTTTTAATTTTTTGTTCTTGTTAAATATATTCTTCTGTATATGGCTTTCAGAAAAGACAGCACCATTTCAAGCAATTTTTCCAAAATTACCATCAGTCTCGCTTCTCCTGAAATGATTCTCGAGCGTTCGAGCGGTGAAGTACTGAAACCCGAAACCATCAATTACCGGACATATAAACCAGAGCGCGACGGATTGTTTTGTGAGCGCATCTTCGGGCCGGTAAAGGACTGGGAATGCCACTGCGGTAAGTACAAACGTATCCGTTATAAAGGCATTGTCTGCGATCGTTGCGGGGTAGAAGTAACTGAAAAAAAAGTGCGTCGTGAGCGTATGGGACACATTCAACTGGTTGTTCCTGTGGCGCATATCTGGTTCTTTAGATCGCTGCCCAATAAAATTGGTGCACTGCTAAACCAAAATACCAAAAAACTCGACTCCATCATTTACTATGAAAGGTATGTGGTGGTGCAACCCGGTATGGTGGACGGCATGATGTTAAAAGAGGAAGTAAAAGTTGAAAAACTTGCCTTGCTCACCGAGGAACAATATTTTGAGGTGATTGATGCCCTTCCAAAGGACAACCAATACCTTGACGATTCTGATCCTCAGAAATTTATTGCAAAGATGGGTGCTGAAGCACTGCATGATTTGCTCAGAAACCTTAACCTGGATCAGGAGTCTTACGATTTGCGTCATAAGGCTAATAATGAAACTTCACAACAGCGTAAAGCTGATGCATTAAAACGTTTGCAGGTTTTTGAAGCTTTTCGCGATGCTCAGACCCGTATTGAAAACCGTCCTGAATGGATGGTCGTGAAGGTAGTTCCTGTTATTCCGCCTGAACTCAGGCCATTGGTTCCTCTGGATGGTGGACGTTTTGCTACCAGCGACCTGAATGATCTCTATCGAAGGGTAATTATCCGGAATAACCGCCTGAAACGGCTGATAGAAATAAAAGCGCCTGATGTAATTATGCGAAATGAAAAACGCATGCTTCAGGAAGCTGTGGATTCATTGTTTGACAATTCACGCAAAGCTAATTCGGTGAAAACCGAATCCAATAGGGCACTTAAATCATTGAGCGATAGCCTGAAAGGAAAACAAGGGCGTTTCCGCCAGAATTTGCTCGGAAAACGTGTCGACTATTCCGGCCGCTCCGTAATTGTAGTGGGACCCGAACTCAAATTAAACGAGTGCGGATTGCCTAAAGATATGGCATCCGAACTGTTTAAACCGTTTATCATCCGCAAGATGCTGGAACGCGGAATCGTGAAAACCGTAAAGTCCGCTAAAAAGATTGTTGACCGTAAAGACCCGGTAGTATGGGATATTCTTGAAAGTATTCTTAAAGGTCACCCGGTTATGCTGAACCGTGCTCCAACACTGCACCGCTTAGGTATTCAGGCATTTCAACCCAAACTTATTGAAGGTAAAGCCATTCAGCTTCACCCTTTGGTTTGTACTGCTTTTAATGCTGACTTCGACGGTGACCAAATGGCTGTGCATGTGCCCCTTGGCAATGCGGCTGTGCTTGAAGCGCAACTACTTATGCTGGCTTCGCACAATATTCTAAACCCCGCCAATGGTGCACCCATTACCGTGCCTTCACAGGACATGGTGCTTGGCCTTTATTACATGACCAAAGGCCGGAAGTCAATACCCGAAAACCCCGTTAAAGGTGAAGGCATGACTTTTTATTCGCCTGAGGAAGTTATTATTGCTTACAATGAAAAAGTAGTTGACCTTCATGCTTTTATCAAGGTGAAAATTACCACTGTTGAAAATGGAGAACCTGTAACTTCTTTGGTGGAAACTACGGTAGGAAGGGTGTTGTTCAACCAGGTAGTTCCTTCGGCCTATGGATACATAAATCAATTACTTACCAAGAAAGCCTTAAGAGACATTATTGGTGATGTTTTAAAGAAAACCGGTACCCAAAAAACAGCTCAGTTCCTTGATGATATTAAGAACCTGGGTTACAACATGGCTTTCCGGGGAGGTTTATCCTTCACACTTAGCGATGTTATCGTTCCCGAAGTGAAGGAAACATTGGTGAAGCAAGCCAACGATGAAGTAGAAGAGGTGGTAGGCAACTACAACATGGGATTTATTACCAATAATGAGCGTTACAATCAAATCATCGATATCTGGACACATACCAACTCCCGCTTGACTTATACACTGATGGAAAATCTGGCTCAGGATATGCAGGGCTTTAACCCGGTCTATATGATGCTTGATTCGGGTGCCCGGGGTTCAAAGGAACAGATCAGACAGCTATCAGGGATGAGGGGGCTTATGGCTAAACCTCAGAAATCCGGTGCTTCTGGTGGTGAGATTATTGAAAATCCCATTCTTTCAAACTTTAAAGAAGGTCTTTCGGTATTGGAGTATTTTATTTCAACCCACGGTGCACGTAAAGGTTTGGCTGACACTGCACTTAAGACTGCTGATGCCGGTTATCTTACCCGTCGTCTGGTTGATGTGGCTCAGGATGTGGTCATTACTGAGGCTGATTGTGGCACACTTCGCGGTTTGACTACAACTGCTTTAAAGAAAAATGAAGAAGTAGTTGAAACTCTTTATGACAGAATACTCGGACGGGTAACCCTGCACGATATTTATCATCCTCAGACCGGAGAGCTGATTGTTGAAGCCGGAGAAGAACTCACTGAAGAAATTAGTGCGGTTATTGAAGACTCACCGGTAGAATCCGTTGAGATCAGATCAGTACTCACCTGCGAATCTAAAAAAGGGGTTTGCGCCAAATGTTACGGACGAAACCTCGCTACGGGTCGAATGGTACAAAAAGGGGAGGCCGTCGGCGTTATCGCGGCCCAATCTATCGGTGAACCCGGTACACAGTTGACCCTGCGTACTTTCCACGTTGGGGGTACTGCCTCAAATATTGCAGTAGCTTCACGTATAGAAGCCAAATATACCGGAATACTCGAAATTGATGATCTGCGCTATGTGGAGTTCGAGAATGTTGAAGGTAAAAAATATGATATCGTCATCGGACGTTCCGCAGAGATGCGTATTGTGGATAAGAACACCGGAATTATATTATCATCGGCTCATATTCCTTATGGCGCCAATCTTTATTTCAGGCAGGGCGACGAAGTGGAGAAAGGCAGCAGAATCAGCGACTGGGATCCGTACAATGCCGTAATTCTTTCTGAAGTCACTGGTAAAGTGGTATTTGATAATATCATTGAAGGTACCACCTTTAGGGTTGAATCTGACGAGCAAACCGGTTATCATGACAAAGTAGTGATTGAAAGTCGCCAAAAAGCTAAAAATCCCGGAATCCGCATTGTAGATACCGATGGCTCAGACCTTCGTTCCTATGACATCCCTGTTGGCTCTCATATAGTAGTGGAAGAAGGACGTAAAATCAAGGCCGGAGAAATTCTGGTTAAAATTCCTCGTGCAGTTGGAAAGTCAGGTGACATTACGGGTGGCTTACCCCGCGTTACCGAATTGTTTGAAGCACGAAACCCCTCTGACCCGGCTACCGTTGCTGAAATTGATGGCGTAGTTTCCTTCGGTAAAAAACTAAAACGTGGAAACCGCGAAGTAATCATCACTTCAAAAACCGGAGAAGAGAAAAGTTATCTTGTTCCCACATCCAAACAGATACTTGCTCAGGAAAATGATTATATCAAGGCCGGAACACCCTTGTCAGAAGGAGCCATGACACCCAGCGATATCCTCTCCATTAAAGGCCCCATGAAGGTTCAGGAGTATATTGTGAATGAAATTCAGGAAGTTTACCGTCTACAGGGTGTAAAAATCAACGATAAGCACTTCGAGGTAATAGTGCGCCAGATGATGCGTAAAGTTGAAGTAGCTGATCCGGGTGATACTAAATTCCTGGAGGGTGAACTCGTGAATAAAATTGATTTTCACGATGAAAATGACTGGATATTCGGTAAAAAAGTAATTATGGATCCGGGAGATTCACCCAACCTAAAACCAGGCCAGATTGTAACCGCGCGTAAACTAAGGGACGAGAACTCAATGTTGAAACGCCGCGATAAGAAACTGGCTGAGGCACGCGATGTACAGCCATCGACTGCCAAACAGGTACTGCAGGGAATTACCCGTGCGTCGCTGCAAACCAAGAGCTTTATCTCGGCTGCATCGTTCCAGGAAACCACCAAAGTACTTACCGTGGCCGCAATAAATGCAAAATCAGACGAATTGCTTGGCCTTAAGGAAAATGTAATTGTTGGTCACCTTATACCGGCAGGTACAGGCTTACGTGAATATGCCGACCTCATCGTTTCTTCAAAGGAAGAATACGAAAAACTAATGGCCTCAAAAGCCGATGAAGTTGAAGTTTAATCTTAAAGTTCAGGAGGAATGAAATTTCCTCCTGAACTTTTTTAAAAATATTGAGCAATGAATGACAACAAGCAACAAAATCAGATCAACATTGAATTGAGCGATGAAATGGCCGAAGGCATCTATTCCAATCTGGCTATCATCACCCATTCAAATGCAGAATTTATTATAGACTTTGTGAAAATGATGCCTGGTGTGCCTAAAGCTAAAGTAAAATCCAGAATTATACTCACGCCTCAACACGCCAAAAGACTGATGGGTGCATTGAGGGAGAATATTGCCAAATTTGAATCCATACATGGGAACATCAAAGAAAGTGAATCCAATGTTCCATTTACCTTAGGTGGGCCTACAGCTCAGGCATAACTAAAGCTTTTAAGCAAAAGAGCCGGTATTGGTTGTAACCAGTCCGGCTCTTTTATGTTTATGTTTGGTTAGTAGCCGTTGATATAGTCCGGCTGATTATTCATAAAGCTCATAAAGGAAGCTCCAAAAACAACAATGAGCACCACCCACAATACGATGCCGATCAGTAACCAGATGAGTGCTGCTTTGGCCCAGTTTGCCTTGTTTGGGTTGGTGTTGCTGCCAAAAGCCCATACGAATAACATGATAAAGTTCACAATTGGGATAGCGGAAATCAGCAGGGTAATCATCCAATCGCCAACCGTAATTTTCGGAACGGGAGTAACTTCAAAATTTTCCATAATGATGTTGGTTTTGTTTAAGGTTGTTTTAATCTTATCAAATGTACAACAAATTTCTTTGGAAAAGTATTTCTGAAAGCCTTTACTTCATAAAGGTAACAAGTTTAAATTTATAAGACGCACATTTTTAACGTAAATTTGTAAAAATATTAGTTATGGATTTATCTTCACTGTTCGAATCGGCCAGTCCCATGTTTACCTGGGTTATTTTACCGATACTTATTTTTCTTGCCCGAATCAGCGACCAGACCATTGGTACCTTAAGGTTGATATTTTTATCGAAAGGACAAAAATTCATTGCACCTTTTCTGGGATTTTTCGAAGTAATCATTTGGTTGCTTACTGTGGGACAGATTATGCAGCATCTCGATAATGTATTGGCATACATCGCTTATGGTGGCGGTTTTGCTACCGGTAATTATATCGGGATGGTCATTGAGGAGAAGCTCTCCATTGGTACAGTCATCATTCGTATTGTGCCCCGCAACAATACCAGTGAGCTCATTGCGTACCTGAGAGAGCAAAATTATGGTGTTACTTCTGTGCGCGCCCAGGGCAGCAGGGGAGAGGTGGATATTATCTTTACCATAGTAAAACGCAAGAGTATTGAGCAAGTTGTTGGCATCATCAACCAGTTTAACCCGAACGCTTTTTACACCATTGAAGATGTTCGATCGGTAAACGAAGGCATCATTAATAAAACCAATCGAAAATCTGCGCTAAGCGGGTTTTGGTTTGGTAATAAAAAAATAAAATAGCCGGGTGACGAATAATTCCACGAAGATGTTGTAAAACGAGAATTCAATGTCACGACCAAGACGAACCCGCCATATTTTCAGGCCACCCCTGCCACAAGGTTTTGTGCCTTATGGATCTTCTGCAGATAGCATAGGAACAATAAATATGTTTCTGGAGGAATATGAAGCTGTGCGATTGGTCGATTATTTACGTCTGCCTCAAATTGAGGCTGCTGAAAGAATGGGAGTTTCGCGGCCCACATTCACCCGGATTTATGATCAGGCCAAAATAAAGCTTGCACAGGCATTGGTAGAGGGGTTAACACTGCAGATTTCAGGTGGTCATGCACAATTTGATACACCCTGGTTTCGTTGTGATGATTGTAGTACTACTTTTACACCGGCTGAAGTGGCCTTATATGTAAATGAATGTCCCGTTTGTCGTAGCGTGAAGATTCGCAGGTTGATCGGCGATGCAGCAAAGGATAGCGTCAATGTTATGCTGCGCAATGTTTTGCATCAAACGGGATATTGTCAGTGTCCCGGATGCGGGCTTAAAATCTCACGTCAGGCCGGTGTACAATGTAGTAGTCTGGTCTGCTCAGGTTGTGGCAGTAAGATGATTCGCGAATATTATCCGCTGTGATGGTGGAATAAGCTTTAACCGGGTCATTATAATCTAAAATATGGCTGATGGAAAATAAAATGCCCGCCTGATGCAACCATTATGGGTGCTTTGGTATGGGTTTAGAAGCTGCGGAATTGATTTTCTGACTGACCTGTATAATGAATTAATTAAATTGTAAAAATGAATATTATTTTATATATTACCGGACTATGAATCTGACCAGAAGGTTTGTCTTTTTTTTAATTGCCCTCTTTGGGTTACTTCATGCAGCAAATGCACAGCGTGTAGGACTGGTATTGAGTGGAGGAGGTGCCAAAGGGGTGTCTCATATTGGGGTAATTAGAGCCTTAGAAGAAGAGGGCATACCTATCAATTATATTACCGGGACTTCTATGGGGGCCATTATAGGCGCACTTTATGCAGCGGGCTATTCGCCGGCAGAAATGGAAGAATTGGTTACTTCCACTTCGTTTGCCAGTTGGGTGTCAGGTAAGGTAGATGAAAAATATCGCTATTTTTTTAAAAAACCACCTCCAAATGCTTCCTGGATAGATTTTAGTTTCAATATTGATTCAGTACTTTCTCCCAATTTGCCGACCAATATTGTATCGCCACTTGTTATGGATTTTGCTTTTATGGAAATATTTGCCGGAGCAGGTGCGGCAGCCCACTACAATTTTGACAGCCTTTTGGTCCCTTTTCGCTGTATGGCTTCCGATATTTCCCGCGCGCAAGCAGTGGTTCTGAGTAAAGGAGATTTGGGTTCTGCTGTAAGGGCTTCAATGACTTTTCCGTTTTATTTTAAACCCATCAGTATCGATAGTACACTGCTCTTTGATGGAGGGATGTACAATAATTTTCCTTCGGACGTTATGTATGAGGAGTTTTTCCCGGATATGATAATAGGAAGTCAGGCCGCTTCTAATTATGGTGAACCTGAAGCCGATAATGTGATTTCTCAGCTTCAGAATATGCTGATGACCAAGCGGGAATACACCGTAATATGTGAAAATGGAATAATTATTAAACCCAACTTAAAGCAGGTAAATGTAACCGATTTTAGGTTTACCCGGCAGTTTATTGACAGTGGATATGTGATGACCAAACGACATATTGCAGAAATCCGTCAGTTTGTTGTAGATACTGTTTCTTTAAAAACCATTGAAAATAAACGGTTCAGGTTTAATCAGAAAAAGCCTGAATTGATAATAGATGAAATACATATCTCAGGACTAAAACCTGCACAAAAGCAATATATCCGGGGAGTGCTGCGATCAGGGGTTGCCAGTTTCGATACTGAAGTAAAGGATGATCCTTTAACCATTGAAAAATTAAAACCCGCATATTATAAAATGCTTGCAGAAGAAAAGCTGGAAAGCATTTACCCAAAATTGATTTATGATGAACAAAAACAAGTTTTCGATCTGATGCTTGATGTTACACGGGGCAATCAGCTTATCGCTGGAATGGGAGGAGCAGTTACCTCAAGTTCAGTTAATGAGCTTTTTTTGCAACTTCAATACAATTATTGGCGCAAAAACTCTTTTCAGGTTACCACCAACGGATATTTTGGCAGGTTTTATAATTCAGCTTATCTCGAAGGCCGGGTCGATTTTCCTTATCCAAAACCTTTTTTTTTTAAAACAGCTTTTGTTTTTAATAAATTTAATTATTTCAAAACCAAAACCTATTTCTTTGAAGATGAGGATCCCTTTTTTTTGATCGAAAAAGATAATTTCTTAGTTCTCTCGGGAGGATTTCCTGTAACCAATCACGGGATTATAACCATGGAAGTAGCCTCCGGTTCTAATACCGATGAATATTTTCAAACCAATTTTTATTCCCGTAATGATACCCTGGATAAAACCACCCTTAAGTTTTTTTCTCCGGCCATTAATTATGAGCTGAATACCCTAAACCGAAAGGAATATGCCAGCTCGGGTGTGCGATTGCACGCTTCGGCCAGGTTTGTTGCAAGCCGGGAGTATTATTATCCAGGCAGCACCGCGATTTCAACAACAAACTCACAATACAACCACTCGTGGCTGCAATTGAATGTTTCTTATGAAAACTTTTACGAAAAGATAGGCCCGGTTCATCTTGGATTATACACAGGGCTGTATTATTCAACTCAACGGTATTTTAATAATTATACTTCTACCCTGCTGTCGGCCAAAGCGTTTCAGCCATTTTCTGAAAGTGCAATATTGTTTCTGCCACAATTCAGGGCAAATAAATTTATTTCGGCAGGTACCAAAAATGTGCTTACCCTAAGAAAAAACATTGATTTCAGAGCAGAAGCCTATATGTTTCTCCCAATGAGAGCCATTGAACAAAATTTCGCCACCCGCAAACCTGTCAGGGCAGATAAAATTTACGCCTACTCACTGGGAACTGCTGCGGTGGTTTTCCATTCCCCGATAGGACCCATCAGCCTTAACCTTAATTATTATAATGGAGAGAGCAAACCCTGGTCTTTCTTCCTTAAATTCGGATATCTGATATTTAACCGAAGGCCATTCTGATTATTTTAACCGGTTAGTGCTTTTGGAAAGAAAGATCAAATGTATTGATTTAATCAAACTAACAAATACACTTTAAATTTGCGCTATGACATTAGAAATATTATTACATTTGCAAGCAAAATCAATCATTTGATCATCCAAATAACTGAAAAGTCAACAGTTTAACATTCCCACTCCCTAATATCAGTTTGTACAGTTGTTGCAATTGACTAACGCCACGTTGCATTGATTTAAAATTGCCATTGGGGAAGATTCGTAAAAAAAAAGCAGTATTAATCATTCATTTGAATTCTACCATGGAAACCAATTCTCAATCTGATCTGAATCCTGAGGAAGCCATCAACTCCCGGGACGAGAACATTACCGGACAATCAACACCGGATGAAAGCAAAACTGATGCACAAACAGATGAAAATCCCACTCATGCAGAAAATGAGTCGGATCAATCCCTGAATGATCCGGCCAGGGGTATTGAACTTGTAAAAGAAGCCACAGAATCAATGGCTGATGAAGGTAGCGCTCCGGATGAACCGGAGGCTGAAACGCCTCAGTCTTACCCATTGTCTGCCGATACGGAAGATAGTACCACAGCAACTTCAGAAACTTATGAGGACAGTAGCAAATACTCTGCTTCATCTAC
The DNA here is from genome assembly GCA_002410555.1 of Bacteroidales bacterium UBA5281. Lineage (GTDB taxonomy): Bacteria > Bacteroidota > Bacteroidia > Bacteroidales > Lentimicrobiaceae > Lentimicrobium. Next base: position 65,847 of record DHSR01000032.1, on the reverse strand, counting down.
TCCTGATTCAGTTGTTGTAGAAAATCCAGTTCCGGAAGGTGATCAATCGCCAATGGCTGAGGTTTTACCATCGGAGCAGCATCCATCGGAAGATAACCCCGACAGTTCATACGCTGATAAAGCTGAAGATGTTGCCGAAGATGCCGGAATTACGATGATTGATGAGGCGGTGGAAACGCTTAAAGATAAGGAAGGTAAAGATATTACCATTAGCGAAGAACCAATGGGCACAGCCACAATTGAGGAACAGCCGGATATTATTCCTGGTACAGAAAAAGAGGAAGAAAGTGCTTCAGAACCGGCTATTACCCCTTCTCCCTTGCCACAAGAGGAGCAGATACCTGTTGACACCAAAGGATCAGATGACGAAGAAAACAAATCTTCTGACGAAATTCAGGTAGTGCCTGGCTTATTGGCTCAACAGGCACTTTCCTTAAATGATGAGGATGAAGAAGAGTCCGATGATTCTGAAGAGGATGAGGAAGCCGAAGATGAGACCAGCTACACTGAAATGAGCCGCCTTCAATTGGTTGAAAAGCTGGAAGAATTGGTTAAGGACCCAGACATCAATAAAATTAAAGGAGATGTAGGTCAGATAAAAATGGCCTTTCTTAAACTTAACAAAGAATTTAAACACGAAGCCTATCAGAAACTGGCTGAACAAAACGAAGAAATTGACACTGAGAATATTGACAGTTCCGATGCTCAGCATCTCATTGCCGATGATGATATAGAAATCCGCTATAAGGAGGCTTTTGGAATTTACAGGAAAGGCAGGGCTGCCTTTAATGAACAACTTGAAAAGGAAAAAGCTGCCAATCTGGAAGAAAAAAACAAGATTCTTGATGAACTTAAAATGCTTATTGCTTCTGAAGAAACCCTTAAGAAGACCTATGATGAATTTAAGAATCTTCAGGAAAAGTGGAAAACCATAGGAATGGTTCCGAAAGGTGAGGTAAATACCCTTTGGCAGAACTATCATTTTTTGGTGGAGAAATTCTTCGACAAGGTTAAAATCAATAAGGAACTCAAAGACCTTGATCTGAAGAAGAATCTGGAAGCCAAGATGCTTCTTTGTGAAAAGGCAGAGGAGCTGTTGCTTGAAAAATCCATTACCAAATCATTTAAACAATTACAGCAATATCATGAGGATTGGAAAGAAATAGGACCTGTTCCTCAGGATAAAAAAGATGAAATATGGGAGCGTTTCAGGGCAGCAACCGACCAGATTAATGAGCGCCGGCATGAATATTATGCTCAGATGCAGACTAATTTTGAGCAGAATCTGGCTGCCAAGAAAATATTATGCGAAAAAGCAGAACAGTTGCTTCAGGTGGAAAATGATAGCATTAAAAGCTGGCAGGATACCACCAATAAAATTACCGAATTGTTGCAATTGTGGAAAAGTCTGGGACCTGCTCCCAAGAAACAAAACAATGAAATTTGGAACCGGTTTAAAGCATCGCTGGATTCTTTTTTCAATGCTAAAAAAGAATATTATTCTAATCTAAAGGAACAGCAACTGCATAATTTTAATGTAAAGCTTGATTTATGTGTGCAGGCGGAAGCATTACGCAACAGTACCAACTGGAAAAGCACCACCCGCGATCTCATCAATTTGCAGAATGAATGGAAAAAAGTAGGTCCGGTGCCACGCAAACAAAGCGACCGTATCTGGAAGCGGTTTCGGGCAGCATGTGACGAATTCTTCAAAGCCAAAAATGAATATTTTAGCAACATTCAAAGTCATGAAGGAGAGAATCTTAAACTGAAACTCGAACTTATCGATAAGGTGAAAGGCTTTGAAGTGGGCGATGACCGCAATCAGGCCATTGAGACATTGAAGAGCTTTCAGCGTCAATGGATGGATATTGGTTTTGTTCCCATAAAAGAAAAGGAAAGGCTGCAAACCGAATTCAGGTCATTGATCAACAAACATTTTGAAAAACTCAAAATGGATTCTATGACATCGGGTGCAAACAACTATCGCAACCGGATTGACCGCATGACCAAAGATTCGCAAGATGCCGGCAGAGTCATCAGCAAAGAACGCGGTTTTCTTCAGGGAAAGATTCAGCAATTGCAGGATGATATAAAACTGTGGGAAAATAACATTGGGTTTTTTGCCAATTCCAAAACAGCCAATTTGTTGAAACAGGAATTTGAAAAAAAGATTGATCAGGCAAAAGATGAGCTTCAGATGCTTGAATCAAAAATGAAAGCCCTGCGTGAGGCAGGAAATTAAGAAAACTGAAACTGCCGGACATCCGGCAGTTTTCGATTGAGGCGATTCATATTTTTTATACCTTCGTTTTATGGCAGGCAATACTTTCGGACATTTGCTCCGGCTTACTACTTTTGGGGAATCACATGGTCCAATGATTGGCGGAGTGCTGGATGGGTTTCCTTCCGGACTAACCCTGGATATGGATGAACTGATGACTGAAATGGAAAAACGCCGGCCCGGGAAAGGAGATTACGCTTCTCCCCGAAACGAACCGGATGTTCCGGAGTTTGTGTCGGGTATATTTGAAGGTAAAACTACCGGTGCTCCGTTGGCATTCCTCATTCGTAATACCAATGTTCGTAGTGTAGATTATGAAGCACTTAAAGATGTTTATCGGCCTTCTCATGCTGCCTATTCCTGGGAGGCCAAGTATGGCCATTACGATTATCGCGGAGGTGGCCGCGCTTCGGCGCGCGAAACTGCCATACGCGTGGTTGCCGGTGCCCTCTGTAAGCAACTTATTTCAACAAAAGACATTGCCATTCTCGGCTATATTACACAAATCGGAAAAGTTAAGGCTAATGTAAATGTGCTTGATGTAACGCAATCTGATGTGGTTAACTCGGAGTTATTTTGTCCCGATCCGGTTGCAACTCAAATGATGATGGATGAACTGGCTATACTAAAAACTACGGGTGATTCCGCCGGAGGAATTGTGGAAGTGGTGATAAAAGGATTGCCCCCCGGACTGGGTGAGCCGGTATTTGATAAGCTTCAGGCCGACCTGGCTAAAGCCATGCTCAGCATCAATGCGGCAAAAGGTTTTAGCTACGGTGAAGGATACCATGCTGCCGAACTGTATGGTTCACAACACAATGATCCCTTTGAAAATGTGGATAACATTGTTAAGCCGGCATCCAATCATGCCGGAGGAATATTGGGAGGTATCTCTACGGGAGAACCTGTCTGGTTTTCTGTAGCCTTTAAACCTGTTGCAAGTATTAAACGTAATCAGCTAACGGTGGACAAACATGGCAAGCCTTTAAAGTTATCAATTAAAGGACGTCACGATGTTACCATTGTGCCCCGAGCTGTGGCAGTGGTCGAAGCCATGGCTGCACTGGTTATAGCCGATCATATGCTATTGTCTGGCATGATTGATCATAAATTGTTGTAAATCTATCAATTTAGCTCCTTTCAATTGAATCATTTGAGTTCTTTGGTTGTGGCAACTCCGAATAGTAAAATGCAAAAGAATGCCTTTGAGCTCAGCCACGCACTGTTCGCAGGCAGCCCAAAGTTTAAATCCTCGTTATGTTTTATGCCAAATCATGAAGAACCTGTGAAATCATGGATGATTTAAACCAAAGTATGCAGATATTGTTAATGTAACAGAAGCACGTGCACTCCAGATGATATAAGCTGTGGCATTATTCATGCGGGTTTAAGCTTTCATGCTATCTTATTGATAATCAGTATAGCCAAACATAATGAATATAACCAAATCTTTTCTAAAAGAAAAGACATGTTAAAAATTATTCCAATGAAAAAAACCTTTAAAATTCTGCTAATTGTTGTAGGCATCCTTTTGGTCCTCATGATTGTATTACCATTTGCTTTCAAAGGCAAGATTGTTGAAGCCGTGAAGCGGGAGGCCAACCAAAATCTTAATGCTCAACTCGATTTCAGCAAAGTAAGCTTATCACTTTTCAGAAGCTTTCCAAATGTTTCGGTGGGTATTCAAAATCTTAGTCTAACCGGAATCAACGATTTTGAAAATGATACCCTCATTTCTACAGCTTCTTTGCGGTTAACGCTCGACATTATGAGTGTGGTTAAAGGAAATACCTATAAAATCAGGGAAATAACATTGAAACAACCCTCGGTATTTCTCAAAGTATTATCTGATGGACATGCCAACTGGGACATTATGAAACCAACTGCCGATACAACGGCAGCAGTTGAAGGTGAGGCTTCGGCTATGAAGATTGCTTTGAAAGGGGTTTTTTTGAACGATGGCAGAATCAGATATTATGATGCTACCTTGCCCATGAAGATGGATGGTCATGCGATTGATGTGAAATTAAGCGGGGATTTTACCGCTGATCGGACCGATCTCAATACCAACATTGAGATTGGAAATCTTACGGTGGATTATGATGGTATTCGTTATCTGAACAGAGCAAAAGCTGAAATGAAGGCCTTGCTGGGTGCTGATTTCAATGCCATGAAATTTACATTTGCTGATGCGGAAATGGAAGTAAATGCCCTCAAATTATTATTTGATGGTTTCTTCGCTATGCCTGAGCAGGGTTATGATATGGATATTGCTTTCAAAGCCCCGGAGAACGATTTTAAAAATTTCCTGTCGCTTGTTCCGGCTATTTACACAAAAGATTTTGAATCGGTAGATGCCTCCGGAAAAGTCGCTTTCAATGGGTATGTAAAAGGTCATTATGATGACAATGCAATGCCAGATTATGCCTTAAATCTCACCATTGACAATGGTATGTTCCGTTACCCTGACCTGCCCGAGTCAGTAAAAAATATTCATGTACAGGCTTCAGTAAAAAGTGATGGTCCGGATTTAGACAATACCACTATTGATGTGCCGAAGTTTCATCTTGAAATGGCCTCCAATCCCATTGATGGCCGGCTGTTTGTAGTTAATCCGGTAAGTGATCCTCAGGTGGATTTGGCATTTAAAGGCAAACTTGATCTGGGTGATGTGCAGAAATTTTATCCTTTGGAAGCACAGGATGAGCTTTCGGGTTTGGTGGATTTTGATGTGGCTGCAAAAGGCAGGATGTCGGCCATTGAACAGGAGCGATATGAGGAGTTTGAGGCCGCCGGTAAAATAGAAGCACATAACCTGATTTATAAAACCACCTCGCTTCCGGACGGTTTCCGGATGGCAGAAGGAATAATGAACATCAGCCCTCAACAGGCATCCCTAAAGGTGGATAAAGCCTTAATAGGGCGTAATGATTTCTCAGTTACAGGAAGTGTTCGCAACATCCTGGGTTATTTCATCAATAAAGGTGAGTTGAAAGGTGAAATTGATTTGATTTCCTCCTATCTGAATATCAATGATTTTATGACTGAGTCTCAAACTGCATCCACTCCTGCAGACACGGTTGCCTTAGGCATAATAGAGGTTCCTGCTGATGTAGATATAACTTTGCGCGCTACTGTTGCGGAAGTGATTTATGATAACCTGAATCTTACACAGGTAAAGGGCCTGCTTATGATTAAAGACAAGAAAATATTCCTTGAAAACTTAAGCATGAATACGCTTGGAGGTAGCATGGCCTTATCGGGAAGTTATTCTGTTCCCCAGCCTCAGCAACCCGATATTGACTTTAATGTTGCCATAAAGGCAATAGAAGCACGGCAAATTGCCGGGGCATTTAATACGGTTGAAATGCTGGCACCCATTGCGCAAAAAGCTGAGGGTAAATTAAGTTTAGACTTCAATATTAGCTCCCGGCTGGGCGAAGATATGATGCCAGTTTATCCTACCCTTAACGGGGATGGTGGCCTTACCTCTCCCAAACTTGCTTTCACAGGTGTAAATACCATAACAAGAATTGCTGATGCTCTGAAAATCAAAGAGTTGAAAGACTGGGCTTTCAACAATGTTAATCTTTCTTTTGAGATAGTGGAAGGAAAAGTATTTGTGAAGCCTTTTGAAATGAAACTTGGAGAAATAAATACGGTAATATCAGGATGGAACTCGTTTGATCAAACCCTGGAGTATCAGATGCAAATGGAAATACCCCGTGCATATTTTGGAGGGGCAGCCAATAATGTATTGGAAAATCTGGTAAGCGCTGCCAATAAGAAAGGAGCTAATTTTAGCCTTGGCGACAAAGTTCCCGTTAAAATATTGATTACCGGCCTGATTTCTGATCCCAAAATAACAACTGATTTAGGTTCACAGGTTCAGGGTGCAGTAACTGATCTGAAATCGCAAATGGAAGATGCGCTTCGCGAAAAAAAGGAAGAAGCAGAAGCACGGGTAAGAGAAGAAGTAGGCAGATACATTGAAGAAGCCAATGCTGAAGCTCAAAAATTGCTGAATCAGGCTCAACAACAGGTAGATAAGTTAATGAAGGCAGCCAATGAATCAGCACAAAAACTTCAGACTGAGGCAAACAACCGCGCAGACCAGTTGCTGGCTGAAGGTAAAAAGAATGGGCCTATCGCCGAATTAGCCGCCAAAAAGGCTGCCCAGAAAGTGAGGGAGGAAGGTGACAATGCAGCCGGAAAAATAATAGCCGAAGCCCGTCAGCAGGGTGACAATATCATGGCCAGGGCGCGGCAGCAGGCAGATGAGATTATCCAAAAAGCTAAAGATAAGGCAGGACCTGAATAAATTGTTTTCTTTTAATATTAACGATTTAAGATAAGATTGGGTAGATAAACTCCATGTGTTCCCCATGGGTTTTTTACTCCCCTTATTTTATTTATCGGGGCACTGTTTTGTTGTTCATATATCCTTTTTGCTAAAGCATATATCGGTTTTTTTGTGTAAGTTTGGCCTCTTAAATTTAAGTATTTTTATGGATAATTTTGTAGTTTCTGCACGCAAATACCGACCATCTGTTTTTTCAACGGTGGTGGGTCAGGAGATGATTACCAATACTTTAAAAAATGCCATCCGCAATCAGCAGATAGCTCAGGCATTTTTATTTACCGGCCCCAGAGGTGTGGGTAAAACTACCTGTGCCCGTATTTTTGCCAAAACCATCAATTGTACCAATCTCACCCCGGAGGGGGAGGCTTGCGGCAGCTGTCCTTCATGTGAAGCCTTTGGGAAAACTTCTTCCTTTAATGTGTTTGAATTGGATGCAGCTTCAAATAATTCGGTTGAGGACATAAGAATACTGGTAGATCAGGTACGTATCCCGCCTCAGGTGGGAAAATATAAAGTGTATATTATTGATGAGGTGCACATGCTCTCTTCACAGGCCTTTAATGCATTTTTGAAAACCCTGGAAGAACCCCCGCCATACGCAAAATTTATTCTTGCTACCACCGAGAAATTTAAAATTATTCCTACCATACTTTCCCGCTGTCAGATTTTCGACTTCCGGCGCATCAATGTGGATGACATTGCCGGTCATCTTGCTTTTGTTGCTAAAAGTGAAAATGTTCAGGCAGATCCCGAAGCCCTGCATGTAATCGCTCAGAAGGCTGACGGAGCGTTACGCGATGCGCTGTCAATGTTCGATCAGTTGGTTAGCTTCAGTGGGAATGAATTAAAATATCAGCATGTTATTGAAAGTCTGAACGTGCTGGACAATGAATATTATTTCAGACTTACCGGATATTTTCTTAAGGCTGATACCCGCAATGCCCTGCTTATCTTCAATGAAGTGATGAATAATGGTTTTGACGGGCAGCATTTCGTAATAGGTCTGGGTGAGCACCTGCGCAATTTACTTGTTTGCCAGGACAAAGAAACGGTAGAATTGCTCGAAACTTCAAAGAGCGTAAAAACACATTTTTTGCAACAGGCTGCACAATGTAGTCCTGCATTTTTGTTGAAATCGTTGGAAATAATCAACGACTGTGACTTGAATTATAAGACAAGCAATAATAAACGCTTGCTGATTGAGATCGCCCTGCTACGGATTTGTTCTCTGATCACTGCTCCATCTGATAAAACACCCAACACGATATCAATGGTAGCTGAACCCTCTCCGGTAAAATTACCGTCATCAGCTCCTCCGCCGGTACCTGCAAAAGTTCAGGAAATTGTGCCCCCTGAAGCTCCATCAACCAGGCCTGTAACGCCTGCGGTAAAACCTATGGAGTCTGTTTCGGAAACTCCCTTAATGGCTGCTGAACCGGAGGTTACCCCGGAGATTAAGCCTGAAACAATACAAAATGAAACTAAAACGCCGGAACCGGTAAAGCCGGTTGAACCCGCCAAAGTTACCAGAGGAAATACCTATTCGGGAATCAATATCAGTAATTTAATGAGTTCAGCCGACTCCGGCGTAAAAAAAGCAGAAGAACCTGACAAAGTGCTGCCTCCCGACAGAGATGCCTTTAGTATAGATATGTTACATCGGACCTGGAAGGAAATGGCAGCCCTGGTACATGAAGAGCCTGATTTCAGCTACACGCTTACCAATTCAATGCCTGAGTTACGCGAAAAAAACATCATAGTTGTTCATGTCAACAATCGTATTCAGCTTGCGGAAATCAACCAAAAAAAAACCTGGATGCTGGAGTTTCTGCGCAAAAAGCTAAACAATTATGGTGTTACCCTGGAAACTGAGGTCAATGAAGTTGAACCCGGGAAAAAGGTTGCTTATACTGATGAAGAAAAATTTAAAGAGATGAATGACAAAAATCCTTCTCTTTCTACATTCAAAGATCATCTTGGGCTGGAGTTTGAGCTTTAGACTTTAGAACTCATTCAAACCTGCCCTGCGTATCGAAAAAAAGTCAGATTTTAATTGGTCTTATATAAGATAAAGGAGAGATATTCGCGAAAACTCATCCCTCATTTTTGCTTTTCGAAACATCCATTTTAGCTGGCGCAACAGAATTTAAGCAGCACAATTTAAATTCTTAGCCATTAGAGACCGATTAAAATCATTTTCATGGCAAAAATTCATCACTTCACTGCATTTCGTTCTGAATGACAGTAATATATAGCTTTTAGTTATAAGGGGGATTGGGGGTGGGAGGAAGCGCAACTTCCTCCCACCTCCAATCTCTAAAAAATATGTAATATTCTGTCATTCAGAGCGAAGCGATGAATCCCTAAAGTTTATACGGGCTCAATTGATTCTTAGCCTTAAATTCCTGTGCTTTAAATTATTTAATTTCTAAAAACAAGTTCATTGTTTTGTGCATCCAGCACTATGGGTACTGCTCTGTTGATCTGGTCAGCGAGTATCTTTTTAGACAATTCGTTGAGCACTTCTCTTTGCAATACTCTTTTCACCGGTCGGGCCCCATACTGGGGGTCAAAACCTACATTGGCGATTTTTTCGACAGCAGATTCGGTATATTCGAGCGCAATTTCATTTCTACTCAGCATTTGAGTAAGATTGCGAAGTTGAAGTTCGACAATTTCCATAATTTCGGCACGGGTAAGTGGCTTAAACATAATGAGTTCATCAATGCGATTGAGAAACTCGGGACGAATACTCCTTCGCAGTAACTCCATCACTTCAAGGCGGGTTTGTTCAAAAACTTCATCATGGTTTGCATCGGTAAGCTTGCTCATGTGTTCACTTATAATCTGAGAACCCATATTGGAAGTCATTATAATGATGGTATTGCGGAAATCAGCAGTACGGCCTTTGTTATCAGTTAATCGGCCTTCATCAAGTACCTGAAGCAGTATGTTAAAGACATCGGGGTGCGCTTTTTCAATTTCATCCAGCAGCACCACAGAGTATGGTCTGCGACGCACTTTTTCGGTAAGCTGCCCGCCTTCATCGTAACCCACATAGCCCGGAGGCGCACCTATAAGTCGTGATACAGTATGTCTTTCCTGATACTCTGACATATCTATACGCACCATTGCATTTTCATCGTTAAACAGAAATTCAGCCAATGCTTTTGCCAGTTCGGTTTTACCTACCCCGGTAGTACCCAGGAAGATAAATGAACCAATGGGCCGGCGGCTGTCCTGCAGTCCTGCACGGCTTCTGCGTATGGCATCAGCAATGGCACCTATGGCTTCATCCTGACCTACTACCCGCTCGTGCAGTTTCTGTTCCAGATTCAACAACTTTTCACGTTCGCTTTGTAGCATGCGGCTTACCGGAATGCCTGTCCAGCGTGACACGATCTCGGCAATTTCCTCGGCCCCTACCTCTTCTTTAATTAGGGCTGAGGAGGATTGCATTTCATTCAGCTCTTTTTTTAGTTCTTCCAGCCTGTGTTCGGCTTCCTTAATCAATCCGTACCGGATTTCCGCTACCCTGCCATACTCCCCATCTCTTTCTGCTTTTTCAGCTTCAAAACGGTACTGTTCGATTTGCTTTTTGCTTTGCTGAATGCCATCGACAACTGCTTTTTCAGCTTTCCATTTGGCAGCTATCCGGTTGCGTTCATCACTTAGGTTGGCCACTTCCTGATTGAGCATCTTCAAACGGGAATCGTCTCCTTCGCGCTTAATGGCTTCACGCTCTATTTCAAGCTGCTTAATGCGGCGTTCCACCTCATCAAGTGCTTCGGGTACAGAGTTTATCTGCAACCTAAGCCGTGCGGCCGCTTCGTCAATCAGATCAATGGCTTTATCAGGCAAAAACCGATCGGTGATATAGCGTTGAGACAACTCTACGGCACTTACAATGGCTTCATCCTTAATTCTCACCTGATGATGGGTTTCGTATCTCTCTTTAAGACCCCGTAAAATAGATATGGCGCTGAGTGTATCGGGTTCATCGATAACCACAATCTGAAACCGGCGTTCCAGGGCTTTATCTTTCTCAAAGAATTTTTGGTATTCTTTTAACGTAGTGGCGCCAATTGCCCGAAGCTCACCCCGTGCCAGGGCTGGTTTCAGTATATTGGCAGCATCCATAGCACCTTCGCCTCCACCGGCTCCTACCAGGGTGTGAATTTCATCAATAAAAAGTACGACCTCCCCATCGGATTGTATTACTTCCTTAATCACAGACTTGAGTCTTTCTTCAAACTCACCCTTGTATTTTGCCCCGGCAATCAGCGATCCCATATCCAGAGAAAAAATCTTTTTCGATTTTAGGTTTTCGGGTACATCACCATTAATGATTCGATGTGCCAGTCCCTCTGCTATGGCAGTTTTTCCAACTCCGGGTTCACCAATAAGAATGGGGTTGTTTTTTGTACGGCGGGTAAGTATCTGAAGTACCCTGCGAATTTCTTCATCGCGTCCTATTACCGGATCGAGCTTGCCGCTTCGGGCAAGGTCATTTAAATTACGTGAATAACGATTAAGTGCATTGTAGGTTTCATCGGCGCTGGCAGTATTCACATTCGAGCCTTTGCGTAAATCAGCAATGGCGTCTTTAAGTTCCTTTTCGTTTAGACCGGCATGCTTGAGTATATCTGATACCTGGTCATTATTGGTCAGCAGTGCCAGCAATAAATGTTCAACGGATACGAATTCATCATTCATATCTTTGGCAAAACCCACGGCTTTTTGAAGCGCTTTCGAGGCACTATTGCCCAGATATTGCTCCCCGCCGGTTACCTTTGGAAAGCTATTGATAAGGGCATCAAGAGCTTTGGTGATGTTGGCAATATTGGCGCTGAACTTACCCAATAAAAACGGTGTTACATTGTCATCAGTCTCCAATAGTGCTTTCAATAAATGTGCGGTCTCAATCGACTGGTTCTTCTGGCTGGATGCCAGTTGTTGAGCCTGCTCAACAGCCTGCTGCGATTTGATGGTAAAATTATTTAAGTTCATTTTTTGTTCTCCTCTTTTTATATTTGGGATAATAAAAAAGTCCTGCCACCTGGCATTTATATTCTACCTCAGACACTTGCAACTATTTTGCCAAACGGGGAAATGCAATAAATTGCAGACAAATAGACACATCCAAAGGAGTAAAAAAAATAAAAGTGACAAGCTGTCGGAATCAATAAAACATAGCAGTGCATTGATTTGAGCATTACCTTTGCAGGGTTTTTAAAATATAAATACCTAAAATCAATATTATAATGGCTAACAGACTAATGGATCCAATTGGACGCCTAATGGGCCTCCGGTATAAATCTCACCCCTGGCACGGCATTGAACTGGGCCCTGAATCTCCACAGGTAATTACCTGTTTTGTTGAAATGGTTACCACGGATACCGTGAAGTATGAAGTGGATAAAATTTCCGGCTATCTTCGCATCGACCGCCCTCAAAAGTATTCCAATGTATTGCCGGCATTATATGGCTTTCTTCCGCAAACCCTTTGTGGTAGAAAGGTAGCGGAGTATAACATGAAAAAAACAGAGCGCGAAGGAATTATTGGGGATGGCGACCCTTTGGATATTTGTATTTTAGCTGAGAAAAATATCTCGCATGGTGACATTCTCGTACAAGCCATACCCATTGGGGGATTTCGCATGATCGACGGAAATCAGGCTGACGATAAAATTATTGCAGTCCTGCGCAATGATGCTGTATATGGCGAATATAAAGATGTTGACGAATTGCCACCCCTCGTTGTGAAAAGATTGAAACACTACTTCCTCACCTACAAGGATCTGCCTGACGAAAAGCAGGCCAGCGAAATAACGCATGTTTATGGTGTTCAGGAATGTCACGAAGTTATTGAAGCGTCCATTGAAGATTATCGTCAGAAGTTTGAAAATCTGGATACACTCTTATCCGAAGTTTAGGTCTGTAAATTGTTTGCGGAATCGAAAAGTAAATTATGACTTCTAAAATTAATAAGCATACCCTGGTACTTGGGGCGAGTACTAACCCCTCACGTTATTCAAATATCTGCATACGCGAGCTGGTGAATCATAAGGTGCCGGTTAGTGCCATTGGCCTTCGTCCGGGCAGGGTAGCAGGCGTGGAGATACAAACAGGACAACCTCTTTTGCCTGAAGTTCATACGATCACACTTTACCTTGGCGCACCCCGTCAGCCCCAATACTATGATTATATCATCAGGTTGAATCCGGAACGCATTATTTTTAATCCGGGCACATGGAATCCTGAACTTGAAAAACTTGCCCGGCAACATGATATTGTAACGGTAAGCGACTGTACGTTAATGATGCTGTCCGGAAAGCATTATTGATTAAGTGATGTAGCGTGTGGATAAATGGATTAGCAGGTTCTTAAACATAAGGTGAGTCCAGTCTGAAAAGGTATAAAAAACTACCATTAAAACACGAAGTTGCCAGGTTGCACAAGATTCTGTATATCAGCGATTAAAGCTTGGTAAGGTATTGTGCCTGCCTGCATAAGCCCGCAGGCAGGTGTTTGTGGCTTAGTGACAAAAAATGAGTTTTTATACCAGGTTCATAAGGTCACTTTTAATAAGCAAAAAGAAAAGATTGCCACTCAGACCAGCCTTCACTACTTTGCGGCTGTCAGGTATGAAAAGATCAGGCTACACATAGTATTGGCAATGATGCAGTAAGAAGGCTACACTTGCTGTGGGATTGATTGGCTGAATGCATGGCTGTGAAAATATGATTTTATACATTTATACCAAATTAGATGCTCATTCGTTTAATGAATGAAGATAAATCACTAATTTAGCCCGCTCAAACTGTGCATTGTTCAATATTGCGGTTTTTAAGCCTGATGAATAGATCAAATTTAATTTTTCTTGTAAAAATCACCGGTCTGCTGTTGCTGCTCTCCGGATATTTTACTTCCTATTCACAGGAAAACGTCACGCGCATCGATAGCGCTACGGTTTGTCCGAACAGTGTGCTGTATCTGCCGGTTACAGTTACCAACCTGCAAAATGTAGACTCCATCTCGCTGGTGTTGAATTTTGATCCGCAAACGGCCGTATACATTGATTTTCGTCAGATCAATGCATTGCTTAAAACGGGATTTTATGAATTTACGCTCTTGCCTGAGGGAATGCGCTTTAGCTGGAGCTCATCGGCTCCTGTAAGCTTTACCAATACCAAGCTTTTCGATCTTGGATTTAAGACTGGATTTGCCTCAGGTGAACTCATCTGGAACCAGGATCTTAGCTTTTTCCGGCAATCGGGCGGACAAGGGTTAACCTCTGCCTACCAGAATGCCTGGTTGAATTTGTTGCCTGAATTGTTTGTAGTCATTGATGAGATTGATGCTACCTGCGCCAGTAGCTGTGATGCCAATATTGCTGCGTATGTTTCAGGCGGTCCCAGACCTTATGAGTTTTTGTGGAATGGAGAACCTTCGGTTTTCGACAGCATTAAATCAGGCGCCTGCAGCGGCATTAACAATCTGCGGATAACCGATGGCAATGGATGTGTTTTAGATACCAACTATTTCGTTTCACAACTGCCTTCAACCACTGTGGAGGTTGATCTCAACCCCGACACCGTTTATATTCAGAATCCTGCGGTGCGTTTTTCGTTTACCGAAGATCCGGATATCGTAGAATGGTTGTGGGATTTTGGCGATGGCAGTGAGCCTTCCCGAGAGCGTAATCCGCTACACGTGTATTCTACCGCATCCATGCCCGACCTTGAAAACTACAGGGTGAACCTGAGGGTTGTGAATGCTCAGGGCTGTGATACACTGATTACTAAATTGATTCCGGTACGGGAAGCAGAAGTGTTTGTACCCAATGTTTTTACTCCAAATGGTGACAACACCAATGATTTTTTCAAAATTGCCAAGAAAAATGATGGGGGCAGCGCAAGTGGAAGTAATTATATACCTATTGATCAGGAGTTTATACGTATGGAACTGGTAGTTCTCGACCGTTGGGGGCGCAAAGTATACAGCAGTGAGAATTACCGCAATAATTGGGATGGGGGCAATCTGCCCGAGGGAACTTATTATTATAAACTGGATACCTTTGGATACTTTCGCAACGATTCCTACAAAGGTGCAGTAACCATTCTTCGCGGACTGCGCAATTAAGCCGGTGATCCGTTAAAATCCATTTTTTGGATTTCCAGTTCAGGAATTTCTTGCAATTCCTGCTCCAGTCTGTTCCATTCCTCTTGTTCACCTATCAGCTCGAGCAAAATCAATCCACCCTGACTGCTCTGCTCACCGGCAGGATCGTGAAGCCCCAATCGGGTTCTTATGGAGCAACCATACATGGTAAGTATTTTTTGTACCAACCGGGCAGTACTTTCACGATTGCCTACATTTAATCCGATAATTCTAACTTTTGTCATGATTTATAACTTAAATGAGATTTGTTGCATTTCAACTCCTTCGATAGCATTGATGGCCAATTCAAACTCTTTCCAGTGAGCCGGTTCCCCGCTGAGGTGAAGTACAATCACTCCACTGCGACTACATTTGTTCTCGTTCAGCTCGTGAAATCCAAGCCGTGTGTTTATGATGTGGGCATAGTTGCTCAATGTTTGTTGTAACCTGCCGGCTTCTTTTATCCGGTCGCGTATCAACAGGCCGATGATTCGTGTTTCTTTCATATTATAAATTCATTTTCTGATTAATAGTACAAATCTCTTTCCCCGGCCAGCACGCGATCCAACCGCTGTTTCAAATCTTTGCTACTTCTGCTTTCTGGTGATTTTTCCAGGTCCTTCAGGTTTTTATCAATTACTTCCCAGCCACGCTTGCGGGTATCCTCAGGCGCATAGTCTTCCAGATACTCAGCCAGCGTAAGCATGGCATTTGGTGAACAAAATCGTTTGATGAAGCCGGGAACTGAAAACTCCATAAAATGTTCACCCGTGCGACCCCGGCGGTAACAGGCGGTGCAGAATGAAGGCAGGTAGTCGTTCTCAAACAGTTCATCAATAATTTCATTTAGCGACCTGTTGTCGTTGATTTGAAACTGTTCTTTGTTCAGGTCCTGCTGTTCATTCAGACTATCGGCATATGCACCAAGCTCAAGTTTGGTGCCCCCATCTATTTGTGATACACCAAACTGAATTACTTCATGTCGCAATTGGGGGTTTTCACGCGCAGTGAGTATCATACCAGTATAGGGCACAGCCAGACGCAGAATGGCAACCAGGCGGGCAAAATCTTCATCATTCACTGTGTAATCTTCACCCAGATCAAGTTTTGAGGCATCCTGAATTCTAGGAAAAGAGATGGTATGCGGACCTACATTGTAACAGGCCTCTAAATGGTTGGTGTGCCTGATTAATCCAAGTACTTCATACCGCCAGTCATATAATCCAAACAGAGCACCAATACCTACATCATCAATCCCTGCTTCCTGGGCACGGTCAAGAGCTGTGAGGCGATAATTGAAGTCCCGTTTTTTACCACCCAGGTGATAGGTTTTATATGCTTCAGGATGATACGTCTCCTGAAAAATCTGATAAGTACCAATTCCGGCCTTTTTTACCGTTCTAAAACCTTCAATATCCAATGGAGCCGCATTGATGTTGACCCGGCGGATCTCACCCGGGCCTTTTTTTACACCATAAACAGTTTCTACGGTATGGGCTATGTATTCAGGCGAATATTCCGGATGCTCACCATACACCAGTATCAGTCGTTTTTGTCCATGATCTTCGAGGGCCTCTACTTCGCGCACAAGTTCGGCATCGTTGAGGGTTTTACGAATTGCTTCCTTATTGGATGCACGGAAACCGCAATATTTGCAATTGTTCGTGCATTTATTACCTACATACAATGGGGCAAACAGTACAATCCGGTTACCGTAAACCTTCTTTTTAAGTTCACGTGCGCCTTCTTTAATTGCTTCAATCAATTCAGGATCGTCTGCATTAATTAAAACAGCCGTTTCTTCCATAGTGAGACGCTGCTTGTCGAGAGATTTCTGTATTACTTCACGCACACGGGTTTTGTCGGCTTTGGTGTTGTTAATGATGTCCCAAATTTCCTCCGGATCAATAAATGGAACCATTCTCTGATCCGGTATGCGGCATTTTTCAGGATTGAAAATCATAATATATTGATTTTAAATGTTTTGAATGTAGTGCTTTGATACAGCAAAGATACTTCATTCCAGGGAGGATAACGACTAAAAACCTGATTATTTTTAACACTTCAGCATTCTATAATCAGATTATCATAAGCAAGATGAACATTGGGTGGTAAATTTTCCTCAACTTCACGGTGCAATCCCAGAAAATGGCTGATGTGGGTAAGGTAGGCCCGCTCAGGTTTAAGTTCTTCAATCAGCGCAAGGGCTTCTTTAAGCGAAAAATGAGAGACATGTTTAGAGTTTCTCAATGCATTTAATACAAGGATTTTCGAATTGTTAATTTTATGCTTCTCTTCATCGGGTATAGCACTGGCATCGGTTATATAAGTGAAATCACCAATGCGGTATCCAAACACCGGAAGAGCATGGTGCATTACCTGAATGGGCAAAATTTGAGTGTCTCCTATCGTAAAAGGTTCGCAACAAATCTCATGAACACTTAGTTGTGGTACTCCAAAATATCTGTTTTCAGCAAAAATATAGGGAAATTCTGTTTGAATGGCTTCCAGCACTGCATGCGTACCATAAATGGGAATATTTTTGTTTAAAATATAGTTGAAAGCCCGCACATCATCCAATCCGGCAATATGATCGCGATGCTCATGTGTAAAAATCACAGCATCAATGTCATCCACGTTTTGCTTGAGCATCTGAAACCTGAAATCAGGCCCACAGTCAATCACAATACGCTGATTATTTACTTCAACCATAGCTGAGGTTCTGAAACGCTTATCATGCGGATCGCTTGACTTGCAAACCGGACAATTACAGGCAATTACCGGAACGCCAATGGATGTACCGGTACCCAGAAAAGTAATTTTCATTTGTGTCGGATTTTTCATAAACATCAGTATATCAGCTCATTCACCTCGTTATAATCCTGCTTCAATTGCATCTTCATTTCCTCATCGTTGCTGAAATGTAATTCATCCCTGATGCGCTTGGCAAAAAACAGCGTAGCCTCATCCCCCGGAAGGAAACCATCTTTTTCGAAGAAATGAATATCGATGATGATTTCATCTACATTCCTGATCTCAGGCATCAGGGAGTTCTTAATGTTAACTATTCCCTTATAATGAACGTCCCTGACCATTATACTCACTGCATAAACACCGTCACAGGGAACCAGCTTATTTTCATCTTCAATGGCAATTCTCATTGTGGGAAAGTTGATTTGCCGGCAGGTGTCGCTGCCCGGTTGTAAAGTGCCAATGATAATGTATAAGTGATCGAGATAGGCATTTGCACGTTGTATTTTCCCTTCGAGCAAAGCTTTCCGGATTAGCGTGGAACTTACTGTTTCGTTATGAATGTCCTGCTCAGGTATTTCTTCTACTCCAAAATGATAATATTGACCTAATTCATACAAGTAGTCGAAATTGCCTTCACGATTGTGCCCAAAATGGTGATTAAATCCAATGACTACCTTTTTGGCATGCAACCTTCCTACCAGAATGTTTCGAATAAAATCAATGGAAGATATATGGGCAAATTCAGGCGTAAATGTGAAAATGATGAGATTGTTCAGGCCAGCTCTTTTTAACAGTTCAATTTTCTCCCTTTGTGAATTGATGAGCAGCAGGCTTTTGCCGGCAGTGTCTGGAAACAAAACTTTTCGTGGATGGGGATGAAAAGTGATGAGTACCGATTCGCCTCCAATATTTCGGGCAATTTCATTCAGACGGTTGAGAATGGTTTTATGGCCCACATGTACCCCATCGAAGGAGCCTGTGGTAACCACCGGGTTAGGTATGGAGGGCAAATTTTCAGGGTCATAAAAAATTCTCATCGTATCAAAATAAGGTTAGTTTTTCTTTGCGAAATAGGCAATTTTTTCAAGCATGGTAATCATATCGTATTCTTGCAGATATACATGTTCAGGGACATTCAATGCTTTAGGTGAAAAGTTAAGTATGCCTTTTATGCCAGCCAATACAAGTTCTTCGGCCACTTTAACTGCTACATCACCCGGCACCGAAATCACTGCAATGGATATGTTTTCTTTTCTTATAATATCAATCATCTGATCGCTTGAATAACAGTGAACTCCCGCGTAAATTTTATCCACCTTGTCGGGGTTACTGTCAAAGGCTGCCACAATGCTGAGCTTGGTGCGTTTTCCGGCAAAATAGCCCATTATGGCTCTTCCCAGATTTCCAATGCCGACAACGGCTACCTTTTGGCCCTCACGGGTATCGATAATTTTCCCAATCAAATCGATAAGTTCCCGGGCATCATAGCCCTGCCTTAGGCTGCCTGTATAGCCAATTAGCATGATGTCGCGCCTTACCTGAACTGCAGTTATATGCAACAGATTGGCGATTTCATGAGAAAAAATATGTTGCTTCCCACCTGAAAGGTAATTAAGCAATGCCCGGCGGTACTGGCTCAGTCGTTCCACCGTTTTATCCGGTAATCTTTTACTTGTCATTTTTAAGAATTTATTTCTCTGTCAACCGGCAATTGCACCGTAAAAGTAGATCCCTGATCGGGGATGCTTTCTACAGTTATATCGCCATGGTACATTTCAACAATTTTTTTAATAATTGATAATCCCAGGCCGGAGCCTGTAATGTTTCGGGTTTTTGAATTCTTTACCCTGAAAAAATCCTGAAACAGATTTTCCTGATCTTCTTCCGTTAAACCAATGCCCGAATCCGAAACCTTAATGGTAAGAAAATCAGCTTCCTTTTTTATGAAAACATCCACCCTGCCACCCTGCTTATTGTATTTAACGGCATTGGATATCAGATTGTTGAATATGATTTCAAGTTCTTTGCTGTCAGCAGACATTAGGGCTGAGTCGCGGGAATTTAAATGGATGTCCACATCTTTCTGAATAGCATATGGGCGCATGGTATCTATTGAAGCGCGGGCTATTTTAGCCACATCTACCTCTTCGAAGTTTTGAACCGGATTGCCGGATTCAATTTTGGTAAGATCAAGCAAATCCATAATCAGGCTGCGCATACCGGTAATCCTTTCAATAGAGCGATCAATCATCTGGTCATATGAGACCAATGCTTCACCAAACTGTCTTTCCTGCATAATTTTCAGGTAACCTTCTATGGCGTTTAATGGAGCTTTCAATTCGTGCGAAAGCACCGAAAGGAACTGAAATCTTATCTGTTTGCCCTCTTTATTCATTTTTTGCGTCATACGCTTTAAAAAGAGCTGCTTGGTTATATTTTCAATGGATCCGCGCAATTCCTGAGGCGTAAATGGTTTTGGAATAAAGTCATAAGCTCCATCTCGTGTAGCCTTTACAGCAAGCTCAAGTGAGGCATAAGAGGTAATCATCACCACCACAATATCCAGCATTTTGCGCTTTACATATTCAAGCACTTCTATGCCTTGTATACCAGGTAATTTGTTATCGAGCAGGATAATGTCTGGCATCTGGGAATCAATAATTTCAAGAGCATCTTCACCTGTGGCCGCCTCAAGTACTTCAAATTCAATGTGTTCATCCATAAATGGATAGTCCACTTTGAAGTTCTGCAAGATGCGCCGTGTACCCATCCTGATTCCAGCCTCATCGTCAACAACCAATATTTTGTAGTTTGACATCTGTCAGATCTTTAATAGTTTATGGATTTCCCGTTGCAGTTGATCCGCGCGAATGCCTTTATCAAGATACAAGTCGGCTTTAATCCATTGTTTATTGTCGTCGGCATTGATGTTAAAAGTCATGCCGGTCTCAGCCGTCACCGCAGTGGCAATGATGATCGGAACATCTGGATATTTGCGTTTGATGCGGTAAGCTAAAATAAAACCGCTGTCATCGCTTTCCATCATCAGATCCAAAATAGCCAGATCAGGCCGGACTGTATCGATGATATGTTCAGCTTCTTTTTGACCTTCCGCTGTAATCACTTCAAATCCGAATTGTTGAACTTTTAGCTTCATCTGAAACAAATAATCCAGATCATCATCTACAATGAGTATCGTTTTTTTCATAATTTTTATGTTTTGCCCTGTTTGTCTTACATTTAACTTTTTTAGTTTGTTTTTAGTTTATATGCTTTTATCTTCTTCATCCATGCAGCCGGGGTAGGGTGATGGTAAATGTGGTACCGGTCGCACCTTTTTGGGGATCTGCATTCGACGTGAATGTGATGTTGCCTTTATGCATTTTTACAATACCATAAATGATGGGTAGCCCCAGGCCGGTGCCCTTACCTATAGGTTTGGTGGTAAAAAAGGGAGTGAACAATTTGGCCTTATTTTCTTCGGTGATACCCATGCCGGCATCCTGTAGATGAACCACCACTTCTGTGTCTTTTTCTTCAACAATGATGCGAATTTTCCCACCTTCCTCAGGCATGGCCTCCACTGCATTTCTAATCAGGTTGGTAAACACCTGTGTCATTTGGTCCCAGTCAAGTTGTACCAATGGGTTATTTATTTTTGATTCCAGTGATATTGTAACCGATTCGGGGGTAATGATGGTGTTTATGGCCGTTTCAATCAAATGATTGATATCAATTTGCGTAATGTTTACCTGGTTTTTGCGTGCAAAATTAAGTAGTCCGCCTACAATTTTCTTACACCGCTCAGCCTGTTCGGCAATCAGGTCAAGGTCTTTACGGATGGGATCATCAGCAGGCGATTCATCCTTCAGGATGTTGCTGTACATGGTAATAATTCCCAGCGGATTATTGAGTTCGTGAGCGATGCCGGCCGATAACTGGCCCATACCTGCCAGCTTTTCCGATTGTCTGAGTGCTTCCTGGGTGTTTGCCAGGCGTTCGTTTGAGATGTTAAGCTCATTGATGTAGTTGTGAAGCTTTTCAATGGTGTAAGGCAGGCACATCTCATGCTCGGCCAGGCCTTGAATAATGGCAATTGCATGGTCCTCGCATGAGTCATAACCACAGGCACCGCAATCCAGATGATCGCCGGGATCAAATTTTCCCATCTTTTCAAGGATGGCTGAAACTTGTTGAGGGTCAGGCCGTTCATTGCGGATGTCTTTCACTTCAAAAGCTCTGAAGAGATCAAGATCAGAAAAATCATCATATGCTTTTTGCCAGACTTCCATATCCATGGTTTCCAGCTTGTGCAGCGCATAATCACTTACACTGGCGCGTTTACGATAACGGCGCCCCGATGAGGGAAACATGGAAGGGTATGGCGACATTCCAGGTCCCATAATACATCCTTCACAACACAGCAGTTCGAGGTGCTCCTGAGCAATCTGTCCGCTTTCAAATTCTTTAATGGCTTCCTGAAAATCCCTTTTGCCTTCAGCAACGATTACATTGCGTTCAAAAATATCTTCTTTAACGCCCATGGTGTTGAGCAACCCACGGCTTACCGGAAAAATGGAACCCCGGCCGCCCAATGGCGGATCAAACTCGGTCGGGTAAACTTCAGCAGGTTTTAAACCTTTTTCAGCAATCATTTCACGCAGTTCTCTATAAGTGATCACCGCATCAATTTCTTCGCACTCATCCTTTTTGGCTACACAAGGACCAATAAAGACCAGTTTAAGATCGTTGCCAGATTTTTTGCGTGCTACCCTGGCCATGGCAACCATAGGGGAAACAATGTTGGCCAGTGAAGCTACCAGGTCGGGATGGTAATATTCAATGTACCTTACAATGGCCGGACAGTCAGAGCTGATTACCGGAGGAAAATGGTTGGATTGAATGATTTTTTTGTATTCCCGGGCTACGAGATCGGCGCCAAAGGAAACTTCAAACACATAATCGAAGCCCTGAGCCCTGACCAGACTTACAAAGAGCCGGTGATTTTTTATTTCAGAAAATTCAGCCGGAAAGCTGGGGGCTATCAGCGCTGCTACCTTTTGCGGACTTTTTAACAGATATTTTGCCTTATTGATCTCCTTTCGGAAAACTTTGGCATTCTGGCTGCAAACCTTAACACAATTGCCACATCCAATACAGCGCTCAGCAACTACTTCGGCCTGACCGTTTATAATGCGAATGGCTTTGGCCGGACATTCGCGTACACAGGTATAGCACACCCGGCACCGTTCTTTGATGGTGCTTACCAGTTGCTCTTTTCGGCCTGTATCAGAAGTATCCATAGTTATAGAGGGTTAAAGTGGAACCTCGCGCTTTTTATAGGATGTATGCAGTAAATCGCGGGCAATGGTGCTGTCCGGGGAAATTAAAAAGTCAGTGTACAATCCAATGATGCCGGGATTTTTATGTGCAACAGGGATGGGGTCATTTTCATCCAGATCATAAACCGACTTTTGCCTTATTTTTATTGCATTGCTCCCTTTGCGAATTGGTTGTCCGCCGCCATTAATGCAACCGCCCGGGCACACCATTACTTCAATAAAATGCAGGTCATCCCGTCCGGCTTTTATTTCCTCAATAAGTTTATGTGCCAATGCTATGCTATTTACTGCAGCAAAACCCAAAGTGTATTTGCCCATTTTTATTTTCACTTCCTTATAGTCTTTCTGAACCCGCATTTGATTTATCCTGGGCTGTTTCAATTCGTTACCGGTTAGCCGGAAGTAGAGTGTGCGGATGAGGGCTTCTGTTTGTCCGCCGGCCACGCTCATTAATTTTCCTGCTGAACTTCGGATATGGAAAGGGTAATCCGCTAACTCGGGATCATTTTGTTGAAGCTCAATGCCGTTCAGCTTAATAAATTGAGCCAGTTCGCGTGTGGTAAGTACGGCGTCCACATCGCTGATGCCCTTATGAGTGAGTTGTTCGCGCTGGGCCTCAAACTTTTTTGCTGTGCAGGGCATGGCCGAAACAGTGTAAAGGTCTTCGGTTTTTATATGATAGGTGTCAGCGTAGTACCGGTTTATGATGGAACCCAACATTTGCTGGGGCGACTTACAGGTGGAGATATAAGGGATCATGTCACTGTGCCATTGCTCCAGAAACTTTATCCATGCGGGGCAGTCACTGCTGAACAAGGGTAAGCGTCCCCCTTCATTTAAACGTTGCTCAAATTCAGCAGCAAGTTGTATCAAATACAGATCAGCCCCGAATGTAGTATCGAATACCTTATCAAAGCCTGCTTTTCGCAATGCAGCATTCAAAATGCCATTGATTTCCCTGCCGGGTTTCAGATTAAATTCTTCACCCAGACTAATGGCAATGGTTGAAGAATACTGGGCTACTACATGGGTTTTATTATTGTGCAATGCATTTTGCAAATCACCCGAATGCCTCTTTTCGTGCAGGGCACCCGTAGGACAAGCCATAATGCATTGACCACAGGCTATACAGCTGGATAAGTTAAGCTGTTTATTAAACGAAGGACCTATAATGGTTTGATTTCCCCTGCCAATAAATCCAAGGGTACTTACACCCACGATTTCATCACATGTTCTTACACACCTTCCGCAAACAATGCATTTGGCCGGATCGCGTACTATGCTCGATCCGGATGGATCAGTTTTATATTTGTTTTTTTTTCCAATAAAACGGCGTTCCCTTACATTGAGCTGTTCTGCAAAAAGTTGTAATTCGCAGTTTCCGTTGCGTTCACAATACAAGCAGTCATCGGGATGATTGCTCAGCAATAACTCAACGTTGGTTTTGCGGGCATTTACCACACGGGGCGAGTGGGTTTTTATTTTCATCCACTCTTCCACAGGGTAAGAGCACGCCGTGATGAGATTTCGTTTGCCTTCAACTTCAACAACACACATGCGACAGGAGCCTGTGGGATTCAATCCCGGCATATGGCACAGGGTTGGCACTTTAATGCCATTGCGCTCCAGGGCTTCAAGAATGGTTTCACCCCTGCGTGCCAGTATGGTTTTATTGTTCACTTCAATGGGGAAGTTCATCGCTCTCGACTTTTATTGTTTATTTTATGATTACTGCAACAAACTTACATACGTCAAAACAAATTCCGCAGCCAATACATTTGTCTTCAATAATAAAATGAGGTGTACGTGGTGCTCCGATAATGGCCATAGTGGGGCATTTTCGGGCGCAAATGGTACAACCGGTGCATTTTTCAACATCAATGGCAAACACCCTCAAATCTTTACATACTCCTGCCCGGCACTTGCGGTCGAATATATGCTCTTCAAATTCTTCGCGAAAATGTTTTAAGGCACTTAACAAGGGATTGGGAGCGGTTTGTCCCAGCCCGCAGAGTGAAGTATCCCGCATCACCTCTGCAAGGTTTTCAAGCTGCAATACGCCCTTAAATCTTTCCAGGGTTTCATGACCCGATTCATTCACTGGTCTTCTGGTAATGTTCTCCAGTATTTCGTGTAACCGGCGTGAACCTTCGCGGCAGGGAATACACTTCCCACAACTGGCCTGTTGCAGAAAATCGGTAAAGAACTTAACAATGTCCACCATGCAGGTGTCTTCATCCATCACCACCAGGCCGCCTGAACCCATTATTGTTCCCGCTTCAGTCAGCGATTCATAATCAATGCTTACATCTAAGCTTTTTTCGGGCAGGCAGCTTCCCGAAGGTCCACCAAATTGAATGGCTTTCAGGTTTTTGCCATTTTTTATTCCCCCGCCTATGGTGTAAACGAGAGTTTTTAAGGTGGTGCCCATGTTTACCTCAACGAGGCCAGTGTTGGTGATATTTCCTGCAAGTGCAAAAACCTTGGTACCTTTGCTTTTTTCCGTTCCAATGCCTGCAAACCAGTCGGGTCCATTGTCAATAATTGGAGGAATATTTACCAGTGTTTCAACGTTGTTGACTACAGTGGGCCGTCCAAACAATCCTCTGGTGGCCGGAAAAGGTGGCTTGGGTCCGGGCATTCCTCTTTTTCCTTCGATGCTGGAAATCAGGGCGGTTTCTTCACCGCATACAAAAGCTCCTGCTCCTTCACGTACCTGAATGCTCAGGTTAAATCCGCTGTTCATAATATTATAACCCAGGATTCCGGCTTGTGTCGCCTGTTCCAGGGCATGCCTCAGGCGCTCAACTGCAACGGCATATTCAGCACGTATATAAATAAATGCCTTGCCCGAATTGATAGCATATGCCGCAATAGCCAGACCTTCTATTAACCGGTGAGGATCACCTTCCACGATGGCCCGGTCCATAAATGCCCCGGGATCACTCTCATCACCATTGCAAACCATATATTTTTCATCACCCGGGGCATTGAGGGCGATTTTCCATTTTCGACCCGTGTTGAATCCGCCGCCTCCCCGGCCCCTCAGTCCGCTTTCCTCTACAATATCGCATACTTTGGAAGGGGCATAATTGCGCAAAACACGTTCCAATGCCCCATATCCACCATGAGCCAGGTATTCTTCGAGAGAAGATGGGTCAATTACTCCGCAATTTTTAAGAACCAGCCGGTGTTGCAGTCTGAAAAACGGAAGGTCGCCAAGATGGGTAACCCCTTCCCAGGCTTCCTGACTTGTATGTGAATACTGACCCAGCACATTGTAGGTTGGAACCTCATAATTCAACACATTGTCCAGCATGTTCTCCACCATTTCCCCCTTTACCCTCGATAGGGCCAGTCTCCGTTTTCCCGGAAGCTGTATGTCAACAATGGGTTCATGTGCACACAATCCAATACAACCCACCTCAACCACTTCGGCATTGATATTCTTCTCATTCAGATAGTTTTTAACTGAGGTCAGGGTGTTGGCTGCGCCAGCTACGATGCCACAGGTACCCATCCCCACAAAAATAACCGGACGGTCTACTTTATCACGTCTTAGCCTGTTCAGGTAATCTTCCATCATTGCATTGGTGCTGCCATGTCTGGAGTATAGCAGGTAATCAACAATTTCTTTTGGCGGGGCTACAATGGTTTCCGTCATGGATGAAGAGATTTTGATTTGGACTTTTCAATAATTTCCTTGAGATCAGCAGGCGAAACATCGTGATAGTAGGTATCGTTCACTTTTATTACGGGTGACAGACTGCAGGCACCCATACAACTGGTTGCATCTACACTGAATATACCATCGCGTGTGGTTTGGCCGGGCTTTATTTTTAATAATCGTTCAATTTCCTGAAGAATTCTCATTGAATGATTGATGTGACAGGTGGTTCCATGGCATATTTGAAAATGGACCTTCCCGCGGGGTTCAAACCTGAACTGATCGTAGAAGGTGGCCACACCATATATTTTACTGGTGGGCAATTCCATAGAGGCTCCAATACGTATAATGGCTTCTTCTGATAAGAAACCTTGTGATGACTGCACCTCCTGCAGCAGGGGTATCAACCCGTCACGCTGTATGTTTACGTGACGTTCTATGATTTCATCCAATATATCAGCCATAATATTTCCGTATTTTGTTGTATATTTGTATCCAACCCATAATAATGGTTTCACAGCATAAAATTACTGTTATTTTATTAACAATGTTAATGTTTTCACAATTATTTTGTTAAAATGTCTATTTTTGTTGCATAATGGAGCCTAAAATCGACATACAAATCTGTCTTGGCAGTTCCTGCTTTTCGCGGGGGAACAAAAAGCTGGTGAAAACTATTGATCAATATCTGGGAGATCATAATCTCAGGCATCTGGTACATTTTCACGGAGCGCACTGTTTTGGTAAATGTGATATCGGACCATCATTAAAGATTGATGGAAAGCATTATACCCTGCTTACCGAGGAAGAACTAATGGTCGTACTAAACGATCTGTTTGGAAAACGAAGCTCCGGCTTATAATTAACGAGAAACCAAAACTGATGATGGCAAGCCCTTTAATTAGTATTGATAGTGCTAAATGCAAGATTTGCTATGCCTGTGTTCGTGTGTGTCCTGTGAACGCCATTCAGGTAAAAGCCAATCAGGAGGTGCCTGTTGTAATTCATGACAGGTGCATAGGTTGCGGCAGTTGTGTGGTGGTTTGCGCTCCGGATGCCATAAGCTATCGCGATGGCACCCGGGAGGTAAAGGAATTGCTTGCTTCGGACGAAAAAGTGGCCGCCATCGTGGCTCCAAGCATATCCGGTGAGTTTGACGACATTACTGATTATCGCAAATTTGTGCGTATGATTCGTGAACTGGGCTTTGATTACGTAAATGAAGTTTCCTTTGGGGTTGATATGGTTGCAGGGAAATACCGCGAACTCTTTACCAACTTTCTGGGGCGGTATTACATTACCACCAACTGTCCGCCGGTAGTGTCATTGATTGAAAAATTCCATCCTGAACTCATAGATAATCTTGCCCCCATTGTTTCACCGATGATTGCTACCGCGCAGTTAGCACGCCAGCTTTATGGCCCCTCAACCAAAGTAGTATACATAGGCCCCTGCATCGGAGCAAAAGATGAGGCACTTCGGTTTGATGGAAGCTCTAAAGTAGATGCCGTGCTTACTTTTGTGGAATTGAGAAATTTATTTCAGGAATTCAATATCAAGGAGAGTACCGTCGAATACTCTGATTTTGATCCGCCCCTGGGCTATAAAGGTTCATTATATGCGGTCAGTAATGGCCTGTTACAGGCAGCAGGCCTGAGCGAAGACCTGATGAATGGCAGTACCATTACTGCTGAGGGTCGCGATGATGTTTTGGAGGCCATTCGTGAATTTGAAACCAGAATTGAGTTCATCCGCAAAAATTTTAATCTCTTCTATTGCGAAGGTTGTTTGATGGGGCCGGGAACTTCCAAGGGTGGAAAGAAATTTGCCCGAAAAACGCTGGTAACAGATTATGCCAATAAGAAACTGAAAGATTTTAATGTTAATACCTGGGAAAAAGCATGTGGGAAACACGCTGCAACTATTGATTTTAATGCCCTGTTCACCGTTGATGACCAACGATTGCCCGATCCACCTGAGGCCAAAGTGGAAGAAATACTTAAGGTTATCGGAAAGAATCAGGAAAGTGAAAAACTGGGTTGTGGTGCCTGTGGCTATGAATCCTGCCATGAATTTGCGGTGAATGTAGCCAAAGGACTTACCAAAACCGACATGTGCATTACCTATTCACTCAAAAGTAAGCATGATTTTATTAAAGCCCTGAAACAAACCAACGAAAAACTAAACCGAACTCAGGATGCTTTGTTAACTTCAGAGCAGAAGGCCAGGCAGGAGCAACAGCTTGCCCAGGAGGCACTTGAACGTACTTCTGCAATGTTGCAAAAATTGCCCAGTGCCATTGTGATTGTGGATTCCAGCTTAAAAGTAATTGAATCAAACCAGAGCTTCATTAATATTCTGGGTGAGGATGCAGCCGATATCAACGACATTATCCCTGGCCTGGTAGGTGCAGATTTAAAGACCCTGGTTCCTTTTCAAATATATAAACTTTTTACTTCGGTAATTTCCAACAACGAAAATTTATTAAACCGTGATGTTCCTTTGGGTGACCGCCTGCTGAATGTTTCTGTCTTTTCCATTAAAAAAGGCGAAATCGCCGGTGCCGTATTGCGCGACATGTATCTGCCCGAAGTCCGGAAAGAAGAGGTGATTAACCGGGTTACCGAAGTAATTGATGAGAACCTCAACCTGGTGCAGCAAATCGCTTTCCTGCTGGGTGAAGGCGCTTCAAAAACCGAACGCATGCTTAACTCAATTATCGAATCGCATAAGTCCGGTAAAAGCCAGCAGAAACCATGAACGACCGCTTCTATATTGAAGTAAATGCCGAATTGCGCAACCATCATGAGTCGCGTATCTGTGGCGATGTTTTTCTTTCACGCCGGATAAAAGAGGAAAACCGGATCATTGTTGTGCTCTCTGATGGCATGGGTCATGGTGTGAAAGCCAATATGCTGGCCACCCTAACGGCTACCATGGCACTCAACTTTACCCTGGAACACAAAGAACTCAACCGTATTGCGGAAATTATTATGAATACATTGCCCGTATGTAGCGAACGAAAAATGAGCTACGCCACATTTACCATTTTGGATATAGAGGTGGATGGCAAGGTGAGTATTCTGGAATACGATAATCCACAAACCATTGTAATGCGGGGTACAGACGTTTTCGAACCTGAATGGGCCTGTGTTATGCTCAGCGGCGACAAAAATGCAGGTAAAGAGTTGAAAAGTTGCGAATTCTATCCCGAAAAGGAAGACCGAATCATCGTAATGAGCGATGGCGTGGCCCAATCAGGGCTGGGTGGAGGCAAATATCTTTTTGGCTGGGGCAGAGACAATGTCTTAACCTATGTACATGAACTGGTCAATAACGAACCAGATATTTCTGCCCTTAATCTTGCGCATAAAGTGGTAAATATGGCCAATCTGAATGATGCCTATATGCCTATGGATGATACCAGTTGTGGGGTGGTATATTTCAGAGAACCCCGTCAAATGATGATATGCACCGGGCCGCCCTTTGAAATGGAAAATGACGTGGTGTTTGCCAATATGGTAAATGATTTTAAAGGTAAAAAAGTGATCTGCGGTGCCACAACTGCAGATATTATTGCACGGGTACTTAATCGTGAAATCGAAGACAGTTTTAATTTTGATGATCCTGACCTGCCGCCGGTTTCCTATATGGAAGGAGCAGATTTGATTACTGAAGGCATTCTTACCCTGGGCAAAGTAACTGAAATTCTTAAACAGTACAATAGCACAACACGTTTATCCAAAGGTCCTGCCGACCGGATAGTAAAAATGCTGCTTGAAAGTGATGAAATTCATTTTCTGATAGGTACCCGGATTAATATTGCCCATCAGGATCCTAATTTGCCAGTTGAACTCGAAATACGCCGCACGGTGGTGAAGCGCATTGCCCGGCTGCTCGAAGATAAATTTTTAAAAGAAGTAAGCCTGACCTTTATTTGATTGGCAAAATGTCTGTGCTTTAATAAATACTTAATCAATCAATAGTGACCGATAAATGAAAAAGTCCATCACTTCGATCTGAATGAATGACTTAAGAGGGATTCCGGTTGGGAGAAAGCTCCTTTCCCTCCCAACCCCAATACCCTGATCACTAAAAGCTATATGAAGTGATGAATCATTGCCATAAAAAAGAGTTTTAATCGGTCTCTAATGTTAATCTAGAGTTAATCATGAACATGAAAATTTTCTTTGAAGGTAAGAAGAAGGTAATCGCACAATACAACGGCTACAACATTACTACCGATCAGCCTGCAGGTGTCGGAGGCGATGGCTCTGCACCCGCCCCCTTTGATTTGTTCCTGGCTTCTATTGGTACCTGTGCCGGTATTTACGTAAAGTCTTTTTGCGATAAGCGGGCAATTTCTACCGAAGGCATTACACTGGAACAAAATATGAGGTTTGATCCGGAAACCCATATGATTTCATATCTTGAAATTATTATTCACCTGACCGATGACTTCCCGGAGAAGTACAAATCCGCATTGGTCAATGTAGCCAACATGTGCGCTGTAAAACGCCACCTGCTTCAACCTCCTGAAATGCAAGTAAAGCTGGGCTAATACCATGGGAAAGTTTGTGATAAGGACAACACTCCTGCTCCCGCATAAAAAATCCGGCCTGTAAAATGGACCGGATGTTTTAATCCAGAGACGCGAAATCTTAAAGCCGCTCATCCACCTGATCCTTATCGAGCAGGCCTTTAATGTCATAAATTACGGCATTTCCATTGCACAATAATTTCATATCCAGCGTCTTGAATTCTTCATGGGAGACGGCCAATACCACTGCGTCGTAATTTGCTCCGGGCTCTTGGATAAGATCAATGTCATATTCATGCTTTACCTCTGCAGCATCTGCCCAGGGGTCATAAACTTCAACGTTGCAGGAGAATTCTCTGAATTCAGAGATTACGTCAATTACCCTCGAATTTCGGATGTCAGGACAGTTTTCTTTAAAAGTGATTCCCAGTACCAGTACCTTACTGTTGGCTACGGTATGGCCTTTTTTAATCATGTGTTTGATTACCCTGTTGGTAACATAATAACCCATATTGTCGTTAAGCCGTCGGCCCGCCAGAATAATTTCGGGATTATAACCTAGTTCCTGAGCCTTATGGGTGAGATAATAAGGGTCAACTCCAATACAGTGGCCACCCACCAGCCCGGGAGTAAATTTCAGAAAATTCCATTTGGTACCGGCTGCGGCCAATACTTCCTGGGTATCAATACCCATTCGGTTAAAGATCATAGCCAGTTCATTTACGAAGGCAATGTTGATGTCGCGCTGAGAGTTTTCAATAACTTTGGCAGCCTCGGCCACCTTAAGCGAGCTGGCTTTATAGGTTCCGGCAGTAATGACCGATTTATATAGCTGATCTACCCGTTCAGCAATTTCAGGCGTGGAACCAGAAGTTACCTTAAGGATGTTGGTGACCGTATGAACTTTATCTCCCGGATTGATGCGTTCAGGAGAATAGCCGCAGAAAAAGTCCTTATTATAAATCAAACCACTGAATTTTTCCAGTACCGGAACACAGTCTTCCTCTGTGGCGCCGGGATATACTGTTGATTCATATATAACGATGTCGCCTTTTTCCAGTACTTTTCCAACACTTTCTGATGCCCTGATAAGCGGTGTGAGGTCAGGACGTTTGTGGTGATCAATGGGTGTGGGTACAGAGATGATGTAATGATTGCACGAACGCAGATCATCCAGATTGGATGTATACGTGAGCTGGATGGCTGCTTTAAGGTCTTCAGACGAAGTTTCCATGGTGCGGTCGTTACCTGCACGCAGTTCTTCGATCCGTTGTTGGTTGATATCAAAGCCGGTAACTTTCATTTTTTTACCGAATTCAACGGCAAGGGGCAGTCCAACGTAACCCAGGCCAACAATGCCTATATGAATTGATTGATCCATGTAATGATTTTATTGATGTATGATTCAATGAAAAGAATTATTTTATTCCTGCCATAGGGTGGTATTCGCCGGTAAGGCCTATGGGCTGGGCATTCCGGATAAAGTGAACCGTTTCAATACTGCTTCGGGCATCTGCCAGGCCAAAACCTCCACCATTGAGGATGTCCTGATAAGAAAGAGTATGCAAATCGGTGAAACCATCGCTAAACTCAAAATCTTCGCCCTCTATGGTAAGAGACCGGTATGTACGGTTACCCGATGCCCTAATTCTGGCAGGCAACGAGTTCTCATTTATGCTAAGCAACCACCTGACCCTTGCTTTTTCGAGTTGCAGAAATCCGGCTGCGCGGTCAGGCTCAAGTATGTGTACTGTGTTTTTCTGTACCTTCCCAAAAATCCAGGATAGCATATCGAAAAAATGTACGCCAATATTCGTAGCTACTCCTCCCGACTCAGCCACATTGCCCTTCCAGGAGATGAAATACCAGTTTCCCCGGCAGGTAATATAACTCAGATCTATATCGAAGATTTTGTCCGGAGGTGATGCATCTATTCTTTCTTTGAGCGCAATAATGGAGGGATGTAACCGGAGTTGCAGAATGGTGTAAATGTTTTTGCCTGTTTCCGTTTCAATTTCACTCAGCGCATCTACATTCCATGGGTTTAGCACTATGGGCTTTTCACAAATGGCATGTGCATCATTGCGTAAAGCCAGCCTGATGTGGGCATCATGCAAATAGTTGGGCGAACAGATGGAAACATAATCTATCTTATGTAATCCTGCCCGTCGCAATTTATCCAGGT
This sequence comes from Bacteroidales bacterium UBA5281, assembly GCA_002410555.1. Taxonomy (GTDB): domain Bacteria; phylum Bacteroidota; class Bacteroidia; order Bacteroidales; family Lentimicrobiaceae; genus Lentimicrobium. The sequence goes on along the minus strand of DHSR01000032.1, from coordinate 32,549 downwards.
GCCGGTCAAAGCGTTCCGGTTCGGTAAAAAAGTCTGCATTGGGGAAATAGCTGTCGATTATACCTACACTGTCGTTTTTATCAAGGGCGGTAATCAATAAATTATTGGTGTCTTTTATGGCTTTCATATGCCTGGGAGCAATATATCCGGCGGCACCAATGAGCGCGAAATGATAAGGGCGCATTTGGTTCATTTTAAATAATTGAAGTTAAAAGTATCTGTAATTTTTGCAAGCGCAAAGATAGCAAAGTTTACCCACTATCTTTTTTTAAGACCTGTTAAAATCTCATCATTGCGTTGTGGTTTTATTAAATGGACTTTATTTCAGTTCTCCGAGTGCTTTTTTCATCCTTTGGCCGGCTTCGATCAGCGCCTCGTTTGAAGTAGCGTAAGAAATGCGGATGCAATCCGGATTGCCAAAGGCTTCTCCCGAAACCAGCGCAATGTGCGCATAATCGAGTAAATAATTGCATAAATCAGTGCCATTATTTATGATTAAATCGCCGGTGGTTTTTCCATAATATTCGGTTACATCCGGAAAGATATAAAAGGCACCCTGTGGTATGTTTGTTCGTAATCCCGGAATGTCAGCCATCAGGCTCAGCATTAAATCGCGACGCGTTTTAAATGTATCTACCATGCTTTTAACCTCTGCTGAATGTGCCGGATCGCTCATAACCGCAGCAATAGCAGCTTGTTGAGATATGCTGCACGTTCCGGAAGTCACCTGACCCTGAATTTTATCGCAGGCTGCTGCTATTTCACGGGTTGCTGCACAGTAACCCAGTCTCCAGCCAGTCATGGCAAAACCTTTGGAAACGCCATTTACTACAATAACCTGCTCTTTAATCTCCGGAAAAGAGGCAATAGAGAGATGCCTGCCCTCAAAATTGATCAATTCATAAATTTCGTCCGAAACAATAGAAATCTGCGGATACTGACTAAATACCTGAGCCAGTGCGTGGAGTTCATCCCGAGTGTACACCGACCCGGTTGGGTTGCACGGACTGCTAAAAATAAATGCTTTGGTCTTAGAGGTAATTGCCTGTTGCAATTGTTGTGGCGTAATCTTAAAATCGGTTTCTACACCTGCATTGATATTGATCATCGTGCCTTCAGCCAATTTGATTATTTCGCGGTAAGAAACCCAGTAAGGCGCCGGAACCAGGACTTCGTCACCTGGGTTTACCACACTAAGTATGATGTTTGTAAGCGACTGTTTGGCTCCGGTTGAAACTACAATCTGGTCCGGGGTATAATCCAGATTGTTGTCGCGCTTTAATTTATGACAAATGGATTTGCGCAGCTCCGGATAGCCACTTACCGGAGAATAGAAGGTGAAGTTCTCATCTATGGCCTTTTTTGCAGCAGCCTTTATATAATCGGGGGTGAAAAAATCGGGCTGGCCAATACTTAAATTGATGACATGGTGCCCTTGTTCATTCAGTTCCCGGCTGCGTCTGGTCATGGCCAGGGTTTCCGATTCAGCCAGACGGCCAATGCGTTCCGATAAAGTTATCATATCTTTTGTATGTAAATGTGAATATTGTTGGAGATGTAGCAAATGTAGTGAAATTAAAATTGAGCAAACAAGCTTTTTGCCGATAAAAAGTGATTTATATTTCTGACCTTTGCCAGAATTAAAAACTTAAAAGCTAAAATGGAAGTAATTCGTGATTTTATTCTGGTAACTGTACCCGGACTTATGCTGGCTCTGGCAGTGTTTTACCTGTTGCGTCAGTATCTTATTCGTGAAGATGCACAGAGCGCTCAACAACTGAAATTAGAACGCATGCGCCTGGCCAATCCGTTAAGATTTCAGGCCTATGAACGTATGATACTGTTGCTTGAACGTATAACCCCATCTCAATTAATAATGAGGAATATACAAGCCAGCGATGATGCCCGTAAGGCCCAACAAAAAATGGTCGAAAATATTCGCCAGGAATTTGATCATAATCTTTCTCAGCAATTGTATATTTCATCCAATGCCTGGGAATTGATAAAAAATGCTCGTGAGCGTATCATTTCATTGGTAAATGCTTCTGCCGACGAACTTACCTCCGAAGCCTCAGCGACCGATCTGGCTCAAATTATCCTGCATAAAGAGATGGAAGGGGAGGTGTCAACTGTTTATAAGGCCATGGAATACCTTAAGACAGAGGTGAGGGAAATATTCTGACTTCAGCCATCTAAAAGTTATGCTCACACTCTGATTTTTCTGGTAAAACTGTATCAGTCATGCATAAAGAATCAAAGGTCGTCAACGGAATTGATAGAGGAACAAAGATGATGAAATTCCATTACAACCGATCTTCCGGCACGCTGGCCTGCCATCAGTTAATTCACTGTTTCACCATCTTTTTAACCGCAATTCCTTCGGGTGTTTGAAGTCTCAATAAATAAAATCCACTTTTTAGGTTACGGATATTGATCTGAACGGAAGGTGTATTTGGCTCCGAACTCATCAATATCGCTCCTGAAGGACAAACTAATTCGTATTTTAATATTGCAAGTGGCGATTCAACGGTAACATATTCAGATGCCGGTACGGGGGCTACCGATATTCGATTTTCCTGAATTTCAGAAAGGCCTACCGAACCCACTTCGATATAATCTGTCTTGGTTTCTGTTGCCATCCTGATGCCATCGTTTACCCTGAGTGAGACTGTATATTTTCCTTTATTTATATAGGTATGTGAAGGATTGGGCAGGGTGGAAACATTGCCATCACCAAAATCCCACAGCCATTCACGGGATTCGGGTACAGGAGTATTCTTTGGCGATTGATCTCTCTTAAAAGTGCGTTCTCCCGGAGCCGTTCCCTGTATGATGTTTTTTGTGATGATCTGACCTGTAGAGCCATCTACATCACACACATACCAGTAGTTCCCGGCACCTGTTTCAGGGGCATAAACCGTTTTTACCAATCCATGCTGATTATAAATCTGTAATATGGCCTGAGATTCGGTAATGGCCGGCGTTTGAGAAAAATTCTGAATGTAATACTGGTAAGTGCCTGGTTCCAGTTGATAAATGGTGGTTGTTTCAGGGCCAAACCCCTGGGTAACGTCATGATCAAGAGCTGCATAAGGTATGCTGCTGCTACTGCCTGGATTGTTGTAATAAACATGGTGTGCCTCACCTCCTATGACGGGAGTGTTTAAATGTGAATCCAGATCGTAGGGTTTGTCACTCCAGTTTAAAACAAAACGCATTTCCCCTTCCAGCAATACCGGCGACAGGGATATGTTGAGCTGTATATTTCCACCGGGAATTACATTTACCTGTTCATTAACGTAATTGATGTAACTATCGGCAGAACATACCAATTGTATCAGATTGAAATCTGACTTATCGGTAAACTGAACCGTAAGCGGAGTGGATCCAAAAGTTGTATCTGCTTCAAAATTGGCAACTATGCCAACAACGGATACATTTTCAAGCAGGTAATTGCCATTTATATCTGTAAAGGTTGTTTTGCCCCTGGCCGAAACAGCCGCTCCCTCAACCGGTAATCCGGTAACCGCATCAGTTACCATACCGGTAACATTGCAAACTTCAGGCATGGCTGTGCTAAATTCAAAATCATCAATCATTAGAATAAATGAGTTGTCCGAAACGCATTGAATACCAACGTAAATATCCTGACCATCATAAGTGCTCAGGTCAAACTTCTTTTTGGTCCATACTCCGGCGGGTGCTGTGAGGTAATTTTCTCCGGTAAGAAAAGTAAAGCTGGAAGGGGAGGGGTCGGTGGTGGAAACACCTACCCGATAACGTTCCAATCCAAATTGACTGGCAAATGAACGGATGTAAAAAGAACATTGACTTTGATTTTCTGCATGCAAAAGCGGTGAGATGAGCCAATCGCTGTTGGGAGGATCGGTTGCTGCAAAACAGGCAGCATATTTCTTGCCCGAATAGGCTCTGAAAGTGGTATCTGTTAAGGCAGGTATGGTGGAATCAGGACAAAATACAATAAATGACATGGGCGTATACTGCAAGGGAAATTTTGTTCCTTCAATACCCCAGGTTGGCGATCCGTCTTCATCTATAATAGTCCATGGCAAAATGGAATTTATAAATGCCGGAGCATGCTCAAAGTTATCAAAGAAATAATTCAGGGCTTTGTCGGGAGCCTGTAGTGGTGCCTGACCTGCCAGGCTGTCGGGCCAAAGGAACAATCCGGCTAAGATAAAAGGCAGGTAAAATAATCCGGTGCGCATCTTGCTGATTATTTAAGTGTAAAGTTACAATCATTTATCACCATTTTGTTAAAATGTAACTCAAAAAAAACGTGGCTGCCTCAAAAGAGACAGCCACGGGCATTCAACAGGAAATCAAACCACCTTATTCAATGACCTGAAGTTTTGTCGTTTGAATAGTGTTTCCGGCAACTAAACTGACAAAATATAAACCGGAAGGCAGATTGTTTAAAGGAACAAGTTTATTGTGAGTGCCTGACGAAACACCAACCATATTCTCCTGATATATCATTTGACCAGCGATGTTGTGTATGGAAAGATAAACTTCACCGGGGTCATTAAGTGAGAATTTGATGTTAACATTGTCTTTGGCCGGATTGGGATAGCCAACCAGACTACCACTGCTTAATATATTGTATTCCACATTGGTGGTGTTGCCCAGGGTAACAAAATTACCTCCTTCAGGCAGCACGGCAAAGAGGCCGAATTCAGCTCCGTTGCTGTTCATAGCTGGATCAAGGAAACCTGAAGCTACCAACGTAAGTGCTTGTCCATCCAGTCCCAAATCAGCCAATGGAGCATTGAAAGTTGCTACTACAGTCGTTCCGGTTTCATCAGTGATGTTTAGCTGATAATTGGCAGTGGGCAATTCAAGATAACCTGCAAATTCACTGTAACCCAGATTGTCGACAATGGTGCCGGCACCTGATAATACTTCAATCACATCGATAACCGGTGCATCTGTTGATCCGTGGAAAACAAGTACATCAGTATTGGTTGACTGTGTGGCTTCTTCCCTTGCTGAAGCATACACATAGATGTCAAAAGGTTTTACCGGAGCATATCCACTACCACTCACCATACCATTGGCAACGAGTATGTATTTCCCACCATCGGCGAGGTTATAGGTAAAGCGTGCCAGGGCGTTGGTGGTATCAGTTGAGTTGGCGGGTTGAATCACCACATCAAAATCAACACCTGCCGGGGCATCAATAAAAGGAGAAGCCGTGCGGAAAGCAAAATCATCAATCAGCAACTGATCATTGAGCCATACATCCACCACACTTGCAGCGGCATCAGCCGAGTTGTGAATCACCTGCAGGCGGGCCATGGGAGTGTGCAAAGGCAATTCAACCAGCGCACCGCCGGATGGCAGGGCCACAAAAAGACCAAATGCTTCGCCATTGTTGTTCATGGATGGATCCAGAAAACCGGAAGCTACAATGGTCATGGCAGCACCCTGAAGACCCAGGGTGGCCAGGGGAGCGTCATAAGTAGCAACGGTTACCGTACCACTTTCATCGCGCACAGCCAGTACATAATCTGCTGTAGGCAATTCAAGGTAACCGGCGAAATCGCTGTAAGAAAGGTTGTCAACAAGCAGTCCTGCTCCAACACCAACTTCAACAATATCCACAGTGGGCGCATCTGTAGAACCATGAAATACAAGTACATCTGAATTTTCGGGCATGGTTGCTGTTTCTCTACCCATACCATATACATAGATGTCGAAAGGAGTAGCCGGGTTGTATCCGGTGGGAACTACAATGCCGTTGGCAACCAGAACGTAGGTTTCGCCATCGGCGAGGTTGTAGGTAAAGCGTGCCAGGGCGTTGGTGGTATCAGTTGAGTTGGCGGGTTGAATCACCACATCAAAATCAACACCTGCCGGGGCATCAATAAAAGGAGAAGCCGTGCGGAAAGCAAAATCATCAATCAGCAACTGATCATTGAGCCATACATCCACCACACTTGCAGCGGCATCAGCCGAGTTGTGAATCACCTGCAGGCGGGCCTGAGCTGATACCACTGCCGGACTGAGCAGCAGCGCTATGATTAACGCATTTAAAATAAGTCTAAAGGTTTTCATGTTGAGGTTTTTTTGGTTTGGTTTTAAAGTTTTAACGTCAATATAAACCAAGGTAAACCTAATAATGTTTAATTAAAATTAAAAAAAATTAAACATAAAATAAATTGAAAAAATGTAGAGTGTTTAATATCAATTAAATAGAATATAAATTAATAAATATGTATTAATAAAAAAATATAAATGATTAAACAAAAATTAATTCATTTGGTAAACTTAATCTTAATTTTGATGTTTATCATTCTAATATTCTTATCCATTTTAAATCTTTTTTTATGCCTGTTTTTGAAGTCAACCAGGTGGTCAAAGCCAACCTGGAAATTGTCTGGTCTTTTTTTACGGATCCCACCAACCTTTCAGTTATTACGCCGGCTGATATGGGTTTTGTCATTAAGTTTCCTTTGAAACCCACAACTATTTACCCCGGCATGATTATTAAATACAAGGTCAGCCCATTGTTATCAATTCCTGTAGAATGGGTTACTGAGATAGCCCATGTGGATGACCGGCACATCTTTGTGGATACTCAGTTAAAAGGTCCATTCAAATTGTGGCATCATCAGCATATCTTCAAAGACATGGGTGAAGTGACAGAGATGACGGATATTGTAAATTATGAGATGCCGTTTGGCAGGTTGGGCGATTTATTAGCGGGTCGAATGGTTCGTAAAAGATTGGATCGTATTTTTAAATACAGACAAGACGTAGTTGAACGGATTTTCAATAAATAACCATCTCAATGATAAATTGATCATTGACAGAATATGCTTAGTTTTGCCGAAAAATCGGGCAGCATATGATGACGAAGAAAGTGAAGTCTTATTTGGCTGGTTCTCTGGCGATTTGCATTTCAGCAACACTTTGGGGACTTGATGGAGTGGTGCTTACACCTCGTCTGTATAATCTGAATATAACATTTGTAGTTTTTGTTATTCATGCTATTCCTTTTCTGATGATGAATGTATTTCTTTTTAGGGAATACAGATATTTGAGATTTTTCACCAAACACGAGTTGCTGTTTATTTTTCTTATCGCCCTTACCGGTGGGGCTTTAGGTACTATGGCTATTGTAAAGGCACTTTTTCTTGTTGATTTCAATGACTTGTCTGTAGTGGTGCTGCTGCAAAAGCTTCAGCCTGTATTTGCCATATCACTTGCTGCATTGATTTTAAAAGAGAGACTTAACAGGTATTTTGCTCTCTGGGCCGGCCTTGCAATTGTCGCAGGTTATTTTCTAACCTTTGGGTTGGAAACACCTGATTTTGATACTGGCTCAAAAACGGCTTTGGCTGCCGGTTATTCACTGATAGCTGCCTTTTTCTTTGGAAGCGCCACCGTACTTGGAAAGGGCGTTTTGCATAACCTTTCCTTTTCTACTGCTACGTTTTACCGTTATGGGTTTACATCTTTAATCATGCTTGTGATTGTTGCTTTTACAGGAAATATGACTCAGATTCAGCAAGTTACTCCGGATAACTGGAAAATTATCCTCATCATCTCCTTTACGGTGGGTTCCGGAGCTATTTTTCTTTATTATTATGGTCTTCAAAAGGTTCCTGCCATGCTTTCAGCCATCTTTGAATTGTTCTTTCCATTATCAGCCATTGTTTTTGATTATTTATTCAATGACAAAATTCTGAGTCTGGTTCAGTGGGTCAGTGTAGCGGTAATGCTGATAGCCATTTTAAAACTTAGTTTTGCTTCTCCAAAGTCCAGACGCATTCCGGTAAATCAAGTAATACCTGAATAAAAAACAGGCCCTGGGGCCTGTTTTTCTAAAAGTTTTAAATCAGCGGATACTTGTTAAAAATCTTCTCTGAGTGAAGCAGGAGATCAATGTATTGCGCTCTTTTATAAATATAAGGATCCTTCACTTTATCGCGTGATAATAATCCCCTAAAGTCAGCAATACTTTCGTAATTGTGCATCTGCATAAAAGTTTCCAGTTCATTGAGCATGCTACCGATGATGCTGGGTTTGTGCTTATACAACGCACTTACGGTTTGTATTGCTCCTGCTCCGGCGAGCAATAATTTAGCAATATCATTTCCTGAATAAATGCCTGTAGAAGCACATACATCTGCATTTATCTTATTGAAAAGCATACCGGCGTAGCGAAGCGATAATTTATAATCCCCCACAGTGCTCAGGTTAAAAGGGGTAGCGTGTTTCAGGGATTCCAGATTGATGTCAGGCTCAAACAAGCGGTTAAACAATACAAATCCTTTGGCTCCGGCGGCAGCCATACGATCAATTACCTGAAGGGGATTAGTATAAAATGGGCTTAGTTTTACACTAACAGGTATAGAAACTTTTTGTACTACGGCTTCTACTACTCTAACCTGTTCGTCTTCAATAGACTGAGCCATGGTGCTCCCGTTGCGGGGAACAGCAAAGAAATTAAGTTCAAGTGCATCTACTCCCGTATCAGCCAGTAACCCGGCATATTCAACCCAGGTTTCTGCAAAAATACAGTTCAAACTCGCTATAAGCGGAATATTCAGAAGTGAGCGCGCTTCCCGTAGCCTGGTAAGATGTTCTTCCGGGCCGGCATGTTCCATTTCAGGAAATAATGTTATCATTTCAGCATTTCGCTCGTTGTATAGCTCCAATTCATCCTGAAACTGAATGCTTTCCAACTGAATTTGCTCTTCAAAAAGCGATTTGTAAACAATGGCAGAAGCACCAGCCTCCTCCAGGTGCTTAAGCGTTTCCGGATTGTTTACCAGATTACTCGCCCCCGCAATGATGGGGTTTTTTAAAGGAATGCCTAAATAATTTACCGCAAGATTGGCCATGTTCTCTGTTTTTCGTGTGTGAATATTGTTTTATGATGCTAATTCCAAAGCAATTAACAAAGCATGAAAGTGCTTTGTTTGGGTTATTGCACCTTTTTTAACAGTGTAAAGTTAAGAATTTTTTATGAATTGATGGCACATCGGCAATTCAAAGCTAAATTTATAGTGATTACGCGCGTGATTGATGCAAACCGATAAATTTCCCTCTGTCAAAAAATACAAAGGGCTGTCCAATTTGAATCGAACAGCCCCCGCACACACTATGAAGATGATTTTATGTCTTAAATCAAATCAATTTTTTTATGGATGGTCGTACCATTGCTCTCAATGACCATGATATAAATGCCTTTCTTGAATTTGCTCATGTTTATGGTTGTATTTGAGCCAACCGGTTGTTGTTCGTACATCAACCTGCCCTGCATATCCATAATACGGATAACGGACTTGCCGGAGAGGTTTTCAACGGTTACTTTATCGGTAGTTGGGTTGGGATAAACGTTTAGTTTAGTATTCGAAATTACGTTAGAGTTCACTAAGGTCGAAAAATCAATTAGAAAGCAAACATCCACTCCATCGGGGTTCATCGCAATGCCGATAAATTTATCGCCATCAGGAGTAACATCATTTACGCTATAAAATGTCCATGCCTGGGCATTTAGCATTCCTCTGGCTTCGGCGTAATCATTAAAAGAGCTCATATTCCCACTGGGATCTTTGTAAAATGCCCTGCGGTTAAATGGAGGGAATATTCCTGTAAAACCAAAAGCACTGCCATCTTCCCTAACTATGGTAGGATAGTCATCGTAGGTGGCAAAAGGAACCAGGCCATCCTTCTCTGACCACATAAAGGCGCTTTCTTCACTGATGCCGGCAACATAGGTGCCTTCGGGAGAGGCACACAAGGCCTCACCAGCCAAGCCCGGGGTCAGCATAGTATAGGTGTCGTTATGCCATGCAACTGGCGTCCAATCCCCGTAATCGGTAGTAGACCAACCATAAATAACTTCTCCGTTCCGGCTTATACCTGAAGCTCTTGTGTCATATTCGGAACTGCTGCCAATATTTATATAACCGTCATTAGCAGTCCATTTAAATGCAGTTGACGACCAGCTATCATAAAACTGCATTCCAACAAGCGTAACACCATCATCGCTCATGCCCCACACGCTGTTGTATCCATCCTCGGTTACCACCGAATATTCAGGGTTCATTCCCAGAAAGGTCCATGATTCATCATCAATGCTGTATGTTCCGCCAGTGATGGCAGATACTTCTCCCGGAAAATCATCATACATAAAATCACCGGCAATGATGCCATTGGAATTTACCTTTACGCCTTGACCGGAAATTGTGGTGAGCCCGGTTTCCATTGACCATAAATAAGTAGTTCCATTAGAACCGAAATTCTGGATAACTACATAATTTCCGGTGGCATCAATGCTTGCAGGAAATAAGAATTCCTCTACCATTTCAATAACGGTCACTTCACCATCCCTGTAAACCTTTGAAGGCAATGGATTGGATAGATCAAGCTTTGCCGGAATAAAACCGGATTCTGCCTGCGTTAAGGTATTGGTTTTGGAGTTTGGTGCCTGTGCAAAGGCAGAAGTTGCAATGGCAAAGGAAAACAGAAATGTTCCCAGTAACAGTTTGAAATTAGTAATTTTTTTGTTCATTTTCAGTTGTTTTAGTTTTGACAATTGTTTTATTCCCATCTTCTTCCAATGCTTTCAATAATTTTTTCAAAGCTTTGGTCTCATTATTTTTTTGATGAACCAGCTTTTTGATTGAAGGAATTTCTTCTTCGCCCGGATTGGCTTCTTTTTTTAGTTCGCCCATAGTTGAAAATTATTCGGCACTGCAATATTAACTACTTTGATACATGCCTGTTAAATAAGGGTATGCACAATTCTACTACCGCTGCGTTATTACAGTACAACTTTACTGCTACAATAATTGCAGTGCATTGTAATACAGGTGCATATGTGTTCCTGTTGCTAAGGAGAAGATGAAGTTGTTTTCGTCGGGCTCACCCAAAAGCATTACTTGTAGTATGCCGGAATGAGAATTTCTCTCCTGAGTGGTTCGGCAATTGCTTGGTTTACCCGGAAATTAATGAGAATTTGATTGTGGTTTAATCCTGTATTGAGGCAAAACCAGGGATATTCCTTGCTTTCCCGTTGAAAAAACGGGACATCTCACGTTTTAATACATGTTTATCGGACTATACGGATACTTTAATAGCCGGTTATTGGATGCACGGATCATAACCACAGTCACAATGCTGCTTTCGTGGTATTAAAACACCACAATAGCACAGCTCCCAAAAAAATATAAATAGTAATTTAAAGTGAATTAAGGAATTCAACCAGGGAGACATCTGAGTTGGAGATTTCGAGTTTTTTTCTCAACCTGGTGCGGGCAACCTCTATACTTCGGATACTTTGACCCGTGATGGAGGCTATATCTTTGGTGGTCATATTCAGGCGAAGGAAGGCGCAAAGACGGCGTTCATTGGTGGTGAGGTGAGGGCTCATCGCTTGTAATTTTTCGTAAAATTCATTGTGTACCTGCTGATAACGGATTTCAAATTCATCCCATACGTTTTCATCCTGCAGGGTGCTGAGGTCACGGATGATTTGATGAAAGAAATCTTCATTTTCGGAGTTTAGTTTGGACGAAAGTACCTCAACAATCTGACCTACGGTTTCATTTTTCCGTATCATACCCATCACATGTGTTGAGAGCTCTTTATTCCTAATCTCCAGCTCTTTCTTAAAATTCTCTTTTTCAAGGAGGGTGTTTTGGGTGGCAAGTTCCAGGTTGTTCTTTTCCAGCTTTAACCTGCCCACCCGGTTGCGCATCAATGAATACAATAAAATGAACATCAATAAAAGAAGCACCAAAAGTACGGCTGTAAACAAGTAAATAGTGTTCAGCCGGGCTTGTTCCAACCGGGCTACCTTTTGCTTTTCCCTGAAGTCTGACAACAACTCCAGGCGGGTCAGCTCCTTCACGGTTTCTTCATTGTTCCGCGCCTGCTCAAATGAATTGTATGATTCAAAATACTTCAATGCCGAATCAGCATTGCCGGCTTGCTTGTAATAGGTATATAGCTTTTCAGTGGCAGTGCTTTGCAGATCAATGCTGCCAATTGTCCGGGCTATGTCCTTCGCATCATAAAAGTGGGCCAATGCTTCATGGGGTTTCCCCATTAAAAGATAATATTCACCAAGCCGGATGTGCGATGCTGATTGTCCTGCCAGATCATTGCGCGCCAAACGCACATTCATAGCTTTCTTTAATGGCAAATAAGCGCTGTCTGGCTGATGGTTATCCAAAAACAAGCCTCCGATATTATTATTAAGGCTTGCCTGAAAATATTGGATATCCTCTGAATAATCCGACAATCGGATGCCCTCTCTATAATACCAGAGTGCCGAATCATATTGATGCAGATTTTGATAAACAATACCCAGATTGTTTAGGATGTTTGGAATATGCTTTTTAAATCCGGCATTTTCCTCCTTCTTCAGACTGTTTTCCAGGATTTGAAGTCCTTCAAGCAAATTATTCCTGGCTGTTTTGTAATCCTGCATTTTAATGCGAATAGCTCCAATGTTGGCCAGCGCAAAAGCTATACCCGGTTTGTAGTTCAATTGTTTTTGAATATCGAGGTACCGGTAAAAATAACTTGTTGCAGTTTCGTACATGCCTTGCGTAAAATAGGCATTACCCGCATTGAACAAGGCAAATGCAATCAACTTTCTATCCTTACTTTCAATGGCGGTTTCCATTGCCGTTTCGGCTTGAATAATGGATTGTTTAAGATCGGAAGTACTGTAAAACCTCGACATTTCCACCAAAATATAAACGCGTGCACTGTCGCTGCCGGCCATTTCGTATTGACGTTTTAATGAATCCAACTCAGGATTAGCAGCATTAGCAGCCGGAGCGAAATTAATCGCTGACAGCAAAAGTATCAATAGAACGAGATGTTTGGGTAAGCGTTTCAATTCCTTGCTTTTTATTCTTACGACTCAATTTTACGGGTATCTGCATTACAAAGATAGGTCTTCTGCATTTAATAGTGATTCGCCATTTCATTGCGCCGAAAATAAAATGCACTTATCCCTGGAGATACTGTTTAACGAAGATTAACGTAAATAGTACGATTTAGCTCCCTTCTCCTTCGATGCCTGAGCTTAGCCGAGGGCAGGAGAAGGGCGGGGGGGAGGCGATTTTTGAGCCAAATAAATTCTTTATTAAATACAAAGCCACCAAAACATTGAGATTTTGGGCACTTCTCCTTGTTAATGTCTGTATGACGCCGAAGTCAGAATAATGACCGGGGGCCGGAGTGCTGACCCTCAATTAACAAGCACTTTAACCCAAATCCTTAATTATACTCATTATAAATTAGGCCTATCACTGACTAATGCCAGAGGTAAGTGGCTTTCCGATGCTTTAAATTCTTAAATTTGCATTGCTTTTGGTTTATACCTGGAGCTATTGTAATTGAGTGCATTAAACAAAAACACACATGACAAAGAAAAAAAATTTCATTACCTGTGATGGGAATTATGCTGCTGCGCACGTTGCGTACATGTTTAGCGAAGTTGCTGCCATTTATCCCATTACCCCATCATCGACCATGGCCGAATATGTAGATGAATGGGCAGCCCATGGCAGAAAAAATATTTTTGGTGAAACCGTAAAGGTTACCCAATTACAATCGGAGGCCGGAGCCGCCGGAGCGGTGCATGGCTCTTTGCAGGCCGGGGCGCTCACCACCACTTATACTGCCTCTCAGGGATTGTTGCTGATGATCCCAAATATGTACAAAATGGCCGGTGAACTGTTGCCAGCTGTTTTCCATGTTTCTGCCCGTAGCATTGCCGCGCAGGCGCTCTCAATTTTTGGAGATCATTCGGATATTTATGCTACCCGTCAAACTGGTTTTGCCCTTCTGGCTACCGGCAGTGTGCAGGAAATTTTCGATATTGCCGGCGTGGCTCACCTTGCTGCCATCAAATCGCGCATACCTTTCCTGCATTTCTTTGACGGTTTCCGCACTTCACATGAAATTCAAAAAGCAGAAGCACCTACCACAGAGCAACTGTCTCAATTTGTTGACCAGGAGGCCCTTAAAGCATTCCGCAATCGGGCGCTAAGCCCCGAGCACCCGGTGACGCGTGGTACCGCCCAGAATCCGGATATTTATTTCCAGTCCCGTGAAGCTGCCAATCCTTTCTACGATGCTCTTCCCGATATTGTGGAGGAATATATGCAACAGATGAATGCGCTTACCGGACGGGAATACCATCCTTTTACCTTTTATGGAGACCCCGAAGCGGAAAATATATTGGTTGCTATGGGCTCCATTACCGATACCATCAAAGAAGTAGTCGACTATCTGAATGCTCAAGGTCAAAAAACGGGTCTGATATCAGTACATCTGTATCGCCCTTTCTCAACCAAATACCTGTTCAGGGTGATGCCTGAGAGTGTAAAACGCATCTGTGTGCTCGACCGCACCAAAGAACCGGGAGCAAATGGTGATCCATTGTATCTGGATATTCGTGAAGCTTTTTACGATGTCGAAAACCGTCCTTTAATTATAGGTGGCAGGTATGGCCTCAGTTCAAAAGACACTACACCTGCCATGATTATCTCTGTTTTCAATAACTTAAACAGTGGCGAACCCAAAAACCGGTTTACCCTTGGTATTGTTGACGATGTTACCTTTACTTCCCTGCCATTACTTCCCGAAATTAACCTTTCACCCAAAGGTGTATTCCAGGGCAAATTTTATGGTATTGGTGCCGATGGAACCGTAGGTGCCAATAAAAATTCCATAAAGATCATTGGAGAAACCACCGATAAGTATTGTCAGGCTTACTTTGCGTACGATTCCAAGAAATCGGGCGGAGTAACTACCTCTCACCTGCGTTTCGGCGATCAGCCCATACGCTCACCATATCTGGTAAATACGCCCGATTTTGTTGCCTGTCACGTACCCGCCTATCTCGAAAAGTATGACATGCTGCGTGGACTTAAAAAAGGAGGTACCTTTCTGCTAAACAGTATATGGGATGAGGAAGAAACCAGGCAACGACTGCCCGACCACATGAAAAAATTTCTGGCAGAAAATGAAATTAATTTCTTCATCATCAATGCAACCAAAATTGCAGAGGAATTAGGACTTGGGGGCCGTACAAACACCATTATGCAGGCTGCCTTCTTCTATATTGCGGAAATCATACCGAACCAAATGGCCATTGATTATATGAAAAAGGCCATCATTAAGGACTTCGGGCTTAAGGGCGAGGAAGTGGTACGCATGAATCATGCTGCCATCGACAAGGGACAGGAAGTGCAAAAAGTAAGTATTCCCGAAGCCTGGAAACACATTGTTATTGAAGAACAAAGTGTTGAAAATGATGTACCGGATTTCATTCGCAATGTAGTACAGCCAATCAATTCCATGAAAGGTGACTTGCTCCCGGTGAGTGCATTTGCAGGGCGCGAAGACGGTACTTTCCCTCCGGGAACTACCGCTTATGAAAAGCGCGGTATTGCGGTGAATGTTCCCGAATGGATCCCCGAAAACTGTATTCAGTGTAATCAGTGTGCTTATGTATGTCCACATGCCTGCATTCGTCCCTTCCTGATCAATGAAGAAGAAATGCAACTGTTGCCCGAAGGCACCTCCACACTAAAAGCCATTCCAAAAACTTTTGAAGGTTTACAGTACCGGATTCAGCTCAGCCCGCTCGACTGTACCGGTTGTAACAATTGTGTGGACGTATGCCCGGCCAAAACCAAGGCACTTGTTATGGAATCATTGGAATCGCAAATGGATCAGGATAATTTATGGAACATTATTTCTAAGAATGTTACTTATAAAGATACTCTTGCACCCAAGGAGCAAAATGTAAAGAACAGTCAGTTTGCTCAACCTTTGTTTGAGTTTTCAGGTGCTTGCGCCGGATGTGGAGAAACGCCTTACATAAAATTGATTACCCAGCTTTATGGTGACCGCATGATGGTGGCCAATGCCACCGGTTGTTCTTCTATCTATGGTGGGTCTGCGCCATCCACACCTTATACCACTGATGCTCAGGGTAAAGGACCGGCCTGGGCCAATTCACTGTTCGAAGACAATGCCGAATATGGCTTCGGTATGGCTACAGCGGTGTCAAAGTTGCGCAGTCGCATTGCTGAACGCATGGAGTTGATAATGGCCAATGGTTATTCGGAAGAGCTTAAGTTGGCCTGTAGGCAGTGGATTGACCAGAAAGAGAATGCTGCAGGATCTATTGAAGCCACGAACCGGATACTTCCGATGCTCGAAAATGAAACGACCGAACTCACCAGGGAACTGTTGAATTTAAAACAGTATTTTGTTAAAAAATCCATCTGGATGTTTGGCGGCGATGGCTGGGCTTATGATATCGGTTTTGGAGGTTTGGATCATGTTATTGCTTCCGGAGAAGATGTAAATATTCTGGTGATGGATACAGAAGTTTATTCAAACACGGGTGGACAGGCCTCCAAAGCCACACCGGTAGGTGCGGTGGCTAAATTTGCTGCTTCCGGAAAGAAAATCCGTAAAAAAGACCTGGGTATGATGGCCATGACTTATGGCTATGTATATGTAGCTCAGGTAGCTATGGGTGCCAATCAAACCCAGTTCCTCAAAGCGGTGCGTGAAGCTGAAGCCTATCCGGGACCTGCACTTATTATCGCTTATTCACCCTGTATCAATCACGGCATCCGGGCAGGAATGGGTTTTGCCCAGCAACAGCAGGCCGATGCAGTGGCTGCCGGCTATTGGTCATTGTTCAGGTTTAACCCTATGCTTGAAGCCGAAGGGAAAAATCCATTCCAACTCGACTCCAAAGAACCTGACTTTACCAAATTTCAGGCATTCCTCGGAAGCGAAGTACGTTATACCTCATTGAAAAAAGCCTTCCCCGCCGAAGCCAAAGAACTGTTTGATGCTGCTGAGGAAAACGCTAAATGGAGGTACTATAGCTATCGCAGAATGCAGGATATGGATTTTTCAATCAAATAAACTGATTTATTTCAGTGCGAATGGTTAATTTTGAGCCGGGAAATTTTTCCCGGCTTTTTTATATTGATGACATGAAAAATATCACGCTCTACCTCATTGCCTTACTAATGCTTTCAACCTTTGGTTGCAAAAGAAATGCTGAAGATGTTGCCAGAATCACTTCTGCAGATACCATTGTGGTGACAGATACATTGTTGCAGCAAAAGTTGCGCAATGAGCATATGGTGCTGGCAACTTTATATCATCAAAGAGCGGCTGAATACCGGGCCTTGTGTTACCAGGCTTTTAACATTGGGAAGCTGATGCTTGATAAAGACCTTGCAGATGCTGAGATCGAAAAACACCGTATAGTCGTACTTGATGTTGATGAAACCGTACTTGATAACAGTCCTTTTCAGGCGAAGTCAATTCTTGAAAGTACTTCTTATCCCACCTATTGGATTGAATGGTGTGAGCTTGCAACGGCAGCACCCCTTCCCGGAGCCATTGATTTTTTAAACTATGCCCGTAAAAATGGGGTCAGTGTTTTTTATGTTACCAACCGCAATGAAGCTTTAAAAGAGGTTACCATTAAAAACCTTAAGGAAGCGGGTTTCCCACATGCCGATGAGGAACATGTAATTATGCGTACTGCTGAAGCCAGCAAAGAAGGCCGGCGTCAGGTACTCCTTAAAAAATATCACATCTCATTGTTTTTTGGTGATAATCTGAATGATTTTGCCGAAACCTTTGAGGGTAAATCCTCCAGCAACCGTTTTCAGGCAGTAGATGATAACAAAGAAAACTTCGGCAAACGTTTTATCGTACTTCCCAATGCCATGTATGGGGACTGGGAAATGGCACTTTACGGCTATAACGGAGGTCAACCTGACTCTGTGTTGTTCGACATCAGACGAAAAAACCTGAAGTCGTTTTAAAACTTCAGGTTTTATCAAAAAAAGGCAGGCTGACGCAATTAATTGATGCTCATTATAAAAGGCAGCCGGGCCTGTACGCCTTCCATCTGCGCAATCGACTGAAGTTGTTTTATATAGGGATACAGAGTGCCCAATTCCTTTTTGAGCTTATCGCCGCTGGGTTTGCCTTGCAGTTCATTCATAAGCTGAGTAATCGGGTCAAGTTGTTCAGGCAGTGAAATCAGACGGTAGTCTGTAAGCTGGGCCTTTCCGGCTGCTATGGCTATTGCATTTTTCAATCCTCCCAGCTCATCAACCAGGCCCGTTGTTATTCCGTCGGTGCCACTCCATACCCTGCCTTGTCCGATACTGTCGACCATTGCTTTGGATATATTCCGTCCATGAGAAACATGGGTAATGAAGGTATCGTAAATGCGCTCCACTTCCCTGGTAATCACCATTTTTTCATAATCAGTCAATGGGCGGGTAATGGTCATATAATCAGCATGATTGTTGGTTTTTACGCGGTCGAAGGTGATGCCGAGTTTGTTCTCGAAAAATTTACTCATATCCGGTATGATACCAAATACGCCAATGGAGCCGGTAAGCGTAGTGGGATTGGCAAGAATGGTATCGGCAGCACAGGCAATATAATAGCCTCCGGAAGCAGCATAATCACCCATAGAAACCACCACAGGCTTTACCCGTTGTGCAAGTTCAACTTCACGCAATATCACATCCGAAGCCAGAGCACTTCCCCCCGGGGAGTTTATCCGGAAAACTATAGCTTTTATGGTGCTGTCATTTCTTGCCCTTCTTATCGCTCTTGATATCTTTTCCGATCCTATGCTCATTTCTGTGCCTTCACCACTATTAATCTCCCCCGTGGCATAAATAACCGCTATTTTATCACCTGTTCGTTTGTACTTTCTGGGAGCTGCATCCTTATAACGGTTAATTTTTACCATGTCAACCTCTTTGTTACCTTCCAATCCCAGTTTGGTGCGCATCATTTCAATGAGCTGGTCTTTGAACAGTGCGGTGTCGGCCAGGCCATAACGAACAGCATCATCTGCCGTTTGAATGTACAAAGAGTCGGCAAACAGTTGCAGCCTTGCATTGTCTAATTTCCGTTGAAGTGCAATGCCATTGACCATATGATTCCAAATGCTTTGAAGGTATGTGAGGGTTTGTTCTTTATTGGCTTCACTCATGTGATCACTGATCAGGGGTTCGATGGCGCTCTTAAATTTGCCATGCCGGATTACCTGAGCGTTGATGTCCAGTTTGTCAATGAGACCTTTAAGAAACATCACCTCACCGTTAATACCTCTAAAGTCAATGGCTCCTTGTGGATTGACTGCGATCTGGTCTGCTACAGACGCCAGGTAATAAGCCTTTTGAGAAAAAACTTCACCATAGGCGATGATGAACTTCCCTGATTCCTTAAATTTAAGTAAAGCTTCCCGTATTTCTTCCACAGTGGCCATACCTGAATTTACATTACTCATGTCCATGTATATGCCGCTGATGTTGTCATCGGTTGAGGCACGTTCCAATAAATCAATGGTTTCCAGTAAACCCGGTGTATTGGTGGCCTGGATCCCGCCAGTATTACTGAAAGTAAACAACCCGGACGGAGTGCGTTCAGGAACTGCATCTACAAAGTCAACCATCAACACCGTATTGGGTTTTATACTTACTTCCTCACTTTTGGTTACCGCCACAAGGGAGGCAAGCATTACAAACCCTATAAATGAAATGATGATAATGGTAAGAATAAACCCGGCCATAGAGGCAAGCATGAATTTGAAAAATTGTTTCATTGGAGTTGATTTAAATGTACATACTTTAAACCCATCATGCTCTTGTGGCAGAATGGGTTTCAAAGATAGTTTTTTTATCAGGAGTGACCGGAGAAAATTAAAAATTCTTTGCTTTCTCTGAATGACAGCATCTTAACAGAATTTGGAGGATTGGGGGTGGGAGGAAGCGAGTTTTCCTCCTACCCCCAATCTTCTCCCTTACTAAAAGACAAATGCCTGTCATTCAGAACGTAGCGAAGTGAAATGAAGAATTTCATTCATTTATAAGGATTTCAATTGGTCACTACTGTTTTTTATACAAAAATTCTGTAAATCCCGAAAAAAAGAATTTAGTTTCTTCTCCGGAATTCATCTTTTTCTGCCTAAAGCTTGCTACTTTTGCAGGCAATGAAAAATGAAGTCTACTTATTATTGGGGAGTAATTTAGGCAACCGCCAGGAATATCTGTATCTGGCAAGGAAAGCATTGTCACATATAGTGGGTGACATCATTCAGGCTTCGGGTGTGTTTGAAACTGAAGCCTGGGGAACATCTGCTGATGAAAAATTGTATCTCAATCAGGCGGTGTTGTTGTCAACTAACCACTCACCTGCCACCCTCATCAGGCAAACCCTTAAAATTGAGCGGTACCTGGGCAGGCAGCGGAGTGAACAGCAATACGCTGCCCGTACCATTGATATAGACATTATTTTTTTTAATCAAATGATACTTAATACCGCTTCATTGACGCTTCCACACCCACGTATGCAGTTGAGACGTTTTGTGCTGGAGCCCCTGAACGAAATAGCTGCCGGCTTCGTGCATCCCGGATTACATATAAATGTGAATCTGCTTTTACAGGCATGCGATGATCAGCTCAACGTAAAACGGATCTCTGATACTTATAATACCGGTCAACCAGATAATAATAAAACTGGTCTGGTAGCCTGATGTTTTTGTAAATGTTTTTGAACCCATTCATCTGGAATGAACTACAATTTTATCGCCATTGAAGGAACCATAGGAGCCGGAAAAACATCACTGGCCACCATGCTGGCTGCCCGCCATCAGACCCGGCTGGTACTTGAGCAGTTTGAAGACAATGATTTTCTGCCTAAATTTTATCGCAACCCTGAAAAATATGCATTTCCTCTTGAACTCTCCTTTTTGGCCAGCCGTTTTCAGCAGATGAAGAGTGAAATGGCCCTGAGCGATTTGTTTAAACCGGTTACCATTTCGGATTACTTTATCAATAAGTCGCTGATTTTTGCCCGCAAAACCCTGGCTGATGATGAATACGCCTTATACTCCAGATTATTTAGTATTATTAATCTCTCTTTGCCTAAACCCGATCTTCTGGTGTATCTCTATTTGAGTATTGACCGTTTGAAAAGTAACATTAAACTTCGCGGTCGTCCTTATGAACAGGATATTGAAACTCAATATCTCGAAAAGATTCAGCAGGGCTATTTTGAATATATACGTCAGCAAAGCGACATGAGGATTCTTATCATCGATGCCAATGAGCTTGATTTTGTTGCTTTTCCGGAGCACTTTGAGCAATTGGAAAAGATGATATTGCAGGACTTCCCTTTGGGAATTCATACGTTAAAACCCTGAAATATATTTTGCATTCTGATAAAATAATCCAAAATAAACTATTTTTGGCAGGCTTAAAGTTGAGCTAATTTTCCGGTTACTCTCTATGTATAATCTGCAATTCATTTTTATTTATCTGGGCCTTTTTATCATTTTGCTTCTGGTGGTTATAAAAGCTTATCAATACATTAAACAGGTTCAGCTTTTGGATGCAGATACCACCAGATTAAAAAATGAAAATGCCATGCTTCAGTTGACCAGGGATGAATTAAAACTGGCAAGGGATCAGGCTGAGGAGTCCGACCGTCTGAAAACAGCTTTCCTGGCCAATATGTCTCATGAGATCAGAACTCCCCTAAATGCGATTATGGGTTTTTCATCTCTTTTGCAGGATGATTCCATCAGTGAAAACGATAAACAGGAATTTTATGATATTATTCACTCCAATAGCAACCGTTTACTGGATTTAATAGATGAAATTTTTGACATCGCTCAGTTAGAATCAGGGCTGATAAGCTTGCAAAAAGAGCCGGTTCAGTTGAACGAGCTGCTGACTGGTTTGATTACCCATTTCAATATCGAAAAAGGCGCATTGAATAAAGAGCATATTGCCATCCGCCTGAATCTTGCCAATAAGGACCGTCAGTTTACCATGCTTACCGATGGGCGCATGCTTCGGCAAACCCTGACCAATCTGATTGAAAACGCTTTAAAGTATACCCATGAGGGAAGTATAGAAACAGGCTATGATTTCAATGGTAACAAGCTTCGGTTCTTCGTTCGCGACACTGGCATTGGCTTTCCACAGGAAAAACTGGATGTTTTGTTTCAACGCTTCCGGCAAAATGAGGAAGACCCGACCAGACAATATGGGGGCGTGGGCCTTGGTCTTACCCTTTCAAAAAAATATATAGAAATTATGGGGGGAAAAATGTGGGCGGAATCCACTCAGGGAAATGGGTCGGCGTTTTTCTTTACGATACCTTATGAAGCTTTGGAATCATAAAAAAAAGTCCATTCAGGAGTGAACGGACTTTGTGAAAAATGATAATTCAGATGCTAGCTTTGGAAATCTTTGAGCGATTCCATTAATTTCTTACGGGTAAAGAAAATTCTGCTCTTTACTGTACCTATGGAAAGGTTGAGGTGCTCGGCAATCTCTTTATATTTGTAACCTTCAGTGTGCATTTCAAAAGGAGTACGTTGATCCACTTCCAACCGGGCTATACCTGCTCTGATTTCTTTGGTATTGATAGCTGATTCAGGAGAAACAAAATCCGACTTTCGTGGAATGTTAAGATAATACAGGTCTTCGGTATTGTCTACAATTGTGTTTGCCTTTTGGTTGCGACGATAATTATTGATGAAAGTGTTTTTCATTATCGTGTAGGTCCAGGCTTTAAGATTGGTGTCCTCCGCAAATTTATCCTTATGTGTTAAGGCTTTCAGATACGTGTCCTGTATCAGATCCTTGGCCTCTTCTCTGTTGTTGGTTAAGGTGTTGGCAAAATAGGAAAGGTTGTCATGCAGACTTATTAGCTTGTGGCTGAATTCTATTGCGGTCATGGTAACTGGCTTTAATTTTATTAATTTGTAATTGTTCTAAACTGTTTAACAAAAACAGTGCAAAATTAAACATCCGGGTCGAAAAAAAGAGAATTTATCAGCAAATAAAATAACAATACCAAAGAAAATAACTTAAAGTATTGATAATTAATCCAATGTATTTCATAAAACAGAACTTAAATTTTGTTAAAAAAAACATCCTTAGCCATTGAACAAAAAATTTAACTTTACTTATTCCCGAATTGGGACATAGGCTGTCCCAATATGGGAATAAGTGTAATTTTTTATCTGGATAAGAATTATAAAAGGCTAGTAGTTAGAGTACTATATACCTTCTGATCTAACTGGGTTATGCAAATTGTGCACCATTTTGGAACAAAAAAATATCAGAAAGAATGCCGACTTTATATAAATATATTAAAAAGAATTTTTTAATGTTGAATATCAATTCATTATGGTTGAAGGCTCTGCTTAAGCTGAGCTATTATCGATAAAAATTCATCAGGCTTATTTATGGGTATCACACTTGCTGGATAATCCATCTTAATCTCCTGTACCTGGTAACCTGAAACAAATATTGTCTTATTGGGGAATGTATGTGCAATTTGTTCCACAAATTCCTCATATTTTTTTTGAGGCAGGGGAGTGGTAACAGAAGTAAAAAAGTAATCTATGTTTTGTTTCTGCACCACTGCCTGAATGTCTTCAAAAGGTACTGATTGCCCAAGATAAATCGACTTAAAGCCATTTTTCCGGATAAGGTAATTGTAGAAAAGTAATCCCAGCTCATGCCATTCATTGGAAGGAAGCCACATAAGGAAAGTTTTTGCTTCATGATTCGTCTGCAGTGATTGTGCGTCGATGGCGATGCTTAATTTCTGTCTGATGAGATAGGATACGAAATGTTCCTGGGCCGGATAAATGGTCCCAACCTGCCACAGAACGCCAACCTTATCAAAAAATGGATACAATACTTTGGTGACGGTTTCATCAAACCCCATTTTAATAATGGTAGACGACAATACTTTTTCAAAACGCAGTTCGTCAAATTCAATCATGGCCAGGATAAGATGTTCTATCTGATTGTTACTGTCGTAAGCTGCTTCTGATATATCCATAATGCGTTCATGAATTTCATCAGCATCCATGGTAACAATGTTGGATATTTTAAGCCCATTTCTATTGAGGATAGATACATTCAACAACTTTCTGAGATCGCGGTCGGAATAGAATCTTATATTGGTACTGGTGCGTTCAGGCGATATCAATCCGTAACGTTTTTCCCAGATACGTATGGTGTGAGCTTTGATTCCGGTGAGTTTTTCAAGATCCTTAATGGAGTATTTAACCATAGGTTGAGACGTAGTAGTTTGCATTACCTTGTTTAGAGTTGTGTTGTTTACCGATAAACAACAATGGAGACAAAATGTTTTTGTCTCCATGGAGTAAATTGTATCAATAGATGGTATTGGTCTTAATATTAATGTGCTAAGGCACAATTATTAAAAAGAACCACTTTTCGTCTTTTGAATTACCTGCTCTAAACCTTCAACAAAACTTCCGCCTGCGGTAGCTATATGAGGTTGTCCTCCGCCACCGCCTTTGATTTCACGTGCCATGGTTTTAATTATTACTGCTGCATTGTATTTACCCTGTTGAGCCAACGCTTCGGAAAGTGCAACCACAATTCCCGGTTTACCTTCATGTAATGTGGCCAGTACGACTAAAAAATCAGTGCCGGCCTGTATAATTCTGAAAGCAAGATTTTTTGCTGCATCAGGTTCCATATTTACCATGGAAGTTACCAGGCGGTATTCTTCTTTTTGGATGGCTTCCTGAATCAATTGTTGAGATACATTTTCAATTTTCTCATGAAGTAGATGTTCTGCCTGTTGTTTAAGCTTTTGATTTTCTTGGAGGATATTTTTCACTCCTTTCAATACATCTGCAGGATTCTTAACCATTTCTTTAATCTGCTTTAGTACATCCAACTGAGTGTTAAAATATTGTTCTGCCCTTTCGGCGGTAATGGCTTCAATACGTCTGACTCCGGCAGCTATGGCAGATTCTGACACGATTTTAAAACACCCGATTTGCCCTGTTGCCTGCACATGGGTGCCGCCGCAGAGTTCAATGGAAGGTCCAAAACGGATGGTCCTCACCGAGTCGCCATATTTTTCACCAAAAAGAGCAAGGGCACCTTGTTTCAGCGCATCATCCACCGGAATTTCACGCTGCTCTTCAAGTAAATTGTTTTCACGGATCAGGGTGTTCACCTGATTTTCAATCAATGAAAGCTCTTCCTCGCTGAGCTTTTGAAAATGAGAAAAATCGAATCGTAGGTAATCGGGATGAACATACGATCCTTTTTGTTCAACATGACTGCCCAATATCTGCCGCAGTGCATGATGCAACAGATGGGTGGCCGAATGATTGTTGGCGGTGCGTTGACGCGATAAAACCGAAACTTCTGCCTGTACTTCAGCATGCAAATTGGCAGGAAGCCGGGCAGTAAGGTGTATGATAAGGTTGTTCTCTTTTAAAGTATCCAATACTTCAATAGATTCACTTTCGGATTTCAGGATACCTTTATCACCGACCTGTCCCCCTGATTCAGCATAAAAGGGTGTTTCGGAAAGAACTATCTGATACAGGATTTTACCCTTACTGTTCACCTGCCGGTATCGGGTGATGACTGTTTTGGTGTGCAGGCCATCATAGCCTACAAACTGTTCGGGCATTCCAGGATTAACCATTACCCAATCGTCCAGTTCTATGGTAGCATCCTTGCGCGAACGCGCTTTTTGAGCTTCCAGACCCTGATTAAAGCCGGCCATATCCACCGCTTTTTGACGTTCGCGGGCCATAAGTGCAGTTAAATCAATCGGAAAGCCATAGGTGTCAAATAATTCAAAAGCAAAGTTACCTTCAATTTCCGTTGCATCAGGATGATTTTCAACGTATTGATTAAATTTATGTATGCCATTGGCCAAGGTACGCAGGAAACCAGACTCTTCTTCTGCAATTACTTTTTCGATAAGGGATTGTTGGGCTTTCAACTCTGTGAAATAATCTCCCATTTCATTCACCAGCACAGGCACCAGTTTGTGAATGAACGGTTCATGAAGATGAAGGAAGGTATAACCATAGCGGACTGCCCGGCGTAAAATGCGACGGATCACATAACCTGCCTTATTGTTTGAAGGCAGTTGCCCGTCAGCTATGGCAAAGGCGATTGCCCTGAGATGATCAGCAATCACCCGCATGGCTATATCACCCTCGGTTGAGGCTCCATAACTTATGTGGCATATGCCAGAAATGGCTTTAATAATGGGCTGAAAAACATCGGTGTCGTAGTTTGATTTTTTGTGCTGAAGTGCCATGCATAAGCGTTCGAAACCCATACCGGTATCTACATGGCGGGCAGGCAGGGGTTGCAGTTTGCCGTTGGCCAGTCGGTTAAACTCCATAAATACGAGATTCCAGACTTCAATAACCAGCGGATGACCGGCATTCACAAGGTTAGCACCCGGGATTAATTTTCGATCCTCTTCATCGCGCAAATCTACATGTATTTCGGAACAGGGCCCACATGGGCCGGTATCGCCCATTTCCCAGAAATTGTCTTTTTTGCTGCCCTGCAATATGCGCTCTTCACTGATCCATGATTTCCAATAGTTATGGGCTTCAGTGTCGGGGCCCAGGCCCTCTTCCGGATCTCCGCCAAAAACGCTGACATACAAGCGGTCTTTTTCAATTTTATAGACTTCAGTGAGCAGTTCCCAGCCCCAGGCTATGGCTTCTTTTTTAAAATAGTCCCCAAACGACCAGTTGCCAAGCATCTCGAACATAGTGTGGTGATAGGTGTCGTGACCCACCTCTTCCAGATCGTTGTGCTTGCCCGAAACCCTTAAACACTTTTGCGAATTGGCGATGCGCGGATATTTTACAGGAGAATTACCTAAAAAAATATCTTTAAACTGATTCATACCGGCATTGGTAAACATCAGTGTAGGATCGTTCTTAATCACCATGGGTGCCGATGCCACCAGATGATGCTGTTTGGATTCAAAGTAATTTAAAAAAGTTTGTCTTACCTGTTTGGCGTTCATATTAAAGGGGTTAGGCCGGTTTGTTAATAAAAAAGTAAAAATTTAATGTGCTTACGGCTTGCAAATCTAATTCAAAATATTAATTTTGTCACCACGGGATAAAAAGAGGCCGTCCTGGCCACAAACAATATTTATATTTCATGGCAAAAGTAAGATATCATTTCAACACCAACTCGTTGAAAATTGAGAAAGTTAAAATTTCCTTCAAACAAAGATTGTGGAGGTTTTTTTCGGTAATGGCTACCGGTATGGTATTTTCGGCGGTTATTCTGCTCGCAGCCTATAATTTCATGGAGTCACCAAAAGAGCGGATGCTCAAACGTGAAATAGAGCAATACCAGCTTCAGTTTTCTATTCTCAACGATCGTCTGGGTCAGGTTCAGGCCGTGGTGAATGATTTGCAGGATCGGGATGATAACATTTACCGGGTCATATTTGAGTCCGAACCCATCCCTTCTACTGTTCGTAAAGCCGGTTTCGGTGGGGTAGACAAATACTCGAAACTCGAAGGATATAAAAATACTGAAATTATAAAAAATACTGCTCAACAACTGGATTTGATTACCAGTCAACTGTATGTTCAGTCCAAATCGTTTGATGAAGTATTTGCCCTGGCCAAACGCAAAGGAGAAATGATAGCCTCTATTCCTGCAATTCAGCCGGTATCCAATAAAGACCTCAAACGCATTGGATCACACTTCGGTTACCGTACTGATCCTTTTTATAAAGTAATGAAATTTCATGAAGGCATTGACTTTACTGCTACTGTGGGAACAGATATTTATGCTACAGGCGACGGTGTAGTAGTTAAGGTGGAAAGATCAGTAAGCGGTTATGGCAACTGCGTTGAAATTGAGCACGGGTTTGGTTATACTACCCTTTATGCCCATATGTCGAAAATGGATGTGAAGAGAGGCGATCGTGTAAAACGCGGACAGGTTATTGGTCATGTTGGAAATACAGGTAAATCCACTGCACCTCATTTACATTATGAAGTGCACAAAAACGGAAAACCCATTAATCCGATTAACTTTTTCTTCAACGATTTGTCGCCTGAAGAATATGCGCTAATGATTGAGAATTCACAGCGTCCCTCCCAAACTCTGGACTAGTATTTTAGTGTAATGTCCGGCAGCAATCAGAAAGTCCAAAAAGTATATTACCGGATAGGTGAGGTGGCCGCCATGTTTAAAGTAAATGTTTCTCTTATCCGGTATTGGGAAAGAGAGTTTAGCATCATTAAACCCTATCGAAACAAGAAAGGTACCCGTTTTTTTACACCCAAAGATGTTGAGAATTTTAATCTCATTCACCATCTGGTAAAGG
Source organism: Bacteroidales bacterium UBA5281 (assembly GCA_002410555.1). Classification (GTDB taxonomy): domain Bacteria; phylum Bacteroidota; class Bacteroidia; order Bacteroidales; family Lentimicrobiaceae; genus Lentimicrobium. The sequence continues at coordinate 4,292 of DHSR01000032.1, read as the reverse complement.
AAAGAGGTTTCACCTTACAGGGTGCCCGCGACTATTTGAGCGAAAAGAAAATAACGGATGCCAATCCTGATTTTGAAATTATCAGAACTCTGGAAAACCTGCGAACATTCCTGCTTTCGTTAAAAGAGGAGCTTTGATCTAAAGATAATTGTGGTTTTTAAGATAGTTATTTACATAATCACTCACCCCGTCTTCCAGTGAAGCAAAAGCCTTAAGGTATCCTGCCTTCCGGAGTTTTTCCATATTGGCTTCAGTAAAATACTGATATTTGTCGCGGATATCTTCCGGTGTGTCTACAAATACAATTTTTTCAGGAAGGCCAGCGGCGGCGAAAGTGGCTTTGGTCAGGTGTAAAAAACTGCGTGCTTTACCGGTACCAAGGTTGTACAATCCGGATTCCGGCCGTTTTTCCATCATAAAAATAAGAACATCAACAACATCTTTAACATATATAAAGTCTCTCAATTGCATACCATCTTCAAAATCAGGGCGATGTGACCGGAATAGCTTTACTTCACCCTTGTTTGTCATCTGGCCATAAGCATGAAAAATCACTGAAGCCATCCGGCCTTTGTGGTATTCGTTCGGACCATATACATTAAAAAATTTCATGCCTGCCCAAAAGGGGGGGGTGGCAGATTGAACCAAAGCCCAACGATCGAAATCATTTTTTGAACGTCCATAGGGATTCAGTGGCTCAAGCTCATCTACAATACGATGATCATCCACGTAACCATGTTCACCCATTCCATAGGTTGCAGCCGATGAAGCATACACCAGGGGTATTTTATGGGTGCTGCAAAGCTGCCATACCTGTTTAGAGTAATTCACATTGAGTTCATCGAAGATATCTTTGTTAAACTCAGTGGTGTCGGTGCGTGCTCCCAGGTGAAAAACAAAATCAACATTTTCGTGATTTTCTTTAAACCAGTTGAAAAAGACGTTTCTTTCCACAAAAATGCGGATGTCTTTATCTGCGTAATTCCCCCTTTTTTCTTGTTTGCTGAAATCATCTACAGCCACAATGTGGTTGAATCCTTTATCAATAAGTGTTGAGACAAGGACACTTCCTATAAATCCTGCTGCTCCGGTTACTACTATCATTATATTATGGTTTGTTAAAGTTCAAGAAGCCTTCTCATAATTTTAAAAACATCGGTATTATCGATAAATCCCCGAAATTCAGCGGCACCCGGGCCGGTGGCAAACAATGGCACAGGGACAGCGGAATGATCTGTGGTGGTAAATTTACCACCTGCCGTTCCTTCTTCAAAGTTACCTTCCAGGTTCGACATTCCGCCTGTTTCGTGGTCAGCGGTAATAACCACCAGTGTTTCACCATTGGTACGGGCAAAGTCAAGGGCAATTTTTACAGCTTTATCAAAGTCAAGGGTTTCAGCGAGGATATAATCAATATCATTGTCATGCCCTCCCCAGTCAATTTGTGACCCTTCCACCATCAGAAAAAAGCCTTCTTTGTTTTTAGAAAGCACATTTATTGTTTTTTCAACACCAATGGGCAGCATGTTTCCCCGGCCTTCAGACACTTTTGGCGGATGTGCCGGATACAACAAGCCGGCAATTTTCGGGCTTTGAGACACTTTTAGATCATTAAGACTGGTAATAAGTTCATATCCGCGGGCAGTCAGGCTATCGATAAGATTTAAACTATCAGGCCGTTTGTTAAAATTATCCATTCCTCCACCCACAAATACATCAATATCTGTATCAAGAAACTGAAGTGCTATGTCGTACCTTTGTTTACGGCTTTTTACTGAAGCCATAAATGCAGCCGGGGTAGCATGGGTTATGTCGCATGAAGTAACCATACCAGTAGACAAGCCTTTATTTTCTGCTAATTTTAAGATACTGGTTAAAGGTTTTCCATGGGAATCCATACCGATGCTTCCGTTAGATGTTTTTGTTCCACAGGCAAGAGCAGTTCCCGATGCACCGGAATCCGTAATATAATTGTCCTCAGAATAGGTAGTAATCAATGCAACATGATCGCAATGCGTAATGTTTAACTGCTGATTGCTGACTGTATAGGCTGCGTATACTTCAGATAAACCCATACCATCTCCAATCATAAAAATAATATTCTTTGGCAGTTTGCCTGAATTGGCTGTATTTTCGATGATTTCATTTTGTGCCTCTGCTGTAAAAGCAACAGATACCATCAATATGCTGAAAATAGCAATAAGTTTTTTCATTTTGTTTTCTTTTGGTGATGATTAATCAGATGCCCTGATGTGAATGGAGTGCAAAAATACAAAATATACAGAAGTGCTTATATTAATTCATGGGTATTGTACCATTATCGCCATGTACATTAAAATAAAATACCAACTATAAGTTGCTCTTTAAAAAAAATAATTACATTTGACCGCCTTTTGAGAGGGCTTGAACATGGTTATTGCGTCATGATAAATTGAACAAACTGAATTATTACCTAAACTTTTAATTTAAACCTTGTATGAAAGAAAAAGTTGTGACTTTGCTTAGTGAGTCAAAAACAGCAAGATGGATCGCCCTGATATTGATCTCATCAACCATGTTTTTTGCCTACTTCTTTGTGGATGTGGCTGCGCCATTAAAGACCTTGTTGGAAAAAGACCCTTATTATTGGTCTAATGAAACCTTTGGAATGCTTGGCGGATCTGAGTTTTTCCTGAATGTATTTGCGGGATTTTTGATTTTATCCGGAGTAATCCTTGATAAAATGGGGATCAGGTTTACCATGATATTATCCGGAGCATTAATGCTGATTGGTGGCTCTCTTAAATGGTATGCATTGACTACGGGTTTTATGGATACTGAAATTTATACCTTTTTGGGTTCATTTATTACCGGCATTCCTGCGTCTGCTAAACTGGCTTTCTTTGGGTTTGCCATTTTTGGTGTAGGTGTTGAAATGGCGGGTATCACTGTTTCTAAAACAATAGTAAAATGGTTTAGAGGAAAAGAATTGGCCCTTGCCATGGGACTGGAAATGGCACTTGCCCGATTGGGTGTATTTGCCGTATTCCAGCTTTCACCCATATTTGCTCAAGATGGTGGTGTTTCCAATTCATTGTTCTTTGGTGTACTGTTCCTGTTGATCGGTTTTCTCACCTTCTTTATTTATACCTTTATGGATAGAGCACTTGACAAACAAACCGGTGAAGGTGTTAATGTGGCTCCGGAAGATCAGTTCAAAATCTCCGACATTGGTAAAATCCTTACCAATCCGGGATTTTTGGCCATAGCAGGACTGTGTGTGTTGTTTTATTCAGCAATTTTCCCATTTCAAAAGTTTGCAACGGATATGCTTGCCTCAAAGTTATCGGTTGCCCCTGAAATTGCATCTAAATATGTATCATATTTTCCTATCGGTGCAATGATTTTGACTCCATTTATTGGAGCCTTCCTTGATTTTAAAGGGAAAGGTGCATCAATGATGCTGTATGGAGCAATACTGTTAACCGTTTCGCATTTAATCTTTGCATTGGTCCCTGAAGCTTCCTTTACGCCGGTTGTGGCCATAGCAACTATAGTAATTTTAGGTGTGGCTTTTTCCCTTGTTCCTGCATCTATGTGGCCGTCTATTCCAAAAATTATTGAAAATAAACTCCTGGGTTCAGCCTATGGTTTAATATTCTATATTCAGAACATCGGATTATTATTGGTGCCTATTCTGATTGGATGGTCGCTTTCAGTGTCCAACCCCGGGGTTTCCGAGCAAATTAAAGCCGGTGTGGAAGGAGCCAGATATAATTACCTCGTTCCTGAGCTTATTTTTGCCGGGTTTGGTGTGCTGGCAATTATTTTCAGTGTAATACTCAAAGTAGTTGATCGCAAAAATGGTTATGGACTCGATATTCCTAATAAGGAATCCTAAAAAAGCTAAATACCTGTATTTCATTAAAAACGGCATCCCGAGGGATGCCGTTTTTAATATAAAAAAAACCTGCCGGGATAAGCAGGTTTTTATACGACACAATTTATAAGGTGGGAATAAACCATCAACATAGCCGGGATGCCAAAATGTTGCTTATAAATAAGTATAGGTTTATGGTGCAAATATGATACATATAAAGGATGAAAGAAAGGGAGAATTATCATTCGCCCCCATTGACTTATCAAACGCAGGGTGTTTTGGGGAAATGCGCATTTTGAATTATTCATTTTCATTAAAGTCCGTTAAAAATCCTTGTTCATGGCATAGATTTCAGAACTCCTGACCTCGTTTAACAAAAATAAGTATTTGCGAACACATTAGCGCAAACAATAAAAGCGGTAAATTTGGCACA
>DHSR01000009.1 GCA_002410555.1 Bacteroidales bacterium UBA5281 | reverse complement strand
ACGAGGTCAGGAGTTCTGATATTACTGTACCAAGCCATGATCCTATAAAAATAGGGACTCTCTCAAATATTTTGAAAGATATTGCGTTGCACTTTAAAATCTCCAAAGAGGAATTGATTAACCTGATATTCTAACAATCAGTTAAAAGGAATGTCGCCTGCGATGTCCGAGTATGGTTTGCAAACAAGACAAACCCGCCGATTGATAATTGTTGCCGGATGCCATCCTTGAACCAATCCTCCATACCATTTGTTATTTCATCGTTCACAATAAAATAGGGTTTTAGGTGATTTCACCAGTATCCTTCGCAAAATACCGGATAAGGATTTCATAAAAAATCAGGACAAATTTGCTCTCTTACACAATTCTTTACTATCTTTCCATGATATAAATCCAATCAAATTAACCAAATTCTCATGCAGGAAACGACTCCTTACAAGCCCAAAAACCATATCCGCATCGTTACGGCCGCCTCACTTTTTGATGGCCACGATGCCGCTATTAACGTGATGCGCCGCATTTTGCAGTCCTCCGGGGCCGAAGTCATTCATCTGGGTCACGACCGCGCCGTGCAGGAAGTAGTGCAGTGCGCCATTCAGGAAGATGTGCAGGCCATCGCCATCACTTCGTACCAGGGCGGGCACATGGAGTATTTCAAATACATGTTTGATTTGCTCAAAGAGGCCGGTTGCGGTCACATAAAGATATTTGGCGGTGGCGGAGGTGTTATCCTTCCTCACGAAATTGAAGAATTGCAGAAGTACGGCATTGCCCGCATCTATTCGCCCGACGATGGCCGTACCCTTGGATTGCAGGGCATGATTAATGATTTACTGCAAAAGGCCGATTTCCCTGTGGGGGATGTAAAAGGGTTAAAGCCCGACGATATCCGCCAGGGCAAAACCCACGCCATTGCCTCACTGATTACTGCTGCTGAAAACAACCCCCAAAGCATCAAAAGTATTACCGGAACCTTGACGGATGAGTGCGAAGGGCTCACAAGTCCGGTGCTTGGTATCACGGGTACCGGTGGTGCCGGGAAATCATCGCTGGTGGATGAGCTGGTGAGGCGTTTCCTGCAGGCAAATCCCGAAATGAAAATGGCTATCCTTTCGGTTGACCCTACGCGTCGCAAGAGTGGTGGCGCTCTGCTTGGCGACCGCATCCGCATGAATGCCATCAACACACCCCGCGTATTTATGCGCAGTATGGCCACCCGTCAGGCCCACCGTGCCCTCTCCAAATACATCAATGATGCGGTCTGCATCGTGAAAAATGCAGGTTTCGACCTGGTGATCCTCGAAAGCTCGGGCATTGGACAGGGCGATACCGAAATTGTGGATTATGCCGATATATCACTTTACGTGATGACCCCCGAATATGGTGCGGCCTCGCAATTGGAAAAGATTGATATGCTAGACTTTGCGGATGTGATTGCCATCAATAAATCGGACAAGCGCGGTGCCGCAGATGCCCTGCGCGATGTGAGAAAGCAATATACACGCAACCACCTGTTGTGGGATGTCGATCCCGAAAAGTTGCCGGTTTTTGGAACCATGGCCTCGCAGTTTAACGATGTGGGAGTCAATAAACTGTATGATTACCTCGTCTCCCTGATGAATGAAAAATCTGGCACTGATTTTAAATCCAGGATTCCTGGCCCGGATGATGAGCAAAGCCGAAGCCTGATTATACCGCCATCGCGCGTGCGTTACCTTTCCGAAATTGCCGAAACGGTGAGGGGTTACAATAAACAAACCGAAAATCTGGCCAAAGATGCTGCAACCTTGCAATCGGTAGAAAAAGCCTTGGAAATTGTTAAAAGTGAGAAGGGTAAGGCAGTGGAAGTGCTGAAAGAGAAGTCAACTGATTTGAAAAAGTCATTGGGCGAAGAAAACCTTCAACTGCTTGAAAACTGGGAAGCCAGGAAAAAGACCTACCGTGATCCGGAGTATGTGTTTTCAGTACGTGGCAAGGAAATAAAGATTGAAACGCATACTGAATCACTTTCCCACTCAAAAATCCCGAAAATCAGTATGCCCCGTTACCATAGCTGGGGCGATATTTTAAAATGGACGCTGCGCGAAAATGTGCCGGGCGAGTTTCCGTTTGCTGCCGGGGTTTATCCATTCAAACGCGAAAACGAAGACCCCACCCGTATGTTTGCCGGTGAAGGTGGCCCGGAGCGCACCAACAAGCGGTTTCACTACGTTTCTGCCGGGATGCCGGCACGCAGGCTGTCCACGGCTTTCGATTCGGTAACACTGTATGGTGCCGATCCGGATGTGCGGCCCGATATTTACGGAAAAATCGGCAATGCCGGGGTTTCCATTGCCTGCCTGGATGATGCCAAAAAGCTCTACTCGGGCTTTAATTTGGTGGATGCCGCCACCTCAGTGAGCATGACCATCAATGGGCCGGCTCCCACGCTGGTGGGCTTTTTTATGAACACCGCCATTGACCAGCAGTGCGAGGTGTATATTAAAAAGCATCACCTGGAAGCGGAAGTGGAGAAAAAGATTAAGAAAATTTATAAAGATCGCGGCACCAAACGGCCTGCCTATCAGGGCAAATTGCCTGAAGGCAACGATGGGCTGGGACTGATGCTGTTGGGAGTAACCGGCGATCAGGTGTTGCCGCCTGATGTTTATCAAAAGATTAAGGCCGACACCATTTCAAAGGTTCGCGGCACAGTGCAGGCTGATATTCTGAAGGAAGACCAGGCGCAAAATACCTGTATTTTCTCCACCGAGTTCTCGTTGAAAGTGATGGGGGATGTGCAGGAATATTTCAACATCCACAAAATCAGGAATTTTTATTCGGTTTCCATTTCGGGTTACCACATTGCTGAAGCCGGTGCCAATCCCATTACCCAACTGGCGCTTACGCTGGCCAATGGCTTCACTTACGTGGAATATTACCTGTCGCGGGGCATGAAGATTGACGACTTCGCACCCAATTTTTCCTTTTTCTTTTCCAATGGAATTGACCCGGAATATGCCGTATTGGGACGCGTTGCCCGGCTGATCTGGGCCAAGGCCATGAAATTAAAATATGGCGCCAATGAGCGGGCGCAGATGTTGAAGTATCACATTCAGACTTCCGGCCGTTCACTGCATGCCCAGGAAATAGCATTCAATGATATCAGAACCACTTTGCAGGCATTGTATGCTATTTATGATAATTGCAATTCTCTGCATACCAATGCTTACGATGAAGCCATCACCACTCCCACCGAGGAATCGGTGCGCCGGGCCATTGCCATTCAGCTTATCATCAACCATGAGTTGGGACTGGCCAAAAACCAGAACCCGCTACAGGGCGCTTTTATCATCGAAGAACTCACCGATCTGGTAGAAGAGGCCGTTATGGCTGAATTCGACCGCCTGACCGAGCGCGGGGGCGTGCTGGGCGCCATGGAAACCATGTACCAGCGCAGCCGCATACAGGAAGAGTCACTTTACTACGAAAAGCTCAAACACAGCGGCAAACTTCCCATTATGGGTGTAAATACCTTCCTTTCGTACGAAGGTTCGCCAACGGTAATTCCCGCGGAGGTTATCCGTTCTACGCCTGAAGAGAAAGATTACCAGGTAAATATGCTGAAAGAACTGCATAAAACCTGGCAACCCGAAGCAGAAGCGGCTCTTAAAAACCTTCACCACACGGCCGCCACTAATGGAAATGTGTTCGAATCGCTGATGGAGGCCACCAAATTTTGCTCCCTCGGGCAAATAACCAATGAGTTATTCTGGGTTGGTGGGCAGTATAGAAGAAGTATGTAGGATTGCGGATTGAATTTCTAACCACCAATCACCAATCACTAATCACCAACCACCAGTTACAGATCACAGATTACAGATCACAAATTTCTTTTACTTTTGCCCTATGTCAGGCATTTACATTCACATACCTTATTGCAGACAAAAATGTCATTATTGTAATTTCTTTTCGGTGGCTTCATTTGGCACATTGCCGCTTATGCTGAGAGCCATTTGTCTGGAAACGGCACTGCACAAAAACTATCTTAAGGGGCCGGTGGAAACACTCTATTTTGGTGGTGGTACCCCTTCTTTACTTGAAGAAGAACAGTTGTTGATGTTGATGTCAAGCCTGGAAACACATTTTATTTTTTCTCCCACTGCAGAAATTACCCTCGAGGCCAATCCTGATGATATTACCACAGCCAGGCTTGCCTCATGGAAGCGTCTTGGCATCAACCGGTTAAGCATTGGCATTCAATCCTTCCGGGATGTGGATCTGCATTATTTAAACCGAATCCATTCTGCAGACAAGGCACTTAAATGTCTTCATCTCGCAAGACAGGCTGGATTTGACAATCTGACACTTGATCTGATTTTTGGCATTCCAACCCTAAGCGATAAAGCCTGGCTTGAGAATATTAAAACTGCTATCGATTTGGGTATACCGCATATATCAGCTTACGCCCTTACTGTAGAGCCTAAAACCGCACTGGATGTAATGATAAGAAAGGGCAGGGCCCAACCAGTGAGCGAAATGCAGACGGTACAGCATTTCGGATTGCTGATGCAAACCATGGAAGCGCATGGTTACGAACATTACGAAATCTCGAATTATTGTCTGCCCGGCCATTATGCCCGGCACAATACCTCATACTGGAACGGAGTCCCCTATCTTGGCCTCGGGCCTTCTGCACATTCCTACAATGGCCACAGCAGACAATGGAACGTTTCTTCATTGGACGAATACCTGAAAGAAATACAATCGAACCGGCTGCCTGCTGAAAAGGAAATTTTATCGCTACAGCAGCAATACAACGAATTTGTAATGACCGGATTGCGAACCCGATGGGGTTGTGATGTTTCTATCATTAAACAACGTTTTGGATCAGAATATTGCGATCAATTCCTGAAACAAGCTCAAAAATGGTTGAATCAGAATCACTTACAAGAAAATGGGAACCTCTTTACTTTGACTACATCAGGTAAATTGCTGGCTGATGGCATCGCCTCTGATTTTTTTATGATCAATTAATTGCCGGTTGTTTTTGATACGCCCTTAGTGGGCAGATTTTTTTGCCTGATTCAGTACCACCTGCATCTGTACCGGCTGATGATCCGATACCTTAAAGCCAAATGGGATGGTTTTTACCCACAATAGTTCAACATCTGGGGAAAGCATATAAAAATCAATGAGCGTGCTGAAAGTGACGCCCTCGGTGTAAGATTTGTCTACATGCCGGTTGGTTGTATGCTTAGGATCGTAGGCAAATTGCCAGCCCGGAGGGAGAAAATCTTCAGGGATGGGCGGATGAATTGGTTGAAATTTATACATATTTAATATGGCTGTGGCGTCCATGCCTGGTGGATTTTGATTCCAGTCACCGCCTACAATCACAGCATTGCCATTTTTATATTCATTTATAACAAATGATTTCAATGCAGCAAGTTCCTTTTCACGTATTTCTGCGGCATCGCTGAATGCTGAATTGTGAATATTAACCAGCACAAACTCTTTTTGATTTTTGGTTTTATACCTTGCAACCAGAAAACACCGGTTAAGCATAAATAAATTCATGGGCCAGGAATATCCGGTTTCAAAAGCATGCCGCGTTACCTCAAAAGGAGCCTGTCGGCTTAATGTGGTTATTCCGGCCCTCACCCTGCCCATGGGTTTATATATGGGTAAAGGAACCCATGCCTTATAATTTATTGCAAAAGAAGCACAATAATCATGCATACGTGCAGAAATGGCTGCATACTGATTTACATTATAGCTTCTGTGGGCAAGGGTATCCACTTCCTGAAGCAGTAAAAAATCGGAATGATTAAAAGATGAAAGCCGGTTAATAACTCCTGTAAGGTAATTTTGGTATTGCTCCCGGGTAGGCCGCATCATGGTACCGCCTTCATAAAAGAAATCCATTTCCTTGCCCAGCCCGGCATAGCCAATATTCCAGCTAACCAGGTTAAGGGTATCCTGAATAAAGCCCGGATTACAGCTTACATTAACGATTTCAACAGGCGCCGGCCGGTAGGAAGTTATGGTCTGATATCCCAGAAAGCCTGAAAAGAGCCCTACCAAAATAACAATAAGGAGCAGAAATAATTTTAATACTTTAGGTAGTTTCATAAGTCAGAATGTAATTACAAATATAACAAAATCTGTAATATGAACTCCTCTGCCCACCCTGGCAGCACGCATCAAAAAGTCTCTAAAATCATGACAAAGTAAAAATTGTTTAATTTTACCGCTATAATTAAATATTCAGCCATGCCTCTTCTCGGATCCATTATTAAAAGTGCCATTGAATTTCCTTCCCGTATTCCTTTTCAGAATCTACGGCGACTCAGTCCGGCCCAAACCCAACAGGCTACACTTAAAAAGCTGTTGCGCAATGCTCAATACACTGCATTTGGCGAAGCTTATGATTTTGGAGGCATGCTTAAGAGGCGAAACTTTATAGACATCTTTCGCAAAAATGTACCCTTGCACGACTACAATACCATTCATCAGAGATGGTGGTATCGTACGCATACCGGCGAAGCTTTTGTAAGCTGGCCTGGGAAGGTGAAATATTTTGCATTAAGTTCAGGTACCAGTGAAGCTTCCAGTAAATACATTCCCGTTACTTCTGACATGTTGCGGGCCATCAAGAGAACCAGCATAAGGCAGATATTTTCTCTCGCCCGTTATAATTTCCCACGTGATTTCTATGAAAAAGGAATTCTTATGCTGGGAGGCAGTACACATCTTCAGTACAATGGGACTTATTATGAAGGTGATTTATCAGGTATTACTACCGGCAATATTCCGTTTTGGTTTCAGCATTTCTATAAGCCGGGTAAGCGTATTTCAAGGGAACGTGACTGGACGACCAAATTGAATGAAATCGTAAAAAAGGCCCCGGATTGGGACATAGGTGTTATTGTAGGGGTGCCGGCGTGGTTACAGATTTTGCTGGAACGCATTATTAATCAGTATAATCTGAAGACCATACACGACATCTGGCCCAATTTGTCTATTTATGTCCATGGAGGAGTATCATTTGCGCCCTATGCCAAAACTTTCGACAAGCTTCTGGCCCGACCCATCACCTACATCGAAACTTATCTGGCCTCCGAAGGCTTTATAGCCTACCAAACGCGTCCGGGAACCAATTCGATGCAACTGGTGCTCGACAATGGCCTCTTTTTCGAATTTATTCCTTTCGACGAAAGTAATTTTGATTTCGAGGGTCATTTTTCACCAGATGCTGAAACCTTAACCATTGATCAGGTGGAAGAAGGCAAAGAGTATGCACTGGTCATATCTTCCTGTGCCGGAGCCTGGCGCTATCTGATTGGCGATACGGTTAAATTCACCTCCAAAGCCTTATCAGAGATAGTAATTACCGGACGCACGAGACACTTCTTAAATCTTTGCGGCGAGCACCTTTCACAGGAAAATATGACACGTGCCATTGCAATGCTTGAGGATCAGCTCAATATTGAAGTGTCTGAATTTACTGTAGCCGGAATTAAATATGAATCCATGTTTGCTCACAAGTGGTATCTGGGTACTCCCGGTGATATTAAATCCATTGATATAGAGGCTGTAAAAGAACACATTGACCAAAACCTTAAAGACCTGAATGACGATTACCGGGTAGAACGCATTGCAGCTATCCGCGATGTGATGGTAGAGGTGTTGCCCCTTCATTTGTTTTATGACTATCTGAGGGGAATTGGCAAAGAAGGTGCACAGAATAAGTTTCCGAGAGTAGTTAAAAATGATAAGCTAAACGACTGGGAAAACTTTTTGAACAAGCATCACCGAAACAAAACAAGTACCTGATATGCGTCCTTTCTGGGAGGGTATGATTCTGGGCCTTACACTGGCAATAATGCTGGGGCCGGCCATGTTTTCTCTGATACAAACCAGTATTCATCGTGGTTTGTACCGGGGAATACTGCTTGCCGCCGGGATTTTTCTTAGTGATTTTGCGCTGGTATTATTGTGTTACCTGGGTGCCCTTCAGGTTTTTGGGACTGAACGCAACTACATTATGTTTGGCATCATCGGGGGAATTATCCTGGTTATATTCGGGATTGTTACCTTTATGCGCAAAGTACATATTGCAGAAGGAAATACCCTGATGACCGTAAAAATGCCTGGCCCGCTCACTTATATCTTCAAGGGATTCTTTCTCAACTTTGCCAACCCTTTTGTCTGGCTTTTCTGGATATCTGTTATGGTAACCGTAAGTTCGAGGTCAGGAGGCAGCCCAAGAGATACTGAAGCTTTTTTTGCCGGAGCATTGGCTACCATTTTTATCACCGATATACTAAAAGTACTCATTGCCAGCAGATTAAAGCGATACCTAAAACCCAAAGTGCTCATTTTTATCAACCATGCCGTAGGCATCATGCTGGTCATCTTTGGAATTTATCTGGTGGTAAGAACCTTCATCAATTTCTAGACTCATTGGTGCCTGCCGGCTTGGTTTCATTCTCCACAGCGGCCATCATATCCTTAATGTTAAGCTGGAGTGTTTTTTTATTGTTGAAATCGTTCTCTTCAATGTGATAGCAGATATTAAAAGCACGTCCTTCGCGAATATGCTCTTCATTGTGTCCTTGCTGAAAAGCAATGCAGGGAAAGGGTTCGCTTCTGATCTGTTCGTGATAAACGGTTAGTTTAAGATGATTTTTGCCCACAATACGGCCTGACCCGCTGTCAATAACATTATTTGTCCGGAATATGGGAGCCATATTGCCCGGGCCGAATGGAGCGAACTGTCTGAGTATCCGGTAAAATTTAGGATTGATGTCATTCAGGTTGATTTCCAGATCTATTTCAACTTCCGGTATCATCATTTCATCCGTAAGCTCTCTGTTTGCTATGTCCTCAAATCGTTCTATAAATGCATTTAAATTTTCTTCCTTCATGGCCAGTCCCGCTGCATAGGTATGACCGCCAAAGTGTTCGAGCAGGTCACTGCATTCATCAATGGCATTGTATATATCAAAATCCTTTATTGACCGGGCAGATCCGGAAATTAACCCATTAGATTTTGTGAGCACTATCGTTGGTCGGTAGTAGGTTTCAATCAGGCGGGAGGCTACGATTCCTACCACACCCTTATGCCATTCAGGATGATAGACAACTGTTGTCCGGCTATTGCGCAAACGGGCTTCCGTTTTGATTTGATCCATGGCCATCTCGGTGGTTTGTCCGTCCAGATCGCGGCGGGTGGTATTAAAGTCATTGATTTGTATTCCAAGGGCTTCTGCATCTTCAATAGTTTCACAAATAAGCAACTTCACAGAATTCTTACCACTTTCAATGCGCCCTGCTGCATTAATGCGTGGCCCAACCAAAAAAACAAGGTCTGAAATGCTGAGCTCCCGGTTAAATATATTGGCATCAACTGTTTTAACTTTTCCGTTGGTCGGTTCATGGGGAAGCCGCTGAATATTGGAGAACTTTAAGATCGCTTCAAAACCTGCTCTGGGGCGGGAATTGATAATTTTTAAACCAAAATAAGCCAGAATCCTGTTTTCCCCCGTAATGGGAACAATATCTGAGGCTATGCTCACCACGACCAGATCAAGATATTTAATGATATTTTCAAAAGGCAGGTGCTTTTCTTTGGACAAAGCCTGGATCAGTTTAAAACCTACACCACATCCCGAAAGTTCTTTAAACGGGTAATTACAGTCAGGCCGTTTGCTGTCAAGTATGGCTACAGCCGGAGGAAGTTCAGTATCAGGGCGGTGATGATCACAAATGATAAAATCCACACCCAGTGCTTTTGCTTTCTTTACCTTCTCAATGGCCTTGATGCCACAATCCAGCGCTATAACCAGTCCAAAGCCATGCTCCGCGGCATAATCAATAGCTTTGTATGAAATGCCATAACCTTCCAGATAGCGGTCAGGAATATAATAATCAATATTGGTGTGCCCTATTTCCTGCAGGAAGGTAAAAACCAGTGCTACGGCAGTGGTGCCATCCACATCATAATCGCCATACACCATTATTTTTTCATTATCCTTCAGAGCCTGAACAATGCGCTTTACTGCCTTATCCATATCCTTCATCAGAAAAGGATCATGGAGAGCATCCAGCGAAGGCCTGAAAAAACTATGTGCAGCTTCGTAGGTGTATATTCCACGTTGTACCAATAGTTCTGCCAGTGTAGGTTCAATCCTCAATGCAGCAGCCAATGCCTGCACTTTTTCAGGCACGCCCCTTTCCTTTGTTACCCATCGCTTTTGCATTATTCTTCTTTTTAAAGGGTAAAATTAAGGATAAAGCAGCAAAGAAGCCAACTTTAAGTATAAATAATTTTTACTTCATGGTTTATCAATGGTAAAAGCTCCGGCCATCTCATAGTGCTGGAAATTGACCCGGAATTTTGTAAAGTGTATTAAAAACCCAGTCTTGTAAGCGAAAACAGGCTTCCTTTAATGGGTTCCTTATGCATTCCACACCATATCCGGAGGATGCAAACAGTGGGATTCTTCTTGCCATTTTGAATAGACCCAGTTATACACAATTTATATACTTTTGCAGCATGATAACCATTGATAAAACCATAAATTCGGTTGACCTTGCTGAGGTTTGCTTTGTTTGCGATTTAAAGCAATGTAAGGGAGCCTGCTGTGTGGAAGGTGATGCCGGTGCACCTTTACTGGAAGAAGAAATTGGCCTGCTCGAAGATGAGCTGGACTATATAAAACCGTTTATGCGCAATGAAGGCATTGAGGAAACAGAGAAAAATGGCATTTTTGATTTTGATGTATCCGGAAACTATGTTACCCCCCTTGTGAATGGAAAAGAGTGTGCCTTTGTTTATTTTAATGAAGACGGTATTGCAGGCTGTGCCATAGAAAAAGCCTGGGAAGCCGGGAAGTCCACTTTACGAAAGCCCATATCCTGTCATTTGTACCCGGTACGCGTCAATCGCTATCGCGATTTTGAGGCGGTTAATTATGAAAAATGGCACATCTGTGAACCAGCGCTCCGCCATGGGAAAAAATTAAAAGTTCCTGTGTATCGCTTTCTTAAAGTAGCCCTGATCCGAAAATATGGCGAAAAATGGTATCAGGAGTTGTGTCAGGCACTGGAAGAGCGGCAAAAAGAGAAATAAACAACTCACCTTCAGAACCATGTGAGATACTATTTTCATTTCGGTATTGCAACTAAATCTTAGTTCTCTTCTAAAATAAAAACCTGACAACATTATATGGATAATATTATCAGGTTTTAATTGAATCAGACACTCATAAGGCGCCTGTAAATAGCTTATCAGACCACTTTCGTGGCAGCAAGATTCTCCAGTTCCTTATCGATGTGAAACATTCCGGCTTTATCGCTGCCAACAAGGCTGATTTTATCGAGGATCTCATGCATTGTACTTTCCTCTTCAATTTGCTCGTTGATATACCATTGCAGGAAATTACCGGTGGTGTAATCCTTTTCATCCATACTTAATTCATAAAGTTTATTGATGGCCTGCGTAATAAACTCCTCGTGTTTGAGCACTTGTTCAAAAACATCTTTAAGAGAGGAAAAATCGGCCACTGGCACTTCAAGAGGTGACAACTTGGCATAGCCACCACGATCGTTTACGTAATGCACAAATTTAAGCATATGCATACGTTCTTCGTCCGACTGTTTGTAGAGGAAATTAGCTGCACCACGGAAACCATTAATTTCACACCAGGAGGCCATTGCCATATAAATCCGCGATGAGTGTTCTTCGTGCTTAATCTGTTGATTAATGGCGTCTTCAATTTTTTTTGAGTTCATGGTTTTAATTTTTTTAGTTAATAACTTTCTGACTTAAAACAATAAATCAGACGTTTTTAAGTGCTTCGGCACCACTTACAATTTCCAGTATCTCTTTGGTAATAGAGGCCTGACGCGCCTTATTATATGCCATCCTGAGATCTTTAAGAAGCTCTGTTGCATTGTCGGTGGCCTGAGACATGGCTGTCATTCGTGCCCCTTGTTCGGAAGCCCAGGCATCAGACAACGCTTTGTAAAACTGCGTCTTTAGTACCTGGGGAATCAGATTTTGCATGATTTCTTCCCGCGAAGGATCAAAAATATACTCAACTTCTGTATTCAACTTCTGATCCGTTGGTGGCGTACCCATTACCGGCAAAAACTGTTCCACCTTTAAATATTGCACTACAGCATTTTTAAATTGATGATAAACAAGCAGTATTTTGTCGTATTTTTTAGTTACAAAATCATTGATGATGTTTTTGACAGTTGCTGCCACCTCGTCATAGGATAGAGTGTCATAAAAATGATCAAACGATCCCACCACGGGCAGGTTTGTTTTCCGGGTATAAAACTCGGTAGCTTTTTTACCTACTGTAATTATTTCAACATTTCCGCGGCTAACCTGCTCTTTATATTGCGAGAGCAATTGATTGGTTTGCCTGAGAACATTGGAATTATAGGCTCCGCTCAACCCTCTGTTGGATGAAAACACGACAATAAGGATGTGTTCTTCGGGCCGGACTTCGGCAAACACCTTTTCATTGCCGGCTCCGGCTGCCTCTGTGAGCGTTTGCAATAGCTCCAGTTGCATCCGGGCATAGGGCCTGAGGGTAAGTATCCTCGACTGAGCTTTACGCAACTTTGACGCAGCAACCATTTTCATGGCACTGGTGATTTGCTGGGTTGACTTTACCGATGAAATCCGGGTACGTATCTCCTTAAGGTTTGCCATTGGATGAGCTATTTTTTGCTTTCGAATTTAGCGATCTCAACCCTGGCAACATCTTCGAGTTCCTGTTCAATTTCAGGAGTATATTTGCCCTCTCTCAGCTTGCGCAGTAATTCTGTTTTATTTTGTTGCAGATAGTGAAGAAAATGCACCTCGAAATTATGAATATTATTAATGGGTACATTTTTCAACAAACCTTTAGAACCGCAAAAGATAATGGCTACCTGATCTTCGACGGGCAGAGGTGAATATTGGGCTTGTTTAAGAATTTCCACATTTCGTGCGCCTTTTTCGAGCACCGATTTAGTAACCGCATCCAGATCGGAACCAAATTTTGCAAAAGCTTCCAGTTCGCGATACTGTGCCTGATCTAATTTAAGGGTTCCGGCTACCTTTTTCATGGATTTAATCTGGGCACTTCCCCCAACACGCGATACAGAGATGCCCACATTGATGGCGGGCCTGATGCCAGAATTGAACAGGTTGGTTTCCAGAAATATCTGCCCGTCGGTAATAGAAATTACGTTGGTTGGGATATAAGCTGACACATCACCGGCCTGAGTTTCAATAATAGGCAAGGCTGTAAGCGAACCGCCACCCTTTACTCTACCTTTAAGAGACGGGGGCAGGTCATTCATCCGTGCAGCAATTTCATCAGAGCCTATAATCCGCGCTGCGCGCTCAAGCAAACGTGAATGGAGATAAAATACATCACCGGGATATGCTTCCCGTCCGGGTGGGCGCCTGAGCAACAGGGACACTTCGCGGTAAGCCACAGCCTGTTTCGACAAGTCGTCAAAAATAATAAGGGCGGGGCGACCGGTATCCCGGAAATATTCGCCAATGGCAGCTCCCGCAAAGGGAGCATAAAATTGCATGGCTGCCGGATCGCTGGCCGTAGCAGCAATAACCACGGTATATTCCATGGCTCCTTTTTGTTCCAGGGTTTGAACAATGTTGGCTATCGAACTGCCTTTTTGTCCGATGGCTACATAAATACAATAAACAGGTTCACCTTTGTCGTAAAATTCTTTCTGGTTGATGATGGTGTCAATGGCTATGGCAGTTTTTCCGGTTTGCCGGTCACCAATAATCAGCTCGCGCTGTCCCCGTCCTATGGGGATCATGGCATCAATGGCTTTGATGCCAGTTTGTAACGGCACATTAACGGGCTGGCGATAAATTACCCCCGGGGCTTTCCGCTCCAGCGGCATTTCGAACGTTTCTCCTTCAATGGGTCCTTTGCCATCAATAGGCTCGCCCACCATATTAATTACCCTGCCCAACATGCCTTCACTTACCGGGATGGAAGCAATCAGCCGGGTACGATTCACCTGGTCGCCTTCACTGATTTCAGGTGCGTCACCGAGCAATACCACTCCTACGTTGTCTTCTTCAAGGTTGAGTACAATGCCTTTAACTCCCGAAGCTTCAAACTCAACCAACTCTCCCGACTGTACATTGTTGAGTCCATAAATTCGGGCAATACCATCTCCAACAGTTAATACTGTACCCGTTTCATCGAGTTGTGCCTCAGATTTAAAACCGGCAAGCTGTTGTCTGAGAATTGCCGATACTTCAGCGGGTTTAATTTCAGCCATGGAATATCTTAATTAAAATGAACCTTTAAATACATTACTGCTGAATTCTTTGCGCAGGTCTTTCAGCTTTCTGCGAACGCTATCGTCAAAGAGCGTATTGTCAATTTTTATAATCAGTCCACCTATAAGCGATGGATCTATTTTCTCAATTAGTCTTACGTCGGCTCCACTGTCACCGGCAACAATGTTTTTAATCTCAGTCCTGGTCTTATCTTCAAGGGGAACAACCGAACTTACATAAACCAGGCGAATATTTTTGTGTTCACGGTAAAGCACATTGAAAGCTTTAGAAATCTCATCCAGGTGAGATTCCCGTCGTTTACGGATGAGCAGCTCCATATATTTTAGCGTGAGTGGTTGAAGTGAATCCTTAAACAAGGCATGTATCACTTTGATTTTCCGTTCATTTCTGATCAAAGGGTTATTGAGCATATGACGGAAATCCGGATTGCTTTTACAGATAGATTCCAGCCTGTTCATGTCATCATACACCTGTTCAAGCAACTGTCTTTCTATGGAAAGATCAATTAAAGCTTTTGCATAGCGCTGGCTTATTCCCGGATTTATCATAATCAGTTCAGGTTAATCTGTTCGAGTGATTTTTCAACAAATTCCTTCTGCTTTTTAGGTTCAGACAGCTCACTTTTGAGTATCTTTTCGGCAATATCAATAGAAAGGGTAGCTATCTGATTTTTCAGATCGGTAATTGCAGCCATTTTGTCGAAGTGAATGCGTTCGCGCGCATTTACAATGAGCCGTTCGGCTTCTTCGGTGGCTTTAATGCGGGCTTCTTCAATGAGAATATCACGCATCTGCCTGGCTTCCATGATTAGCTTATCGCGTTGCTCTTCTGCTTCGAGTTTGAGTTTGTCATTGTTATAAAGCAGGGTTTTCATCTCTTCCCGGGCTTTATCAGCTTCATGCAGTGCCTGTTCAATAGATTCCTCCCTTTCGTTAAGCGCCCTCAGTACCGGGGGCCACACAAATTTGCCCAGGATAAAAAGCAGGATGCCAAAAGCAATCAACATCCAGAAAATCAAACCCAAACCTGGATTGATAAGTTCCATATTTTTAACTTTTAACTTTAACCGTGTTTAAACTAAAAACTGCGGGTACAACCAACCGTTGCACCGCAGTTTTATGGCTTTAAAAGAAAATGATAAGCATACACACCACAACGGCGAAGAATGCAACACCTTCGATAAGCGCAGCAGCAATGATCATACTTGATCTGATGTCGCCGGCTGCTTCAGGTTGACGCGCAATGGATTCCAGGGCAGCACGTCCAATATTGCCAATACCCATAGCGGCCCCAATGGCTGCTAAACTGGCTCCCAGTGCTGCACCCAGCTTGCCAATGGGTGCCAGATCGGTTGCGACCTGCAAAAGAATACTTAAAAGTGTCATAAATAAAGGTTTAAGTGGTTATTCAAAACAGATAATGGTTTTTCAATTCAATTATTTTACATGCTCGCCCTCATGATGCTCTTCAGTGGCCATTCCTATATAAATTGCTGACAATAAAGTGAACACATAGGCCTGAATAAAGGACACAAGCAACTCGAGCAATCCAATAAATACTGCAAATACGATGGATAAGGGCGAAACAGAATACGCCAACCCTGCTCCCATACTTGCAAAAATAAAAATCAGACTTATAAATCCAAGTATAATGATGTGGCCTGCTACCATATTGGCGAACAAACGAATCATCAATACAAATGGCTTTACGAATACTCCTGTAAGCTCAATAATTAAAAAGAGCGGAATGGGAAATTTCAGCCACCATGGTATGCCTGGAGGATCAAAAATATGAAGCCAATATGATTTATTTCCTGAAAAATTGGTGACCAGCAGCGTAACAAATGCCAAAACCAGTGTAACTCCCAGATTCCCTGTAACATTGGCCCCTCCGGGAAACAGTGGAATAAGACCGATCAGGTTGTTAAAGAAAATAAAAAAGAAGAGCGTGAGCAAGAAAGGTAAAAAACGCTGATAATGTTTGCCAATGGAGGGTTTTGCAACTTCATCGCGGATAAAAATTATTAAAGGCTCAAAGAGAGATTGGACTCCCGTGGGTGCGTGTCCGCTATTTCGTTTAAATGCTTTGGCTACACCCATAAAAATGATGATGAGCAGCAATACACTGATAAAGATGCCGGCTACGGTTTTGGTAATGGAAAAATCAAGGGGTTTATTGGCCGCGACATCGGTTTCCATGGTTCCGGGAATCACCTTTACAATTTTTCCTTTGTTAAAGCTCCGGGCTGTTTCTATTTTGTATCCTTTATAAGATTCGGTACCTCCATGAAATCTGGAACTGCTGAATACAATGAACTTGCCTTCATCAACGAGTATAACAGGTAGAGGTATGGATATATGTGTTTGTCCAATGGTTGCGATATGCCATTCGTAACTGTCAACTATATGATCAATAATGAAATTTCCGGCGTTGAACTTCCCGGATGACTCATGTTCTTGCGCATCATCTGTGACGGATGACGCATTCGCCACTGACTGACTGTATGCAGTCAAACATATCATAAAAAAGAATAGGAGCTTCTTCATTGGTTCAATCAATGCCAAAACGATTTCACGTGTGCAATAATAGCAATTTTTTATGGTTTATTTAGCTGTATCATTAAAATTTAATGTATCCTACCTGATCCTGAGCTGCTTATCAAAGATGACCTACACGACCAGTCGTTGCTGTAAACATGATTTTCGCCAATTTGTTTGTTATTCAGCCATTTAAATTTTAAGAACTTATTTCAACTTAATCATTTGTAAAGTATATTTTTGCATTTCTGAGTGGAATTAAAAAAACAGAGATGATTCTTTCCGAAAGAACCGATGCGGAGTTTATGAAAGAAGCCTATGGTGAAGCCGAAAAAGCACTCCTTAAAGATGAGGTTCCCGTAGGAGCCATCGTTGTGTGGCAAGGCCGCATCATAGCCCGGGCATACAATCTTACTGAAACCCTTACAGACGCCACAGCTCATGCAGAAATGCAGGCCATAACTGCTGCGTCACACCATCTGGGAGGTAAATACCTTAATGAGTGCACCTTATATGTTACTCTTGAACCTTGTCCCATGTGTGCTGCCGCCCTTTACTGGTGCCAGTTGGGTAAACTGGTATACGGAACTTCGGATACAAAGCGCGGTTTTACTTTAATCCATAGCAAACTGCTACATTCCAAAACCCTGGTCGTTTCGGGTATAATGGCCGATGAGTGCAGCAGCCTGGTTACTGAATTCTTCAAAAACAAGCGCTAATTAGCTTTCAGCTGATGGAATATCCCTTTTGCAACAAAAGAAAGAATACTTAATTAATTTTATTAATTTTGTAGTAACACACCCTCCGTAAATGATAACGAGTAAGTTACTTCCCGATTTGTCCATCATCAAATGGTTTTGTTTACTCTTTATTATAGTAAGCGGATTTTCTGCACGAAGCAATACAAGTTACACCGACAGTTTAAAAAGCACATTGGTAGCTAAAATTGCCGATCCCGGCCACATTAAGTCTTATCTTTTATTAAGCAATTCGTATTTAAGTAGTTATCGATACGATTCAGCCCTTTTCTATTTAAATAAGGCAGATGATCTGGCTCAAAAACTTGATGTTCATACCTATGATTTCAATACTTACACCATGTTTGGGAAATTGTTTACCCAAAGTGGCAATTATAGCCTGGCATTGCAATATCAGTTTAAGGTGCTAAAACTACTGGATGAATTGACGATGAAAGCCTATGATACGCTCGACATAGAAAAAAAGTATGCTACCCTTTATGCTGATTTCGGATCCTCCTATTTTTATAATGAAAATCCTTCAAAGGGACTGGATTATTATAAGAAGTCTTATGAAATCATTAAATCCCTTAACCAACGCTACCCTGGTCATCCGCTTGAGGATGAACTCCTTATTCTTCAGATAAATATTGGTGCAGCTTATATAGGCATGCAGGATTATGATCAGGCCCTCGATTATTTCAGGCAAGCACTTAAAATGAATGAAAATATTAAGAATAAAGTATACAACGGAGTATTGTTCAATAATATAGGCATAATATTTAAAGAAAAGGATTCCTGTGATGAAGCGTTTCCTTATTATGAAAAAGCGCTGGCCATCAGAAAGCAACTCAAAGATACATCGGGTATGGCACAGGTGTTGAATAATCTGGGCAATTGCTACCAAATAACAGGCGATTACCTTCAGGCGATTGATTGTTACAAAACAGCCATCGATTTTAGTCGAAAATCTAAAAGCCTGAATTCAGAAATGCTTGCAGCAAGTTCGTTATCAATGGCTTATGAAGAAATAAAGGATTACAAAGAAGCACTTTCTATGCATCAGTTGTTTAAGCAGTTGCATGACAGCCTCATTAACATTGAAGAAATTCAAAAAACAGCCGGCCTTGAATTACAGTATATATATGAAAAACAAATTAAAGAAAAGGAGCTGGAAAAAGAGATATTGCTCGCCAGGAAAGAACGTAAGTCTTTGATATATCTGATTATTGCCGGGGTATTCCTTTTCTCTTTCCTTACTGCCATCCTGCTTTACCGCAATCAACGCATAAAGATGAGGCAGGTAAAGCTGGTTCAACAACACCTTGAACTGGAACAGCAAAACCTGAAATTGGAGAGCCAGAACCTTAAACTTGATCTGGAATTAAGAAACAAAGAGTTGGCCACCCATGTAATGTATCTGGTAAATAAGAACGAATTTATTGCTTCCATCACCGAAAAACTGCTGACCATAAGGCCTTTATTGTTGCCTGAAAACAAAGTCTGGGTGCAGGAAATTATTCGTGAAATGAAAACGAATATCGACAATACGGTATGGAGTGAATTTGAAATCCGGTTTCAGCAGGTCCATGAGGATTTTTACAAAAAATTAAGCGAAGCCTATCCCGACCTCACTCCAAATGAAACCAAACTGTGTGCCTTTCTGAGGCTCAACATGACAACTAAGGATATTTCTGCCATTACTTTCCAGTCTATAAAAAGCATACAGGTAGCCCGTGGCCGCCTTCGCAAAAAAATGGGCATCACCCGGGATGATAACTTAGTTACGATGCTGCAGCAATTGTAGGACGTGTACTTCTGCTTTGTCAACCACTTCCTGAAGGACTTAAAACGGGCCTTATTTACCCAAGGAGGCCAACGAGATCACATTTATACCATCGGGTCGGCGATAACTCATACCTGTTCCGGTAATAATGTTTAATGATTTTGGTAAAGCCATTTTTGCAGTATCTATATTTCTTTGAAACCTTTCAAGATTTTCGGCAGCTTGTTCGATATAACCTATACCAAGTTTTATTTCAAAAACGGCATAATTGCCATTTCGTTTCTGTACAATAGCGTCAACTTCCAAACCATATGAATCGTTGTAATGAAATACGTTTGCGTCGTTTGCTTTGGCATACACATTTAACTCGTGTGTTGCCAATGTCTCAAACAAAAATCCTGTATATTTCATGTCCTTTATCAACGATTCTTTGTTTAATCCCAACGCTGCAACCGCCAGAGATACATCACACAAATGCCTTTTAGGCGATTTTCGCAAGGATGCCGATGAGCGAATATGCGGATTGAAAGCAGGTTGTTCATACAAAATCATTAAGCGTGACAGCGCATCAAGATATTCTGATGTTGTATTTCGCGACAATTCATTTTTATCCACAATTTTTACATCCTGTTCTAATGTTTTGTTATCAACCACTGTGGCTGTGTTTCTTGCAATTGAGCGGATTAAACTGCGCACTTTTATAGGGTCGCGTTTAACTCCGGAAACCCTGCTCATATCCACTTCACAAAGTAAATCAACATAGCCGGTATTCATTTTAAGGGCATTTTTTGTGCTTTCATTCAGTAGCGTGGGCCACCCGCCTATCAGTATTCTATCTATAATAAAATCAAGCGAAATTCCTGCGTCATAAAAGTCAGGGACAGCATCCTGCAACAAATCAGAAACCTTAACTTTCCCGGACGAGTAACCCAATTCCTGCCAGGACATTGTGTCCATTTGCACCACAGTAAAACGCCCGGCTCCGCTATGCAGTTTGACATCATCGTTCGGATTGGCCGAACCGGTAAGAATAAACTGTCCTTTCGCTTTACGGTCGTCCACTTCGTGTCTCACATAATTCCAAATTTCGGGATGTTCCTGCCATTCATCAATTAATCTTGGTGTATCTCCTGCCAGTAAAAGTTGGGGATTTGTTGCCATTATAACAGGAACCTGTTTGTCCCTGTCCATTTTCAATATACTTTTTGCATATCGTTTAGCTGTTTCTGTTTTCCCGCATGATTTGGGCCCTTTTATAAGCACAGCGCCGGAAGCAGACAATTTCTCCAACAAATCTTCTTCTATTATCCTTTTTATGTAACTCATAATTAGTTGTATAACTTTGACGCAAAGCTATAAAATAACTTTGAATTGTGCAAATTAAAGGTATTTTATTGTGCATATTATAGATTATTTATTGTGCATAAATAAGATTTTTTATTGTGCATAAATAAGATGTCTTTACTCCATACTCTAACCAGCATTAAGTGAGGGGATAGCCAAACAAATCCTTCTTTCGCTCATAAGGGCATCTCTAAAAACTCAATG
>DHSR01000073.1:13794-13933 GCA_002410555.1 Bacteroidales bacterium UBA5281 | reverse complement strand
CCCTCCGGGGTTTCGTAGTCGTGATCGAATAACCCCAGCGGAGGTTTCCCTGTGAATAACCCCCGGTTGATGTGGTTGACGGAGGTAACCGACTTCTACCGGGGTAGCGGGGTAAGAGCAGATACCAACCCCAGCGGGG
>DHSR01000073.1:13307-13446 GCA_002410555.1 Bacteroidales bacterium UBA5281 | reverse complement strand
GCTGAATAGGATCACCCCTCCGGTGTTTCGTAGTCGTGCTCCAATAACCCCAGCGGGGTTTCCCTGTGAATAACCCCCGGTTGAAGTGGTTGCCGAAGGTAACCGACTTCTACCGGGGGGTAGCGGGTGAGAGTAGATA
>DHSR01000073.1:553-12955 GCA_002410555.1 Bacteroidales bacterium UBA5281 | reverse complement strand
AATAGGATCACCCCTCCGGGGTTCTATAGTCGTGTTGCATCCTTTACCCCCAATTGCAATTCGCTACATTGGGGGTTATTCATAGTTTCACCCCTCCGGGGTTGCAATGCATCTATTAATATTCTCAGGACAGCAATAAAAATAACTACAACTGCTCCAGCAGCCCAACCAGATTTTTCATTTGCCGCATGGAAACCGGGATTTCCTTTTTGTTTTTCATAATGATAAATCCGCCGTCACTTTTATCCACTTTTTTTACGTGGTTCAGGTTTACCAGATAACTTTGGTGAGGGCGAAAGAACCCATGACCCGCCAGCAGGCATTCGTATTCCTTTAACCCTTTTGAGACAAGGATGGTCTCTTCATCCTCAAAATGAAAAGTAGTGTAGCTGTTGTCGCTTTTGCAGAAACAAATGTCTGAAACATCAACAATATGCATGGCTTCGGAAGTCCGCAACACTATTTTTTTTGAATGAGCCTCTTGTTTAAGTGATTCCATCAATACCTCCATTTGAGGCTGGGCGTTTTCGTTTTTCCCAATTAAATGAACCGCACGCTGAATGGCTTGCTGAAACTCAATTTCATTTACAGGTTTCAGAATATAGTCAAGTGCGCTAAACTTAATGGCCTTAATGGCAAATGAATCAAAACCGGTGATAAATACCACTTTAAAACGGTAAGGTTGTAATTTCTGCAGAAGTTGAAAACCTGTACCGTCGGGCAATTCTATATCGAGTAATACCAGATCAGGATTTTCTGCGCGGATTAATGGTAGGCCAGTTTCTATTGAGTTGGCGGACCCCAATTGCTGAATATCAGGGAAGTACTCTGACAACAAGCGGCTGTTTATCGCCTGCATGGCTGTGTCGTCGTCGATAATAATGGCTTTAATCATTGTTGAGAATTGGGATTTGAATGCTTATTCGCACACCCGACAGTTCAGGATTTATATCTTTCAGATTTAGCTTTTCAAATTTAAAATCTTTCTTATACTTTTGTTGAATGAGTTTCCGTCGTTTTTCGAAAATTGTATTTGCCATGGATAAATGTGACGTGGCCTTTGAATCACTCTTCTGAAAACCTGTTCCGTTGTCTTCAATAACAAATTCAATCCAATCGGTCTTGTCAGAGATGGTCAGACTTAGGAATCCTTTCCCCTCGAGGTTTTTAAAACCGTGTTTAACAGAATTTTCAACGAAAGGCTGTATCAGCATGGGTGGTATTTGAATAAAATCAACTTCCAGGGCTTCATCATAACGAATAGCAAATTCAAATTTATCGGTACACCGCATTTTTTCCAGCTCAATATAGTTTTTTAGCATCTCAATTTCATCGGCCAGCGAAATGGTTTCAGAAACCGAATTGTTCAATGTGGCACGGGTAAGCGAGGCAAACCGGGAAAGATAATCAGAAGCTTTCCGGTTGTCATTCTGCATCACAAAATTCTGGATGGAACCCATCACATTGAATATAAAATGCGGATTCATCTGCGCCCGAAGCACCTGTAGCCGCAATTCAATTTGTTTTAGCCGGGCCTGCTTTTTCTGAATTTGCTCTATGTAAATAATCAACAAAATAACAATCAACAAAACAACCAGCAATACGATTCCAATATTTATCCGCTGGTTCTTAAGTTTATTTTCGGCAGCCAGTAATTCTATTTGCTGCTCTTTTTTCCCGGTTTCATACCTGGTTTCCAGCTCCTCCAGTGATTGGCGGATGTCTTCATCTCTCAACCTTCTTTCAGTGGCCCGCAGCGAATCGTTCCAGAAAAACGCTTTGTCCCAGTTTTTCAGATGGTAGTTCAGTTCGTACAGCAACTGAAGTGTTTTAAGCTTCTCGGTAGAGTAATTGTTTATTTCTTCCATTTGCAGATTTTTGCCGGCCAGTTCAAGGGCTTTCGCATACTGCCCCTGCAATTGATACAGTTCAGCCTTGAAGTTATTGCTGAAAAGTACATCATAAGGGTTTTCACCAAAGTATTTTTCTGCTTTATTAGTCAGTTGCAGTGCTTTGGAATAGTCACCGAGTTGCCTGTAAACGCCGGCACTATTGGTAAGGGCCGTGCAAATGCCCTGCTCATACCCCGCTTCAGTGCTCAATGCGAAAAGTGTATCATAATATTGCAATCCTTTTTCCATCTCTCCTTTCTGAACGGCAATCCCTCCCAGGCTGTTATAAATTTTTGCCCGGTCGCCCAGGGAAGCGCAACCTTCCACATCCTTCATTTTATAGGCTTTTTGCACATACTCCTCCCATTTTACTGTATTGCTGTTTTCTCTGAAAATATTGCCCATAGCAATGTAATGGTAGCAGATGCGTTCAAGATTTTGAGTGGTCTCCTTGATTTCAAGGGCATAAAGTCCATATTTAATGGCTTTTTCATAATCACCGGTGTAGTTATAATTGCTGGCAAGGTTCATGCTGATCATGGCTATCCTGCCGCTGTTAAGTGTCTTTTCGGCACTGGCCAGAGCGGTTATATAGGCTTCATTGGATGCCTTAAAATTTCCGGTTTCAGCATATATATTCGCCAGGTAATTGGCAACAATTGAAATTTGTTTGTCATTACTTATGCTTTTTGTAATGCTGAGGGCTGTTTCAAGCTGTTGTATAGATGCTTCTGGTTGCCCCTGATTGTCGAGATATTCCCCAAATTCAAAATGCGCTTCTATGCGCTTCAGCTTGTCATTGGCCGCATCATCTATGCTGTTTTTATACATCAGTTGCATTGAATCATTAGCTACATCAGCAACTTCCTGGTTAACAACTGTTTTCGGGAAACAAGAGAGGGAAACAATAATTAAGAAAGGTAAAAAGCGCGCTTTGGATTTATCCATAAGTGTTGAGCATTCAGTAGTGTGCGATTGAGAGAAATTCATTAAGGCACAAAAACGATGAACTAAGAATTCGCATGAACAATACAGGCTTTGCATACGAAGGTATGAAGCAGAAAACAGCCTGAATCGAATTAATTCATTGTTATTTATTCGGTTAACGTTAATAACTCTCCCAGTACACTACAAATATATGAAAACCTCTGAAATACAATAATCATTAATGTGAGGTTATCTCATTTGATTTGTCGCAATAGATTCTGAGTATAATTATTAAACCATGCCATTTCTGACGAAAATACGCCCATAATAATCTGTTGTAAAATATTAACTGTTGCTATCTCAACTTTCAAAACGCAATAAAGTCAAATCATCACATTACTCAAACCAAATGCAACAAAATATGTTATGTAGTTCCATAATCACATAACAATGAAATACCAATTCCTGATTTTCTTTAGCATAGTATTGATTGTATACAGTGCAGTTAATTTTTATATTTATTCAAGGGCGTCTCAGGGGCTACCTTCCGGATCAACCATAAAATTGTGGTTTGGCTGGACATTCCTTTTTCTTAGCTCTACTTATATAGCCGGCAGGGTGCTCGAGAAATTTTATCTTTCAGTCTTCAGCGATGTCCTTACGTGGATTGGCTCTTTCTGGCTTGCTTTTATGCTTTATGGGTTTTTGCTTGTAGTATTGATTGATCTCGTGAGGATTATTAATGGTTTTACAGGATTTTTACCTGCTGGTTTCTTCACCTCCAATGCAAAACAATGGATGTTTGTAATGGGGATTTCAGTCATTTTTATCACCGTTGCTGCCGGATATATCAACGCCATTTCTCCTCGAATAAAAGTGATGGAGCTTACAGTAAATAAATCAGCCGGGAACTTAAAAGATTTAAAAATTGCCATGGCTTCCGACATCCATATGGGTACCCTGATAGGACCAAAACGTACCTCAAAACTGGTCAAAAGTCTCAATGAGTTGAAACCTGACATCATTTTGCTGGCAGGCGACATTGTGGATGAAGATTTGGCTCCGGTTATAAAACAGAACCTGGGCGAATGTCTGAAACAGCTTTATGCCCCTTTTGGTGTGTATGGCATTACCGGAAACCATGAGTACATCGGAGGTGCAGAGTCTGCTGTTAAGTATCTTGAAGACAATGGTATTATCATGCTCCGCGACACAGTGATTCAACTAAACAACAGCTTTTACCTGGCAGGCCGTGAAGACCGTGATAAAAACCGTTTCAGTGGAAGAAAGAGGCTCGAAGTAAGAGAATTATTTCAAAACATCGACACGAATCTTCCAGTCATCTTACTTGACCACCAGCCATTTGAACTGGATAAAGCCGCAGAAGCAGGTGTTGATCTTCAACTGTCAGGACATACCCATCACGGGCAACTCTGGCCTCTAAATTACTTGACCCGGGCGATCTACGAAGTTAGTATGGGCTATAAGAAAAAAGGAGATGCCCATTTTTATGTTTCCCCGGGATTCGGAGGTTGGGGGCCACCTGTACGCACCGGCAACCGACCGGAGGTTGTATTTATAACTTTGACCTTTAATAAATAAGCCTTTATGGGCTAAGGTAAAATGTGGGTGCCTCAGGCCCAAGGGGTAGACCCAGCCAAACCCATACAATTAGCAGTACCGTCCAGAAGAGGGTAAAAATGATGGTATAAGGAAGCATAGTGGAGATGAGCGTACCAAGACCAGTATTTTTCTGATATTTTTCAAAATAAACGATAATAAGTGCAAAGAAACTCATCATTGGTGATATAATGTTTGTTACTGAATCACCAACCCTAAAAATGGCTTGCGATAATTCCGGTGAATAACCCAACAACATAAACATGGGGATGAATACGGGGCCCATAATGGCCCATTTAGCAGACGCACTTCCCATAAATAAGTTGATAAATCCAGTAAGAAAGATAAAAAGAGAAATAAGTGGGATCAATCCAAGATCAGCCTGCTGCAAAAAGCCTGCGCCTTTTACGGCTATTACAAGCCCCAGATTGCTCCATTTGAAATAGGCTACAAATTGAGCTGCAAAAAATACAAGTACTAAAAAGGCTGAGAGTGTTTTAAAACTATCACTCATTCCTTTTACAACATCATTGTCATTCTTAAATTTTCCGGTGATGGCACCATAAACGATTCCAAGACTTGCTGCCATAAAAAACAGGAATGCGATAAACCCTTTAATTAAAGGAGAATGTAAAATGGTGTTGTCAGTCCCCCGGAGGAAACCATTGTCAGGTATGAGACCGAAAGCAAATAGTGCCAGCCAGGCTATACAGGTAATCATCACCCACCTTAATCCGAGCTTTTCCTTTGGGGTGAGCCGTTCCATTTTTTCCTGTACCACATCGCCCGTATATTCCCCAAGCCTGGGTTCTACGATACGCTCAGTAACCCACGTGCCCAATAATGATATGAGTATGGTGGAGACCACCATAAAATAATAATTGCCCGTAGGCAAAACGTAATATTCAGGATCCAGGATTCGGGCGGCTTCAGTAGAGAGCCCTGCCAACAATGGATCTATGGTTCCGATAAATAAATTGGCACTAAAACCACCGGATACACCTGCGAAAGCAGCCGCCATTCCAGCAGCGGGATGCCTTCCCACTGAATGGAAAATTATCCCGGCCATAGGTATCAACAGTACATATCCCAAATCGCTCGCCACATTCGACAAGATGCCCGAAAATACAATAACGAAGGTAAGTAGTTTTTTAGGTGACTTTAATACAAGTAAACGAATTACAGCTCCGATCAAACCGCTGCTTTCCGCTATGCCAATGCCCAATAAAGCTACCATCACAATGCCAAGTGGTGCAAATCCGGTATAATTCGTTACCATTTCCAATACAATCCGTCTGAAGCCTTCATTAGAAAGCAGGTTGTGCACCTTAATAATTTCGCCTGTAGCCGGATTTTGTGCCTGCCATCCCAACATCTGTCCTATCCATGACAAAAACAACACTCCCAGAGCAAATAGTGCAAACAAAGTAGCTGGATTGGGCAAGGCATTGCCACCCTTTTCAATCACATTTAAAAAACGGGTAAAAAATGTCGGCTTGTTTGAAGTCGTCATAGGAAGAAATGTATTTGAGCAATCGAAGATTTTCTGTTTGCAATTAAATTAACAGCAACATTTAAAAATTGTTGGCATAAGTATAAATTATCATATGACATTATTCAACATTATTCGATATTGGTGGGACTGGAAACATGGTTTGGGTTTTTACCATTTTTTGCGCCCCTGAGGAAAGGGAGAGAACCTTTTTAAGCACTTTTCTAATAGATTGCAGCACCCTGCTTTTTGCACAATCTGCTCATCCTTTATTTATAGGAATGGGTGAGAAGGTAAGGGCTCAATGTTTTTATTCTTGAACAGTTTACGAAAATGAGGTTCCTGAAATTGCCTATATTTGCCCCTCAATCTTTCCTTTATGACAAAAAAACGGAAATTCCCCCATACCTACGTCATCATCTTTTACCTTATACTGCTTTCTGCAGCACTTACCTGGATCGTACCTGGTGGCTACTATCACCGTGAAACCATAGAAGTAAATGGTACACCCCGGGAAGTGGTTACCGAAGATTCCTTTACCTATTCCGAAAGTCAGCCGCAAACCTGGCAGATTTTCTCTGCTTTCTTTGATGGATTCGTTGACCGGGCCGACATCATCGTATTTATACTGATGATTGGCGGAGCCTTCTGGATTATGAATGAAAGTAAGGCCATTGATGTGGGAATTATGGCTTTCCTTCGAAAAGCGGAAGCCCTAAACAAAGTCAGGACTTTTCGCCGGCTGGGCACCGACAATATCATTATGACCATGATTATTCTGCTGTTCAGCATCTTTGGGGCAACCTTTGGTATGAGTGAGGAAACCATTGCCTTTGTAATTATTTTCGTTCCACTGAGCATAAAAATGGGCTATGATTCAATTGTAGGTTTGTATATCTGCTATGTTGCCGCAGCTTTGGGTTTTGCCGGAGCTTTGCTTAATCCGTTTACCATCGGCATTGCCCAGGGACTCTCCCATCTGCCATTGTTCTCAGGTATAGAATATCGCTTCTTTTGCTGGATAGTCATCAATATAGTGGGTATTGCATTTATTTTGCGATATATGCATCGTATTAAAAAACACCCCAAACGCTCACTGGTTTATGAAAATGATGCCTACTGGCGGCAGCGCCAGCAGGAAAGCTCAGATGCTATCACTTACCACCGGCCATTATCAGCCATTATTATATTTATTGCGCTAAGTGCGATAGGTTCGGTTGTGGCTTTTGCCTATCCATTTACCACACTTACCGTAGGTAATGCCTCAGTTACCTGGCCGGTATTTCCAGTGCTGGCCATTGCTTTTGTAATTTCCGGATGGTTTTCGTTAAAAAAATCAGTACATTTTTTTATACTTGACCTACTCTCTTTTACTATTATTCTTTTAATTGTGGGGGTAATGGGTTATGGATGGTATGTCATGGAAATCGCTACTCTTTTCATGGCCCTGGGTATACTTTCAGGCATCTCCATGAACTATTCTCCCAACCGGATTACATCTCTTTTTCTGGAAGGAGTTAAAGACATCACCAGTGCAGCACTGGTAGTAGGTCTGGCAGGAGGAATCATTGTCATACTTCAAAACGGACAAATCATAGATACACTGCTACATCGCATGTCTGGTGCAATGGCCGACATGGGAAACATAGCTACTGTGGGCACCATGTATCTTATACAAACCGGAATAAATGTTTTTATACCTTCAGGCTCAGCCAAGGCGGCACTTACCATGCCTATAATGTCACAGTTTTCTGACCTTATCGGCTTATCGCGGCAAGCTACTGTAATGGCTTTTCAGTTTGGCGATGGTTTTACCAATATGATTACACCAACTTCGGGCGTACTTATAGGCGCACTGGGAGTAGCTAAAATCCCTTTCGACAAATGGGTCAGATGGATCACTCCACTGATGATTATCCTGATCATTCTTGGCTTTTTATTATTAATTCCTACGGTTACAATGGAGCTAAACGGATTTTAAAATGCTGAATGAAATCATAACCGCTTCAATTGTCACCCCGGCGGGTACACTTAGGATTTCGGCAAGGTCCGGAATACTGGATGGCGTTGTTTTTGATGATAGCTCCGCTGAAAGGCACATCCCTGATGAATTATCTTCCATTGCCGTTCAGCTTGACGATTACTTCTCCGGCAGGCGGCAAACTTTTGATATTGATATCGAACCAGACGGTACTGCTTTTCAACTGGCCGTGTGGAAAATTGTTATGAATATCCCTTATGGGAAAACACTTACCTACAAAGAGATTGCACAGCAAATGGGGGTGAAAAACGGAGCGCGGGCAGTAGGTCTTGCCGTAGGAGCCAATCCTTTACTGGTTGTAGTGCCATGTCACCGGGTAATTGGCAGCCGTGGACAACTATCAGGTTATGCCGGAGGGATAGACAGGAAAAAATGGTTGCTCCGTCATGAAGCGGCAAACATGCGCTTTCAATTGAAGGCTTAGTCCTGTTACATTGGAATATTTCGACCGAATGACATTATTCTAATATGATGCTTTGAACAAAATCGTTGTTTTGGTATTTAAGTTACTTCCCTGACAATAATCCAAACAGCAAAAAATGATTAGCAATTATCATAAAAACAGTACCCGAAAAAGAGTTTTCCTTTCTTTTGTCATATTGATACTCACCTTGCCTTCTGCGGCCGTAGTGTTTATGGCCTGGTCGGGATTTTTTAGTAATGCCGAAGTGAGTGAACATCTCATGGGTCCATATTATATGGTATACGCAGATTATTCAGGCCCTTACGGAGGAGCGCGAAATACCATGGACAGCCTTAAAAATATTCTGGAGAAGGAAGATGGCATAAGTGCAGCCGATAAGTTTATCTACTACGAGAATAATCCCCGCAATTACGAAAGTAAGGCACTTAATGCAGAAGCAGGAATAATTCTGAAAAATTCAGACACCTTGCTGATCAATGATCTGAGAAAAAAATACAAGCTTAGGATTTTACCGCGTCAGCATTTTGTTTCTGCCCGTATTCCTTTTAGAAGCGGTATTTCTTTGTTCGCCGGAAGGGTAAAAATTTATCCGGCCATCATCACATATAAAAAGGAGCATCAATTGATGGATGCCCCCTTTATTGAAATTTACACCAACGATAAAAAAGTATTATATTTATCCCCTTCCCGTCCTGGATTAATAACGGATATAAAAACCAATTAATTATTTATCAATTAATTATCTTTCAGAGAATACCTCACGTAGTCAAGAACCAGCGGGAGGAGTTCTTCATCCACTCCATTGGCTATTAAATACTTGCGATCAGATGTAAAGCCTTTCAAAAAAGTGGTTACATCATTGTTACGCAAATGTAAACTGTTTATATAATGCTCTGCTGCAACCTCTATTTTATTGAGTACCAAAGCCACATGTCCGGCGTTCATATAATCAAAAGCATTGGGATCAAGAGCCAGAAGTTGTTCATAATAACCGGCTGCATCCTGGGGACGATTGAGTATAAAAAGGCACCAGGCTACCGGTCGCATGGCTTTGGGTGAACCCGGGTCGGCAAATTCAATGCGGTAAAAATATTCTAACGCCTTATCTGTTTCTCCCAGATTTAAATAGCAGGTACCAATAGCCGAGGCCACACGAAGATTATCTGGTTCAAGTTTAGCCAGTTCAAGCCATACATTGAGAGCTTCGCGGGTTTGATTCAGTTTAAGATGACATTGGGCTATTTTACCCAATAACCACGACCTGTTGGTATCGAACAAATCTGCCTTCCGGTAATTAGCAATGGCTTCCACGTAATCACCCAATTGCTGATGGCAATAAGCTGACTTCTCATACAATTCAGCATAGGCCTCACCAGATTTGCCTAAAATAATATATAATTCCAGGGCCTCTTCATAGTGATTATTGTCAAAATAAAAGGCAGCTATCTTTTTAAAAATATCCGTATTCGTTATCAATTGAGTGAAAATACCAGTACGATGCATTTTAAATGCCGGCGTAAATACATCGCCAATTTCAGCACGTACGGGATGTAGCTTAAAAAAGCGATACAAATCCTGAATATACTGAATGATTATCCGTTTCTTACGTAAGCCGGGATCGCTCAACTCTTCTGACAGCAATTCCTGAATTTGTTCAGCTTCTGCTGCAAACATTTGTCCCATCATCCGCTTTTGAGCCTCTGGCAAACGATTTAAGTTAAGCACAAACGAAAACTTATCAGAATTACACAAATAAACAGACCGGCCTATTCCTAGCAACATAGCGTTTTTCAGGGCTTCAGTTTCATTAGAAAGCGCTTTTTGAACCTCAAAATGTTCCGGATAAAAAGGCATAAACCAATTGGGCAATGCATTGAAAAAAGAGAAAGACTTTAACATGGCGAAAGCACCCAAAAAGACATCGCCGCCTTCCATTTGCATGTTGGTCATCTCTTCAAGTTTCTGCACCAGTCCGGGCTGATTGTCAAAATATTTTTCCCAATCAGGATTCTTATCTTCAAATTCGTCGGTCGTCATCAGATTATCCAGATTGAGTTTTTCGCTCAATTCTTCATTGAAACGTATGATGTCAGGAATGACTTCATCCTGAAATTTACGTGTGATCTTTTCGGTATCCGTAGCCCGGATAAACTGAATTATTACTGAAAGGGCTTCTGTTGCAAAATCCGGATTGTTGTTTAAAGGAGTTAATACCGACATCAGGGCATGGTTTAATTGAATTCTGTCGTCGTGTATCTTAAAAGAAATCAGTAAGCCCACCAGCGCACGCTGATTGATTTGCGGATCGGGATGCTGATAAAGTTCAACCAATAATTGAAGGCGCCTTGCATCAAAAATGCGTAACAGGCCCAGTGTAAGCGCACTTACCATCATTGATTTTTCAAACCAGGGTATGGAATCGCTGTTGAATATACGAAGAACCATACTGGCGTCATCTTCGGAGAAATTATCGCTGAGCCATAACTGATTAAATATTTTAAATATGGATTGCCGATGTCGCATTGCACCTTCACTTTCGCTTTCGTCGCTGAAAAGCTCAGTACTGCGCAGCATTTCATCCAGTTCATGATCAAATGACAATCCCTGCAATCTCTCAGCCATATCTTGTCTTTCGCGACGAAGTTCATGCTCCATGTCTTTTTTCATGGCAACAATGCGTCCACCTTTTTTACTCAGACTCACCTGATGCAATTTATCCGCAAGTCCATAGGTAGAAGAAAGCAAGCGATTGTATATCAACTCATGTTGAGGATCATTTATGCCCTTAGCAGTGTATTTCAACATATTACCATACATAAAACGCACTTCCTCCAGTTGCGGCAAAATGCCGGTAGAATCTTCGGCCTGGGCAACTGCCTGCAATTTGTCAAGGGCATCTATTAGTCGGCGCTGTTTAAGTAAAATAAGTACTCGATTGTACCAGACTTCTGTTGTTTGATTGTTCATGTTATTCTCCTGAAAGGTTTGTTATTCAAAAATCATGCAATTCATTGATGGGTGACACAATTACAGCCACAACATTCCAGAGTTAAAGCTGATTTTGCCGGCAGGCATCTGTAGAGTTCATTATAAGAAACGTCCGGAGATCAATATTCCCAAATTGACCATTGCATAATATAACAGTAAATCGGGATCCAGGTCAAATATATATAGGTTAAAAATTAGTCTCGATTGTTTTTGATCCCCGACAATTTGGCACACAATACTAAGCAGAATTGCAATAAATCAATGCATTAGCTCATTTGCTTATGCTCGTAGAATTACGTTGTGATGTAAATGAATTAAAAGGACTTAAAGGAGTTAAAACCGTAGTGACCACCTGATGATTTATAGATCGAATTTTAATGCTCCGAAATTAAACCATTTACGGTCTTGATAGTTTAAACGTTTACATGTTAATGTTTGGTTAATAAATAAAAGGCAAAAGGGAACCCCATTTTATTTAAGCCAGCCGGTTAAGTACAGAAAATATGACAGATAAAAACAACAAAAACTCCATAGACCGGTCTCGGGAGCATCTGGCTAACGAGCGGACCTTTCTTGCCTGGATACGTACCAGCATAGCGTTAATGGGCTTTGGTTTTGTTATTGTTAAATTCGCGCTATTTTTAAAGCAACTGTCATTGTTAATAGAGGGCAGCACTTTACCATCACAGGTTTATTCAGCACTGGTAGGGGTAATTATGGTCGCCGTAGGCGTAGTTGTTGCCTTATTTGCTTTTATTCAGTATAAGATAAATAATAAACACTTACAAGACAACTATTTTGCACCCCGATCCACACTGTCATTGATTATAACATTTATTATGATTGTAGGCGGGATAATCCTTATTATTTATCTGTTGACAACGATTTAATTTTGGAGTTGAGCGGTGAGCAGGGAGAGGTGAGCGTTGAGAGGTGAGACGTTAGAGGTTAGAGATAAGAAATTCTCTCCCATTTTACCCGTCCCATTGTCCCCTCCTACCTCATCCGCCTTCGGCAC
>DHSR01000073.1:0-382 GCA_002410555.1 Bacteroidales bacterium UBA5281 | reverse complement strand
ACTTAAATTGGTTATTCAAATAATATCCCTTTGTCTCCCCGTCCCCTTTTAGTGATCAGTGATCTGTAATCTGTGATCTGTTGAAGCGTTGAGTTGTTGAGGCGTTGGTCTCCCCGTCTCCTTGTCCCCTTATCTCTTTATCTCCTTTATCTCCTTTTCTCCCTGTCCCCTTGTCCCTTTTGGTCTTTGGTCTTTGGAAGTTAGAAGTTGGAGGTTAGAGGTTGGAAATTAGAACCCTGAATAACATCCCCATGTCTCCCTATCTCTTTATCTCTTTATCTCCTTATCTCCATTTCCCTCCTACCTCATCCGCCTTCGGCACCTTCTCCTAAATGAGAAGGACATTCTTACTTTAATTGGGTATTCAAATAATATCCCCTTC
>DHSR01000044.1 GCA_002410555.1 Bacteroidales bacterium UBA5281 | reverse complement strand
GACATGGAGATAAGGAGATAAAGAGATAAGGAGACAAAGGGATATTATTCAGGGTTCTAATTTCCAACCTCTAACCTCTAACCTCTAACCTCTAACCTCCAACCTCTAACCTCCAACTTCTAACCTCCAACTTCTAACTTCCAACTTCTAACCTCCAACCTCTAACCTCCAACTTCCAACTTCTAAAGACCAAAGACCAAAGACCAACAACCAAAGACCAACAACCAAAGACCAAAAGGGACAAGGGGACGGGGAGATAAGGAGATAGAAAACCAGAAAAATAATCCCACAACCAATGGATTCAACCATAAATATTTCTTAAGTTTACCCCCTCTTTGGCCAATCTTAAAATTACTCTTATGCGCAGCTCTTTACTCTTTATCTTTTTGGTGTTAACCACCTTTGTAATTAAGGCACAGCAGCCCTGGCGGCAGGGTGAAATGCAGGTAAGGGTTTTTATAGAAAACCAAGCCCAGGCTGACTTTGTAATGACAAATAACATAAACGGTGAAACAGCCGGTGATTTCGTCCGCTGTTACCTTATTCCCGATGAACTTTCTGAACTTCAACATCAAGGGATACGATGCGAAGTGGAAGTTGAAGACCTGAATGCAAAGTCAGCAGCCATGGGAGAACGCGGTGTACCCAATGGCTATTATACGGTGGAGCAGTTGCACGCCATTGCAGACAGTCTGGCAGTAAATTTTCCGGACATCTGCCAGGTTGTTTCCATGGGCATAGGCACTGGCATGAATGAGCTAAAAGCGTTGAAAATAAGTGATAATGTCCACCTTGACGAGAATGAAGCCGAAGTACTTTTCGATGGTGGCATTCATGGAGACGAACTGGGCGGACCGGAGAACCTGATCCGCTTTGCCCGCGATCTTTGTTATGACTATGGCTATGATGCCAATATTACAGAATTGATCAATAACAGAGAAATATGGATTTATTATTGCGTGAATCCTTACGGAAGAAAATATATGACACGCTACAATAGTTTCGGGGTGGACCTCAACCGCGATTGTGGCTATATGTGGAATGGGGAGGGCAACAGTTCCGGTCCTTTCAGCCAACCGGAGACCAAAGCTTACCGGAAATTGCTGATGGACAATCAGTTTGTGATCCATTGCAGTTACCACAGCGGTACCGAATACATCAGCTTTCCATGGAGTTACCGGTCGGCACCTACACGCGATGCACAGCACCACCTGCAATTGGCTCAGTTATACGCACAGACCTCCGGATATACCAATCTTCCCTATGGTCAGGGCTACAATGGCATGTATGCAATAAATGGGAGTACCAAGGATTTTGGATATGGCGCTATGGGCAGCATCAGTTGGTCGGTAGAGTTATCGCTCAGCAAACAGCCGCCTGCCGCGCAAATAGTTCCCATCTATCTGAAAAACAAACCTTCAATGCTTAAAATGGTGGAAATGGCCGGCTACGGCATTCAGGGGGTAGTTCGGGATTCCATCACCAGCAAACCCATTCCGGCACTTATCTTTGTGGATGACTTTATGTGTATTAACAATGATCCGGTGGTGGGCGATTTCCATAAGTTTTTACCAGCGGGAAATTATACCCTAAGGATAGTGGCAGCCGGACATCAAACAAGAATTTTTGAAAATGTAGTGGTTGTGGACAATCAGGCTACTACCCTGGATGTTGCGCTTCCCGAAGAAGCAGGTCGCTTCGCCTGGAGAATCATCTCCACCTACATTCCAGGCAACAATCCACAGGATGAAGGCAATACCATGGGTGCGTTGGGCCCACCCGATGAAGTACGTTATTCACTCGGCAAAAATGGTTATGCCATCATTGATTTATGCGATACCATCACACAGGGAGATGGCCCCGAGGTTGAAGTTTTTGAAAATGACAATACGCCTGAAGGTTATATGGTAATGGCCGGTACCACTCCCGACGGGCCCTGGATACTGATGGGACATGGAACCGGAAATGAAGTTTTTGAACTGGAACCTACCGGGCTGCCTCAGGCCAGATACCTTAAAATTAAAGATTCAGGTGTGGGGCAAAGCCAGGTGCCGGATGCCGGATTTGATCTGGATGCCATTGGCTATACCATTAGGCCACCAGCTATTGATTCCACCGCAACCATTGAAGGATATACCTATATAGACTGGGTATACCTGATAGAAAAAGCACCCGGAGCGGAAATACGTTTCGGCGACCAGGTGGTTTATTCTGACGATAGTGCATATTACCGGATTGTGGCTGATACAGGGTGGGTTAACCTGGAAGTACACTGGAATATGTTTGGTTATCTTTATTACCCGGTTTATCTTTTGCCCGGTCAGCAGCTGAATCTTGACCTGATCATGGACTGGATGGAAAGCGCAACCTGGCGCACATGGCATACCGAACTGTTACTCTACCCAAATCCGGCCAACGGATCGGTAATCTTAAAAACGGGAGAAAACGAAATCCCTGTTTCCATAACCATTTGTAATGTTCAGGGGGCGGTGCTTGACAGGATTATGCATCCAAAAGCCAATGCTGCCGGTGAAATAAAATTAGAGGTAGCCCATCTCAGGCCGGGGCTTTATCTTGTAGTAAGCATGGATGAAACGGGACAAACCTCCATAGGCAGGCTTGTAATTGCCGGAAACTGAGGCTTTGAAATGTAGTCTGTTTGTCATCTGCAAAATTTTTTATATTACTTTTGTGTTTTAACCTGCCCATAACTCAGCTCAATGAAAAAGATTTTTACCCTTGTTCTGCTCGGTCTATTTCTGACCGGTAATGCTCAAACAACCCTTGAAAAAACCTATTATTTTAAAGCTCCCGTTGTGAGGCAAATGGCTACGGAACAGGCCATTGAATTTGAATCTACCACTCAGCAGGGAATAGCCGGAGAGCCGCTTTTGCCCTATCACGCCATCAATCTGCTGCTTCCTCCGGGGCAGGAAGCCATCAGCGTGAGCATTCAAGGTTTTGATGAAACCGAAATGCCGGGATTTTATAAGTTGCAGCCG
This sequence comes from Bacteroidales bacterium UBA5281, assembly GCA_002410555.1. Taxonomy (GTDB): domain Bacteria; phylum Bacteroidota; class Bacteroidia; order Bacteroidales; family Lentimicrobiaceae; genus Lentimicrobium. The sequence continues at coordinate 7,518 of DHSR01000044.1, read as the reverse complement.
GCACAATATTCCCGTCCACTTTCGGCTTCACCATCTCCCGTAAGGACATGGAATAAAGAGGTCTATCAGTTGAATGAAGTCTATCCGGCTACCCCCGCCGGCCACCTGAGCACCCGGTACATGAATGGTCATGCTATGGCGCAAACAGTGTTCACTCCAGTTAAGTACATTCCCGCTTCAGGAACAGTAAGTTATTATGGCAAAGTGAAGATTACCATCCAAACACAACCATCGGCCAAAGCCGAAGCAGCCTTGCTTAACCTGCGTACTTCTGAAAAAATTCAGCAGAGCATCATCCAATCGGTGCAAAACCCGGAAGCCCTGGCTGACTATACTTCAAATTCCCGCAACCGCAGCAATGAGTATCAGATTCTTATCATCACCAGGGAGTCATTTGTTCAGCCGCTTGAAGTACTCAGGCAAGTCTATCTTCCGCGTGGATTGAAATCGCAATTTGCCACCATAGAAAGCATTGGATCCATGACCGGGCAGGATTTGCCGGAGAAAATACGCAATTATATTGTTCAGGAATACCAGCAGCATGGTATTGAGCATGTGGTACTTGCGGGAGATGTCGAACATGTGCCTTATCGCGGGTTTTATTGTACGGTACAATCTTCCACCACCTATGAAGATTATGACATTCCCGCCGACCTGTACTATGCCGCACTTGACGGAAATTGGAATACCAACGGCAACAGTCGCTGGGGCGAAATTGGCGAGGATGATCTGCTACCCGAAATTTCGGTGGGGCGCATGCCTTTCAGCAGTGCCTACGAGCTGGCTGCCATGCTGAATAAAACCACGCTGTATCAAAACCAACCGGTAACCGGAGAGTTGCGCAACCCGCTGCTGGCGGGCGAACACCTGTATAGTGGTCCGGACACCTGGGGCTCCGACTACCTCGAATTGCTTATCGGCACCCACAATGATAATGGATATACCACCACCGGCATTCCCGAAGACCATAATTTTACCCGCCTTTATGATGAAAATGGTGTTTGGGGTAAAATTGATCTGATAAATACCATCAATGCCGGACGCAACTTTATACATCATGTAGGCCATGCCAACAGTGATTACGTAATGAAACTCAATAATGGTGACATTACCAACCTTAATTTTTTCGGTGTGGATGGTGTTGCGCATAATTTCCCGGTGGTCTATACCCATGGCTGTATCTGTGGTGCCTTTGATGTAAATGATTGTATTGGCGAGAAAATGGTAACCATCGATAATTTTGCTTCCGCTTTTGTGGGTAATTCACGCTACGGATGGTTTAACGAGGGACAAACTGAAGGCCCTTCACAGCACCTGCACCGTGAATTTATGCATGCCTTGTTTACCGACAGCCTGAGCCGTATTGGCCGCACCCATACCCAATCGAAAATTGCCACCGCTCCCTGGGTAAATGCGCCCGGACAGTGGGAAGAAGGTGCCCTTCGCTGGTGCTTTTACGATTGTAATGTTTTGGGTGACCCCATGATGGCAGTTTGGACCGATGAACCTATAACTATTTCGGTTGATTACCCGGAAACCCTTACCACCGGAACCTCTCAGTTTAATGTAACGGTGACTTCAGGCGGGCAGGCAGCATCCGGATTAACCGTGGCTTTGTTGATGAATGGGGAACTATACGGAACCGGGATGGTTGCCAATAATGGCGAGGCCATCGTTATACTTGATCCGGTTATCACAGAACCTGGTGATGCTCAACTGGTAGTATCCGGATACAATTGCCTGCCCCACTATTTTCCAGTAAGTTTTGTAAGCGGAAATTCCGCTTATGTAGTATACAATGCCCATCAGATTGATGATACGCAGGGCAATGGCAACGGCCAGCCTGACAATGGCGAAACCCTGAGCCTGACCATTACCCTTGAAAATATTGGTTTGGCTGATGCGTCAGATGTTTTGGCAACGCTTACCACCACCAACCCAAATGTAACCATCCTTGATGCCACCGCACCTTACGGAAATATTTCCGCCGGCCAACAGGTTACCGTAGATCAGGGCTTTACCATTGAGTTGAGTGCTGAAGTTCCCGACCAGGAGATGATTGAATTTACGCTTTCAGCGGTAGCCGGTGATACCTGGCTCTCTGCTTTTCAGCTTACCGCCAATGCCCCGGTATTACAGGCCGGTGAAGCAGTGCTCACGGACAATGATAATAATATCCCCGATCCGGGGGAGGAGTTTGATATTTCTATTCCATTATACAATACAGGACATGCCATCAGTCGGGCTGTGGAGGCAACCTTAAACTGCAGCAGTACCTGGATTTCCCCTGCAGCACTCACCATAAACCTGGATGCATTGGATGCCGGCGAAAGTATTCCCATGATCTTCAGCAGTTTTGTGGCAGATGAGCAGGCTCCCATGGGAACGGTTATTGACTTCACGCTCAGTCTCTATCCGCAAAATTCCACTCAACTGTTATTGCAGAAAGCATTTAGTTATACCCTGGGTCAGATCATCGAAGATTTTGAGTCGGGTGATTTTACCCAAATGCCCTGGACTCACAGCCTTACTCCCTGGACAGTAAGCGGACAGCAGGTACAGCAGGGAATGTTTGCGGCACAATCAGGTGCCATTTCTCACAATCAGCGCTCAGACCTTTCCATTAACGTAAGCGTGGTTAGAAACGACAGCCTGTCATTTTACCTGAAAACCTCCTCGGAGAAGGATTACGATAAGCTCATCTTTTTTATTGATGATGTGCGGGCAGGGGAGTGGTCGGGCGATACGGACTGGAGACGGGTAAGCTACCTGCTTAGCCCGGGCGATCATCAATTGAAATGGAGTTATGTAAAGGATGTTTATTCCACTGCCGGCAGCGATGCAGCCTGGATTGATTATATTGTATTTCCGGCTTTGGATCTGTCTGTGGGTGTTGAAAAGCCGCTGGCAACAGGCAGGGGGATGCAATTATTGCCCAATCCTGCCCAGGATAAAGTAGAGATCAGTATGGGCAATCGATTTTCAGATCCTGCCGAACTATTGCTTACCGACCTTTCAGGGAGGATACTGATGCACGAAACCGGCTTGTATCCGAATACCCGTATAAATTTGGGACTGGAAGCATTAAGCAGTGGACTTTACCTTTGCATACTGCGTTCTGCTCAGCACACCGAAACACAAAAGCTTATCGTGAGGTAATTTATTCTTTTTTATTCAAAAGGGAGTAAAAGCTACGCATGGTCTTATCCGGTCTTCCTGCCGGAACGCTCTCTTTTTTATTATGTACCCGGGAACCCGGAACCAAAGTGATTGCGAAGAAACATTTACCTTACCACCTTTGCACTCCCCACGGTTTTATCCTTGTAAACCAGACGCAGCAGGTACATGCCCGGTTTCCAGTGGGTGGCATCAAAGTGTGCGACCAATTGTTCACGGGTTAAAGCTTGTTCGGATACAAGGGTGCCATTAAGGTCAAAAACCTGCAACATGCTGTTTTGCTGGTAATTGCTTTGGTATAACGCAGTATTTAAGCCCTGGCTGCTGCTACGTATAACAATATATTCCGGTAGCCTTACCTGTAAAATATCGTGTACCGGGTTTGGGAAAACTTCCAATACCGCCATATCGGGTAACCGGGCAAGGTTTTCCACATTTACTATAATCTGGCATTCCTCCATGCCTATGGTGGCGTTGGGTGCAACCCCGCCCGGACAGGCATAATCATATGATCGTGGGGTTGGGTCATATACATCATCCTCAAGTGTAGAAGTGAGTTTAAAGACTATACTTGGGACACCCGGCCCATAAGTGCTTTCTGAAGCGCTTCCGGCAGCAAGAATTTTATTGTCAGTAGTAGTTGAAACGTTATATAAGGGGCCCATAAAATCTTCAAGCAGTCTTCGCCTGTTTAAGACGTTACCCAGGGTATCTACCAAGGTTAGCTCATGATGCCAGAGGTAAAAGGGGAAATTTGTCCTGCTTGTCCCTGATACGACTATTGTACTATCTTGTAACCACGTATGTCGATAGCCATAACTTTTATTTGTATCCAGGATAAAAATTTCCGGGGATGGGTTTAACAATTTGTGCTTACGCAGGGTGTTATACAGATGATGGGTTTGGCCTGAAGTATATATGGTGCCACGGGCAGATTGGGAGGATTGGTTATCAAAAACAAGCCAAATGGAATCTTCATGCTGATTCAGCACCTGATAATTAATTAATTGGCCATTGAGATCAATATTTAGCCTTATTGGTTTCTGAAAGTATTTGCTAAGTAATGTATCACGATAAGTTCCATGACCAGTGAGCAATAAAGTACTGTCTTTTAAAAGAAGCAAGTCATATAACTCTTCATCGATCAGGGTATCGTTGTCATAGTTGTACATCCATATCATGTTGCCATCAAAGTCAAGTTTAATGAGCGAATTGGCATTGTAATCATAATTTGTTGTACCATCATAGCCATTATTGTACAGTCCAATATATCCATCATTAACAACCACAACATCATGTGGGAAATTGTCGCGCCCGGGCAGGCTGATGATTTTACACCAGTCTAATTCGCCGCAGGCATTTAATTTCATATACGCAGCATCACCAAAAGTTCCGTATGGGTTGGCCTCGGCATGACGTGTTGAAAAAGTGACAATGGTTCCTGAATCAGCAGTGGGTTGCATCATCCTGTACCATGCATAATCGGTATAAGGCTCTGTCAGGGTACGCTGCCACAGGATTTCACCATTTGCATCAGTTTTAACCAGCCATCCACCCATTACATATCCTTCTTCATTTGTGGTAACACTTAATAATAAATAACCCCCGTCATAGTATTCGTATATGTTTTCAGGTATACTACGAAGCAATGGATTTACATATATTGCAGGCCAGGTATTCTGAGCAAATACGGGAATACTGATTGTCAAAGAAAGCAGTAATACAAATATATTTTTCATGATTTTGAGTTTTTACTCCCCCGGCTTAAAAGACCGGGGGAGAAAGTTAAACATTTATTTTTTTGTAAATTTAGCACGGTGTACACTGCCTGCTTCGGTAATACATGCGATGTAAATCCCTGATGGCAGATGGGCTGTCCGTAACAATAGCTGTTGATATCCCGGCTTAATTGATTGCGAACTCACTATCTGCCCGGATTGTGAAAAAATACTAAGATTGGCATTTGTCTCAGTATTATATTCAATTATAATGAAATTATCTGAAGGATTGGGAAAAACATTCAGGTTACTCTTTTTTAAAATATCGTTGTGTTTTTGACTATTAATGGGTGATATTTTTAAAGAGCTATCATTTACCTCTATATGAGGTTCATAAAACCCAAGATTAAGGGATGAAAGGAGGTTTCGTGCGAAAATCCCAGAATTATGGTTAAAAGAAGACAGGTTTAATAGAAAATCCAAAGTTATACTGTCGTTAAAAAGTATATAGGTTGAATCCGTAAATAACCTTTTCTTAATTAAAGCAAGCTCCATAAAATCTGTAGCATCAGTTGAATGGTGTGAAGCGATGCCATTAATATCAGTCTCCTGTAACCTAATACAGGCCTGATCTGGCATGTTTTCATCAAAAAAAGACCAGGCTACTGATAATGGAGATAGTGGATCGGGATATTGCTCCAACAGCCATCTTGTGCTATCCATTTGATTGGATGACAGATAAGTTTGTAACAATAGTGATCTGGAATCAAAAAGATTTTGTGAAAGATCATCAATTTCAAGTTCAAGGGACTCTTTTTCCCCAATAATGGCTATCCCTGATTCTATCTCAAGCATCATTGTTTCAGGCAGAGGGTTGGCTCTTTGATCCAGAACATTCATCACCACACTTGATTTAGCAGCATGGGGATTGGCAACCATAATATCTCTTATTAATGCGCTATTCAAAACATCTTCCTTTCTGCCTGCTTCAATAAGTGCAGTATCACTCATAAAAGGGGAGGTTTGCATTAAATTATCATGAAGTTCGAGGGATTGTGAAGGAAAAGAGGTTGATATCTCATTGACTAACATAGTGGTGTTCCCTTTATCTATCAGATAATTTAAAACCGCTTGCTTCTCATCCATTTGATTTGAGAATGACAAGGCATTTTGAAAAAGCACGTCCGCTGATGGATTGTTCCTTATTTTGGGCGGGCATGCAAGGTTACGATAGTAGGGTATCTCAGTACCTCTTTGTAAAAAGACCGTGCTATTATGAATAATTACGGCTTCTTTCAACGGAGAAACATAGAAATCATTTTGATTGGGGTGGAAGTAGTAATTAATAAGTGGTGTATATCTATTTACTATATTTAGATTATACGGATTCTGAACATCAAAATCTGAAAATACGTTACCGCCTGGGGCTGTAATTTCATTTGCATTACTTCCCTGATTTCTCCTTATTCCCAGGTTCGATAATGGGATTCCTTCCAGAGGCAGGATTTCAATGTCATAATGATTTTTAATGAAATAATTGCACTTTATACAAAGGCCGGCACCAAATGGACTTCTATTTTCACCGTGTGCAATTATTCCCCTTTTAAAGCCGACAACGGTATTGTTGTAAACCATATTTTCAGAGGGACCGGAGTTTGTGATACAAATGCCAACTTCCGAGTGGGTTTTATACTGACCTTGTCCAGGGAGGAAATCAAGACCAATAATAGTATCCAACTGAATATTATAGTTTGTACAATATTCCATATATATACCAAAGCTTTTAAAATTTATATCACTATTTTTTTTATGCTGTATCATGCGATTTTCGGTGATCCGTGCACCCAAAATTCCACTGGCAAAGACTCCAATTTTACAACCGTTAAATACTGAATTCCTTACACAAAAGTTTCGGCTTGTGAGCGAACCATATGCATAAATACCAAAATCCAGGTTTGAAAATACAGAACGTTGGTAAAGTTGATTTTTCATTAATCCATCAACCCTGAAGTTTGAGTTATAGGCTATTATACCAATAGAACTATTGTTGCTGGTAATTCCTGTAACTTCAAAAGTGCATTTTAGAATTTTTATTCCGACATTCCCATTAAGACTTATATGGTATTCTAAAGGCACGTCGTTGTTAGGATAAAGGTTATTCTTTGTAAATAAACAATTTTTAAAGAAGCTAAGGCTATCTTTAGTGTATGGGGCAAAACTTACCCCTGTTATATTGTTTTTGAAAATTGCATTTTCAGACTGTATTATACCACCTCCGGTACCTGTAGGAATTCCTTCACCTCGGGTTGTTGGAATAGATCTGGCAAGAGTTACGGCCGATTTTGCATTTTCAATTGTACCATTATTTATAACAAGTAAACCCTGGTTGGTAGCAGGGGTTTGGCTCAAAGCGGGGTCGCCCCATACTTCAATACCAGCCCAGAATTCTGTTTGGCAGGCAGAGGTGAGTTTACTCGTGTTTGTCAGGTTCAATTTTGCACCCCTGGCAACTTCCACCTTGGCACTTTTATAAAAATTCAATGTCGTGTTATTCAAATTTAAGGTTGCACCTGCTTCAATTTGCACAGTTTCGAAAAATTTATAACCTAAATTGAGCGATTCA
>DHSR01000005.1 GCA_002410555.1 Bacteroidales bacterium UBA5281 | reverse complement strand
AGGTCAGGAGTTCTGATATTTGTACTTTGCTGATGATTACGCATGGCTCAAAGTATCTCCCTTTACTCATGCTTCACCCTCTCCTTGAGGTGAGGGCAAGTGCTGCAAGGGAGCTAAATCCTGCTTTTTTGGTTTACTGTAAAGGAACAACAGTTATCTTTATCGCGATAAATATGGAACACATTGACACCTATCCTGCTTTGCTAATAAGCGAAAGCATCAGCCGGCAGAACATCCGCCATATGGCTAAGAAAATGCGGATGCATGGATTACTATTCAGACCGCATTATAAGACACATCAATCCCTTAATACCGCCAGATGGTTTAAGGATGAAGGCATCACAGCAATTACTGTTTCGTCAGTGAAGATGGCCCGGATGTTTGCAGCTGCAGGATGGGAGGACATTACCATTGCTTTCCCGCTAAACGTGCATGAGACAGAGGCAATAAATTCTCTAGCTCAAAGCGTAAATCTGAATGTGGTCATGGATATGCCGCAGCAGGCAGCAGTATTGTCAGCCACAATAAAACAGCGGATGGGTTTTTTCATTAAAACAGATACCGGATACGGGCGTGCGGGAATTAAGGCCGGCGAAACTGAGAAGATGGATGCTATTCTTGGTATTGCTCAACATCCTTTGCTCGTATTTAAGGGTTTTCTCACCCATGCCGGTGAAACCTATCATGCCCATAGTGTTGAGGAAATCCTGGAAATACATAAACGGTCTTCGGCCCTGTTAGCCGGATTAAAGCAAAGGTATTTCAGTCGATTCCCTGGCATACTGGCTTCTGCAGGTGATACCCCAACAGCCAGCCTGGCCAGCGACTTTACCGGACTGGACGAACTTCGTCCCGGTAATTTTGTGTATTACGACCTGATGCAATTGCGTTTGGGAAGCTGTCGCTTTGAGCACATTGCGGCGGCGGTTGTTTGTCCGGTAATTTCAGTATATCCAAAGCGGAATGAAGCATTGTTGCAATGCGGAGCGGTTCATCTTTCCAAAGAATTTCTTTTAGATAATGATGGAACTTTAAACTTTGGTCTGGTGGTTCCCTTTAAAGAGGGGAAATGGCTGTCGCCTGAAGGAAAAGATCATTTAAGCAGATTGTCGCAGGAACATGGCATCTTTAGCACTCAAAGTATGTGGGCGCAGCAGTTAAAACCAGGCGACATGGTTGCTGTTATTCCGGTACACTCCTGCCTTACCGTAGATTTGATGAGAAAATGAGATTAATGGTTTGTGCAAACTAATATTATTTTTCCGCCAGTTTACGCAGCATTCCCCGGAAGATAAAGCCATGGAAAGGTAAGACTGAATACCAGTAAAGCCTGCCCCAAAGCCCCAGGGGCCGAAATGTAGCCGTTTGAGTCAATTTGTTGTCATTGAATTTAAATTCCAGCCATGCCTCTCCGGGTAATTTCATTTCCGCAAAGAGCAATAAACGACCCTCTTTTCTGTCGCTGTATAATACCCTCCAGAAGTCGAGGGCATCTCCTGCATATATGGAATCCGCATTGGTGCGGCCCCTCCGTAATCCAACTCCACCGGATAACTTATCGAAAAATCCTCTGAGTTGCCACAAGCGGTTACCGTAATACCAGCCGGTGTTGCCTCCAATACGCCATATTTTATCAATACCCGCCATGCGGTCTGAAACTTCTGCCGTACGCATATCCACAAAACAGCCATGGGTTGGCACTTCTATAAAATCAGAAATGTTGGTGCGGATGCCACTGCTTGCATAGGCATCTTTCCAACTGGAGACAATGGCATTGCTTACAATCTTGCTAAATGCTCTTTTGAGCGCCTTCTCATAATTTAAAGGGTTTATATTTAATATATTACTCAAATTGTTGTTCCGGCAGATTACTTCTACTTTCATGCTATCCACCAAAGCTACTGCCAGGCGATAAGAAGTTGAAGTAACAAAATACAACCAATAGGAGGATAAACGAGGGGTCATTACAGGTACCACGAAAATGCTTCTTTTCAGATTCCTGACCCGGGCAAAAGTCAGCAACATTTGTTTGTAAGTTAGAATGTCCGGGCCACCAATATCGAAATCCCGATCATAAGTCTGACTATTGAAAAGGGTTTTTGTCAGAAAAGCAACAACATCTGATATGGCAACCGGCTGGCATTTTGTTTTTAACCAACGCGGAGCTATCATTACAGGTAATTTCTCCACCAGGTCGCGAATGATTTCAAAAGAAGCACTACCCGAACCTATGATTATTCCCGCTCTTAGTGCGGTAAAATGATAGTTGCCTTTGCTGAGTTCCTCTTCTACCCTTTTGCGTGAAGCCAGGTGGGTTGACAGCTCAGTTTCGTTAATGATGCCTCCCAGGTAAATAACATGTTTAACATTGGTTGTCGCCAGTGCCTCCCGGAAGTTAATGGCAGATTGCCGTTCCATTTCTTCATAATCAGCGGAAGCTGACATTGAGTGTACCAGATAGTACGCGCCATCAATATCAGCAGGGATGTGTTGAAGTGAATCCTTCTCAAGCAAATCCATTTCTATGACCTGAATGTTTTGCTGCAGGGAAACGGGTGCATGAAACCTTTTGGAATCCCGCACACAACAAATTACTTCGTGTCCCGCTTCAACAAGAACAGGTAACAGTCGCTTACCAATATAGCCGGTTGCACCGGTGAGTAGAATTTTCATCTTTTAAGTGGAAGTAATAACAATGCAACAGGCGGGGTGTTTTTATAAAAGCAATTTATTTAATGACACATGTCTCATAAGTGGATTGTCTGAATGAAAGCTGCGAAAAATCAACACTTGCTGGCTATAAAGATCGTTAAATGAAAATCCTGTTTATTTCAACAGCCACTCTACTGCTTTCCATGCATGAAGATGTGTGGTATTGAAGGTCGGAATGTTTACATCGGCATTAGAAATCAATAAAGGAATTTCGGTACACCCCAGTATAACTCCCTCAGCACCAGATTGCTGCAAGTTGCGGATAATTTTTTTATACACCTCACGCGATTCATGCTTAATGATGCCATGTACCAGTTCATCATAAATGATTCGATGTATCTGTGTTCTCTCCTCTTCTTCAGGAATAATTATCTCTATACTGAATTTTTCTTGCAGAACAGCCTTGTAAAAATCTTTTTCCATGGTAAACTTTGTACCAAGCAGCCCAACTTTTTTCAACTGTCGTTCAGTAATTGCCTGACCGGTAGCTTCTGCAATATGTAAGAAAGGAATGGATATTCTTGCCCGGATGGCTGGAGTACACAGATGCATGGTGTTGGTACACAGTATGATGAGATCAGCGCCAGCGTCTTCAAGTAGTTTTGCAGCATCTGCCATCATTACATCCAGTTCCTGCCACCTTTCTTCATGTTGTAACTTGACAATGTCATCAAAATCAACGGTATATAGCAGACTTTTACAGGAATGATGACCGCCAGACATGGCCCTCGTCTTTTCATTGATCAATTTGTAATAATCGATAGATGATTCCCAACTCATGCCACCGATCAGCCCTAAAGTTTTCATGATTTAATTATTTGATTAAACGATATATTGGTTAGCCAACAAATGCTCATGTTTAATGGTACTATCTATGCGCATTTTTAATTTGAAAAGACGCTCATCCGCGACAATGAAATCAACAAAAGAGTATAGAAGAATTTTTTCGGGATGAAATTAATAAAAATATTGATCTTGTTGGCTTTATCCACGTAAAATCAGATCATAAGCATTGATCCAGGACATAGTGGATTGTTTATATCAATGAATAAACCTGAGCGGGATGTAATTGGTGAAAAAATAGTTTTTATACCGGACGCATCTATTATTTTCAGCGTTAGACAGAAAAAATTTCATTAGGGCATGCTGAAAAACTTACAACCTTTTTATATTTGGGTGCTCTGCACCTCCGAAAATCAATAAACATGCATTTATACAAATATTTCGCGGCTCTTTTTTAGGTATAGACCACTGTAATACAGAAGCATGGAATGTGGACGTATACCTGGAAAAGCATTGCATTTACCTAAAAATATAGCATTACCAAACTGGTATCCAATGACATATTAGTTTTTCAGCAGGCTCTCCTTAGAGGCAAATTTAACTCTGCTTCATGACAAAGACTCATCACTTCATCCAGCCAAATCCACCTAAAATAGTATAATAATTCTGTCATTCAGATCGAAGCGATGGATATCTTAAATTTATCTGGTCACTATTGAAAAACTTTATATATTCGTTTGTTGGAAGATTGACATAACCGTGGGTTGTTTTTTGCCAAGCATACTCTCTTCTGAAATAAAAAGATGTTGAAATAATCCATATCTCCACAGGGAAGCATTGTTTACAAGATTCGTCCACCGGTAAAACCAAAATATCAGTATCACAACAATGAAAAAGCATAGCATATATTGGATTTTAACCATAACAGTTTTTGTAAGTTTGTTGATCCCAGCCTTAGTACAGGACGGCATGTTCTTAGATGGCATCACCTATGCTGCTATTTCAAAAAACATGGCAAATGGATATGGCAGTTTCTTTAATCCCCATTACACCAAAATCCTGTATCCAGAATTTCATGAGCACCCGCCATTGGTTTTTATTGTACAATCCGGTTTTTTTAAACTATTCGGGGATGCGTTTTATACAGAAAGAATTTTTAGCCTGTGCATTGCTATACTCACAGTAATAGGAATAACACAATGCTGGAGATTGGTAAATGATACCATAGAGTTCAAAAAATATGACTGGCTGCCGGTTCTTTTATGGTTGTCTATACCCTTGGTTTCCTGGTCATATAAAAATAATCTGCTTGAAAATACGATGGGAGTATTCACCCTTTTTGCTGTATTTTTTATTTTGAAATCATTAAAAGAAAAAAAGGTTTTATACCTACTGCCCGGCGGTATTTTGATCGTACTGGCATTCCTTTCCAAAGGCCCTGCCGGCTTATATCCCATTCTTGTTCCCGTGATATATGGTGTGGTTTACAAATCAAACAGATATGCGGTGCGGTATGCTGTTTATCTAATATTGTTTATCCTTTTTATCTCATACGGCTTATCCATTGCGTTTCCTGAATTAAAACAAAACATAATACTCTATTTTGAGCAGCAACTCATCCCGGCCTTGAATAATGAGAGAGAGATAACCACCAATAACCGGTTTACTATTCTGTTGAACCTTCTTATAGAGCTTTCTCTGCCAATAGCATTGCTTGTTTATTTCACAATCCGGGAATGGGTGAATACCAAAAGACTTGATTTTATAAAGGATAAAAAGGCATTTATTTTCATTCTGATCGCCATTACCGCTTCCATTCCATTAATAATTTCCCTCAAACAGCGTAAGTTTTATTTAATTCCTTCCATTCCATTTTACGTTTTGACAATCAGTATTCTGCTGCTGCCCTTTCTGAAGAGAATTATTGATGCTTCATCACGTGCTGTTCTTAGATGGATAAATAGAGCATCTTTATTATTACTGGGCATAGTATTACTATTTTCAGTTCTCCGCTTTGGAAAATTTTCCAGAGATAAAGAAAAGTTAATGGACATATACGCTATTTCAAATGTTGTACCCGAAGGAACCGTTATTGGTACCACCAGAGAGCTATGGTCGGATTGGAGTTTGGTTGCCTATATGTGCAGGGTTGGATATGTAAGTTTGGATAGTGATAATGAACATAATTACTATCTTCTGGAAAGAAACAGCAATATGAATAAGCATGTGTCTGGAAATTATGAAATAGTAGGTATGAATTTAACAAGATATGTAATGCTCAAAAGAAAAGCAGAAAATTAATGAAATAGCTCAAAGCGTAATAGTGAATAATGGCTGCTTAGAGTCTGTGAAAAATCTTAATCTTCTAATTTATTATAAAAATATAAACTTGTTTACAGTTTGAATATTTAAAATTCTATTATTGTAAGTTGTTTTTTAAAAAAAATGATACATAAGTGATGATTAAACATATGATAATGAGTTACTTTTTCCAAACTTAGTATATTAATATAAAAAATGGTTCAAAAAACAATCGTTAAGGTTCAGGATTGTTCATAATAAAATTGACTTTTTGTTATTTTATCACTATTTTTACCCTCTTGATGAAGATTTTAAATGCAAAGTCGATTTGAAATAAGAAAAAAGGGAAGTGGTAAAAATAATGGTTTAGAACCAACGATTTGTTGTTTGGATAAAAATGCACTTTAGGGCATGTAGGTTTGTCTTTCAAAGGGTTTTCCTGGTTGTTCTTAAGTTGTGTAAGTGAGATGGTCTAACTCCTTT
>DHSR01000068.1 GCA_002410555.1 Bacteroidales bacterium UBA5281 | reverse complement strand
CATGCACGGCACACTAAAAAAAGCTGCTTCAGTCCGAAACAGCTTAAAATAAAACTTCCAATAAGGTTATGCCTTTTCTTCTGCTTTGGCGTCAGCAGGAGTCTCCGTTTTGGATTCAGAAGATTTCTCTGATTTAACATCGGCTGGCTGATCCGCTTTGGTTTCAGCAGGTTTTTCAGCTTTGGTTTCTGCAGGTTTCTCGGCTTTGGTTTCAACAGGCTTCTTCGCTTTTACTTCTGCAGGTTTGGCTTTTGGTTTGGCTGCTGCTTTAGGCTTTGCTGCCGCTTTTGGTTTGGTTTCTTCCATTTTGGCATCAGATAGCTCTTTGGCTTTGGTTTTGGGAGCTTCCGCTTTTATGTTTTCTTCCCGCTTTTGGTCAACGGGGGAAGTGGACTTTTTCCGGGGGCGTCTTACACCATGTGAACCCATAATGATTTTTCCACGTTTCGTTTTTTTGTCACCTTTGCCCATAATTTTAGAATTTAATGTAGTGAGAAGTTAATCCAGTAAAATTAATATAAATTCCGTCATTTCGTAACATTTTATCGTCAATCATCGATTTAATTGATTATTTTCTTAAAAAATCGTGCATTTGTCTGGCCCGGGCCCGTTTTAAAACATGGGATTTTCTTATGTTTGTGTTTATAAAAAAAAGACTTACTTTTGCGCCACAAATTTTTAAGATCAATGGCAAAGAAAACTGACAATACCGAAGAAAAAATCATGGCTGTTGAGGAAGCCCTCAGCAAGTCGGAAGTTTTTATTGAAAAAAACCAGAAAATAATTGGCATCGTAGTAGGTGCAATTGCAATTATTGTGCTGGCCTATTTTGGATTCCAGCGTTTTTATCTGGAACCCCGTGAAAAAGAAGCACAATCGCAGATGTTTATGGCCGAGAAATATTTTGAGCAGGACTCGCTCAGCCGCGCACTAAATGGCGATGGCAGTTATCCGGGCTTTCTTGAAATTATTGATGATTACGGGATGACCAAAGCAGCAACCCTGGCTCATTACTATACAGGCATCATTTACCTGAATCAGGGTAAATATCAGGAAGCCATTGATCATCTTAAAAAATTTGATATTAAGGACGCTTTGGTTCAACCCATGGCTAAAGGCGCCATCGGTGATGCTTACATGGAATTAGGGAAAACCGCTGAGGCTGCAAAGCAATACGAAAAAGCTGCAAAATCCACAGAAAATGAATTTACCACGCCGGTATTTCTTCTGAAAGCCGGCTGGGCTTACGAACTTGACGGCAAGAAAGAAAAGGCCATCGAAGTTTACCGTAAAATCAAAACGACTTATCCGCGCAGCGCCGAAGCACGTGATATCGAAAAATATATCGCTAAGCTCAGGAGCGAATAACTTAAGCTCAGTCTAACTCCTACACCCGGCATTCCCGGGTGTTTTTTTTTAATTAAGTCTTAATGCTTATATTTGTTTTAAGTTTCTATAATCTAATGAGTGATGAAGTCTCTGCGCGTAGTATACATGGGCACACCCGAATTTGCAGTTTTACCCCTGGAACGCATTCTTCAGGCCGGAATTGAGGTAGCTTCGGTAGTTACGGTTGCCGATAAGCCTGCCGGACGTGGCCGGGAAATGAAAGCCTCAGCAGTTAAGCATTTTGCCCTTAAACATGGATTGCAGGTATTGCAGCCTGAAAACCTGAAAGATGAAGCATTTATTGAAAAACTAGACTCGCTAAAGGCAGATGTTTTTGTGGTGGTTGCTTTTAGAAAACTACCCAGGCAGGTGTGGCAAATACCGCCCTTAGGTTGTTTTAATCTGCATGCCTCCCTGCTTCCACAATATCGTGGTGCTGCCCCCATCAATCATGTATTGATTAACGGAGAGTCTAAAACAGGTGTGACCACTTTTTTTATTGATGAAAACATCGACACAGGTGCTATTATTATGCAACAAAGCATTGAGATTGGCTTTGACGAGACTGCTGGGGAGCTGCACGACCGACTTATGGAATTGGGAGCAGAAACAATACTTAAAACTCTTAAAATGATAGCCAGTGGTCAGGTGCATACCTACCCTCAACCTCAAACAGATGCCGCTTTAAGGAGTGCTCCCCGTCTTTTCCGAGAGCATGGGGAGGTAAACTGGGATCAGCCTGCAGCGGTTATCCATAATCTTATTCGCGGCTTAAGCCCATATCCTGCATCGTGGGCCCATTTATGGATCAATGGCTCACAAAAGGAAATTAAACTGCTTAAGTCTGCGTTAACTGCCATTACAGCCGATCTAAACCCTGGTGAAGTGCTGTTAACTGATCAGGGTAGATTATTGGTAGCTACCCGCGATGAAATGATTGAGATTTTATTGCTTCAGCCTGCCGGCAAAAAGCCCATGAAAAGCGATGCTTTCATACGCGGTATACAATCTGGAATCAGGCTCAGATTTTTATAGTGATCTTTTAGCAAAAATTTTAGAAAGGGAATTCATTCACAAACCTGAAGTCACTTTGCAAAACCATCGCTTTTCAACAAGCCATTAAGGCTTAAGTTATTAACTAAAAGTCCATTTTATTAACTTTTTTTATAGTTTTTTGCCAAAATGCTTGATTTTACGCTGGAATAGCTTATATTTGCGTTAGGTTATCCATCATAGTATTCATTTAAATCAGGAAACGATGAACAAACAAGAGTTGATTGTTGCTATGGCAGCAGAATCAGGATTGACCAAAGCCGATTCAAAAAAAGCACTTGATGCTTTCATTTCAGCCACGTCAAAAAGCCTCAAAAAGGGTGACCGGGTGGCATTGGTTGGTTTTGGATCATTTTCGGTAGCAAAGAGAGCTGCACGCAAGGGAAGAAATCCTCAAACCGGCAAAGAAATCAAGATTGCTGCCAAAAAGGTGGTAAAATTCAAACCCGGCACTGAACTTGCGAAGAGCGTTAAGTAATTGATTGCCTCTTTACCTGAAGCCTGGTTGAAAAAGCCGGGCTTTTTTTATTTCTTCCATTGCTGCCATGTAATTCCATATAAAACGATAAGGTAATTGCGCATCTTCTCCGGCATAATCCACACCAACCCTTGGCCCGGCAGAAACCTCCATAACTCCTGGGTAAACACCTGCATCTGCCAGCCAGACATTCTGCCCTGCAACAAGGTCTTCTCCGTTGAAACGGGTACTTATACCATGCTGTTTGGTTACTTTTCCAGGACCATAACAATCATTTGGAAATTTTAATTTTCGGTTTAAGCGCGTTTCTATGGTTTGTTTCCCGATAAAGGGGATTACTCCTCTTATCAGCACGGCATGGGGAACACCAGGAACATTTACCACCACGTTTAATAAGGCATGAATACCATAGCATAAATAAACATAAGCATGTCCACCTTCCTGATACATGATCTCAGTACGGCCGGTGCGGCGACCTCCATAGGCATGAGAAGCCTTATCAGATTCTCCTGCATAAGCCTCGGTCTCCACTATTACCCCGGCAGTATATAATCCCTGCGATGCGCTTACTAGAATTTTTCCGTTCAGCTGCCGGCTGACTTCAACAACATCCGCCCCCTGATAGAAGTCAAAAGGCAGTCGATGCTTGTCTAATTCATCAATTATTCCATCTAAACTTCCCATCTTCTGTAAGTTGTATTTTTTCGTTGTCAGTGAGCCAGTTTATGGCATTTATTATTCTGTCTTCATTCATAGTTGGAATTTCGTTAATAAGTTCATCCAGTGAGCAGGCCCTAACCTTCAGCATAGGTTTTATGGCTTCCACTATGGTGTCAAATTCAAATTCGCTCAAACTGGCCTTATTCCGCTCAATACATACATCACAAATGCCGCAACGTTTCACTGCAACCTGACCAAAATAGCTTACCAGCGACTGACTCCGGCAATGTTGATTGTCATTCACATATTCAATGATGGCTTCCATGCGGGCTATTGCATCGCGTTTGCGGTCAGTGTAATTTTGCGGACTAATAGAAAGGTCCTGTGCTCTGATTAATTCGCTCACAAAAGTAAGCTGAGGTTTCTCACGACGTGGCAGGTAGGTGAGCAGATCAATTTTATGCAAGGCATTCAGGGAATTTACGATCCATCCAGTGGAGGTGTTCAGCCGCTGCGCCAATTCATTCTCACTAATTACAGATGCATCCGTAAATACTCCGCCATATGACCTTAGAATCGTCTTAATAAGGGGATCGTACAGCGCATTTTCAACCTGAAAATTGTATAAATCTTCGTGCGAAACATTAAAAAAGAGTCGCGATGGATTGTTTACAGCTTCATTCAACAGTAAATACCCTTCCCTTTCCATAAATTTTATGGCATTAAACACCAATAATGGCTTCAGATTAAAATGTGCCGAGAATTCAGCAAGTTCAAAGTCGAATGATAAGTCTTTTCCGGTGCCGGGTATCAGATTGTAATAATTACCCAGTGCGGCATATACATTTTTGATGGCATCCATTTCAGGATAAGCGGCTGCCAGTGTTGCGCGGGCTTCAATTATATCAGCCTGCTGAAACAGCATCACCGCGTACGCCTTCTTTTCATCCCGGCCACCCCTGCCGGCTTCCTGAAAATAGGCCTCGATACTGTCGGGAAGACTAAAATGCACCACAAAACGCACATCAGGTTTATCAATACCCATTCCAAAAGCATTGGTGGCAACCATAACACGGCTTTTTCCATTTTTCCAGGCGGCCTGTTTCCGTTCCCGTTCTTTATGATCGAGACCAGCGTGATAATGGTCGGCACTTACCATGTTTTTGGTCAAAAATTCGGCTATTTCACGTGTTTTACGGCGATTGCGAACATACACGATACCGGCACCCGGCACATTGCGCATAATTCGCATCAGGCGCCCATATTTATCTTCTTCATTCTGCACTATATAAGCAAGATTGCGGCGTTCGAAACTTTTTTCAAAAACATTGGGATTTTTAAATTTGAGTTTTTGCTGAATATCTTCCACCACTTTTTTTGTAGCAGTTGCCGTTAAGGCAATTACAGGCACTTGAGGCAAAAATTCTCTGATCTCTGCAATGCGAAGATATGGCGGCCGAAAGTCGTACCCCCACTGAGAAATACAATGGGCTTCATCCACAGCGATTAATCGTATATTCAAATAGGGCAGCACTTCACGAAAGCGTTCCGAAATCAGACGTTCTGGTGAAAGATACAGGAAATTCGTTTTTCCATAACCGGCATGATTCAGGGCCAATTCTGTTTGCCTGGCGGTCATACCCGAATAAATGGCTTCAGCAGGAATGTCCCGTCTGCGCAAATTTTCAACCTGATCTTTCATCAACGCAATCAGTGGTGTTATCACCAGCGTCAGTCCGTCCAGGGCCAGACCAGGCACCTGAAAGCATAATGATTTCCCTCCACCTGTGGGCAATAAGGCAAGGGTATCACGTCCATCCATAACAGATAGCATAATATCTTCCTGCAATGGCCTGAAAGCATTGTATCCCCAATACCGGGTAAGTATTTCGTGTAAATGCTTAGAAACCATTTTAATACTTGTTTGAATTAGTCAATTTGTTGATGTGTTGAGATGTTGATTTGAAGATTTGATGATTTGAAAGCCTGGCCGCCTCGGGCGGAATTTGAAGATTTGCATGAAAATCCTCCCTCCCCGTCCCTTTACCACCTCATCCGCCTTCGGCACCTTCTCCCAAAGGAGAAGGACATTCTAACTTAAATTGGTTGTTCAAATAACATTTCTCTATTTCTCCTCTCCCACTCCTTCTTCATTTCTTTACGTCTTCTTATCCAATTCCAGCCCTGACAGGGTAAAAAAACCCTTTCAGGGCATTCTCTCCATCTCCCTCACTCTCTTTCTCCAAAGATAGTGCAATTCAGAAGGAATTCAGCTATATTTGCCTCAAAAAAGCACATTTTATGGCGAAACCAGTTTTTATAGTTGGATACATGGGTAGTGGGAAGTCAACAGTAGGTAAAAAAATTGCCGCAAAACTGGGTTATAAATTTGTAGACATGGACAAATTGATCGTTGATCTCGCTGGTAAATCTATTCCTGAAATTTTTAAGGGCAAAGGAGAAGATGCATTCAGAGACCTGGAGCGCTCCGTATTAATATCGTTATGCAGCCGGGCCAATACCGTAATTTCTACAGGTGGCGGTACTCCTTGCTTTTTCGATAATATGAAACTGATGAACAGTTCCGGCATTACGGTTTTTCTCAATATGCAGATTCATTCTCTGGCAGACAGGCTAAAAAAATCGAAGCAGGAAAGACCACTGCTACCTGCTATGCCGGCAGATGAACTGGAACAGTACATAGGTTATCATCTCTCCGAAAGAATATCCTATTATAATCAGGCCCGGCTGGTGGTTAAGGGTGAAAATGCAGACATTGACCATCTGGTTAAATCCATTCGCGACATTTACGCTATTTTTTAATCATTGCGCAGACTTAGTTTACATACATTTTCTACATGTTGCGTATGGGGAAACATATCAACAGTTTGTACAGCATCAATAGTATAATATTCGCCTAATAAACTCAGGTCCCGGGCCTGTGTGGCCGGATTGCAGCTAACATAAACGATTTTCTGCGGACGGGCTTCAATCAGACTTTTAATAACCTTTTCGTGCATGCCGGCACGCGGTGGATCGGTGATAACCACATGTGGCTGGCCATGAATAGCGAAAAATTCGGGCGTTAAAATCTGAGTCATATCACCGGCATAAAATTCAGCATTCTGAATACCATTGATTGCCGAATTTAAGCGGGCATCTTCCACTGCAGCTTCTATATATTCAATTCCAATAACTTTACCTGCCTGGTGAGCAATAAAATTAGCAATGGTACCGGTGCCGGTGTATAGGTCATACACAAGTTCACTGCCGGTGAGTGAGGCAAATTCGCGGGCAATACTGTATAATTTGTAAGCCTGTTTGGAGTTGGTCTGAAAAAAGGAGAGCGGTCCAATTCTAAATTTAAGCTCCTCCATCTGTTCAGTGATAAAGGTCTCTCCGGCGTAATGTATCGGCTCCAGATCGCTAATGGTATCGTTTTTCTTCTGATTAACTACATAAAACAAGCTGGTGATTTGCGGAAAAGATGTTTTCATATAATGCATCACCGGTTCAATCACCGCTTTATCGCCGGTTCCAAACACTACTATGGCCATCAGGTCACCGGTATTAGAGTTACGAATGATGAGGTTACGCAAATCACCACTAAAACGCCTGATATCATAAAAGCTAAAACCGGCTGTTTTTACAAACGCTTTTAGTCCGAGTCTTATGTGGTTGGTAGGCTCAGGCTGGAGCCAACATTTTTCGATGTCGAGCACCCGGTCAAACATCCCCGGGATATGGAATCCCAGAGCATCCATATCTCTTTCCTCCGGGGCGATATCCATTTCATCGACTGATAGCCAGCGGTGGGTAGAAAAGGTGTATTCCAGCTTGTTCCGGTAAAACTCTGTAACTTCAGAAGCTACAATAGGCAAGACTTCCGGAAACTTCAGGTGACCGATGCGGCTAAAATTATCGGTAACCTGCTTTTGCTTGTAAAACAGTTGACGGTCATATTTCATATTTTGCCACTTGCAGCCACCACAGATTCCAAAATGGGCGCAGACCGGCTCAACTCTTTGTTGCGAATAACGATGGAATTTAATGGCTCTGCCCTCATAAAACCTCCGCTTTTTCGAAACAATTCGCAGATCGCACAGGTCCCCGGGCACAACAAAAGGCACAAACACAACCATATCATTGTATCTTGCTATGGCTTTGCCTTCGGCTCCGGCATCCAGTATTTCAACATTTTCAATTACAAAAGGGCCTTCCCTTTTTTCTTTTCTTCCCATGAGTAAAAATTTAAATGCAAAAGTACAACAATCAAACCGAATGCTTTTTGTGTTCTGCAAATCAGCTATGCGCTAAAAAAAACTGCTGTGTACAACTTTATACACAGCAGTTTTAATATTATTCAATGGTCACATTGAAATGATATCATTCAGGCTATTGAATGGTTCCGGTGTTATCATCAAAATGCAATGTAATGATATTACCTGCGGTTCCGGGTACAGCTTCCTGGTCTCCACCGTCGTTACGATATTCAATAACGCCGTTATACAGGTTAAATTCGGCATTCCACCATGCGGGTATCCATGGATGGTTAGCATACATGCGGATATTGCCGCTGGTAGGCAATGCGGGTGATGTTACAGTTTTTGCTGCATTATCAACCGTGAACAAGTTTGCAGGAACATCTTCATCCCAATTGGTAAATGCATCTCCAATACCATATACTTCAACAGGGGCAACCGACAATTTGGTTGTATTGTCTCTTAGATTGAGAACAACCATATACATACCGCTGGCAGCTACATCCATGTTTCCATCAATGTCGGTAACAACTACACCGTTAGCATCATATTCGTCAATATCGCCGAAGCCTAAGTTGGGAGCAGTCCAGTTTTCTGCTGAAACTTTGAATCCGCCACCTGCTTCAATATGAAGTATTTTCCAATAGATTCCTTCTGTGGGTGCACCACCTGCAACTTTGTGCATGATAGCGTCTGCTTTTGTACCGGGAGCATCCCAGCCATAAGCAGTACCAGCTCCTACCAAATACATGGCTTCAGGATATTCAGGCAATGGTTCAGCATCTGATTCATAAGTGAATGTAGCTGTTATTGGAGCACCTAAGGTATAGGTTAAGGTAATTTTATAATTTGCATAGGTATCATTGGCAATGTCATCACCACCTGGAACCAGGGCATTAATGGAACCACCAAGGTTAGTATTTACTTTGATACCTTTTTCTCCACCACCGAGGTCAAACTCAGGATCGAGAATGATTTTCCAACCGTTGGAATAACGGAATTTAAACTTATCCTTACCCATGGTAATGGAAGGAATGGTATAAGTCATGGTATTTAAGTCAAAAGCAGGTGCAGCTAAAGGTGTGCTTTCACCCCATCCGCCTGGGGTAGCTCCACCGATTACACCCCATTCTGCCGGAGCAATAACTACCATTTTAAGTTCGGTGTCAATTACTACATGATAAAGACCATCAGCGGGTACGGTGAAAGCTGTTTCACTTTCGGTATAGGAGCCGCGCCAAAAATCAACTTTAGGTTCATCAATATCACGCTCGGCTTCAGGCACAACGGCAAAGTCGGCACCAGGACCATAAGTTGTCTGAACGTTACCGGCCACAGAAATGATGTTAAAGCCCGGAGCACCGGCTTTGATGGCAACATATTTTTCCAATAATTGAGCACGGTCAGTCTGGGTTACTTCATTGCGGGTAACCACCATTTTTCCTTTAACATCAAAATCTACAAGTGCAGTTGAACCGCCTTTAATATATACACCATCCAGAACTATTGGTTTGTTTGGATCTACATCATCATCATCATCGTCTTTACAAGAAGTAACGACGAATGCCAGTCCTACTATCATGAGCATTGCCCATGTCAGTTTAAAAAATTTACTCAAATTCACTTTTTTCATAATCATTTTTTTTAGTGGTTTAAATTAAGCGTTTGATTGGTTTGATTTGCAAAATTAGTCAAAAAATTACAGTCCGAGGTTTGGATTTGCATCAATGGCCCATTTAGGGATGGGGAAAGTGCGTCTTTCGGCAGTGCGTGCAGGTTTTTCCCACCAGCTTTCATCCCATTTTCCAAACCTGATCTGATCCTGGCGGCGATGTCCTTCGAGCCATAATTCACGGCCACGCTCAGCCAAAAGCTGGGTAAGGGTAGCACCCGAAAATGCAGCTACTTCAGCCCGCTCCCGTATGGGGTTAATCCATGCATCTCCATTGCGACCCTGTCTGATTTCTGTTTCAGCTTTCATCAGATAGAAGTCGGTAATACGGAATAACGGAAAATCGTTACTTAAATTTTCCTTGGCGCCAATGGCCACCTCATATTTTATGGCACGTGCGCCGGTAGTCCTGATTTGCTTGGGCGTATAAGCGCCTTCATCCATCTTTAATGCAGGCAAATACGGGTCAATTATTAAAGGTTCTCCGGTAATGCTCTCAATAATCGGTTCTCCGGTAATGGTGTACTGAGGTCCGTAAAGAAAGTATGCGCTTTTGCGAATATCGTTATCCTCGTATGTATCCCAAAAGGTAGGTACCACGGCAAAACCGTTCCATGGTCCAACCGGCATATCAAAGGTGAGATTGCTCTGGTAATGCAGGCTGCGCATATGAATACGGAAGCCTTCAAAGTTATCTTCATCATAAGGAATGGAGAAGATAATCTCGGAAGAGCGTTCGTTATTTGTTTTGAAAGGGGCAAGCACATTGCTTTCGAGCGTATAGGGGCCGGCAAGTACACTGTCGCAATACTGGCCTGCCTTTTCCCATTGTGGTGTACCGGTATATACTTCGGCATTCAGATAGAGTTTGGCCAGCAATGCATAACCCATATAGCGGGTGGCCATATATTTGTTGTCTAAGGGCTTCAAATACCTGAGGTTACCTTCAACAACCTGAACAATGCTGTCGTAAATTACAGCCCTTTTGATTTTCATGGGTTCAAAGTCAGCAGGTACATTGGCGGTGCTTAAATAAGGAGCGTCCCCATAATTATCGAGTAACAGATAATAATAGAACGAACGCATGACTTCAACTTCAGCGATTTTGGCCCTTGTTTCATTGCTTGCCGGGATTTGTTTAAGCATATCAATAATTTGATTACTTGAAGTTATGCCTTCCCAAAAGGTGGACCACATGCGGTTAACCCCTTCGGTATCATTGGTCCATGAATGGGTGTGCATATCGAGCCATTTGCCACCATCAAACCAGTCGGAACCGCGGGTTGGACCGCAAAACTCATCAGAGCTGATCTCCTGGGCCAGAAACCACCAGCCTCCATCGTCAGCCAGATTTTGTAGCCGCTTATAAGAATCAACAGTCAGATTAGCTACCTGAGCAGCGTTTTCGGGATACTTGTCCCCCGGAACGGAATCATAGGGATCTACATCAAGCTTGGTGCAGCCCGATGCAGCTATGATTGAAAAGAACAGAATGGAATAAATTATTTTTTTCATGTCAGTATTTTTTTAAAAGCTTGCATTGATACCAAAAGTGAGGGTTCTTGTTTTCGGATATACATTGTATTGATCCACACCATAGGAAATTCCGTCAATGTATGTCTCTGGATCCACACCCGAATATCCGGTTATGGTGAGCAGGTTATTGGCCACAACATAAACCCTGAGCTTGCTCAGCCAGTCCACCGTTTTCATGTCAAAACTATATCCCAGCGACAGGTAATCCAGTTTAAGAAAGGAGGCATCTTCCAGGTATATATCGGCAATGGTTGCTCCCGTACTCCGCCCCTTATTGTACCAATCTATTGCTTCAGGAAGTCCGTTTAAGGAAGGCATATTACCGGGGAAGTCAAAAAACATTCTGGTAGCATTGTATACCTTATTGCCAATCATTGACCTCAGCCCGATATCCAAAGACCAGTTTTTAAAGAAAGTCAGAGAGTTGGACCAGCCCAATTCTACATCAGGGTTTGGAGACCCTGCGAAGAATCGTTTTGCTTCACTCAGTGAAGAAGTATAGCCGCCAGAATTAGATTCATAAATAAATTCTCCATCAATCATGGTTATATATTTAGGAAGATAAAAAGCACCCACTTCCTGACCCAAAGCAACAGCACTTACATAATAACTGTCGCCTACCATACCTCTGCCCGAGATATATCCCTCTTTGCGAATATTATCAGAGGATGTAACGTGTTTGCCCAAATCAGTAAATTCTGATTTATTGTGCGAAGCGGTTAAAGATGACTTCCAGGAGAAATTGGACTTGCTCACCACAAATGCCTGGACAAACAATTCGATACCTTTGTTTGAGATGGTTCCTGAATTGGCAAAGGTACGATCTGAAAGATTTGGTGGCTTAGGTACCTGGTACTGCCCGATTAAATCGGTAGTTTCCTTGCTGTACACTTCCAGTGAACCGCTGATTTTACTGTTGAACATGGCAAAGTCAATTCCAATATTTACTTCCGAGGTCCTTTCCCATTTTAAATCTGGGTTACTATTCCAGGCAGGCTGGAATGAAATGACCTGTTGCCCTGTTTCGGGGTTGATGGCCGGGCCTGCAGCCCTCCAGGCAACCGTGCTTCTGTAACTGTCAAAAGCCTGATTTCCCGAAACACCGTAGCTGGCCCTTAGCTTCAATTGATCGAGCCAAAACACTTCTGACATAAAATCTTCATTTTGCATATTCCAGCCCAAAGCTGCGGTGGGGAACCATCCCCAGCGGTTGTTTTCACCAAATTTGGTTGAACCGTCGCGCCTCAAGGATGCCGAGGCGTAATATTTCGATTCATAATTGTACTGAACGCGGCCAAAGAAACCGATCAGCCTGGACAGGTTTTTATAGGAACCAATATCACCATATTTAATATCAAGTAAAGATCCCAGATTGTAAGGACCAATATATGGTGATTGAGCATTGGTAGCCTGTGCATGAAAACCATCATTCACATCCTCCTGCCATGAATAACCAATAATAGCATCAAAATTGTGATCATTTATTGATTTAACATAGTTTATGGTACCTTCAAACAAGCGGCTTGTTTCGTTGCTATATCCTCTGCGCCCATATCCATTGTCTGCCGATGCAAACAATCCGGCTGGTCTGAAGTAGTTGGATTCATTGTCGTTTCGGATGTATCCTATGCTGGCACTTCCAACCAACCCTTCAACAATCTCCAGGTCGGCTTTAAGACTTCCCAGATAACCTTTGGCCTGACGGGTATTGGTAACCTCGTTTATGGTTGCCAAAGGATTCTCATAATTAAACTCTCTCTGGGTTTTGTTATACGTTCCGTCGGGATTATATACAGGATCAGTTGGATTTCTGCTAATTGCCTGATAGATAATGTCATCTTTGTCCCAGCCATCATAATTTTCGTAGTCGTTGTTTTCAAATGATGCTCCCAGGCTGCCTGTGAGTGTTAGTTTGTTATTGAGCGCTTTGTGGCTGAGATTGATCTTTGCACTGGTACGTTCTTTTTCAGTACCCTTCATTACGCCCTGCCAGTTGGCATGAGTAATGGATGCATAATAAGTGCTGGTTTCGCTTCCCCCGCTAAAACTAAGGTTGTTGTCGGTGGTTATACCCGTGCGGTAAATTTCATCCTGCCAGTCGGTATTGGCTCCTCCATCTCTGAATATGCTGTCGACAGTCCAATTTGGATTATCTGGCAGAGAAGCCTGAAGTTTTAACGTGGCAAAATCTCTGATTTCATCTGCATTCAACACATCCATTTTTTTAGCCACCCTGTCAAAAGAGGTTTTGCTGTTGATGCTAACCAGAGCACCACCATTTTTGCCCTTGCCACCCCCTTTTTTGGTGGTGATCAGAATAACGCCATTTGACCCCTGTGAGCCATAGATAGCCGTTGATGCCGCATCCTTAAGAATATTATAACTCTCAATGTCCTCGGGAGCTATGGTGGTGGGGTCGGCATTGGGGATACCATCAATTACAAACAAAGGCTGGGTGTTGGAATCAAATCCGGAAGATCCCCTGATTTTAACCGCAAAGCCTGCGTTGGGGTCACCTCCTTTTTTGGTAATAACTACCCCGGCAGCCTTTCCCTGCAAACCCTGTATAGGATCGGTTAGGTTTCCCTGGTTAAGCTCAGAAGCTTCCACATGAGAGATGGCACCGGTTCTATCGGTTTTCTTTTGTACGCCATAACCTATAACTACCACAGTTTCCAGTTGAGCCAGATCCTCCCTTAACATAACATCGAGTGTCTGTGCCTGAGTTATTACGAATTCCTTACTTGAATAACCGATATAAGAAAAAATGAGCGTACTGCCTGAAGGAACATCCAGGGAGTAATTGCCATTTATATCTGTTACGGTACCGGTAACAGTACCTTCAATGTAAGCCTCCGGCCAAGTGCAT
>DHSR01000058.1 GCA_002410555.1 Bacteroidales bacterium UBA5281 | reverse complement strand
GCGAGGGGTAAGGAGTTCTGAGTATAGAAACTCCTTTTTTGTCAATAAGGCATAAAAAAACAAAGCTTCACCAAGTTTATTCATTGATATACAAAGCATCGTGCAACCTGGTAGCTTCGTGTTATAAGCATTTTACTCTAAAATAAGCTTTCGAAAGGTTCATTTATATGCCACTAAGACACGAAGAACCTCAGGCTCACAAAGAATTGGGAATCAAAAAAATAAAGTAGTGATTTATTGTGCCTGCGGGCCTGTATACGCACACGGGCAGGCGCACATGCGTAAGTTTTTATGCCTTAATGATGAAGTTGTACTATCGGAAGATGCTCGAAATTTTAGATTAAAGCTTCAATCAGCTATGTACCATCAGGTCAGCCAGGGTTTTATTTCCCATATATTCACGGAATTCTGCAGTCATTTTCTGTACGATGTTTCCCATTAAACAATGATCGAAAGGACAGATGGGATGATCCAGGGGGCAACTGGTTTCTTCGAGCTTACCTTCTATGGCTTCAAAGATGGTTAGTAAACTTAGCTCATAAGGCATAACCCTGAGAGAAAAGCCACCGGTAGGGCCGCGGTTAGAACTAACAAATCCTTCTTTTACCAAACGTTGCATCACTTTAGCAACATGGTGCCTGGAAGCTCCCATGCGCTCTGAAATCTTGTTTACATTTAAACTTTCACCTGATTGTGCAATTAAAACCAGACTATGGATGGCTATGGAAGACGCTTCGGATATGGTGACTACACGGGACAATTTGATGTAAATTTAAGCATACAAAGGTCGTAAATATTGCTTACAAAAGTTCTTTTTATTACAGAAATAAAATTTTGTTGAACCGGAAGTCACTCAGCAAGTGAAGCCAAAAGGTTTAAATAAGAAAGACTTCATAATACGTGACGGGTGCATTAATTATTTATCTACTTTTGCACTTCATTTTTTGAGACCTTTTTAATTCATAATATGCAAGAAATCAGAAACATAGCAATCATTGCCCACGTTGACCATGGTAAGACAACCCTGGTTGACCGCATTTTATATCAGTCTAAACTGTTCAGAGAGAACCAGAATATGGGAGATTTAATCCTTGACAGTAATGATTTAGAGCGGGAGCGGGGCATCACTATTTTATCGAAGAATGTTTCTGTATATTATAAAGACTTTAAAATAAATATTATTGATACCCCTGGTCACAGTGATTTTGGCGGTGAAGTAGAGCGTGTGCTCAATATGGCAGATGGGGTGTTGCTTTTGGTAGATGCTTTTGAAGGTCCCATGCCACAGACCCGGTTTGTGTTGCAAAAAGCCTTGGAACTCGATCTGAAACCTATTGTGGTGATCAATAAAGTAGACAAGCCAAATTGCGATCCTGAAGGTGTTCAGGAAGCTGTTTTTGAATTGATGTTTAATCTGGACGCTACTGAAGATCAGTTGAATTTCCCCACAGTATACGGTTCATCTAAACAAGGATGGATGTCGGATGACTGGCGTAAACCAACCGAAGACATCACGCACTTGTTGGACATAATTATAGAAACGATTCCTGCTCCGGTGTTTGAGGAGGGCAACACCCAGTTGCAAATTACCTCCCTCGACTACTCTTCCTACGTTGGTCGCATTGCAGTGGGCCGTCTTTCCAGAGGAATATTGCGATGGGGCATGAATGTATCGCTTATCAAACAGGATGGCAGAATAGTAAAATCAAAAATCAAGGAATTATATACCTTCGAAGGGCTGGGTAAAGAAAAGGCGAAGCATGATATTTATCCCGGGGAAATTTGTGCCGTTCTGGGTATTGATGATTTCGAAATTGGCGATACCATTGCTGATTATGAAACACCTGTTGGACTTAAACCTCTTCACATTGATGAGCCTACAATGAGCATGCTTTTCACCATCAACAACTCTCCGTTTTATGGGCGTGAAGGTAAGTTCGTAACATCAAGACACATTCGTGAACGGCTTTTCAGGGAAATTGAAAAAAATCTGGCCATGCGTGTGGTTGAGACCGGTTCTCCTGATGCATTGATGGTATATGGTCGCGGTATCCTCCACTTATCTATCCTGGTTGAAACCATGCGTCGCGAAGGTTATGAGTTGCAACTTGGGCAACCTCAGGTGATTATCAAACAAATTGATGGTGTGGATCACGAGCCTGTCGAAATGCTTACGGTGCATGTACCGGAAGCATCCTCAGGAAAAGTTATTGAACTTGTAAGCCAGCGGCGGGGCGAAATTGTGACCATCGAAACCAAAGGTGACCGCATTCATCTCGAATTTAGTATTCCCTCACGGGGAATTATCGGACTTCGTAATAATGTTCTTACAGCCACAGAAGGTGAAGCCATTATGGCTCACCGTTTTCTGGCCTATGAACCCTGGCGGGGTGATATCGTGGGTCGCAGGAATGGTTCGCTCATCTCTATGGAAATGGGGCAGGCCATTGCTTATTCCATTGATAAACTTCAGGACAGAGGAACTTTCTTTGTTCATCCCAACGAGGATGTGTATGCAGGTCAGATCATCGGTGAACATGTACGCCCGGATGATTTGCTGGTAAATGTTACTAAAACCAAGAAACTCACCAACGTTCGCGCTTCAGGTACCGATGATAAAATATTTATAACCCCGGCGGTTAAATTTTCACTCGAAGAAGCCATGGAATATATTGCCAAAGACGAATATCTTGAAGTAACACCCCGTTCATTGCGCATGCGAAAAATCATACTCGATGAACATGAACGTAAACGGTTATCTAAAAACCAATAAGGATTTGGCTCATTGTTTGGTAGCAACAGTTATATTTGATCCCGGAAAAATAAAATTTTAAAAAATGAGAAAATACATGCTTTTAATGCTGGTTGGGATGTCGCTGATATTCAGCGGATGTGAAGTTCTCGACCAGATTTCACAAACAGCCAGCCTTGCGCGGTGCGAGTTCAGGCTTAAAACGGTGGATCAACTTAAACTGGCGGGAGTTAACATTCAGCAGGTTAATCAATTGAGCGACCTGAGCCTGAGCGATGCTGCCCGGATTACAACCGCCATTGCCACAGGAGGCAGCCTGCCATTGACTTTTACTCTAAATGTGGAAGCGAAAAATCCAAATTCTTCTCTGGCCGGAATGAATCGCCTGGACTGGATACTTTTAATTGATGATATAGAAATGGTAAGTGGGGTGAATGAAGATCGCCTGCAAATTCCGGCCAATGGTGGAACCTCTGTGCTTCCTTTGTCCATTGCCATCAACCTTAAAGAAGCACTTAAGGGAAAAAGCGGAGAGGCCATTGCTAATTTTGGCCTGAATCTGGCCGGAGCAGGCAATCGTCCCACACGCATTACTCTAAAGGCCAAACCCACGGTTATTGTGCGCGGGCAGTCTATTGCCTATCCGGGATACATAACCATCAACAATGAATTTACTTCTCGGTAGATTAAAACGAGAGAGATAAGATTAATCTCCAATCTTTACTACCTTTCTGCCTTTTATCTCTCCTTTCAGGATTTTACTGATATTCATTGGTAGTTCTTCCAGCGTGATCATATCAGCAATTTTATCCAGGGTTGCCGGTTTCCATTCATCGCTTAACTTTTCCCACACTTGTCTTCTGAGTAACATTGGACAGGTGGCTGAATCTATGCCCAGTAAATTGATGCCATTTAATATGAAAGGAAAAACAGTAAGTGGTAATTCGTGAGACGAGGCATTTCCACAAACGGCAACATTTCCATGTCGCTGACAGGCGCGGGCAGCGGTTGCCAGGATATTTCCTCCCACGGTGTCGATGGCTCCGGCCCAGCGTGGTCGAAGCAGCATTTTCCCTGATACATCATCTACCTGATCTCTCGAAATAATCCCGGAAGCTCCCAGTGCAGTGAAATAATCTCTATCCTTATGTTTTCCTGAGGCTGCAATCACAGTGTAACCAGCTTTGGCAAGTATAGCAATGGCCAGACTGCCCAATCCGCCTCCGGCGCCGGTCACCAATATTGGTCCTTTTTCAGGAGATTGTCCGTTTTTTTTCATCATGGTTAAAGCAAGGCCGGCGGTAAAGCCAGCGGTGCCCAACATCATGCTTTCGATGCAACTCAGGCCTTTCGGCAAAGGAATTATCCATTCAGCAGGAACCCTGATGCGCTGTCCGAACCCTCCAAAAGTGTTCATTCCCAAATCATAACCACTAACCATTACCTCGTCGCCTGCTTTAAAACCAGCAACCGATGATGAAACTACAACGCCACTGGCATCAATACCCGGGGTATGTGGATAGCGTCTGGTTATGCCCCGGTTGCCGCTGGCAGATAAAGCATCCTTATAATTCAATGAAGAGTAGCTAACTTTTATCTCTACCTCATTTTCAGCTAAAGCTGATAAGGGAAGCATTTTTATTGTACAAAAAAATTGTCCTTGTTCATTTTCTTCGGCAACAAGGGCTTTATACATAGCTGACATGATGTATGGATTTTTACAGAAAGAATTTATTACTTCACTTTACTCAGGTATTCAGCCCAGCTCATTTTAAGGTAATCTCCATCACCATAAAAATGGAGCAGAGGTAAAAGAGTTTCAGGCTTTTGATATCCTTTCAGTTTATAGGTCCAGTCGCTGTTTTTGTCGAGTATAACATACGAAGGATAAAGGCGTTCGTTTTTCAGCAGTGCCGAAGCAAGATTATGGGTTGATTTTGATTTTCCGGGATTCGGATTCACAAAGTTCTGATCTTTAAAGTGAATCGATTCTTTTTGCTCAGCATTCAACTTTACAGCATAAAACTTTTTATTGATGTATTTAACCACTTCGGGATCAGTAAACGTTTCCTTATCCATTTTTTTACACCAGCCACACCAGTCGGTGTAGATGTCAATAAAAATCATTTTTGGCTTTTTCCTGTTCAGAGCCACCGCTTCTTCAAAGCTAAGCCATTTAATGGAAGCACCGGGTTTTGATTCAGAAGGTTTATCCTGCGCCCTAAGTGCCGTAGAAACCAACGTTAAGGCAAATAGAATAAATAAAAACAGTGGCGAAAATATTCTTTTCATGGTAGGTTGAATTATTTTTTTAAGAGCCAAAGATAATTATTTGTATTGATTTGTAGCCTGCCGGAGTTGAGTGATCTGTGATCTGTAATCTGTGATCTGTGATCTGTGATCTGTAATCTGTGATCTGTGATCTGTGGGTTTGTTGATTTGTTGATTTGTTGAGGTGTTGAGCCTTTGAAACATAATTCGCGTTAATTTGCGTAATTCGCGGTTAATTGGTGATCT
>DHSR01000078.1:42982-98322 GCA_002410555.1 Bacteroidales bacterium UBA5281 | reverse complement strand
CCATGCCGGGCGCACCTAAAAAAGCCCCACCAGTTGGCGGGGCTTAAGACCGATGCGCAAGTTATGCAAAGTTAAGCTATTTTAACATTTACAGCGTTTAAGCCTTTCTTGCCTTCCTGAAGCTCAAAGGTGACAGAATCTCCTTCGTTAACCCGGTCGATAAGACCAGTGGCGTGAACGAAATACTCTTTTCCGGATTCTTCGTCAAGAATAAATCCATAACCTTTTGATTCATTGAAGAATTTTACTTTTCCTGTTTTCATGATGAAATAAAAAATTTAAAAAATATGCGCAAAAATAGTTTATTTATTGTTCAACCAACAAAAGAATGAAAAAAATCAACTCTTTGATGGTAGTAACGCCCAAAAAAACAACACAAATATGGATTTGTTCATGTTTTAGAGAGAATTTAACTGCGATTCAAGTAATTCTATACGAATTTGAGCATCGGCCTGCTTTTTACGCTCATTCTCTATGATTTCCGGCTTTGCATTGGAGATAAATTTTTCATTGCTGAGTTTTCGCATCACTGAATTGAGAAACCCCCGGGTATAATCCAGTTCTTTCTGCAACTTTTCTCTTTCTGCTTCCAGATCCTGAATACCACTTAATGGTATAAAATATTCAGTAGCTTTAACCAGAAAACCAGTGACTGCTTCCGGTTTTTCCTCCACCGTCCTGATGGCTGAAAGGTTGGCTAATTTAATGATGATGGGATCATACTTGTGTTCTGCTTCACTACTTTTTACCAATAACTCCAAAGGCTCTTTTAATGGCAGGTTTTTCTCTCTACGGAAATTGCGAAGGGCATTAACCACCAGCATGGCATGCTCAAACTGATCAAGAACAGACTGGTCATAGTTTTCAGCCAACGGCATGGGGCTAACCATTATACTTTCGCCCCCGGCCCGGGTTTGGAGAATTTGCCAGATTTCTTCAGTGATAAATGGAATAAATGGGTGTAACACCAGCATCAGCTTTTCAAAATATGCAACCGTTGCTTTCAGGGTAAGGGGATCAATGGGCTGCTGGTATGCAGGTTTTATCATTTCAAGATACCAGGAGCAAAAGTCGTCCCATACCAGCTTATAGGCGGCCATTAGTGCATCTGACAATCTGTATTTTGAGAAATGATCTTCAATTTGAGCCAGGGTTTCATTAAAACGCTGTTCAAACCAGGCCACTGAAATGGCCGCATATTCAGGTTGCTGCAGTTTTTCGCCCACTTCCCAGCCTTTAACCAACCTCAGTGCATTCCATATTTTATTACTGAAATTTCTGCCCTGTTCGCATAGCCCTTCATCAAAGGGCAAATCGTTGCCGGCAGGAGAAGTGAGCAGCATGCCTACACGCACACCATCAGCACCGTATTTGCTTATTAAATCAAGTGGATCAGGTGAATTGCCAAGTGATTTGGACATTTTTCTGCCCAGCTTATCGCGCACAATTCCGGTGAGATATACATTTTTAAATGGAATTTCCTGTTGATATTCCAATCCGGCCATAATCATTCGGGCAACCCAGAAAAACAGTATTTCAGGAGCAGTCACCAGATCATTGGTAGGATAATAATATTTAATGTCAGAATTTTCGGGATACCGTATGCCGTCAAACACCGAAATGGGCCACAACCAGGAAGAAAACCAGGTATCGAGTACATCTTCATCCTGTTTCAGGTCTTTTTCCAAAATGGCGGCATTGCCGGTAATTTCCCGGGCTTTTTCCAGGGCTTCTTCAGCAGTGCGGGCCACAACAGCTTGACCCGTAGGCAGATACCAGGCAGGAATTCGTTGTCCCCACCACAATTGCCGGCTGATACACCAGTCACGAACGTTTTCCATCCAGTGACGATATGTATTTTTAAACTTTTCCGGATGGAAATGTATAATATCATTCATTACTACATCCAGAGCAGGTTTGGCCATATCAGCCATTTTCAGAAACCATTGTACCGACAGTTTGGGTTCAATCACCTCATCGGTACGTTCAGAAAAACCGACATTATTGGTATAATCCTCAATTCTTTGAATGTGGCCATGATTGAGCAAATCTTCCACTATATGCTTCCTTACTTTAAACCTATCCATCCCCACATACAGCCTGGCCTTCTCATTTAAGGTACCGTTATCGTTAAAAATGTCAATACTTTCCAGGTTGTGCTTCAGACCAATGGTGTAATCATTGATATCATGAGCCGGTGTAATTTTCAGACATCCGGTACCAAAGGTGGGGTCAACATATTCATCCTGAATGAGTGGAATGGCTTTCTTAAGCAGGGGGATCAATACTTTTTTTCCAATCAGATGTGTATAGCGTTCATCCTGAGGATGAAAACATACCGCAGTATCGCCAAGAATGGTTTCCGGACGGGTAGTAGCTACTGTAACCCACTCATCTTCGGTATCTTCAACCTTATACCTTACATAGTAAAGTTTGGATTTAACCTCCTTATAGATAACCTCTTCATCCGACAGGGCAGTCAATGCTTTGGGATCCCAATTTACCATGCGCACGCCGCGATAAATCAGCCCTTTGTTATAAAGATCAATAAAAACATCAATTACCGATGCATACATGCTTTCATCCATGGTAAACCGGGTACGTTCCCAATCGCAGGAAGCACCCAATTTTTTAAGCTGTTCCAGTATGATGCCACCATGTTTCTCCTTCCATTCCCAGGCATGCTCCAGAAATGCTTCGCGGGTAAGGTCACTTTTTTCGATGCCCTGCTCTTTAAGCATGGCCACAACCCTGGCTTCTGTAGCTATGGACGCGTGATCTGTACCCGGAAGCCAGCAGGCATTGTAACCCTGCATCCGTGCACGACGAACCAATACATCCTGTATGGTGTTATTAAGCATGTGACCCATATGTAATACCCCGGTAACATTGGGAGGAGGTATCACAATGGTATAAGGCTCTCTTTCATCGGGAACCGATCTGAAAAAATTATTATCGAGCCAGTATTTATACCATTTGTCTTCAATGCCCGTAGGGTCATATTTGGCAGCAATATCCATAGGTTAATTTGATTTATTCAGCGAGGTGCAAAAGTAGTAAAATTATGCCTAAGGCTTATAGTGATTCTAACCCATCATAAAAATCTTACTTTTGTACCGGTTTATTTATCACTTATGAAAGTTTCAGGGTTTACCTTTATCCGGAATGCCATTAAATTTGATTATCCCGTAGTGGAAGCCATCACTTCTGTCTTACCCTTATGTAATGAGTTTATTGTTGCCGTAGGTAATTCTGATGATGGCACCCGGGATTTGATTGAACAAATTAATTCCGAAAAAATTCGCATTATTGATACCGTCTGGGACGACACCCTCCGCGAAGGAGGAAGGGTTTTGGCCATTGAAACCAACAAGGCAATGGATGCAGTGGATCAAGGCAGCGACTGGGCGTTTTACATTCAGGGTGATGAAGTGTTGCATGAGCAATATCTGGATACCCTGCAAGCCGCCATGCTCCGGTGGAGAGATCATCCGGAAGTAGAAGGCTTACTTCTGAAATACCGCCACTTTTACGGCTCCTACGATTATGTTGGCGACAGCCGGCGCTGGTATCGCAATGAAGTTCGCATTGTCCGCAACGACAAGTCCATACGTTCTTATCGCGATGCACAAGGATTCCGCAAACACAACCGTCCGCTCAGGGTAAAGCGTACAGAGGCCACCATGTATCATTATGGCTGGGTAAAACCGCCACAGCTTCAGCAGGCAAAACAGGAATATTTTCACAAACTCTGGCACGATGATGTCTGGGTAGAAAAGAAAATCCCTAAAGTTGATGAATTTGATTATTCGCAGATAGATTCTCTGGCTCATTTCCGTGGGGAGCATCCCCTGGTAATGAAACCACGCATTGCCCGCAGCAACTGGACATTTAGTTTCGACCCGACAAAAACAAGACTCCCTTTAAAATCAAAACTATTGCATGGAATTGAACAAGTTTCAGGGTGGCGCATTGGAGAGTATCGCAATTATAAGCTAATCTGAGAAAGAATTTTCATTATTCCCGATAATGTTTACTTTTGTCAAAAATAATCAAGCATTCCTATGGATTTGAAAGAAATCATGGCCATTGCCGGAAAACCGGGTCTTTATAAGCTGGTGGGACAGGCTAAAAATGGCATCATCGTTGAGTCAATTATTGATCACAAGCGCTTTCAGGCATTTACACATGAAAAGATAAGTTCGCTTGAGGAGATCAGCATCTTTACCCAAACCGAAGATAAACCGCTCAAAGACATCCTTAAAGCGTTTTATGAAAAGCTGGAGGCCAAACCGGCTCCCGACTTCAAAAATGACAACGCCGGCTTAAAAGAATTTTTCAATGAAATGGTTCCTGATTACGATAAGGAAAGGGTTTACGTTTCACACATGCAGAAAATAGTGTCGTGGTATAACCTTTTATTGGAGAATGAGTTGCTCAGCTTTACCGAAGAAGAATCATTGCCAGAACCCGATTCCCCGGATGATGCTGCTGAAACATCCGCTGACCCGGATACGGGCAATGCTCAGAATGAAGCTTAATGTTAAATTGTCCGTAATCCTTTACGGACTTTTTTTTAACGCTACCCATCGAAATGAAAAAACAACTGCTCGATTTAAATGTAGTCAGTAACACCAGGCTTAATGCCAGTCATCATTTGATTGAGCTGAGCAGTGAATTTCCCCTGCCAGCCATGATTCCCGGACAATTTGCTGAAGTAAAGGTTAAAAACCAGTCGGAAACTTATCTGCGAAGGCCTTTTTCCATCCATCGCTTCGACCATGCCACCAACAGCATGCATTTGCTTATAAAAACGGTAGGCCCGGGTACCACAGCCCTGTCAACATTAAAAAAAGGAGAAACAATCAATGTGATGCTTCCACTGGGGAAGGGTTTTGCACTGGCTTCTAAAAGTAAGGTACTACTCGTGGGTGGTGGTTGCGGTATTGCACCGCTTTATTTCCTGGCAGAACAGTTATCAAAGAGGGGAAATGAGGTTACCATACTTATTGGAGGAAGATCTGCCGCGGATATTTTGCTTCAGAAGGAATACCGGAACTTTGGGCGTGTGGCCGTTTCCACAGAAGATGGCACAGATGGAGAAAAAGGTATGGTCACGCAACATTCCATCATTTCAAAAGGCAAACTGCAATTTGATCGCATATATTGCTGCGGCCCGGATGGTATGATGCGGGCAGTGGCACATATTGCCGAAAAAGCCGGGATAATCTGTGAAGTTTCTTTAGAAAACACCATGGCCTGCGGCATCGGAGCCTGCTTATGCTGTGTGGTTGAAACCAATCAGGGCAATCGGTGTGTATGCACTGAAGGCCCCGTATTTGACTCACGCGAGCTTAAAGGATGGACCAAAGGCAAAGAAGTAAGCTGCACCCTGGATAACAACAGCCAATAAAATCAGTAAAATGAGCACATCCCCGGATCTCTCGGTAAAAATACACGACCTGAACCTGAAAAACCCGGTACTCACAGCCTCAGGAACATTCGGTTATGGTCATGAATACAGCGACTTTATTGAAGTGGATGCCCTGGGTGGCATTATTGTAAAAGCTACCACTTCGAAACACCGCGAAGGCAACCCTTACCCACGAATGGCCGAAACAGCTATGGGCATGCTCAATGCTGTAGGCCTGCAAAACAAAGGCATTGATCATTTTGTCCGGCACATTTATCCCACACTTGAAAAATACAATACCAATGTTATAGCAAATGTATCAGACTCTACAGTAGAAGGTTATGTGGAAGTGGCAGAAAAAATGAACAAGCTCAGCCACATTGCCGCCATTGAACTAAACATCTCCTGCCCCAATGTAAAAGAAGGCGGCATGGCATTTGGCACCAGTTGTCCCTCAGCCATTGCTGTTACCAGTGCAGTGCGTGAAGTTTATGACAAAACATTGATCGTTAAGCTCTCGCCCAATGTTACCAGTATCGTTGAAATTGCGCTTGCAGTGGAAGAAGCAGGTGCCGATGCACTGTCATTAATAAACACCCTGCTGGGCATGGCCATCGATTCGGAAACACGAAAACCGGTGTTGAGTACCATCACCGGAGGCTTGTCAGGACCGGCCATTAAACCCATTGCCTTGCGCATGGTGTGGCAGGTAGCAAATGCAGTTAAAATTCCGGTTATCGGCATAGGAGGAATTTCCAGTGCAGCCGATGCCATTGAATTTATGCTCGCCGGTGCCACTGCCATTCAGGTTGGAACCGCCAACTTTATTGACCCTTCGGTGACCATAAAAATTATACAGGGCATCAAAGAATACATGCTAAAGCACCGGCTGAGCAAGCTGAGTCAGCTTACAGGGAAACTTGTGTATTAATCAACAAATCTCTTTACTGGATTGACATGCTCTTAACCAGTGGTGCTATTTCAACTGCCACCTTCTGATTAAATTCAAATGCCAGGTTCTGATAATTCACGGCATCAATGATGGTACCTATAAAACACAACCCGGCGGTTAAAAGATAGAGTATGCCCATGCCAATCTGATTGGTAAGGAAACGATGAATGCCCGCAAAGCCCAGAAAACCCACCAGACAGGTAAGCAAAATAATCTGGGGATCCTTGCGCCTGGAACGATAAATGCTCGCGAAGGTCTGAGCTTCTTTGTCACTAAAGTCTTTAATCATGGTCTGGATGAAATTGAGTTCCATACCCTGAATCTCGGGAAGATGAAGTAAAACGTTTGCCATAGGATGGTAAATTTAAAAGTGATTAACCGGAAGTGGTGTTCTTAAAATATGAATTATTCTTAAAGTAAGTATTACAACAGCAGGCATCGCCAGCGGATGAGCCTTGAAGGATGCGATAAATTCACCTCTGAACAGAAAGGCTATACCATGACCCAGACCACAACCCGGACAAAAACCCAGATCCAGCGCATTAATTGGACAAAGACTTGCATGTTCGTTGTAAGGTGACATGGTGGCAAACAATATCAATGCTGCTATCCAAATAACCGCCTCCCAGCGAAACCGTAAAAAATGACCAAACTTTTCTGCCATTTATTGCTGTGTTGTTTTATACTTAGACAGGTATTTGAAAAATGGTTACAAAAAAAAGACTATCCGGCCTGTAATTTCTGATTGCTGTAATAGAATATAACCATCAGTTACACCGATTTTTACAAATTTAGCATAAATACGGTTAGATTGATCCATAGTGTTGGATGAGACATTTAAAAGACTTGAGTTTTCTGCTATCAGGTACATACAGTATCTCTGCCAATGGTTTAATTCATTAGCACACGGGCACCTTTAAAACGCTGGGCTTTATAGCCCGGTGGATTCGTTCATCCGAACAGTTTAAATCAATAAATTAAAGCTTAAAAATTAATTTTTCATTTACGTTAGGAGAAATAAAAAATATTTTACCTTTGCACCCCATTTTGGGCCAGGTTTCTAACGCACTTCCCTGCACTTATTAATTTGCATATCAATTTGATAAACAACTATTTGCAAGAATTGATTCTGTGCTATTGAGCCTCATTTAATCATTTTTTTATCAACTTTTTGTAATGATTTTAAACAAATTAAGGAATATTGGCATTGCTGCGCATATTGATGCGGGTAAAACAACGACCACTGAGCGTCTCCTGTTTTTCACCGGTGTAAACCGAAAAGTAGGAGAAACCCACGATGGTCAGGCCACCATGGATTTTATGAAACAGGAGCAGGAAAGGGGCATTACCATTGCTTCTGCTGCCATTTCATGCATTTGGAAGGATTACCAGGTTAATATAATCGACACACCCGGCCACGTTGATTTCACGGTAGAAGTAGAACGCTCGCTTCGGGTAATTGACGGCATGGTAGCATTATTTTGTGCTGTTGGCGGTGTAGAACCTCAAAGTGAAACGGTATGGAACCAGGCCGAACGATACAAAGTGCCCAGAATTGCCTTCGTAAATAAGGTAGACCGCAGTGGTGCTGATTTTCTGGATGTAATCTTACAAATGAACCAGAATCTTGATGCTCACGCAGTAGCATTCCAGCTTCCGGTGGGACAGGAAGAAGACTTCAAAGGCATCATTGACTTGATTGCCATGAAAATGTACACCTTTGAGGATGTTAAAACCATAGTTTCAGAGATCCCGGATTCCATGCTGGCTCAGGCCCGTGAGTACAGAAGTATACTGATAGAAAAACTGGCCGAATTCAATGAGGAAATTCTTGATAGTTTTCTGGAAGACAAAGACATTTCAGAGGAGTTGCTGATGTCCGCAGCACGCGAAGCCACACTTAAGTTATTGATAACGCCGGTACTTTGCGGAGCAGCCTATAAAAACAAAGGTATCGCACAGTTGCTTGATGCCGTAGTAGCTTATTTACCCTCTCCCATGGATATAGGGCCTACCATTGGTATGGATGTGGATGATCACGAAAAAACCCGCGTCCGGAACCCATCGCCCAAGGAACCATTTGCTGCACTGGCTTTCAAGCTCATCCACGATCCATATGTGGGACAACAGACGTTTATCCGCATATATTCCGGTGTATTGCGAAGCGGCATGCAGGTAATGAATTCCACTAAAGGCAAACCCGAACGTATTGGCCGTATCCTTAAGATACATGCCAAGGAACGTGTCGAAATTACTTCGGCCGGGCCTGGAGACATCGTGGCCCTTATTGGTCTCAAACTTACCAAAACGGGGGATACCCTGTGTGATATGGACGAGCAATTGCATCTGGAATCCATTCACATTCCGCCGAGTGTTATCGAGTTAAAAATCAATCCTGAAACACGGAAAGATCAAAGCAAACTGGGTGAAGCCCTATCAAGACTTGTAAATGAAGACCCTTCCTTTCATGCACGATTTGATGAGGAAACTGAGGAGACCGTAATCGCCGGTATGGGTGAGCTTCATCTTGAAATTCTGGTAGACCGTTTAAAATCTGAATTCGGGATTCCTGTGGTGGTAGGTGAGCCTTCTGTAGCTTATCGCGAAACCATTTCGCAGGAAGTTGAAGTGGAATATCGCCACTCAAAACAAACCGGTGGAAAAGGTCAGTTCGCGCAGGTTTACATCCGTCTGGAACCCAATGAAGGCCTCGGCTATGAGTATCTGGATAAGATAAAGGGTGGCTCTATCCCTAACGAATATATTCCTTCTGTTAATAAAGGTATTGTTAAAACCATGGCCAACGGAGTGCTCGCAGGGTTCCCTGTAGTAGACGTTAAGGTAGTTTTACTGGATGGGCAGTTCCACCCGGTTGACTCCTCGGATTTTGCCTTCCAGACCTGTGCCTCCATTGCTTTTAAACAGGGGTTTATGAAAGCAACGCCTGTATTACTTGAGCCTGTGATGAAAATAGAAGTGAATACACCGGATGAATTCATCGGTGATATTGTGGGCAACCTCAATAAAAGGCGCGGAAAGATCGAATCTATGCGCCGGCATCGCAAAGGATCTCAAAAGCTCAATGGATATGTACCTTTACAGGAGATGTTCGGCTATGCCACTACCTTGCGCAATCTCTCGAGCGGCAGGGCCAACTACTCCATGGAATTTTATCAGTACATGCCGGTTAGCAAAGCCTTACAGGAAGAAATACTGAAAAAACTGGCTGAGAAAAAAAGACTGGAAGCCGCCAGATAATCCAATTCGTTTAAGCACCCGCAGCCTTCTAAGCTGCGGGTTTTTTGTTTCAATATTTTTTTGCCTGCGTAATTCACTCAAAAACCTGCACCTTCAAAAAAATAAGCTTTTCTTTGCAAAAAAAATGATATGAACGTTTTGCTGTTGGGCTCGGGGGGTCGTGAACATGCGATGGCCTGGAAACTTTCCCAATCTTCATTAATTACTCAGCTTTATATTGCTCCGGGCAATGCAGGTACACGTTGTTCGGGCACCAACCTGCCCATTAGTATCAACGACTTCAGCGCCATCAAAAGGGCCTGTCTGCTTCATGATATCGAAATGCTGATTGTTGGCCCCGAAGAACCTTTGGTAAATGGCATTGTTGATTATTTTGAATCCGACCCCCTGCTTCAACATGTTCATGTGATTGGACCGCACAGTAAAGGTGCACAACTCGAAGGCAGCAAAGACTTTGCCAAGGCATTTATGAGCCGGCATCAGATTCCAACGGCCCGTTACAGGACTTTTACAGCAGAAGAATTTGAAGCTGCCACACAATATCTGCATGAGATGCATCCTCCCTATGTGATTAAAGCCGATGGTCTGGCTGCAGGAAAGGGCGTTATAATCTGCGAAAACATCAGTGAAGCCTGCCGTGAACTGGAAGAATTGCTTCTGAAAAAACGCTTCGGCAAATCATGCGATAAAGTAGTTATTGAAGAATTTCTTTCAGGCCGCGAGTTATCGTTGTTTGTGGTCACCGATGGCATCCACTGGAAACTACTTCCCGAAGCAAAGGACTATAAACGCATAGGCGATGGGGATAAAGGACCCAACACCGGAGGTATGGGGTCTGTTTCTCCGGTAGATTTCGCTGATGAA
Source organism: Bacteroidales bacterium UBA5281 (assembly GCA_002410555.1). GTDB lineage: Bacteria > Bacteroidota > Bacteroidia > Bacteroidales > Lentimicrobiaceae > Lentimicrobium. Next base: position 87,835 of record DHSR01000078.1, on the reverse strand, counting down.
GCATTCATGCAAAAGGCAATCGATCGCATTGTAAAACCAACCATAGCCGGATTAATCAAAGACAACATCCCCTACAAAGGCTTTATTTTTATTGGCCTCATCAATGTGGAAGGCAATCCTTTTGTTATTGAATACAACGTAAGGCTGGGCGACCCCGAAACCGAATCTGTAATGCCCAGAATTACCTCCGATCTTATGCCCGTATTACTCTCCCTGAAAAACCAAACCCTAAACCGTCAACAAATTAATATTGATCCCGGATATGCTGTTACGGTTATTCTCGCTTCTGCAGGTTATCCCGGTCATTATCCCAAAGGTCTCGAAATATTTGGATTGGATAAATCAAAAGGAGTATTGGTGTTTCATGCTGGCACCATAATGGACGAAAAGAGTGAAGCTGTATATACTGCAGGGGGCAGGGTATTGGGCATAACCAGTATGGGTCAATATATTGACTCAGCCCGCAAATTATGTTATCAAAATGCCGGCATCATAGACTTTTTGGGAAAAACTTACCGCTCTGACATAGGTCTGGACCTCATGAAACAACCTTAAAATGCTGCGTAAATTATCAAAAGCCGGTTTCGCAATCCAGCTATTGTTTACGATAGCAGGAGCTGTTTTCATCGCTTTTACCCCCGGTGGATCTTTTGGGAGTATGCTGTTTGATTCAGGGAATGCCTGGCCGGTAATCTTACCGCCCGAATTACTTCCCAGCAGCCCCGGGACACTACAATATTTAAATGCAGGTCTGTTGTTGCTTATTGCCCTGTTTATCAATATTATATTGGTTAAGCATGACCTTATGCCCCATCAGTCCTTTCTTGGTGCCCTGATTTTTATTCTCTTTTCCTGGTTAACTCCAGCCAGTACCTTTCTGTTTTATGGACTGGTGGTAACCCTGTTATTGTTGATTTCGCTAAACAGCTTAATGAACATGTATATGAAATCACATCCTTACAGCGATGTGATGACTGCGACCATCAGTATTGGTGTGGCTTCATTTTTCATTCCCGAAACCATACTTTTTCTTTTAATTTTTGTTTGGTTGGGATTTTTTACCCTACGCATTACCGCCTGGCGTGAATGGGTAATTTCAATAGTCGGCACTTTTGTACCCTATTTCTACCTTGGTGTTTATCTCTTTTTCACTGATCAGCTCTGGCTTTTTTGGGACAATTATGTGCTATACATTCAAAATTACACCCTGTTGTTCCTCCCGGTGAGCCTATTAAACACGATAACAATTTTTTCGTTAATATTTCTCTGGCTGATTGTCTTTTTCAGGATGGTTGCAGGCATAGGTGATAAGTTGATTGCAATGCGCAAGCGCATGTGGATGGTTACTCAGTTTCAGTGGGCAGGCATTGCATCTCTTCTACTGTTGAGTTACCAATCTCCCATACTTCTGCCATTGGTGTATGTGTCGTTATCTATGATGATTGTTTTTGTAATTTATCAGCTTAAACCCAGAATGCTGATTTATGAAATAGTATTTGGTTTGTTCCTGAGCCTGGCTGCTTTGGGAAGATTTTTTGCCTGATATGTTAAAATTAAGATTTTCAAGATCGGTAAAAATTACAGAAGCCGGCTGCGATGAAGCCGGAAGGGGCTGTTTGGCTGGCCCTGTATATGCTGCTGCCGTAATTTTACCCGCCAGGTATCGCAACAGCCAACTCAATGATTCCAAGAAACTGTCTGTACGGCAGCGCGAAAGTTTAAGAATTGACATAGAAAAACACGCCATTTGCTGGAAAGTAGCATCGGTTTCCCCTGCTGAAATTGACCAGATCAATATCCTGCAGGCCAGCATACGATCCATGCATCTGGCAGTGAATGAATTATCCATTCCTCCGGCACTACTATTAATTGACGGCAATTACTTTATTGAATATCCCGGCATTCCTCATCAATGTGTGATTGGTGGCGATGGTCTTTATATGTCTATTGCTGCGGCATCCATATTGGCCAAAACACACCGGGATGAATTTATGCACCAACTCGATGCGGAGTTTCCCGGCTACGGATGGTCACACAATATGGGTTATCCCACACGCGAACATCGCAAAGCCATACTAACCTATGGCCTCACTCCCTGGCATCGGTTATCATTCAATCACCATCAGTTAACCATACCGGGGATCCTTTGATACCGGTATCAATCATTGAAAGAAATCAGATCGCGGAAACACAGGCGGACAAACAAATTGTACTGGGGATAAAACCCTTTGGCTGATTCAAGATTGATCTGCTTGTAATAAAAGGTAAAACCGGGTTCAATGGCTACCAGCTTGCTGAATTCGAGCCGCGCACCAACCGTGGCAAAAACTCCAAAGCCAATACCACCCTGCCGGATGTCGTAACCTTGCTGTGTGCCTCCGGGAATGTAGGGCCGGTTTCCATAAATATTTACCAGATTGTAATCCTTGTCGGCAATGCGCAATACATGTTTCTTAACCAGTGTATTGTTCATGTTTATACCTATGCCTATCATAGGTCTAAATACAGGATTATTGCCAAAATAATGATTCACAGCCACATCAAGAATGTTACGCTCTTCCTCTCCCCTGATACCAAAAAGCCGGAGGTCGGGCTCAGCAAGATAATCTATCGGCGGATCAACTTCTACAGAAAGAATGTCCTTAATCTGAAGCTTTACATAAGAGAACTGGAAGTATAAACTGGTATGGCAATTAAAGTTATAACTAAAAAAAAGTCCGAACTCAAATGATGGAGTATATTTTACCTTATCGGGATAACCCGCAATAAACACAGTATCATTGGCATCGAGATTATAAAATATTTCCTCATACCAATATTTATTCTTGAAAATATAGGAGGCATTGTTCTCCTGATCAGGTTTTCCGGAATAAAAACCGGCCGAGCCCTTTCCGGGAAGATAAAATCCTGCAAATCCGCCATACTCGAAACCACTTCGCGAAAGACATTCTTCCTTTATACTATAATCATATATTTGTGCTGAAGCAGCGGTAAAAAAGACTGACAATACAGCCAATATCAATACTTTAAAAATTGAGACAGAAGTTGGTACAGGATTCATTGAACACGAATTAACATCCAAAGCTAAACATTTTTTTTCATCTACCTAAAAAATCTAAAAGGTTATAAACAATGCATTGTTGATTATTTAGCCATGGCATGCAGATTATGAGGCTCATTTTGAATTACATTTGGGCATCCATGAAGAAGTCTGCTATGAATAAAAAAATTCTATACCTGTTTTACTTGGCTGCATTGATCTTATTGATTTTCGTATTCATACAGATCAGAGGGTATTACCTGTTTATAAAATCTCCTGTAGCCCAACTGCCGGAAGCTTTCCCGGGCAATACCCAAATGGTAATCGGTGCCACAAATGCTGCTGATTTCATAGCCACCACCCGTGCTTCGGGGTTGAGTGAAGTTTTATCTCCTCCCGAAATCAGGTCAGGCTTTGAACAGCTCATCTCCACAGCCGATTCATTGGCTGCTGAAGATGAACTATTCAGAAATTTGCTGGAAAGCAAGCCTTTTATGACGGGTTTTGTGCCCGATAGCACAGGGATACAGCAGTGGCTGCTGGCCTTCAGCATAGGCAAACAAGGCCCGGATAAGTTCAACCGCCACAGCAAAGTATTTGCCCAAAACCACAGCTATGATTTTTCTAAAATAAATCATTCCATCGCCGACATTTACTCATTTTGCCGGAGCGATAAATGTGTACATTACTATATCTACAAAGGTTTGCTTTGCTTAAGCCCTGATGAAGCCACGCTGCGATCTTCGCTTGAAGCCATGAAATCAAAATCCAATCTGTTTCATGATGAACTGTTTATAACCCTGGCCAGAACCTCAGGCAAAAAAGTGGATGCATCGTTGATTATCCGATCGGCTGAGTTGATTGGTCTGTTTCTGGATAAAGAAAAAACCGCAACACCCGCCAATTTATTTACAAAAGGCTGGACCACGCTTGACCTCACCATAAGAAAAGACAAACTGATGCTCAATGGATTCACCGGCACCCCTGCTCCTGTTGCGCTTTTTGCCCATGAAATGCCTTTGCCGCTTCAAATGATGGGAATTCCGGAAAATATCACTGCTATTTATGGGTTTTTGCTTGCTAATCCTTCAAAAGTATTAGAAACTATAATTGGCAGTGATACCATACACGCATTGGGTTACGATTTGATAAACAATACAAATACCAAAGAAATTTTCAGGATAGGAGAAGATCTTGATCCATGGTTGGGAAAATTTTCATTCAAATTAAGTAATGAGAATCATCAGGAGATAGTAGTGATTGAAAATAGGCAAACAGACAGCACATTTTCAGCATTTAACCGCTTTACAGAGCCGGTAGAACCCGGGATAACCAAAATTACCGATATAAATCTCTTTAAAAGATTATTCGGAAGTCTATATCATACTCATGTTCCCGTTTATTGTCTGAACCATCCAGCCTTACTGGCATTTTCCTCCTCATTGCCGGGATTAAGAAATTATGCCCATACCCTGAATGCTCCGGGAGTTCGTGGCCAGGCTACTTCGATGGCTACCGTGCTAAATAATACCCAGGAAAAAGCAAACTTTATTGCAATTCGTACTCCTGCTGACAACAATGACAAGCCGGATGACCGGATGTCCTGGCTAAAGCGGTGCCAGATGCTTTCCATAAAGATAAGTGCAGGTGAGCCTTTTATGTACAGCAGCGGCGCGATTTATTTTGAAGCCCCCAAAAAATCACTTGCATACATGAATGAGCAAAGCCGTACAGATTCTATACCTGATCTGCCGGTAATTACCATCCCTGCGGCCAATGTTGGCCGGGAGACAGCCATTTCATTTACACCACTTGTTGTCGGGAGTGAGAAGGCTGGGGAAAACCGGGTGGCTTTTTTAGGTAGAAATTCTCTGAGCATCAATGATTACAAAGGGCAGCAAATTTTCGAATGGCAATCGCCTGAGCCGCTTACCGGTCAGCTTTTTGCTACCGGATACACGCAGCGCGACCAGCCACGGTATATTGTTACCGGAGAAAATCATCTTTTTCACCTCTCGGCTGAAGGAATCCTGCTAAAGAAAATAAAGCTGCCTGCCGGAATTGCCAGTGCATCAGGTTTTTTTGATTATGAAAGGCGGAAAGATTATCGTATCATCTATCAGGACGCTGAAAGAAAAATACATAGCATCACCGTAGATGGTAAAGCATTGCCCGACTGGCAAAAACCACAATCGACCTCTTTGTCAATGGCACCTGAATTTATCCGCAATGCCGGCAAAGACTATCTTTTCTTTAGCTCCCGGGATGGCAATCTGATGATAACTGACCGGCGCGGACGGGAAAGGATTAAGATATATGAAGGCTTCAAAAAGTCGGCCAATGCCGGCATATATGAGAACCGTACCAATGCTAAAGGCATATTTCTTACCGCAACCGATGACGGCAGACTTGCTTATATCACTGATAGAGGTGTAATTTCTTACAGCGCTTTCGGGCATTTCGGTGAGCATCCTTACTTTGAATATGCTGATTTCGATGGGGATGGGAGCATGGATTTCATGTTTGCCGGTAAGGAAAAACTTGGAGTATATACGCGCATGAAGAAAAGCATTGCAGAGTTTACCATCAAAGGAGGTATGCTGGGCAAGCCCTTTGTGTATGCCTCCTCATTGGGAAAAGGATGGATTGCGGTGCGCGATACCCGCACGGGACTGGTGTATCTGATAAATAATAAGGGAGAGCAGCTCCCTTTGGGAAAGCTTCGAAGCGATACAGATCCCATCATTTTCAATCCGGGCGGAAGCCGGCAGATAGTTATGGTAACTTCATTAAACAATAAACCAGTGTTTACACTGCTCAAATAATGTTTTCCCAGGGGTTCCCGCCAAAAAGAAAAACGCCATCATCAGACAGCGTTTTTCAACCAAAATATTAACCAAATATTATTTAACCATGACACCACCATTTTAAATCAGGGATGTTCTGCACAGACATGCCAGGATCTTCGCAAAACTGATTTTAAATTTCGTTGTCAAAGGTTAATCATTAAAATTTAAAAAAGTAACTCTCTTTTTTGAAAAAAAATACGGCAAGCGGACGAATTTTTAAATTAAAAATCCATAACATCTGAATAACAACTATTTAGGCCGGTAAAAAAAACTTAAAACCGTTTAATTAACAAGACTCAGCGCTCTACTCTGAATGAAAGACTTAAACATTACTTAAAGATGATTGGTCTGCTAAAAAGCACAGAACGTGAATGTATTGAGAGATAGCTTTAAATGTATAATAAAACATAAGCATAAACACAACGATATCAAACGCTTAGCATTTCTCAGTGCATCCTGTTAAACATTGTAAAAAAAATAGATAAAAATATCTGAGACCAGTCTAAAAAGGTATAAATGGAAAAATGCCATTAAACACAAAGCTACCGGGTTGCACAAGGCTCTGTATATCAGTAATTAAAACTTGGTGAGGCTTTATTTCTTTGTGCCGTAGTGGCAAAAAAAGAAGTTTTTATACTAAGTACATATTTTATTAAATTTTCATCTTTTTACAATTTTTAAAAATCTCATCAATAAACAGAAAAACGCCATCCCAAGACAGCGTTTTTCAAACCATAATATTAACCAAATATTATTTAACCATGACACCACCATTTTAAATCAGGGATGTTCTGCGCAGACATGCCAGGATCTTCGCAAAACTGATTTTAAAATTCGTTGTCAAGGGTTTATCACTAAAATCTGAAAAAGTAACTCTCTTTTTGCAAAAAAAATCAAAATATTTTTCTTTTCATTGATTATCAATTGCTTATTGATTTATTTTTTTTTCAATTTAACAATATCACCAGCCATGGGTTCATCTCCGGAAGAAAATTGATTCCATCTGTAGAGCAGCTTTAATTTAATGCCATAATACTGCGAAATCTCCCGCATTGTTTCGCCCTGGCTAACCTGGTGACTGTGTTTACTGGTTTTGCGTTTTTTGGGTTCAACATAGATGGCTTGTCCTTCCCGGATAGGCTCATGTTTGTTCAAATCGTTATATCTGATCAATTGAAAGCTGTGAATTCCAAGATCATCGGCAATTTTATCAATATCATCATCATTACGGGCAAAAGTAAGCCTGACATTATTATTTATGTAAATGGGCCGATTTCCTTCTGCCACCTCCACATATTTCAGATTATCGGCCAGGAGCTTTAATCCTGCAACAGCCACAGCTTGTTCTTCTCTTTTTGGGACAGGCTTTGGGGTTGGTTGCCGCCGGGCTATAGGCCTGTTTGATTCAGAATCATAGAGAAAAAGTTCATTTTCTTCAATGATTTTTATGAGCATATCTGCATAACGCGGATTTGTAGCATAACCAGCTTTCTTCAAACCATGTGCCCAGCCTCTGTAATCATTTATATCGAGCTTGAACAAGTCAGCATAACGTGGCCTGGAGGTTAGAAAATAAGAATGATCATTGAATGATTCCTCCGCAGATTTATATTTGCGAAAACATTCATCTTTGGCATCGTCGTCCTGGATGTATGTATCACCAGACCACTCTTTGTGACACTTTATGCCAAAATGGTTATTGGCGTAACGTGCGAGGTTAGAATTGCCGCTTCCAGATTCCAGCAATCCCTGAGCCAGCGTTATGCTTGCAGGTATGCCGTATTCTTTCATTTTTCGCACCGCAATGTCGCGATACAATTCAATGTATTCAGCATAGCTTATCTTCGGTGCATTCTGTGCGTCTGCGGAGAACAAACCGGCAATCATTAAAAAAAATGTAAGGGGAAATATCTTTCGCATATGCAGGTATCATTCTAAATAATGGTCAAAAATACAAAATATCTCTGTTCCCCAGGTGAAATGAGGCCAGGTGTAAAATTTTAAACGACACTGCTGAAAGAATGTTATTAATTTTGTGAAAAAAATCAGCAACGCAATAGAACAAGTCATAAAAAAAGACAATCAAGCTGAGATTTCTTTTAAAATGATGTAACTTAGTGCAATTATTTAAATATAAATTTCAGATAAAATGGCCGAACCCGCAATTCTCATCGTTGAAGATCATGTTAAAATGGCCGATTCTATTAGTAAAGGTCTTGAGGAGAATGGATTTACTACGGAAGTAGCCTATGATGGATTCATAGGAAAGCGTCTGAGTGATGCTAAAGATTATGAATTGATCATTCTTGATATAAATCTTCCTCAAATCAATGGTTATGAGCTATGTGCACATATCCGCAAGAAAAATGCCTCAGTTCCCATTATCATGCTGACCGCAATGGGCAGTACCGAAGACAAACTGCTGGGTTTTGATCAGGGAGCAGATGACTATATTGTTAAGCCATTTGAGTTCAGAGAATTACTTGCCCGCATTAAAGCTTTACTTAAACGTGTACAACCCGATCCGAAAAGCCTTCGCGTACTCAGGGTTGCCGATCTTGAAATTGACCTGGATAGTAAAACGGTAAAGCGAGGTAACATTTCAATTGATCTTACGGCCAAGGAATTCCTGTTACTGGAGTTTTTGGTGCAAAATAAGGGAAAAGTGGTATCAAAAGCTGATATCGCTGAAAAAATCTGGAACATTACTTTTGATACCGGCACTAACGTAATTGAGGTGTATGTCAACTTTCTCAGAAAGAAAATTGATAAAAACTTTCCGGTAAAACTCATACACACCCATATCGGCATGGGATACATTTTAAAAGCCGGCGACGATGCAAATCAGAACTAAACTCAGCCTTCAGTTTGCCATGCTTACCGCAGCCATACTGGTGGTATTTTCGGTAGCTGTTTTCCTGCTGTCGGCCAATCACCGGAAACAGGAATTTACCAACCGCTTGAGTGAGAAGGCCATCAATACGGCCATGTTACTCATTGATGTAAAAGAGATCAACAACAATCTGATGCGCATAATTGACAGCTCCAATTACAGCTCGCTGGGCGATGCTGAAGTGGTGGTGTTCGATTACTTTAAAAGAAGTCGCATTTATGTTTCCGGCGGCCCTTCCAATCTTCACATTGATGAAGCCCTGATTACCAAAATTATGAACCGGGGAGAATACATTTTTAGTCAGGGAGAACGTGAAGCGGTAGGATTACTTTATACCAACGGTCTTAGACGATTTATTGTTATCGCTTCTGCTACTGATACATATGGAAAAACCAGGATCAATAACCTATTGCTTGTGCTGATGATAGGGCTGGTGGTAGCCATTATTTCATCCATACTTATAGGCATGTTTTTTGCCAAAGAAGCCCTCAAACCAATCAGCAATGTGGTGAGTCAGGTATCCACCATTACCGCATCCAACCTTAATCAGCGATTAAATGCCGGGAACGGCAACGACGAAATCTCACAACTGGCTACCACCTTTAACCTTATGCTCGACCGGCTTGAAAAAGCATTTATGATTCAAAAAAGCTTTGTTTCCAACGCTTCTCATGAATTACGCACTCCCCTGGCTGCCATTAATAGTCAGATTGAAGTGGCTTTGATGAAGAAAAGAGAGCCTCAGGAATATGAAAATGTACTCAATTCCCTGTTGGATGATGCACGCGGGTTAACTTCCCTGGCCAATAATCTGCTGGAAATTGCCCGTTCGGAGCAGGATATCAGATCTCTGAGTATAAAACCGGTACGACTTGATGAATTGCTGCTGCAAACTCAGTCAGAATTTCAAATTCTGCATCCTCAAAATGTAATTGACACCCTGATTTTGGATGAAACAGAAAATGAAGATCAGGAATTTACCCTCTATGGCAATGAGAATCTGTTAAAGCTGGTGTTCATCAATCTGATTGATAATGCCATGAAATTCTCGTCGGGCAAACCGGTAAAAGTAACCCTGACATTTAAAACTGACTGTGTTCTTATTATTGTTGAAGATGAAGGTATAGGCATTTCAACTGAAGAATTACAACTGATAAAAGAGCCATTTTACCGGGCAAGCAATGCGGCCCATCTGCACGGTCATGGTATTGGGCTATCACTTATAGCAAAGATCGTAAAACTTCATGAGGGAGTTATAGAAATTAACTCACGCCTGAATGAAGGCACTAAAGTCAGCATTACATTGCCCTATAAAATGAAAATGAATGGAACGGATTAAACGCTACTTCCCATCACTTACAAGCCTACAACTAGAGGCCCTTGGCAAACTGGAAGCATTATACGGGAAGTGGAATGAAGCCATTAATGTTATTTCCCGGAAGGACATTGAACATCTATACGAGCGGCATGTATTACATTCAATGGGCATTGCTAAAGTGATTTCATTCTCCCCCGGAACAAGCATCATGGATGTTGGTACCGGTGGCGGGTTTCCCGGAATACCGCTGGCAATACTTTTCCCGCAGGTAAAATTCCATCTGGTAGATGCTACCGGTAAAAAAATCAAGGTAGTGAATCAGATAGCAGCGGCACTTGAGTTGAACAATGTTACTACCGAACATACCCGCATTGAGCAGGTAACTGGAAAATACGACTTTATTGTTAGCCGCGCTGTTACCGCTATGCCTGAATTTATTAAACTCACCGAAAAAAACATTCAGCCTGGGAGGCATCAGGAGTTTCATCACGGGATAATTTACCTGAAAGGCGGCGACATTGATGAAGAGCTAAAATCCACTGGTTATCAATACCGTACCTATCCTTTTAGTGCATGGTTTAAGGAATCTTTTTTTGAAAGCAAGGCTGTGGTCTATTTATGGAAATAAGCTGAAATTTAAGAAAACCATTGCTTTTGATAGAGATGAAATCCGTGAAAATTCCTAACTTAGCAGCCTGAACACATAATAATAATCCATTTCATAAAAAACAATCCATGAGTAATTCAATTAAAACATTGCAGCCAGAAGCTGTATGGCACAATTTTCACAGTTTAACACAGGTACCCCGCCCTTCAAAAAAAGAAGCACAGATCATTGCTTTCATGAAGAAATTCGGCGAATCACTTGGTCTGGAAACCATTGTTGATAAGGTAGGCAATGTAATTATCCGCAAACCGGCCACACCTGGTATGGAGAATCGCAAAGGAGTAATCCTGCAGTCACACCTTGATATGGTTCCACAGAAGAACAGTGACAAGATACACGACTTTGAAAAAGACCCCATCGAAACAATTATTGATGGTGAATGGGTTCGGGCCAATGGCACTACCCTGGGCGCCGACAACGGTATGGGTGTGGCAGCTATTATGGGAGTGCTCGCCTCAAAAGACCTGGAGCATGGTCTCGTGGAAGGTCTGTTTACCATAGATGAAGAATCAGGCATGACAGGAGCGTTTAATCTGGAGCCGGGTATACTCAAGGGTGACATATTACTTAATCTGGATTCAGAGGATGAGGGAGAGCTTTATATAGGCTGCGCCGGAGGTATAGATGGAAACTTCGTCTTTAATTTTAAAGAAGTACCCCTTGAAACAAACACTCAGCCTTACCTGATTACGGTTACCGGATTAAAGGGTGGTCATTCCGGAATGGACATACCCCTTGGCAGAGGAAACTCCGCTAAAATCATTACACGCCTGCTCTGGCACGGGGTCACCAAACATGGCCTACGTTTATCTGATATAGAAGCAGGTAACATGCGAAACGCCATTCCCCGTGAAGGAAAAGCCATAGTTACCATCCCCATGGCAGAAATTGAAGGCTTTGAAAAATGCTTTAACAAAATGACTGAGGCGATAAAGGCGGAATATTCGGTTACCGAACCTACCCTGAATATTAAAGTTGAAAAGTGTACTGCTCCTCAGCATCTGATGGATGTGGAAACCCAGAATAACCTCTTACGCGCCTTATATGCCTGTCCGAATGGTGTAATCAGGATGAGCGACAGTATGATGGGCCTGGTAGAAACCTCGACCAATCTCTCTATCGTTAAGCGGGAAGGCACTCAGGTTAAAATCAGTTGCCTGCTTCGCAGCTCGGTGAATTCAGCAAAGGAGGACTTAAGCATAATGATGCGCAGCATATTTGAACTGGCCGGGGCTGAAGTTAACTTTGCAGGTGAATATCCGGGTTGGAAACCTAATCCCGAGTCATCTATTCTTAAAACCATGCAAGAGGTTTATAAGAATAAATACGGAAAAATTCCAGAAATAAAAGCCATACATGCCGGATTAGAATGCGGCCTGCTGGGTGCTGTTTATCCCAAATGGGACATGATTTCCTTTGGTCCAACCATCCGCAACCCTCACTCTCCGGATGAGAAAGTTCATATAGCTTCTGTGCAGAAATTCTGGGATTTTCTTACTGAAACCCTGAAACATATTCCTGCTTGATCTGTGATCTGTAATCTGTGGGTTTGTTGATTTGTTGATTTGTTGATGTGTTGAGCCTTTGAAACATAATTCGCGTTAATTTGCGTAATTCGCGGTTAATTGGTGATTGGTGATTAGTGATTGGTGATTAGTGGTTAGGAATTCAATCCGAAGTCTGCAATCTGCAATCTGCAATCTGTTGATTTGTTGAGCCGACACTTGCCCCCATCAGGCGGACATGCGAGGAGGCCTGTCAAAAAACAAACTTGTTAATCTTGTTAATCCTGTCAAAAAAGGATTGCCTGCTCTAATCTGGTGATTGGTGATTAGTGGGTAGGAATTCAATCCGCAATCTGCAATCAACACTTACGATTCTCTGCGTCATTGCGTCATTGCGTGATTCGGCTCACCTGAAAGGGCAGGCACAAGTCTTTAATATCCAGTTTTTTATCTCCATTTAGCTATAATCTCAAAAAAAAACGCCTTCATAGTTTGGCTGATTTAGATTTCTTACTATCTTTGCAGTCCCAAAAAATAAGACTATGAGTAAGAGAACATTTCAACCATCGCAAAGGAAAAGGAGAAACAAACACGGTTTCAGGGAAAGAATGTCAACCCCCAACGGACGCAGAATTCTTGCAGCCCGCCGTGCCAAAGGCCGTAAAAAACTCAGCGTATCCGACGAAGGAAGAAAATAAATAAACCCCTTTAAAGGCTTGACTATTCATACGACAAAAGGAGGCAATCAGTGGTTGCCTCCTTTTGTTGTGCTTGTTTTTCAAATTTTTTATCTCAAAGCAAGCACTAATCCTTCCGGCATACATACATTTTAGCACAAAAAACCGTAATTTCGCAAAAAAGTTGAGGTTTCACCTATGGGGTTAATCAAATTTTTACTGATCATATTTGCTTTCTATCTGTTTTTCAGGGTATTTACCTCTGTGATATTGCCTTTTATTGTCAAACGTTCCCTTAAACGGTTTCAGGACAAGTTTTACCAACGCAATCCACATGTGCGCAATCCGGATAAAACCAAAGAGGGCGAAGTCACCATCAAAGACCCTGGTCATCAGGATGAAGTTAACATCCCAGAGGACTTTGGCGAATACATTGATTACGAAGACATCAAATAAATTCACTATTTATTTCCCGCTATCTTTATGAAAAAAATCTCCCTGAAAAAAGCAATGCCTTACCTGGCTGTTCTACTCATTTTTGTGGCAGTGGTAATGGTGTATTTCAGTCCTGTACTGGAAGGAAAAAAACTAAAACAATCAGACATTTCCAACTGGAAAGGTATGTCGAAAGAGATTGTGGATTACCGGGAAAAAACGGGAGAAGAAGCCTTGTGGACCAATTCTATGTTTGGAGGGATGCCAGCCTATCAGATTTCAGTGGAATATAAAGGAAATCTCATCCGGTACATCGATGACTTATTTAAACTGGGGCTGCCACATCCGGCCAATCTGGTGTTCATTTATCTGGTTGGCTTTTTTATATTGTTGCTTGTACTTAGGGTAAACCCCTGGCTTGCCCTGGCGGGGTCCATTGCATTTGCATTTTCCTCTTATTTTTTCATTATCCTCGAAGCCGGCCACAACAGTAAAGCCCACGCCATCGGTTATATGGCACCGGTGCTGGCTGGCATCTTGCTCACTTATCGCGGCAAATATCTGGCGGGAGCATTGCTTACCGCCTTATTCCTTGCCCTTGAGCTGCGAGCCAATCACCTACAGATTACCTATTATCTTATGCTGATGGTGGTTTTATTGGGCATTAGCCGTTTTATCGTTGCCGTAAGGGAAAAAACCGTGCCTGACTTTTTAAAAGCCAGTGGATTACTTCTGGCAGCAGCCTTATTGGCACTGAGCACCAACATTACCAATCTATGGGCCACCTGGGAATATGGTAAAGACACCATCCGGGGCAAATCGGAACTGAGCCACAGCCCTGAGAACCGCACTACCGGCCTTGACAAGGATTATGCTACCCAATGGAGTTATGGTAAGGCTGAAACCTTTAGCCTGCTGGTACCCAATATAAAAGGAGGTGCTACCGGTGCGCTGGGCAATAACGAGAAAGCCATGCGTGATGTTGATCCGGTATTTGCAAGCAGTATTGCCGGACAAAACCAATATTGGGGAGATCAGCCTTTTACATCAGGCCCGGTATACGTAGGCGCCGTTATGGTATTTTTATTTGTCCTCGGTTTGGTCCTGCTCAAAGGTTGGATGCGATGGTGGCTGCTTGCGGCTACTATATTGGCAATCTTATTGTCGTGGGGCAAAAACTTTATGCCGCTCACCGATTTCTTTTTACACTATGTTCCCGGTTACAATAAATTCAGGGCGGTTTCTATGATATTGGTGATTGCCGAACTGACCATACCCCTAATGGGCATTCTTACCCTGAAAAAAATACTGGAGAAACCAAATCTGTTAAAAAACAACATGCGGTCGTTTTACTTTTCTCTCGGTATTACCGCCGGACTTGCCGCCCTATTCTACCTCCTTCCTCAGGTATTGTTCAGTTTCCTTAGCGCGATGGAACAATCTGCACTGAACGAGCAAAGACAGAGCCTTGAGCCTGCTCAACTTGCTCAATTCAATGATTTTGTGCATAATTTCAAAATGGCCCGCATAAGCATCTTTAAGGCCGATGCCTTGCGAAGTCTGTTTTTTATACTGGCTATGGGTGCCGTTTTATTTTTCTATATCCGTCAGAAGTTGAATAAATCCCTATTTATAGCGCTGGTCACAGTAATTATTGCTTTAGACCTGATACCTGTTGCCCATCGTTATTTAAACAATGATGATTTTGCGCGTAAGCAACTGGTAAATAACCCATTCCCTCCCACTGCTGCCGATCAGCTTATCCTCAAAGATGTGGACCCAAACTTCAGGGTACTCAACACCACAGTAAGTACTTTTCAGGACGCCAGCACCTCCTATTATCACAAAAGTATTGGTGGTTATCATGGTGCGAAACTACGGCGCTATCAGGAACTTATTGAACACCAGATTATGAACAACAATGAGCAGGTACTCAATATGCTGAATACCAAGTACTTTATAATGAGAGGTGAAAATAACAAGCCTTATGTTCAAATAAATATGGAAGCTCTGGGCCATGCCTGGTTTGTGAGCGATTTCCGGATAGTGAAAAATGCCGACGAAGAAATTGAAGCCCTTACGAATTTTTCACCGGAGCGCACGGCCATCATTGACCAGCGTTTTAAACCAGTCATTGGAGACTTTAAAGCCAGACGCGACACCACGGCTAACATTGAACTTGTGGAATACGCACCAAATAAACTGGTATATCAAACTAAATCACTGCTCCCACAAATGGCTGTTTTTAGTGAGATTTATTATGATAAAGGCTGGAAAGCATATATTGAC
Source organism: Bacteroidales bacterium UBA5281 (assembly GCA_002410555.1). Taxonomy (GTDB): domain Bacteria; phylum Bacteroidota; class Bacteroidia; order Bacteroidales; family Lentimicrobiaceae; genus Lentimicrobium. The sequence goes on along the minus strand of DHSR01000078.1, from coordinate 72,162 downwards.
GATAAGCCTGCCTCCTATTTCCGTGCCAATTATGTGCTGCGTGCCATGATTGTTCCCGAAGGTGAGCATACCATTACCTTTAAGTTTGAGCCAAAAGTATACTTTACCGGTGAAAAGATTTCATTTGCTGGTTCACTGTTGCTCATACTATTGGGTGCCGGATACCTGGTTTCGCTCTTCCTCAATAGAAGGAAGGAGCAGGATGCAATGACCAAACACGAATCTGGTGCGTAAAGTACTGATTATAACCTATTATTGGCCACCCAGTGGGGGAGCTGGCGTACAACGCTGGCTTAAATTTGCAAAGTACCTGCGCACTTTTGGCTGGGAGCCGGTAATTTTTACACCCGAAAACCCTGAATATCCCGCGATAGACGAAAGTCTGGCGAAAGATATTCCCGCGGATATTGAAGTGGTGAAGATTCCCATCTGGGAACCCTATGGTTATTACAAAAAGCTGATTGGTGCGGGCGAAAACGAGCGCATCAATGCGGGATTTCTTTCCGAAAAGAAACGTCCAGGCCTGGCCGAACGCTTTTCCATCTGGCTCAGAGGTAATTTCTTCATTCCCGATGCCAGGAAATTCTGGATTAAACCTTCGATTAAGTTTCTGACTCACTATCTGAAAAGTCATCCTGTGGATGCCATCGTCTCCACCGGGCCGCCACATTCAATGCATATGATCGCGCTGGGTCTCAAGCGAAACACCAACCTGCCCTGGTTGGCCGACTTCCGCGACCCATGGACGAATATTGACTTTTACCATGAGCTGATGCTGAGCAAATGGGCCGACAAGAAACATCGTCTTCAGGAGCTGAGTGTGCTGAAGGAAGCAGACGAAATAGTGGTGATCAGCCGCAGCATGAAGAGTGATTTTCTTGAAATTTACAACAGGGATTATTCGGTGATTACCAATGGTTTTGATTCAGAGGATGTAGCTGATGTGGAAGTTACTCTGGATACGAAATTCTCCATTGCACACATTGGCACCATGGTCAAGACGCGTAACCCGCAGGCATTGTGGGAAGCATTAACTGGCCTTGTCAGGGATATGCCCGGTTTTGCAAATGACCTTGAAATCAAACTGGTCGGCAGCGTTGACTTTTCAGTGATGGAGAGCATCGAAAAGGCGGATTTGACGAAGTTCGTAAACAGAATAGCCTATCTGCCCCATAGCGAAGTAGTTAAAGTTCAGCAACAATCGCAGATATTGCTTTTGCTCATCAACGATACTCCAAATGCAAAAGTCATCCTTCCGGGGAAGTTCTTTGAATATATGGCCGCCAAACGCCCTATCTTGTGCATTGGTCCTTTGGATGGGGATGCGGCTCAGGTAATTTCGGAGGTGAAAGCAGGAATCGCTATTGAAAAAGATAATCAGGAAGAAATGCAAAACGTCATCCGTGAACTCTATCAAAAATTCAAGAGCGGAGAACTGTCTATAAATAGTAAGGATATAGAAAAATATTCCCGAAAGTCGCTTACTGCTGAGCTTGCGGAGCGATTGGATGAGATTGTGAAGTAAGGGAAGAGTATAACGTGACGGACAAAGCCGGTGCCAATAAGGGGAGATATTACATTCAGGCCACTATAATATTTTTCTTTTATTTATTCGAATTTTATGTTTTGTCCTCTAATAATGCCAACAGTCGTTAATTAAGATACCATTTCTCCTTCCCGACTTTTACCGATTGTAAAAATCCGGGTTTCAATACAAGAGCAGGAATACGCAAAATTTACTCTCGTTTTTGTGGGGCAGTCATAAATATCGTATTATTCCCATGCCAATGCCTGTAGGTGAAACGTTGGAACAAAATGAAGAACGCTATGTCCAATCCATTATGCTTATCTCTGATCTGGATATTTTAGCCATTGAAATCCTGGACGACTCAATCACAGAAATAACAACTGATAACCCACCAAACTGGTTTAAATATCCAGCACCCGAAATTTTATCTGAAATTGGGGAATCATGGTTATTAGAAGGTAAAACACTGGCATTGAAGGTTCCGAGCTGCATTATAACGACCTCTTTCAACTACATTTTAAACTGCAACCATAACGATTTCAACAGGATAAAAATACTTGATCACCGTGAATTCTTGTTTGATCCAAGATTAAAAGCTTGACTTACAGAAGCGAAAAAGTTGAGACTGAAGAGTTCTTAAGACAATGTCATCATTTTACGCATCAACGCCCATTCCCTGCCACCGGTGGCAATTCATTGCTTAAAATATTGGGAACGAACTTTTTAATATCGTAGCCTCCCACGAATATTTTAGTCAGCTCATTCAGCATAGCAAATTCTGTTTCGGGCACGTTCATGGCTTTCAAATGTTCGCTAACAATGCCAGCGGCAATCCTACCTTCGAGCACAACCTTACCCGATATATCTTCTGTAAAGAAGCCCTTGCCGATTAAAAGACCGAGCGTACGGTTACGACTCAGGTCATTGAGGGCGGTTAATCCGAAATCGCCTATGCCACAATAGCGAAACATGGTTTCCTGCCTGCCACCAAATTTCTTCAGGATATGTCTCATTTCGTTAAAAGCGCGGGTAAATACCAGAAACCTCAGGTTAGGTGAATCGAAATGTGCATCTACAATTCCTATGGTAATGGCATAAATATTCTTGAGAATACTCAAAATTTCCACCCCTTTAACATCATGTGTATAGTCGAGATGGATGGTCGTTTGCTCAAACAGATCCGCCATTTGCCGGAAAACTCCCTCTTCATCCGCACCAACAGTCATGGCGGTAGGGATGCGGTGTATAAGTTCCCGGGCAAAAGTGGGTCCCATAAGCGTACAAACCGGATTTGTTACAAAGTCCGATAATTCTTTTACAATGGTTTCCTGCTTACCCCCAAAACCTTTTGCCAGGTTAACCAATATTGCATCAGATTTTATATAATGACTGATTTCTTTCACATAAGGAACCACCACCACCGAAGGCACGGCCAAAAAAACCACCTGTGCGGTTTGCAATATGGCAGGATCGGTGGTTGCTTTTATGCGTTCGTTTAGTCTTATCTGTGGGAAATAGGCGGTATTGATGTGATTCTGATTGATATCAGCAACCACTTCGGTTTCCACTGATAACAAAGTAATAAGCAAGTGTGCTTTATCTGCCAGTACCTGGGCGAGAGCAGTTCCAATGGTGCCGGCTCCGGCAATAACGATGTGACTGAGAGGTGGCATAGGGTCAATTATATAGAAACTTACACGGCAAAGATAAAGTTATTTTAGGGTGTGGTACTTTCATTTTTTTTACCCTCGATGACATTACCTTAGGCCTGAAGACCATAAAAAAGGTTTAAACGACTTGATTATCAACATATAAAATAGTTCAAAGTTCAAGGATAATTTGTATAAAACTGATTTTTTAAACCCTGATGTACCATCATGCCACAAAACATAGTAATTTAGCCATTCGGTAAAACAGTCCTGAAGAAGGCTGAAAAATCATTTCATCATGAACAAAGGATTGATACTCCTTGGCGGCGGCGGCCACTGCCGGTCAGTAATTGAAGCCATAGAGCATTCGGGCAAGCTTAAAATTGCGGGCATACTGGACCCCGGGGCGGAAGCCGGTCAAACGATTTGCGACTACCCCATATTGGGCACCGACGCCTTGATTCCTTCCCTTCACCAATCGGGACATGCCTTTATTATTACCATTGGCCAGATCAAAAACCCGGCTCCCCGAATCGCACTTTTCGATTTACTTCAATCATTAAATGCAGATATTTTAACCATAACCGATCGCAAAGCAGTGGTCTCCGGGCGTTCAACCATAGGTAAAGGAACCGTAGTTCTCAGGCATACTTTCATTAACTCAAACGTTACACTGGGCAACAACAATATCATAAATACCGGCGCCATTGTTGAACATGATTCTACTACCGGAGATCACGTGCATATATCTACCGGTGCTATTGTTAATGGAAACTGTCACATCGGTAACCGTTGTTTTATTGGTACAGGTGCCATAATCCTCAACAACATTACCATTGCGGATGATGTATTGGTAGGTGCCGGAGCTGTAGTGCTGCGCAACATTACTAAACCAGGTATATATCATGGAAATCCGGCACGCATAATCTGATCAGACATGAACAATAAAATTATCATTATTGCCGAAGCGGGCGTTAATCACGATGGAAAGCTAAAGCAGGCTTTACAACTTATTGATGAGGCAGCCATATCCGGTGCCGACTATATAAAATTTCAGACTTTTAATGCCTCAAAACTGGTTTCAGCTTCTGCAGCTAAGGCAGCGTATCAATCTGCCAATACGGGTAAGCCTGATGAAAGCCAGCACAGTATGCTGGAGGCGCTTGCACTGGATTTTGATGATTTCAGGACGCTGAACGACTATTGTCTGAAAAAGCACATAGGGTTTTTATCCTCCGGCTTTGATCATGAAAGCATATTGTTTATTGACAGTCTGGGCGTTGATTATCATAAGATACCTTCAGGCGAAATTACCAACCTGCCTATGCTGCAGCTTATTGGTTCCCTGGGCCGTAAGGTTTTGCTTTCCACAGGCATGGCCACACTTCATGAAACTGAGCTTGCGCTGAATATCCTCTTTGAAAGTGGAACACCAAAGGATAACATTACGGTATTACAATGCACCACAGAATATCCTGCACCTTACGATGAAGTTAACCTGAATGTTATGCATACCATGCGTGAAGCCTTTAATGTTAAAATCGGATATTCAGATCACACACCGGGGATTGTCATACCCATTGCCGCTTCGGCCATGGGTGCTGCCGTTATAGAAAAACATTTTACCCTTGACCGGAATCTGCCCGGGCCTGATCACAAAGCTTCGCTGGAACCGGATGAACTGGCCGAAATGGTCAAGGCCATTCGTTTGGTGGAACAGGCCATGGGCGATGGCATAAAAGTGCCGGGTAAAGCTGAGCAGAAAAACATCCTGGTTGCCCGCCGCAGCATTCACCTCAGTAAAAAGGTAAGCAGCGGACATGAACTTACTGCTTCCGATCTGGTGATGAAACGTCCGGGACATGGCATCAGTCCTATGAAGATAAATGATGTAATTGGCCGAAAAGTGGCTATGGATTTAAACGAAGACACCTTATTAATGTGGGAACACCTCCAATAAAAATAGCTCTGCTCACCAGCTCCAGGGCCGATTTCGGCATTTATCTTCCGTTGCTGAAGAAGCTGAAGGCCGATCAGGCATTTGCGCTGGAAATTATCGCTTTCGGCACTCACCCTTCACGGGAAAACGGATTTTCCCTGCAACAAATTTTTGATGAAGGTTATAAAGTTGCCATAGCCATAGACACCACGCCAAAAGGCGATCATCCCGCTGATATTTCCCGGGCCATGGCTCAGGTAATGGCAGAGATGACCATGGTATGGGAAACCACTCAATATGATTTGATTATTGCTTTGGGCGACCGCTTTGAGATGTTTGCAGCAGTAGCCTCTGCCCTACCCTTTAATATTCAGATTGTCCATATTCACGGTGGAGAAGTTACCCTGGGAGCCATTGATGATGCCATGCGGCATTCCATTACCCATATGGCACAATTACATTTTACCGTTACCGAAACCTACAAGAATAATGTAATCAGGATGCGGGGATCAGCCAAGGGCGTTTACAATACAGGTTCATTGAGTATCGATAATCTCAGTTCCATGCATTTGGCAGATGTTGAATTATTGAAAAAGCAAACCGGTATTGATTTCAGCCGGCCTACCCTGCTGGTTACCCTGCATCCTGAAACCATATTTTTTGAAAACAATGCAAACCATGTACAGGTTTTAACTGAAGCATTAAAGAAACTGCAACAGTATCAACAGCTTATAACCCTGCCCAACGCCGATACAGCTTCAGCCATCATCCGGCAGCAATTATTGAAATATGCTGAGAGTCATGACAATGTTTTTACTTTTGAAAATCTGGGAGCTTTGGTTTACCTCTCTGCCATGAAACATGCCATGGCCATAGTGGGCAACAGCTCAAGTGGGTTTGCTGAGGCTGCTTTTTTTCCCAAATGGGTCATCAATATCGGCAACCGTCAGGACGGACGGCTTCGTACGGACAATATATTGGATGTGCCCTTCGACGCAACGCAAATTATCAAAGCAGTGGAAATTGCGGTATCAAAGCCTGTTCCCTATGTTGGACCAGTATATGGAATGGGCAATGCCGCTGAAAGAATGATTAATATCCTCAAGAATGAATGTAATGGAAATGAATAAACATCTGGTAAATGAAGATGTGCCCCTTCGCCTGGCATTGGAACAACTGAACCGGGTACCGGACAGCCTAACGCTGTTTGTTAAAAACCAGGAAGAACAGATAGTAGGCACCCTTACCGACGGCGATGTCAGAAGGGGACTGCTTGAGGGTTTTACCCTTGAAGATGCCGTCGGGAAATTTATGTTTCACGCGTTTTCCTTCCTGAATGAATCATCATTCACGCTGGCAGAGGTGGATCGAATCCGCGAGAGGCGAATAAAATTGCTTCCTGTACTGGATGACACCCGGAAAATTGTGCGTTTGGCCGATATGAGCAGGTTGCGTTCATTACTGCCACTGGAAGTGGTACTTATGGCCGGCGGTCGTGGGGAACGGCTTCGTCCGCTTACCGACAATACTCCCAAACCACTGCTAAAAGTGGGAGGCAAGCCCATTATAGCGCATACTATTGACCACCTGAGGTCTTTTGGCATTACCCGCTTTCACATTGCCCTGAATTATAAAGGGGAAATGATCAGAGATTATTTTAAAGACGGCAGTGAGCGGGAGATAAACATTTCGTATCTCAACGAAACAGCCCCACTTGGTACCCTTGGTGCCACCCGTTTGATTCAAGACTTCTCCTTTCCCACCGTGCTGGTAATGAACGCGGATATACTGACCAATATAGATGTGGAAGATTTTTATCGGGATTTCATCCAACAGGAGGCAGACATGTCCGTAGCATCCGTACCGTATAAAGTAAATATGCCTTTTGCGGTACTTGAAACCAGTCAGAGCCGGGTAATTTCTTTTCAGGAAAAACCTCAGTTTACCTATTATACCAATGGGGGCATATACCTGCTAAGACCGGAGCTGATTTCACGTATTGAACCCGGACAGGCCTACCAGGCCACTGACCTGATGGATAATTTGCTGGCCCGGAATGAAAAGCTGATTCAATATCCCCTGCATGGGGTATGGATGGACATAGGACGCAAAGAAGATTTTGACAAAGCCCAGGAGGAAATCAAACACCTTAAATTTTGAAACAGATCTTATACCTGATTCCCGCCCGCAAAGGCTCAAAAGGCATACCGGGCAAAAACCTGAGGTCCATTGCCGGAAAACCACTGGCCATGCATAGCATTGATGTGGCGCGAAAACTGGCTGAGGATAAAGACATATGCCTTTCCACCGACGATGAAGCACTTATAAAAGCTGTGAAAAAAATGGGCTACGAGGTGCCTTTTATTCGTCCGGCCAACCTGGCAACGGATGAATCGTCTATGGAAGAAGTACTCATGCATGCTCTGGACTTTTACGCGGCTCAGGGCAGGCAATATGACACCCTTGTATTGCTTCAGCCAACAGCACCCTTCCGGAATGCCACCGATGTTACAAATGCAATAAAGTTATATAATCCAAAGGTGGATATGGTTGTCAGTGTCAGAGAAACGGAAGCCAACCCTTATTATGTATTGTTTGAAGAAAACAGTCAGGGGTTTCTGGAAAAATCTAAAAAAGGAAACTTTGTTACGCGTCAGCAATGTCCAAAAGTGTGGCAGCTCAATGGAGCCGTTTATGTGATAAATATAGCTGCCCTTCGATTAAAAGGCATGGCAGGTCTTAACAAAATCATCAAATCGGAGATGAATGCATTGGCTTCACTGGATCTTGATACTGAGCTTGACTGGAAACTGGCACTGCTTATCAATGATGAATATCATTTCCTGCCGCATAAATAGCCTGTAAAGTGCGATCGGTTACCTTCCCGTCAATGCGGTAAGCATAATTTTCAATAAAATTATGGTAAGTCTGTTGATCAATCGTTAATTCTCCCGATAGCATCTGTGATGAAAGCTGCTCCAACATCAGGGCATTGACAGCCTGTTCCGCCACACCGGCTTTATGGTAGCCCAGCAGGTCTTCGCGTTGGGGATCAAGGATGATGAGCGGTTTATTAAAGTAAATGGCTTCTGTACCAACAGTAGAATAGCAGGTAATCACCAGATTGCTCACACATAGCAAACTGTAAAGGTCTTCTCCAGAAAACAGCCTGAATTCAGTCAATCCGGCTTCGGTGGCAAGCGTCCGGTAATAGCGTTCATCATTGTGTTCTGCCGGATGAAGTTTCACAAATAGTTCCACATCGTAAAGCTGCTTAAATGCAGTAAAAACATCGAGTGCAGCCTGCCGGCGTTGTATAGGATCGGGAATGGGCTGAGAAGCAAACAATGCCACTTTTCCGGAGATGCCATAATGGCGCTTTAAGCGTTCCACCTGCGAAAGCATAGCCGGGATTACATCTGTGCGCAATTGTCCGGTAATGGTGATGCTTTCTGGTGGAAAGTTGCCTGTTTCAACCAGGAAATTGCGCCAATAGCGGCCCCATACCAGTGTAACATCTGCCATTACGCCTGCCTCACGGTCTAAGGGTGTGTAAAGATAGGCAGGTTGGGCATTTCCAATATTACCATGCTGAATACCAATACGTTTACTACCTTCTGCAGCAGCGGCATCCAAAATGCAACGCGTTGCGGGACTATTCTCGTCAATGGCTGAAACGGTCAGTATGGGATACTTACGGAAAAACCGCTGATACGAAAGGTACTTCAGCATAAAGAAATTATTGCCGGACGATAAATCCTTTAAGGTTCTGATAAACATTTTTCCGGAAGGCGTAAGTTGCTCAGTATTGATGAGTTCTAATTCATTCGCCCATTGTTTTTTCCAGATTTTCATCTGAGTATGTACTTTCGGGGAAAGCCAGCCTTTAAGCAATATACTTTCCCCGTTTATGGTTTTTTTGCGCCGTCGAGCCGGATTAAAAAGCCTGCCGGAAAGTGGAAAGTCAGTCTTTCCCCTGAACCTGGGTTGCTCTGCTTCTGAAATAATCAGAAAATCATCCCCTGCTTTATCCAGCAAATTGCCCAAAGTATAATTATCCTGTTTTAATTGAAGTGTTTCCGCATTGCGGCACCATTGCTTTAAGGAGCGATCCACAATGGCATGTTTCTTCTCTTCCGGATGAGGGTTTACAAGGCCGGATTCCAGCAATTTTACACCGAAATAAAACAAATATTTTATCCAGGCAAACAGATTGAATGGTTCGCGGCTCCTCCCCTTCTTTGTAATATAGTTAATACTTCCCGGAAGGTTTGCAGGCTGTTTATTTACAAACAGTGTAATTCTATTATACTTTCCCTGGTAATGTTCTGCAGTGGTGTGTATAAGGTATTCCGTCTTCAGGCTAAAGAAAATACGAAAGCGCTGATAATGCCAGAGTCTAAGGTTACCGAAACTAAGTCTTTCGCTCACCGGTTTGCCCACAATGCACCGGTCGCCAAAACTAATCAGCGACATGAGTAAATTACGTGTTGCTTCAGAAATCAAATCCTGTGGAAGCGGTATGGTGTTAAAGCCTTCCGGGGCAACAACACCAGGCGCCAATACCACATCTGCCGTAGCTTTCCCCATGGATTCAGCCAGGGCTTTCCATTCTTCAGCATCAGGCTGGCGAAAAATCAGGATGGCTTCCATCGGCGTCGAATAAAAGTCAGTAGCTCGTGTTTATATAAAATACCCATGGCTCCCACAGCAGCGAAAACCACAATCGTCCCAGAGATAAAATAGCTCCAATCCAATTTAATCCTGAATACTTCGATGATGATGGTAAAAGCGATGGTGGCCAGGGGATAAACCATTGTTTTTAAGTTATTCCAATAAATATCCACAATTCTTTTCTGGTAAATATAAATACCCAGAGCCATTACCAGATCGGCAATTAATCCCGCTGCTATGGCTCCATAAAAAAAGTAGACGGGAATAAGCAAATAATTAAGGGCCAGATTTATAATTACAGCCATTACATTTAGATACAGAAAAATACGTGTTTTTTTTAAAAAATAAGCCGGGTAGGAGAACACGATGAACTGGGTGCGGAGTATGCCTCGCATCATAATAAGCGGGATGAGGCCTGCTGCCTGTTTTACGGCGGTTTCATAAAACAAATCAAGGTAGAGCATCATCGGCAAAATAGCGATAAAAATAATAAACATGCTTTGCATAAGCAATATGTTACAGTATTGCCTGATGGATGCCTGATTTTCAGAGATACCTTCTCTCATTACCCGAAACACTTCGGGTTGGTTGGCCCCCTGCAGTCCCTGAAGTACCAGTGTAATGCCTGCAGCAAAAGTTACGGCTGTATTGTATATTCCCAGTTGAGTAGGAAAGCCTTCCATAATAAAGCGGTCTGCAAAACTCAATACCCAGACAATAATGCTATACTGCATCAGAGGACGCGCGAACCGGTTGATTTCACGCATTTGTGAACGATCATAATGAATGCCATTTTTCCTGACAATTGTTATAAGGATGATCAATGATACCAGGCCGGTTCCCAAAGCACTGCCGTATACATATCCCATAAAGGACATATCGAAAAAGAACAAGCCTATAAGTTGAAAACCAACCCTGAAGAAACCCAGGCCCATGCTCACCAACACAAATGAAATCACCTTTTTTTCGTTACGAAACAGTGCGGCAGCAGTTATATTGATGGCCCTTCCAACACCCGCAATAACACAGGCAGTTCCATAGGTGGAAAAATCCTGAAGCACCGCCTGTTTAAAGAGAGAACCAATGGCATCCCGAAAAAACCAGGCAATCAGCCCCAGTATAAAACCGCGGAAAAGAATGGATGTAAAGACACTTGATACCATTTTCCGATAGGTCGCACTTTGCGGATTATGGTCGTAATAAAAGCGGGCAATGGCATTGCCCATTCCGTAAAGGGCAAGAGCAAAAACCAGGGATGTTATCAGTTCGGTAATGGCCAGATGTGAAAAATCAATGGCATTCAATCGGTTGTTGCCTTCATAAACAGGTTGAATGAGCACCTGCAATATTGGAGTAAAGGCAGCAGCCGCCGTGTAGATAAAGGAGAGCTTAAGATGTTCCTTAATGTTTTCGGCTTTCATGCGGTAATTTTCACGGTAAAAATAAGGAGACTAAACGGATTTGCAGACCGAAATGACCATAAAGCCTCACAAACTGTTGTTTTTCTTTCTTATTTTTCTTCGCTTGAGGGCTTCTGGAACATTTTTCCCTGCCGCAGCTATACTCACATTCAGTTCAAAGCCAAGTAAGATAACAATGGCATTTATATAAATCCACAGCATAAATATAATCAAAGCTCCAATTGAACCGTACAAGGAATTGTATCGTGAAAAGTTGTTTACATAAAAGTTAAATCCTACCGATGTAAGGATAAACAATATGGTGGTAACGGTTGAACCGGCAGAGATAAATTGAAAACGTTGTTTTCGTACAGGAGCCAGGTAAAATAAAAACGAGAAAGCAAAAAACAATAAAGCAATTGTTATTACCCATTTTGAAGCATTTATCGTAATAATTAAGAAAGTATCGTTTATAAAACGGTGCTCCTCGAGCCACCTGAGAATAAATGGTCCAATGGTTATGAGTATAATGGCAACAATTACAAGCAGTGAAAGTAAGAAAACCAGGCCAATTGAAATTAAACGCTGTTTAAATGCAGAACGTGTTTCTACGGTATGAAATGATTTATTGAATGCTTCTATAAGACTATTGATGCTGTTGGTGGCAAAATACATGGCAAAAATAAAACCGAATGACAACAGGCTGCCCCGAGGTCTCTTAACAATGTCAAACAAAGTACCTTCCACCGCATCGTAGGCTTGCTGTGGGATAAACTCCTGAAGCAGATCGAGCAGGCTGTCCTGGAAATTATGCACCGGTATGTATGGGATAAGCGAGAAGAAAAAGAGGATGGCCGGAAAAATCGCCAGAAAAAGATTAAAAGAAAAAGCGGCTGCGCGGTTAGTAATTGAACCCTTTTGAATGCCTTTCACAAAAAAGACAGCAACATCAAATATAGGGATTCCATCAAAGCCGGGAAGGGTAAGCCGTTTGGAGAAAATGATAAATTTCCGGATTGATCGCAAAGCCATGAAGCGGTCATCGAGGCTTTGGTAAAAATCTTTAATACGGCCAAAAAGTTTCTTCATTGATATGCCTTAAAAAGCTTTAAGACTTAAGTCTATGCTTTTAATCTGGTGAGTGAGTGCACCTACTGAAATATAATCAACTCCGGTTTCTGCGAAATTTCTTATGGTCTTCAGGGTTATGCCGCCTGAGGCTTCCGTTTCAAATCGTCGGTCTATTCGATCGACAGCCAGTTTAAGGTCATCCGGAGAGAAATTATCCAACATAATGCGGGTAACACCTCCCACCGCCAAAACCTGTTCAAGCTCAGTGGCATTGCGTACTTCAATTTCAATGGGAAGCGACAATGCATTGTCCTTTATATATGCATTTGCACCTTCGATGGCTTGTCGGATTCCACCGGCAAAATCAACATGATTGTCTTTGATGAGAATCATGTCGTACAATCCTTTGCGATGATTGGCTCCACCACCATGAACCACGGCCAGTTTCTCAAGTGCACGCAGTAAAGGCGTAGTTTTACGGGTATCTATCACTTTTGTACCAAGCCCATTTAAGGCTTCTACATATTGAGCGGTGTAGGTGGCTATTCCGCTCATAAGCTGCATAAAGTTTAAGGCAAGTCTTTCGGCCTGTAACAGAGAGACAGAATGGCCTTCAACAGTAAAGGCAATATCGCCAGGCTTAATATGATCTCCATCTTTCAGCTGCTGATGCATTATAATATTGGGATCGACACGATGAAATACTTTTGCTGCCACTTCCATACCCGACAATACTCCCGCTTCTTTAACCAATAGCCTTGCTCTCCCCATAGTATGGGCAGGGACGGTAGAAAGAGAAGTACAATCGCCCGTTCCTATGTCTTCTGCCAGGGCCAGTTCAATAATTTGATCAAGCGTGAGTGGTTCACCGTAAATTTTACTCATCCTCATCTCCTCCGAATCTGAGTTGATGAATAAGCAGGTTTCCCTGAACAGGCTTGAGCAAAAAGGAAGTCCGGTACTCGTGCTTTCCACACTTATAGGTACCAATACCAAACTCTGAGCCATCCTTGGAACGACCTTCACGATTCAGGGTAAAGGACACCGGTGGATTTTTAGAGAAAAAATCACGCATAACCATCTCGGCCTGAGCTTTGCTGAAAGTGCCTTCATTACCCGGCAGAGCTATATCGAGGGTGTTGTTGAAATAGGTACTTAAGTCCTTTGAATTGGCGGTGCGTATAGCAGCAGCAATCTTAGCATTAAGCGTTTGAGCCGATACGGCCATGGTACCGAAGATCATGAACATAAACATTAAAGCTGCAACCATCCGGAACTCAGGTATTTTCATGAATCTGATTTTAAGTAAATTAATTGTCATTGTTCTTAAAATTATCAAAAACCGAACCAAATATAGGTATAATATTTAAAGCAACACTTGCGCAGTGAGTATTCCATTCTAAGACGAGGCAAAAATAGGTACTTTTGCAAAAATATATCGCATGAAAATAACCTTACTTGTTGTGGGGAAAACTGCTGAAACCTGGACTCATGAAGGTTTTGCTGCCTATGAAAAAAGGTTAAAGCATTATATCCGGTTTAATTACCAGGAAGTAATTTTACCAAAAAACATTCGTTCTTCTGAGGCTGCACAGCTTCGGGAAACGGAGGGACAATGGCTCATGAAATATGTTCAGCAGGGCGATCAGGTGTGTTTGCTGGATGAAAAAGGCAGCAGTTATACCTCCATGCAATTTGCCGACTGGATTCAGCGGCAAATGAATGCGGGCGTAAAACACCTCATTTTTGTTGTAGGAGGCGCTTTTGGCTTTTCAGAGGATTTATATCGTTTTGCACAATACAAAATTTCACTTTCACCCATGACATTTTCCCATCAACTGGTCCGTCCCGTTTTTGCAGAACAATTGTACCGTGCTTTTACCATATTGCGCAATGAGCCATATCACAATCCGTAACCAAACATTTCTATGAAAAAACTACTCTTTGCCACCAACAATGCACACAAATTAGAAGAAGTAAAACAGCTATTAAGTGGATATTATGAGGTAATATCCTTATCGGATGTCGGATTTGAAGGAGAAATTCCTGAAACCTCTCCTACCATTGAAGGCAATGCCCTGCAAAAGGCAAGATTCATTAAGCAATCTCTGGGCCTTGATTGCTTTGCTGATGATACCGGTCTTGAGGTTGCTGCGCTTCATGGCGCACCGGGGGTATATTCGGCAAGATATGCCGGCGAAGGATGCAGTTACGATGATAATGTCACCAAAATGCTATTAGAAATGCAGGGCATTGCCCATCGCGAAGCCCGGTTTAGAACTGTTATTGCATTAATTATCGGCAACGAGGAGAAATTGTTCGAAGGCATTGTGGAAGGCATGATCATTCAGGAGCGGAAGGGAGCATCAGGATTTGGCTATGATCCCATTTTTATGCCGGAGGGTTATAACCAGACTTTTGCAGAAATGGCAACTTCGCTTAAAAACGAAATCAGCCACCGCGGCAGAGCGGTTAAGCTGCTGGCACAGTGGCTGATGGCCATGAAAGCGTAAATGGTCAAACGTTAAAATCGCCTGCAGCTTCCGGCTGATAAACAATGTTGGTAATTTTCATTTGAGCCATACCAGTGGGTATTTTCCATTCTACAATATCACCCACCCTATAACCCAGCAAGGCAGTAGCCACAGGCGCAAAAATTGAGATCTTCTGCCTGGCTACATCGGCCTGTTCAGGATATACCAACTGAATCTGCATAGTTTTGCTACTATTCAGGTATTCCATGGTAATTATGGAGTTCATCGTAATCACATCAGCGGGCATTTTTTCGGGCGGCAACACCTTCGCACGGTCAAGCTCCGAAATCAGGAGGCTAAGGTTAACCGGGGCCTTCAGACCGCCGCTGCGTGCAATCTCAATACGCTCACGTAAGCGAGCCATATCTTTTGTACTTACAAGAATTTCTTTCATAATGGTGTGATTAAAAACAAAAAAACCGGTTGGAGGCCGGTTCAACTTAGTGATGAATACAACGTGGCCAATTTTAAGTAATTAAAATCAAATGAATCAATAACAACATGCGCTTTTTTTTTTTGCAAATGTAATTAACCAAAAGGAATAAAACAACATCAAAATTAAGATTAGTTAATTCTCTCTCTTAAAAGATGTAAAATTTTATTTAATGATTCTTAAAATTATAAAAGTGAGCTATTTACGATCAATTCCGGGTAAACAAAAAGTTCTATCCAAAAAATACTCCGCATCCACAACCTGATTACAGGTTGTATTTTTCAATAATCATCCGCCGCCGGCTCACCAGGTCCCTCAGCTCCGTTAACATATCTTTATTTACCAGCTCTGCCATTGGCATGATAAACTTTTCTGTTTGATCAAGATAGGCACTTATTTTAGATACTTTATGAGAATCGCGGTGCAAATCGGTCAGGTTACTGATTCGGTCGGCACATTTCAGCAATTTTGCATTCCAACTGCCATAGTCCAGTACCCTTTGGAGATAATCTTCCTTGGTTTCTGTATCTCTTCGGGTAACTTCCAGCACCAGATCAACCACGGCATTGCCATCATGGTCGATGTAGCGGACTTCATCCACTTCGGTAGCGGGCAATTCTTCAAACAAATCATGCAGCAGTGAAGCCTTTAAAAGCACCGGATCATGCACCAGATGGTAATCGAGCAAAATGCCGAGAGTTGCAAATGAATGCCGGAACTGGTTGCCTCCTACTTTTCTGCTAACACTTACCAGAGCGGTGGCTTTTAAAATATAGGGAGCGAGTACAAGTTTTCGCAGGGCTGATAGATCATCCATAACAGGGATTGAGTTTATATTTTGAACAAATAAAGAAGAAAAAAGTTACCAGCTCAATCAGGAAATACGATTTGAAATATAATTTTCCCATTTTTCGAGTACCTGTTGCATATCTGCAGGCAATTCCGAATCAAAAAACATGTCTTCACCGGTTATAGGGTGAGTAAACCCCAACGATTTGGCGTGGAGAGCCTGCCTGGGCAGAAGCTCAAAGCAATTTTCAACAAATCTTTTATAAGTGCCTGAAGAAGTACCTCTTAAGATTTGCATACCGCCATATCGTTCATCAGCAAACAACGGGTGCCCGAGATATTTCATATGTGCTCTGATTTGGTGGGTGCGGCCAGTTTCCAGTTTGCACTCAACCAGACTAACATAACTAAAATCGCGCAATAACTTATAATGGGTTACTGCATGCTTTCCATGAATTCCATCAGGGAAAACCGACATAACAAGGCGGTTGGACAGGTTGCGTCCAACATTACCGGTTACAGTTCCTTCACTTTCCCGGGGCACTCCCCATACAATGGCCTGATAGGTACGTTGTATGGTGTGATGGAAGAACTCGTTGGCAAGTTTCGACTGTGCCTCTTCGGTTTTGGCCACAAGTATAATTCCTGAAGTATCCTTATCAATACGATGCACCAGCAAGGGCATGGCATCCGGTTTTGCACCGGGCTGATGCCTGAAATGCCAGACCAATGCATTGAGCATGGTGCCGTCGAAGTTGGCATATCCCGGATGAACGACCATGCCAGCATTTTTGTTTACCACCAGCAGATAAGCGTCTTCATATATAATATTCAAAGGAATATCCTGAGGATAAACTGTGGTATCTCTGGGAGGAAAAGCAAGTACTACAGAAATAACGTCTAAGGGCTTAACCCGGTAATTCTGTTTAACGGCAACATTGTTAACCAATATGTTACCAGCCTTAGCAGCCTGTTGTATTTTATTGCGGGATGCATTCTCGATGCGGAGCATCAGGAATTTATCAATACGCAGCAAGCCCTGGCCTTTATCAACCACTAGCCGATGGTGCTCGTAAAGTTCATTCTCTACATTTTCATCATCAATAAAATCGGGTACCTCGTGAAGTTCGGAGTCAGACATAAATCACAGAATAATCCGGCTATTTTTTCATTAGTTTTCCGGTAGCCTGAACCTTATGGTGGGAATCGCTGAGCGTTACCAGATAAAAACCAGGTGAAAGCTCACCAATATAATTTTTCCGTGCATAAGGCTTCTCGTACACCAATCTTCCATCGGCAGAAAAAATCCGGATAACCAGGTTTGATGATTGTTGTGCTTCTTCCAATTCAATCATTACCCAATCCTCAGCAACCGGGTTGGGAAAAACTCTTAAATAGCCGGTTTCGGTAAATTCATCCAGGCCAACTACTTTTTCTTTGCCCAGCACAGGTCTGATCATGGGTGTTCCTGCATGCAGGCTGCTATTCCAGGGGCCAAAAGCCCTCCAGAAAGTATAACCCGAAGCATCATTATTCCAGTCGAAGCCAATATTCAGGTTGGCGGCAGTGGTCTGTTCAAAACCAACATAAAAAATCAGATTGGGAAATGTTTTATTATTGATCTGAATTACACTGTCTGTTTTATACAGTATGAAAGTATTCAGGCTGTCGCTGTACTGCGGCTCATAGCCATAACGGGAATAGATGAGTTCACCCGGTTCACCAAAGTAGTCATTCCAGACATTCAGATAGAACGTTTTGATGTTGCCCTGGTTCAGTGTTTGATTAAAATACATATTAACACCTATGAGAGAATCGGGCCGGTTGAGCACAAATTTCATGGCCATCTGTCCGCCTGCGGGGGTGAGCCCATAACCGGCCTCAGCCGTACCATCGTCATATGACAGGTAATTTGCGAATACCTGTACCTGACGAAGGGTATCATTTTGTTTCCGTCCGATGTTGGCCTGGGTATTTAAGATATGTGTGGTAGTGAAAAAGACTTTTTCCTGTGTACCAATTGGGAAAACAAAGTTAACCGGCGGACGTGAAAATGGCTGATGGTCAACATAGCCGGAAGTTACGAAGGGCAGAATAGCATAATTCCCCCCATTGTAAAAATGAAAAGGTTCTCCATAATCACGCGATACTTCATAACGATAAGAAGAATTATAGTCATCGCCATCAAGGTTGGTAATGAGCATAGTAAGCGTATCACGCATGGCATTGATAAAACCTTCCTTATACTGGTTGTATGGCATAGAGGTATATGTACGCAACATATTGGGTGCTTTGGCGGCAAAAGCCACATCGCGGTGCAGGGTATCATGGATGCCGCGACCTATATTCAGGTAAACATAATCAATGTTCCATTGGTCACCATTACTTTGCCAGTCGGGCATAATGGCATCGGCAAGTGTGGCATAATTGCGGAACCGGAACCGAAATTCATCCGTATAAAAACGGGCACTATCATCAACAGGGATTACCACCTGACGGAACCAGGTATTGTACTCTTGTCTGAATTTATTGAGAGATGTACCGGGAGAACTCCACATTTTACGCCAGCCTTCAATTTTAATGGTATCGGCGGGAACAATTGTGGTGTCATTGCCATTGATAATGGTATCAGCAGGTATGATGTTAATAAGTGTTTCGCCCGGTGCAAGAAATTCAAGCACCAGCGAATCGGAGGGAGCAGGAATATTTCCAAGTCCCTGTGGCTGATAATAAAAACTAAAATACAGGGAATCTGAACGTTTGATTTTCCTTGGAACGGGGTCAAAAACAGAATCAAGACGGATTACTCCGGAGGTAAGCACATCGGCAATAAACGGGAATGAGCTGGCATTCTCATGTAATTCACCCAGACGGTTGATGGCATCAAAAGTAGCTACCCCTACCGTAGGCGGAAAAACCGCATATTCATCATTTATGAACACATCTTTTCCATCCCAGAGTGAAGGATCAGGATAGCCTTCCCTACCACTGAAATCGTCGAAAAAAGGTAAGGTAATAATCTGATTTGCAGCAACTTTACGTACGCTGCTTTCTTCCCTGGCAATTTTCTGAAGTCGTGCATTGGTTTGCAGGGGAATGATGACTTCCTGGCCTTGTACTACCATAACAAGGCTAAGAAAAAATATAATAATGATACTAATATTTTTCATTGTATAAAGTTTCGTTGTTATGATTTACCTGCAACAAAGGCCATTTCACGCTCCGGATTACTGACTTTCTACCGTAACATCCAGGGTGTCTGCAATCATTAAATTCAGGTATTCATCGAAATCGAATTTTTCGGGGTCCCTAAATACCAGGCTTACCGTTTGACCTGCATTGATGAGCATTCCTTTCACATACGACGGGCTTTGGCTGTATACCCGTGCGGTTTCGGGTTCAGCATCATCTTCATAAGTTTCGTCACCCAGGGTAAGGTAATGATCTCCCAAAAGTCTCAACGCTTCGTCACGGGTTTTACCCAATAAAAAGGGAATTTGCACCCTGCCGCTACCCACACTCTGACCAACCTTAAGTTCAATGCCTGAGCCTTTAAGGATGATCTGCCCGGGCGGGATGGGATGTCCCTGATAACTTTGCCCCAACACAGCATTTTGCGCAATGTCCGGCACGTATTTTACTTCGCCCAGACGCAAACCATAAGTCTCGAGCGTAGCTTTGGCCTGCCGCAAGGTAAGATCAATCAGATTGGGCATTGCCACCTTTTCGGGAAGGGTAGAGACCAGGGTAAGGTAAATTTTTCGATTCATCTTTACTTTGGAGCCTGGTAAAGGGTCCTGAATGGCGACAGATCCTTTGGGTAATCGTGCATCATAAACTGAATCCACGATGATGACATCAAAATTATCAATCGTTTCCAGTTGATTTAACTGATTGGGCATTAAACCCAGTAATGAAGGTACTGTTACCGCTTCCCCATGATGGGTATATCCTTTTAACATCCATAATACCAATGCAGCAAGAATAACTGTAATAACTACAGAGGCCGCAAAGTTGCGCAGAAATACCCTGGTTTGAAGAAACTGAAAAAAGTTCATACCTGTTTTTTGACTGACATTTCCGGCCCACAGAGACCATAACCTTTGAGAAATAACTAAGTGCTGTCAGAAATATTGTTTATAGATGCAAAGATATAAATAAATGGAAGCTGTGAAATGCACTGTTTTGTGATTAATTTTGTGGACAGGCCGTGCAGATGCAACAATCACCAAAAATAATCGTTTATTTGCGGACTTATTGATGTAATAAAAAAAGTTCACCATTAGCTTATCGTCCTATGAAAAAGAACATCGCCCTGCTTACCGGAGGTTATTCAAAGGAATATGCCATCTCTGTGGAAACGGGCAAAGTGGTAGCCAGATACCTCGACCACGATCTTTTTAATGTATATCCCATAAAGATTACTTCTGACAAATGGTTGTACCTGGATGATGCCGGCAATACCGGGCAGATTGACCGGAATGATTTCACGCTTACGCTTGATGGCCGGAAAATATCTTTTGATGCTGCATTTATCGCTATACATGGCACTCCGGGTGAGGATGGCATACTTCAGGCTTACCTCGACATGATGCATGTACCTTACAACACCTGTGGCAGAACCACTGCAGCGCTTACCTTTAATAAATTTTTTACCAATGAAGTGGTTAAATCTGCCGGTATTAAAATAGCTAAAACAGTTTATCTGCATCAGCGTGATTTTTATAATACTGCTGATATTCTTTCGGTTACCGGTTTACCCTGTTTCGTGAAGCCCAACAGTAATGGTTCGAGTGTAGGCATGAATAAGGTAATGAACAGTGAAAGTCTTGAGCCGGCTATTCAGGCAGCATTTCTTACTGATACTGAAGTTTTGATTCAGGAATATATTGAAGGTATGGAAGTGACCTGCGGCATTTATGAAAAAAACGGACAACCCGTGATATTGCCACTCACCGAGGTTGTGCCTCATAATGAGTTTTTCGATTATGAGGCCAAATATACTTTAGGAAAGGCCGACGAAATATCGCCTGCCCGCATTAGTGATGCTCTTACTCAAGAATGCAGACAAATGTCGCTTCGCCTTTATCGTTACCTCAACTGCCGGGGAATAGTGCGATTTGATTATATTTTAAAGAATCTCTCCGATTTCTACTTTCTTGAAGCTAATACCGTTCCCGGACTTTCTGAAGCCAGTATTGTTCCAAAACAGGCGGCGGCAATGGGCATTGGGTTAAAAGAGTTTTTTACCGATTTGGTAAATGAAACCCTTCTGAACCATTAAGATTCAGAAGTCGAGGCCACTCTAAATAGATAAAAAAAGGGTTGTCACAAAGACACGAAGCGATGCATTGAGGCAGTAGAAGCGAAGCCCGGGATCATAAAGAGCTTATAACCTGTCAATGCTGGCTCAGTGCACAGCATCCCCGGGCTTAATGGGGCGTAGAAGCACCCTTCCGGAAAGGCTCAGAAATTAAATTTTCAAAAATTTTATTGGAGGATATTCTGGATTTGAGACTTCCGTTTTGTTTGGCTTTGATCAAAAAGGTGACTTCATAACCTTTTGGGTAGTAACTCCTTTAGTATCCTTAATGGTTATCAGGTAATAACCTGAAGGTAGAAATCCCAGATCAATTTCAGCCAGTGTGGCACTTTTAAAGGGAGGATTTAACCGTCCAACCTCCTGTCCAAGTATGTTGGAAATGGTTATGGCTTGTAGCGCTGACCCCTGTTGGCCTGCGATGGCATAAATCAAACCGGAAGTGGGATTGGGAAACAGTCCTGGCACCACTTTAATGTATTGCTCACGAATAAGGCTATCGGCTCCAAACTGGTTGGCCACTGTAAGTTTAACATTAAACGCTCCGGAATTATGATAGGTAATTTCAGGAGGAACTGACTGATTGCTGGATGCAGGATCGCCTCCTTCAAAATTCCAATAAAAGGTAAGCGGATTTCCCAATGAAAGATTTATAAAATGCACCTTCCCTCCTACCCCAATAAATGTGGTATCAGCCTTAAATCGCGCCAATGCCTGGTGGGTATTGAATGAACCGGCCAGTTTCTTCAAACCCAGATCTTGCGGATCAAGCCAGGGTTTGAGACTTGAGCTGTCGGCGCTGCCATTCGAAAGCCATGAAAAGGCAATTTTTCCATAATAATCAGGTGCTTCGGGTTGACCACAACTTGACTCGCCGCCTGTAAGTTGTCCAATTACATAGCCGCTATTGTTAAATAGTGGAGATCCCGAGGATCCTCCCTCAGTGGTTCCATGGCCATTTTGCGTGGCACTCCATTTTACCTTAAAATGTGTGTCGGGTATATTTCCCCATTGGGTGGAAGTCAGGGGCCGGGTATAGGTACTGATTTTTTTTACATCTCCACCGGGATGATGAATACTGACCCCGGAAGGTGACAACTCTCCTGAAATATCCCAGCCTGCATAAAAAGGCGTATAATCGGCAGGTATGGGGTTGTTGAGGGTTATTAGGTAAAAGTCACTGCCATTATTACCCTGTGCAGAGCTGCTTGCCAGTTTTACTGCACCTGTTAAGGATTTGGCATCAGTGATGAACATATCCTCACATGCCGGTGTCTGAAACTGAAAATAAAAAATCCATCGGGCAACATCTGCTGCAGTTGCATAAATGTCCTGGCTTTCAGCGCAATGGTCTGCAGTAAGCAACAATGGCCTGAAATCACCAGATGTATTGTTGAGCAAGGTGCCGGTACACCAGAAATTTGAATTGCCGTTTTTTATCATTATGCGCACTACACTATTGATCTGGTCACGCCACAGATTGCCTTCACTACAGGCTGCATTTACCTGACAATCCCCGGCACGATCCATTATATTGCCAGGCATAGGACGATACATATACATAATTTCATCAATAGTGAACCCCTCATTAATGCCAGGGGGAGTTTCATATTCCAATATAATGGAGTCACCCGGCAACACTCCGGTAGCAAAATATCCGCCGGGCATATTGTTGTTGTGGGTAAAGGCACCAATACAACGGGCATACCCCGGGGTGTAAACAAAAAGCCGGGCTCCCGGGGGAAGGTTGAACCCCGAAAAATACAATGCCAAACCCTGTGCCCCTTTTGAAGTAAATAAAGTTCGGCTATATTGGGTTCCTTTCCCGGTATTTATCCAAACCTGGTTATGTTCGGGTTTGTAATCAACTTCCAAATTAACACCTATGCGCTGTGGGTCACCTGATTGCATCAAAAGTTCATCCTGAAGTAGCAAACCCTGAACATCAGGTGGTGCTATTGTTACAACCAATGGTTGATCAATTTCACGAACCTCTTGTGAAGCAGGAGTACCACCATCGCTTAATTGGGCACGTAATGGATGCAATCCTGTTGTAAGAAAAAAAAACAATATATATGATATTATACTAAGCCGCATAATCTTCAGATTGAATGGGTAAAAATACAAATAAACTGGCATTACCAGATACTTCTTTAAATATGGCAGGTCTATCCCGCAGTTTCTACTGTAAAATTGCCCATCATCTTGCATTAATATTCATTTTTATTACGCACATAAAATATTATAAGATTGGTTTTCAGTTATTTATAATTTATACAAAAATATTTTTTACCGCTTAGTTACAAAACCTTTACTTAGCCATTAATATTTATAAGATACTCAACCAACACTACATTGCCACTACTCATGCTCTTACTGCGAAACAAACTCTCTCAGCTGATTATCCTGAGTTCAGCAATTATAATACTTTTCAGTTTTTTTATGCTGAATCAAAATTACAAAGCCCGTGATCACCAGAAAGAAACACTTGCTAAGCAGATGCATCAACAGGTGAAGCAAATCCGTACTATGCAATTGCGTATGGGAAATAGCATCGACAATGCACATTCAGTACTCAAAAATTTACAGCCTGATTTTTATTCAGATCACAAACAAGGTCCTGATTCCATAATGTCATATCTCAAACACTCAGAAATTGATTTTGCCGTTCAGACCGATCAATACTTTATTCCTTTGGCATCTTATCCTCAGAATTCTGATGCGCTGAACAAACTCTTGCCTGCAAGCACAGACATTTTCAAAAGAAATCCAACAGGAGAAAAGAGAGTTGTTTATTATAGCTGGTCAGGAGATATTCTTTATGAGATAAGCGGCTTTGAAATCATACATGCAGACTCTTCGTTAAACAGACTGGTGAGCACCTATTTATTTTTAGGTCAACGGTTTGGCCAACAACAACTTGATGATTTTACATCGCTTACAGGAGGCAGGGCCAGCTTGGTTAAAGAACCCTCACTCAAAATTTCGCCCTCATCTGATGACGAAACCCTTATACAAATACCACTTTACGGCACCATAACATATCCGGTTGCCTCCATACAACTCAGGACATCTCCAGCGATCATAAAATCTGGTTTCAGGCAGAACACAAACACACTTTTATGGGGCGTAGCAGGCATGATATTGTTAATAGCCGTTAGCTTATTTTTTATTCGAAGATATTATCTGCTCCCCATGAAGGAGCTCAAATTGGTTTTGGTTCATAATGATCCGCAACTATTTGATGCTAAATTAACGGGAGATGAGGATTATAAAGTGATAAAAAATCAGGTTCTGAATCTTTTTAGTCAGCAAAATTTCCTGGCTGAATTCCTCAAACGACGACCCAGCATTCATACCCTTGAGCTTCATTCTGCTATTCTTGAGCAAATTAATGAAGTGGTTTATGTTACCAACTGCGATGATGAAATCATATTTTGGAATCATGCAGCCGAAAAATATTACAATATCCCACAACAATCGGCACTTCAACAGAGTGCCTCCGCCCTTATACCCATAAAGTGGGAAAGCGCAACCGACAGCATCAAAATGAATCTCACTTTGAAGGAACAGGGGTATATTGAAGGCTATTTTAGTCAGTCGATGCCTTCCGGGGAAACCAGACAGGTAAAGATAAATGTTGTGCGCATGTTCGATTGCACCAACATACCTACAGGCAACATATACATTTTGAATGGATAACACCAGGAGTGGTTAACATTATTTGGCTTAACACTGAAGGAACAAATTGAACAGGAAAACCAATGCATTGTTTTAAGAAGTAAAATCAATAACACAATGTATAAATTATTTATCCTGTTTGCATTGATGGCCTCCACCATTACAGGATGTGCCAATCAGAGCGACCCAAACACTACCAATATGAATGAAAATGAAATGACTGACATTTCCAACACCGATACTGCTACATTTGGTTCGGGATGTTTTTGGTGTACCGAAGCTATATTTCAGGAATTAAACGGAGTTATAAGTGTTGAATCGGGGTATTCGGGTGGCAAAAGGGCCAATCCTACCTACGATCAGGTTTCCAGCGGGGCTTCGGGTCATGCCGAAGTTACCCAGATTGTTTACGAACCTGAAAAAATCTCATTTGAGGATTTACTTGAGGTATTTTGGAAAACCCATGATCCGACTACCCTTAACAGGCAGGGAGCTGATGTGGGCACCCAATACCGTTCGATAATTTTTTATCACAATGCCAAACAAAAAGAACTGGCAGAAAAATATAAAGCCGAACTTGATTCCAGTGGCGCATGGGATAATCCCATCGTAACGGAAATCAGTCCGTATACAGCTTTCTACAAAGCCGAAAACTACCATCAAAATTATTACAATAATAATCCAAATGCTGCTTATTGTACATTTGTGATTGGCCCAAAACTGGAAAAATTCAGAAAGGTTTTCAAAGACAAAACCAAAGCAGGAAACCGCTGATATTAAAGCTTAAACAATCGCTGGGCAACCATAACATGCCATGACAGGGTAAGCAGGCCTCCAATTATTCCGAAAACGAGTGCAGTGGTAAAAAACACGGGTATAAAAGATGCCCAGAGGATAAAGATAAGCATGCCTGCAAAACCGCCAAACCCCAACCAACCGGTAATCGCATCAAAGCGCCGGTTAAGAAGCATCACAAATGAAATCAGGAGGCCGGCCAGTTGGATTAAAAATAAACCGGTGAAAGAACCCGGAGTAAAATCTTCGGAGCCTGCCAATAATGCTTCACCGGCAGCAGTAAGCAACGAGCGCTGATAATCGGTGGTTGCTGCATAATATTTATTACTTAATGTTTGCATGGCGAAAGCAGGATTATTAGCAATATAAATACCTGCACCAAGTATAAAAACAATCATGGCCATCATGGCTATGGGTTTGCTCAACCGGCGATGCGCTCCATACAGAGCGATAAAGACAGGTATACCAAGCACTGCATTTAAAACATTGAACATACCCAGTCCCCTGAGGCCAAGAAAAGTATCCTTATCAAAAAGCATAAACCAATCTTTAACACTTCCTTTGCCGGGATCCGGTGTGGCCCCGCCCGGCAAAAAAGTCAATACCAGATCGAGAATACCAACTGGCAAAATGATCAATGCGGCTATCGCCCCTACCTTGTAAATGAGTTTCCAATCGGAGCTTGTCATTACCATTGCACTTACGGCGGCAGGAAATTCTTCTTTAGCCATAATTATTATTGTTATGAATTAATTGCTAAACAGAAAGGGAGATTATGAAGAGAGAAAGCCAAGCAACAAATATATCAATATATTGATAATCAATTTATTAAGTGCGGATGAAGGGACTCGAACCCCCACGCCTTTCGGCACCAGATCCTAAGTCTGGCGCGGCTACCAATTACGCCACATCCGCGTTAAAAGCGCCGCAAAGATAAATATTTTTTTACTTTAACATACACTGAAATTGCTGTAGTTTAATTATTGTTCCAATCCAAAACTCAACAAACTGCAATTCCCGATGTTATATATCAGACATACATTCATTTTATAACGAACAACAAATCAACATGAAAGCTTTTTTGTTACTGTGGTTCATGCTTCCCTTTACTGTGCTTTCAGCACAACATCTCATCTATCCTTCCATTGAAAAGTTATGGGAAACCTCCGGCGGAATGATTACTCCTGAATCAGTACTTTTTGATGCGGAAACAGGCATTTTATATGTGGCCAATATTAATGAAAACCCATGGACAAAAGATGGAAATGGTTTTATTTCTCAGCTTTCCACCCAGGGCGAAATAATCAAACTTAAGTGGGCCACCGGACTGGATGCACCAAAGGGTATGGGACTTGCAAATGGTTTTATTTTCGTCACCAACATTGACGAGGTGGTAAAAATTGACAAAATCACCGGTGAAGTCATCCAACGGTTTACCCATCCTGAAGCAATAAATCTGAATGATATTGCTGTTTCGGAGGACAACCGGATATTTATTTCCGACAGCAGGGGCCCTTGTCTGTTTGAACTTACCGATAATTTGACCATACTGATTCAATCGGATGATGTTAAAGCATCGAACGGACTTGAGGTTGAAGGTAAACTGCTTCTTGCTGGCCAGCGTAACCGCATAGTGGCCATTGATCTTAATACCCTTAAGGTGAGCACATTTATCAGCAATACCGGCAGCATTGACGGACTGGAAGCGGTAGGTGACGGCACATACCTGATATCAGACTGGGCAGGCAAAATTCAATGCGTAGGTCCCTCCCAAGATGCTTTGGTCCTGATTGATACGAGCCCCGACAAAATCAATGCAGCAGATATTGAATTTAACGTTGCAGATGGTATATTATATGTGCCAACATTCTTCCATAATAGTGTATCTGCATTAAAAATAAACTTTCAAAAATGATGAACTTTCTCAAACGATCCATAGCCAGGTTACCGTTCAGCCTGATGATTTTGTTGTTGCTGATTTTTGTAGCCGGGTGCAGCAAATCTTCCAATTCTCAGATCAATATTGGTGCCACTAATATAGATACTACAACTGTCCTTCAAAATATAGCAACGCCCTGGGAACTCATCTGGGGTCCTGACAATCAGCTATGGTTCACCGAACGTGAAGGAAGGGTAAACCGGGCCGATCCGGAGAATGGGTACAATACGGTAATTCTTACCATAGCGGAAGTCTATCAGAAAGGAGAATCCGGGCTGCTGGGTATGGCACTCCATCCTGAATTCTCATCCATGCCTTTTGTTTATCTTGTATACACTTATCTTGACAGTCCGATGATACGCGAAAAGCTGGTAAGATACACCTGGAATGGCAGCAATCTGACTCAACCTGAAACATTGCTTACCGACATTCCCGCGAATTCTTATCACGACGGCTCCCGGCTGGCTTTCGGCCCGGACGGCAAGTTATATATGTCAACCGGCGATGCGGGTTACCCACCCAATTCACAAAATTTAACTTTACTGGCAGGCAAAATTCTCCGTCTGAATGACGATGGCAGTATTCCTGCTGACAATCCGATTCCGGGAAGCTATGTCTGGGCATTCGGGCTGCGCAATTCGCAAGGACTGGTGTTCGCCCCCGATGGCACATTGTATGGTTCGGAGCATGGGCCAAGCAGCGATGATGAAGTTAATATTCTTGAGATGAACCGCAATTATGGCTGGCCTGAGGTTGTCGGTTATTGCGACATCCCTCCGGAGCAGATTTTCTGTGGCCAACACAATGTACGCGAACCAATCTATGCCTGGACGCCTACCCTTGCGGTGGCCGGCATAGACCATTACCATCACGATGCTATACCGGAATGGCAAAACAGCTTAATTATGGCCAGTTTGAAAGCTTCCACGCTATACAGCCTGAAATTGGACGAATCAGGTACTGCCATCATCAAAGTAACTGCCTATTTTAACAACACCTGGGGACGACTTCGGGATGTTTGTATTTCTCCTGCCGGAGATGTATATCTGGCGGTGAGTAACCGGGATGGACGCGGAACACCAAAACCTGGCGATGATCGCATCATCAGACTCAGGCCCTCAAATACCACGGGCTTAAGCAGGATCGAAACTTCAAAAAATTCATTACGCATCTATCCAAACCCTGTTTTGGCAGAACAGATGCTAAGGGTTGATAAGACTTATTCCGGTTTGAAATTTCAAATCATAAACCACAAAGGAGAAATGGTAATGAATGGCAACATTTCAAATTCGGCAGACATTTCCATCGATAAGATGCTGGGTAAAGGCATGTATTTGCTTAGAATTTTCACTTCCACCTTTGCGGAAAGTGGCCGGTTTATAATTTTATAACCCTGGATTAAGATGTTTTATAATGATAAAGGCTGTC
>DHSR01000078.1:487-42838 GCA_002410555.1 Bacteroidales bacterium UBA5281 | reverse complement strand
GACAGCCTTTATCATTATAAAACCGTTAGCATAACTCCTTCATCACACTTAAACAATCTCCAAAGCTTTATCGTAATCGGGTTCTTCCGTAATTTCAGGCACCTGCTCGGTATACTTTACCCTTCCGGCTTCATCAAGTACCACTACTGCACGTGAGTATAATCCTTTTAAAGGCCCATCGGTAAGTTCTACGCCATAATCAGCGCCGAACTTATCATCGCGAAATCCTGAAGCGGGAACCACATTATGCAGTCCTTCAGTGGAGCAAAAACGTCCATGTGCAAAGGGCAAATCCTTTGAAATGCTTATTAAAACGGTATTTTCCAGATTTCCCACCTTCTCATTGAAATGACGCACTGAAGCTGCACACACACTGGTATCGAGGCTTGGAAATATATTCAAAACTACTTTCCGGCCCTTATAATCGCTGAGTGATACCTCAGTTAAATCTTCTTTAACCAGTTTGAAATCGGGTGCCTGGCTTCCTACTGAGGGTAAATTTCCTTTGGTGTTGATGGGATTGCCTTTTAACTTAATTGTTGCCATTCTTATTTTTTTATTAATGAATAATGAAACCACATAACAGTTACAAACGATGGGTGTTCATTCAACCTTAAAATTAATATTCAGATTCAAGTGATTTGTGAATGGCATCATAAATTACCTGTTGAATACGGGTACGGATATTTTGCTTAAGCAGTTTATTGTTATCCGAATCGGGACAAACACGATTGCTAAGAAAAACATATACCAGTTCACTTTCCGGATCAGCCCAGGCAAAAGTACCGGTAAATCCGCTGTGGCCAAAGCTTTGCGCGGAAGCTGAATTACAAGCGGGACTGGCCTGACCCGGTAATCCGGGTTTATCGAAACCCATAGCCCGCCGGTTGTTGTTCCAGGCAAACTGGGTAGAAGTAAAAGTGCTTATTACTGCTGAATCAAAGTAACGTTCACCGGCATAAGTGCCATTGTCCATCAGCATTTGCATGATGACAGCCACATCGAGGGCGTCGGAGAACAAGCCGGCATGACCGGCAACTCCACCCAACAAAGCTGCCGTTTGATCATGCACATCGCCAATGATCAGTTGATGCCGGAAAAGGGTATCGTGCTCAGTTGGCGCTATGCGCCCAATGTCAAAGCGATCCCGGGGGTGGTACCCCATAGTGGTTAATCCCAGTTTATCATAAAAATTTTCATGAAGGTAAACATCAGAGGGAAGTTCGGTTAATTCTTCAAAAGCTTTAGCCAGTAATATAAAACCCAAATCGCTATATTTATATTCCAGAGTTTTGAGCAGTGGAGAGGCGATGATAGAATCGATGATTATGCCGGGGTAATCTTCACAAATGTACATTTCATCGGCCACCCGGTGGGGGTAATCAATGCTGTACCGGGCTGCAAATATTGTGGTATCGGTAACACTGCGATTTATCAGGTGGCGATAAAATGGAATGTAGGGCTGTAGTCGGGCATGATGGGCCATGATGGCACGAATGGTCAGTTTCTCTTTATTGGTATGTTTAAGTGCCGGATAATAGTTGCCCAATGGTTCATCCGGATCAATTGCCCCCTGCTGTGCAAGATTCATTGCCGTTAAGGTGGTTGCGAGAATTTTGGTAAGGGATGCAAGGTCATAAAGATCATCATTTTTTACCGGATCAATTTCCCGGTAGGTCCTGGATCCGAATGCCCGGCGATATATAACCTTCCGTTTATGAGCCACTACTATCTGAGCACCGGGAAACACATGATCAAGCACCGCCTGATGCATTATACTATCAATGATCGCCAGATCGGCAGAAGCAACATATTGACTTTCGGGCAAACCGAAAGAGAGTCTGCCTATGGGCACACGCTCGAGACCGCTTCCTGCCTTATAGCTGGTATTGGCTGAAACCGGCAATTTACCTTCCATGCCAATGGCTCCAAAAACAGCCTGTGCTGTAAGCTCCTGCATCAGGGTATTGTCCTGATAGGATATTATTACAGAAGCATTGGTGGCAGCCTGATTAAACATCGCTAAACTATAAGGACTGGTAAAGAGGCACATTACGGTATTTTTAAGTCCACTCAGAGTATCCACCAATTTAGCAGCATTACTGGAAATGCCAAATTTTTTTGCGGGCAGATCACTCGTTTTTACAAAGCCGGTAATTATCAAATTGAAAGGCTCAAGCAAGTTTAGAATGGAGTCACACTGGGCAGCAGTAGGATCCCGCTTCATCACAAAGTGTGTTACAGGGGCATAATCATCCAATCGTTGTTGAAAAGGCGAAAGCAGGGTATCGCCAAACACCAGGCTGGCAATCTTTAATGTGTCCAGTTGTCTGATGGGAATTAAATTTTGTCGGTCGTTCAGCAAGGTTATGGCCTGACTATTTAATTGTAGTGCTGTAAGCCGGGTTTGCGTGCTGTTCAAATCGCGATTGAGGTTTATGGTGCTGATGGGCGTATAATTTGCCAGACCACTTTCATATTTCCATTGCAATACCCGTCGACATTTATCATCAATAAGTTGCTGGTCAATCCAGCCACTGTCTATGGCTGTTTTTATGTTTACAAGTGCGGCAGCGGCATCTACCGGAAGCAATAAGATATCGTTGCCGGCGAGCAATGCATTGGTTTCAACCAGCCCCCGATCTGCAAAGGCTGTTAATCCTTTCATATCCATTCCATCGGTAATCACCATGCCCTTGAATCCCATCTTATTGCGCAATAAATCTGTTATTACCGGCTGTGACAGTGAAGTAATGGACATGCTCGCGGTATCCAGGGCAGGAACACGCAAATGCGCCACCATTACTCCTTTTACTCCATGATCAATCAGATACTGAAAAGGATACAACTCAAGAGTATCGAGCATCTCAGCAGATTTATTAATCAAAGGAAGGGTGAAATGTGAATCAAAATCTGTGTCTCCATGACCGGGAAAATGTTTGGCAACGGCAATTATGCCTTCATCCTGCATACCTTTCATGTACCAATATGCCTTTTGGGCCACATTTTCGCGTTGTTCACCAAACGACCTTGCATTGATTACGGGATTCGCCGGATTATTATTAACATCGACCACAGGAGCAAAATTGATATGAATGCCGATGCGTTTGCATTGCATAGCCACTTCCCGGCCCATTTGATAAATAAGTGCATTGCTGTTTACAGCCCCCATGGTCATCTGTTTGGGCAATAACCCAATACTGTCAAGACGCATTGACAATCCCCATTCTGCATCTATTGCAACCAACAGCGGAGTGCGAACCGTTTGCTGGAGTTTATTGGTAAAAATAGCCTGCCGGGCTGGGCCACCCTGAAAGAAACAAACACCACCGAGGTTTAGGTCACCCACTTGTTTCAGGAGGTTTTTTTCGTATGCAGTATCCCGGTTAGAATAAGCCCTAACCATAAGCAACTGCGCTATTCTTTCGTCAGGTGAAAGGGTATTAAAAACCGAATCGGGCCAGGATAAGGAGGCTGACTTTTGTGCAAGAGAAACATTAAATATGAAAAAGAAAAACAGGCTGTTCAAAAGAAAATGCCGCAGGAGCAATTGGAAACGTACCATAGAAATTTAACAAGAGTTATAAGTGACAGAATTAAAATATAAACGCCAAAGTTAAACTTAAGTGTATTGTTGGAACTCTTTTTTTATTCATCAGGGCTGAATTTATCAACAAAAAAACATACTTTCGCCAATATTTACTCAACAGACAGGGTAAATAAAAGGTCAGTGTTCATTTATCAAACTTCAAATCGCACTGAAATGGCAGTAAAACTCAAAGTAATTTTTATATTTTTTTTACTGATACCCTTAATGGCAGGTGCACAGGGTGGTGTCAAAAATGAGAAAGCAGAGCCTTTAAACCGCATACTGTTTGTTTTTGATGCTTCACAGAGCATGTATGGCCGGTGGCAGAGTGATGTAAAAATGAATATTGCCAAAAAACTTATGGTTGGCCTTCTGGACAGTCTGGCAACCTTTAAAAACCTTGAAATAGCTCTCCGGGTTTATGGTCATCAAAAAACCTACCCTCCTCCCGATTGCTACGATACCAAACTGGAAGTTCCTTTTAGTCCGGGCAATATATCGCGTATAAAAAATAAGATCATGAGTTTAACCCCACGGGGTACCACGCCCATTGCTTATTCGCTGGAACAAGCCGTGCATGATTTTCCGCCTTGCGAAAATTGTCGAAATATTATCATTCTCATTACAGATGGCATCGAGGAATGTGGCGGTGATCCATGTCAATCCTCGGCTGAATTACAAAAGCATGGCATTGCTATGAAACCTTTTATTATTGGCATTGGTCGTGATTTTAAGGAAGCCTTTGACTGTGTGGGAACCTATTTTGATGCATCCAGCGAGACTGCATTTCAAAAGGCACTCAGCACCGTCATTTCTCAGGCGCTTCATCAAACCACTATGCAGGTAAATCTACTCGACATCCGCAACAATGCCACTGAAACAAATGTGAATCTCACGTTTTATGACCACACTTCAAAGAAAATGAAATATAATTTCCTGCATACCCTAAATCAAAGGGGATTGCCGGATACCCTAATGATTGACCCAATGATGACATACGACCTGGTGGTGAATACTGTTCCTCCTATATATGTGGATAGCATTGTTTTGGAGCCGGGCAAACACCTTACCGTAGTTATCAGCGCTCCTCAGGGCTACCTCGACCTTAAAATAGGACCAAACGACCGGATTGTAAAAAACCTGTATGCAATCATTCATCAGAGTGGGAAAAAGGAAACATTGAACGTTCAGAATTTCGGCGACATTAAAAAGTATTTATGCGGCACCTATGACCTGGAAATTCTCACTTTACCACGGATTTACATGAATGGTGTTCAAATCAGGCAGGGACAAACTACCACCATTGACATACCACTTCCGGGTATTGTGGTTATCCGCAAAAGCGTAAACGGATTTGGCAGCCTATATGTGGAGCGCAACAACCGGATAGAATGGATTTATGAACTCAGAGAAAATATATTACAGGAAACCCTTGTACTGCAACCGGGCAACTATCGCGTGGTTTATCGCTCCAAAAATGCAGAACGCTCCATGTATACCATTGAAAACAGCTTCACCATCCATCCTGGTGGTACGAGCAACGTAAATCTATTCAGCTATTAAGATTTAATGGTGTAATATAAAGTGATACATTGATATAAATCAGGTTTTTATTGCTATTTATCATCTTTTTTAAAGATATAATTGTGCTTTCCAGGCTTCAAAAGAGCAATCAATATCTCTATATTTGCGCTTCATTTTCATTCGGGAAAATCTTCTTATACGATGATAAATATAGAAATAACTTCCTCTCAGTCAAATGCTTATCGTATACTTGCCAGATTATTCGACTTCCCTGATGGCAATTATCATGGAGAGACAGCGCCCTACGATGCGCTAATTAATGAAGCTAAGAGACTTGAACCTAAGTTTCTTGGGTTATCTTATAAACTGTCCCGCTCCGCCAAAGGACAATATATTGAATTGCTTAGAGCAGAGTACCTTAGACTTTTCGACCCGGAGCAGCAGAAAGATTTTAACCGGTTGCGGGCACTTACCTATTTCGATCAAAAAGATGATACACGGAATTATCTCCTGGACGCATATAAAACAAATGAGTATACGCTGGGATATCCGGAATATACGCCTGATCATTTGTGCAACGAACTGGATTTTATATCTCATCTGAATGAGCACATGCTTATACTGCTGAAAACAGATTCATCCATTCAGGCAGTGGAACTTCATAAATTTAAGTGTTTATTTATACGTGACCATTTTATAAAATGGTTGCCCGAACTGACCAAATACATCATATTCAACAGTACTTCTCCCTACTTTCTTCAACTGTCGATTATTGCACGGACAGTACTTGTGAATTGCATCAATCGCGATAAACCGGAAAACGAACAGGGATAAAAACAGCATCAGCCATTTCTGCTGATATTTTCAAGCCTGGGCATGTCAAGAATATGAATGAGATCGCCATCAATTTTCACCAGGCCATCATCCTTGAACACTTTTAATACCCTTATGGCACTTTCCTTGGTCATGCCTGACAAATCGGCAAAATCCTGACGGGTCAGGTGGGTAAAAAAGGGATTTGACTCATATACCTTATGTGAAAGGTAGATCAGCATGTCAGCCATACGCCCGGGCATTTGTTTATGAGTGAGATTGGTTAGTTGTTCGAAAAGATTTATGGCCTGAGCACTAATCTTGCTTATGGACTGGTAACTAAATTCCGGGTTGGTTTTTACCAGACTTTGTATTACCTCAGCTTCTACCAGACACGCAGTGGTTTCCTCACAGGCCATGGCGCTGAAATGATGTCGCTTATCTACATAGGCACCCGGCACAAAAATATAATCCACCGGTTTGGCAAAACCTATAATTAGTTTGCGGTCGTTGCCACTTTCAACATAAAGCTTCACAAGTCCCGAGGTTACACAAACAAAATCATAACAGGGTGAGCCCTGTTTAAAAATCATCTCACCAACCCCATAATGCATCCTCACCCTGCACATATCGACATGGATAAGCTCATTGTGATGCAGGGTGCTGAATATTTCGGATCGTTCTCTGCAGTTCAAACAACCGTTTAGATTTGAATTTGGCATATTTTTTCTTTTGTTTGGCTTTTCAAATAGCTCATTTTTAACCTGATACCACGAGCTTAACTTAGTTCAGGCGTATTGCATTGATATATATCAATGCAACCCATAGTATTTATCACTTTTACAGCACAAATATATCAATTATTTTTACCTTTACCGTATGCATATAAATAGTTTCTTTGATGTGTAAAAATAATACATGATTAAGATGAAAAGAAAACCAGGGATATTCACCTTTGCACTATGGCTCCTTCTTGCGGGAATTGGCTTTAGCGGTTGCGAATATGAGTTTATCGAATTCGATGAAACTCCCATCACAACAGAAGTAAGTTTTAAAAATGATGTAGTACCTGTTTTTAATGTCAGTTGTGGTTTTTCGGGCTGTCATGCCGCGGGTGCTGTACCTCCTGAACTCACACCCGAACGCGCCTACCAAAGTTTGTTCAGTAATAATATGGTAGTTGCCAACGAACCGGCCAACAGTTTACTCTACACAAGTATGGCTTCTGGAAGCATGAAAAAATATTCCACACCTGAACAAACCAGGTTAATCAGGGCATGGATTGAACAGGGAGCTTTAAACAATTGATCTAAAATCAACCACAGGCAACAATATTATGAGAAACAATATTTTTATCAAATCCTTTGCTTTCCTGTCATTGTCCTTGCTTTTTTCAGTTCAGGGCATGACACAGGATGAAGCTACCGAAGAAAAACCCGTGGCCCGTCCGGCGCGGCCTGCTTTCGAAAGCGGTTTACTGTTCGACAATGCCACCACCACCATTCAGGCACAAAAAACACTTGAAATGGTTATTCAGCACAGATTTGGAACCATGGACAATGGTATCAGCGATCTTTATGGCATATGGGCTCCATCTAACATCCGCTTAGGGCTGAATTACAGTATTCTTAATAACCTGATGGTCGGAATTGGCACCACCAAGTTCAACAAGATGCAGGATATTCAGATAAAATACAATATTTTGCAGCAAACCAGATCCAATTCTATTCCGGTTACCGTGTCGCTTTACGAAGTAATTGGTATTGACGGGAGCGCTGAATCAAAATTTGGGAAAAATTATGCTTTTTCCAACCGCTTGTCCTATTTTAGTCAGATTATTATTTCGCACCGGTTCAACGATATGATTTCGCTGCAGATTGCACCTTCTTTTACACATTACAACGCAACCGAACATCCTGTTGATCATGACCGTCTTGCCATTTCAGTGGGCGGGCGTATCAAAGTTTCACCTCAAAGTTCGGTCATTCTCCTGGCTGACTTCCCACTGCGCATACAATCCATTTCGGAACACACGGAAGCTGTTAACGATGAAACAGGTATTGCTAAACCTAACATTTGCATTGGCTGGGAAATTTCAACCAGCACCCATGCATTTCATGTATATGTAGGTTCAGCCCAAAATATACTGCCACAGGAAAATATGATTTTTAACAAGAACGACTTTTTTGATGGAGACATTCTCATAGGGTTAAATATTACCCGATTGTGGGGTTTCTGATTTATTAACTACAAACAAATTTAAAACCATGAAAAAATCACTCAAATTACTGACAATGATGGTTGCCACCATCGCATTTTTAACCATCAATATGGCAATGATACAAAAGCCGGGCGGCCCCTGGGATATTCCGGCCAAATACAAAGCCATGAAGAGTCCGCTTAAAGCCAATGATGCTTCTATAAATTCTGTGGGTAAAGAATTGTACAACAAGCATTGCAAATCCTGCCACGGCTCCAAAGGACTGGGCGATGGACCAAAAGCGGCTAAACTGGAAACCGACTGTGGTGATTTCAGCTCCAAAGAGTTTCAGGCACTTTCAGATGGCGAACTCTATTATATGTCCATTATAGGCCGGGATGAAATGCCAAATTTTGAAAAGAAAATCCCTGATGAACTCGATCGCTGGGCTGTGGTTGAATACCTTCGCACCATGAAAAAATAACATGTAAGTGAATGAAATCCGGTGAATGATCTTTGCCGGGTTTCAATTCAAAATAAATTCTGCTTTAACCATCATTTACAACGCACGCGCATGGCAAAACGATTTGGTTTCAGAAAATTAAAGAAAACTGCATTTATTATTGCCACCACTGCATTTTCACTTATTTCATTTTTCAATTTATCATCGCAAAATGAGCCCGAAGTGCAAGATGAAGAGGTCAGTTTTTGCTTATCCTGCCATGGTGAAGAAACTTATGAGATCAGTGACACCGTAACGGGAGAGTATGCAAAACTTAAGATGTTTAAAGAGCTTCAGATTGACTTGCTTAAATTCCGGCAGTCCACTCACGGTGAGTTTAAGTGTACCGATTGTCATTCGGCCGATTTCGAGGAATTTCCACACCCTTTAAGTGCCAAAGCAGAAGCCTCTTATCTTTGCCTGGATTGTCATGGTGACGATGAAGCCTACGCCTCTTTTCATTTTGAAACCATTGAAGAAGAATATCTGAAGAGTGTGCATGCCACAGAGGAGGGGGATGATTTCTCATGCTGGAATTGTCACAACCCACATGCCTATAAGCTGTCGGATAAAACACCCGGACAGTTGGGCAACCGGATTGCAGAAAATAATTCCGTCTGTCTTGATTGCCACGGAAATGTCAACAGCTATTATAGCTTAATTGGCCGGGAAAAAACCGACCTGATTAAGAGTCATGACTGGCTTCCCAATCAACCCCTGCATTTCAGCCGGGTGCGCTGTATCGATTGTCATGCTGCTACGCACGACAGTATATTGGTGGCCCATATGGTGTTACCGGCAGAAGATGCGGTTAAAAACTGCGTTGAATGCCATTCAACCAATTCCATCTTGTGGGGATCCCTATACAAGCATCAGGCAATGACAACCCGGAATGAACTGGGATTTTACAATGGGATGATCACTAACGAAGCTTATATTATTGGGGCAAACAGAAATTACTACCTCAATGTTATCAGCATTGTGATATTTATCCTTGTAATCATCGGCATTGCCATCCACGCTACTTTACGTTACATCTACAGACATAAAAGAAATGCCAAATAAAAGAATTTACCTCTATCCTGTCTGGATCAGACTGTGGCATACCATAAATGCCATTTTAATGGTATTGCTCATACTTTCAGGCTTAAGCATGCAATACTCCAATCCCGATTATCCGCTCATCCGGTTCGATCTGGCGGTGAAGATGCACAACATCAGCGGTATATTACTCACGGTATTTTTCCTGTATTTTTTGCTGGCCATTATTTTTAACTGGGCAGGAAAGTATTACCGAATGCCTTTAAAAGAATTCGGAGATCACATTTTTAAACAGGTTAAATATTATACCGTGGGTATTTTCAGGGGAGACAAGCCTCCTTTCCCGGTAAATGAACAAAGAAAATTTAATCCAATACAATTGCTGAGCTATAATGCCATTCAATTTCTGGCCATACCACTGGTAATTATTACCGGTTGGGCTTTATTGTTTCCCGAAACTATTGTGCTGGATTTTTTTGGCTATAGTGGAATATTACTTACCAGCCTGTTGCATGTAAGCATGGGGTTTATCATCTCCATCTTCTTAATCATCCACCTGTATTTTATAACTGTGGGACACTCAGTTACTGCAAATCTTAAAAGCATAGTTACGGGTTATCATGAAGTTGAAGAAGAAGATACCCTTGCTGCCCGAACACCAGAATCCAATACCACACTTGATAAAAACAACAAAACTCACACAAAAAATCCAAAAACATGAAAATGAAATCCGTTTTCTTTAGTATTGCCTCCGTAGTCTTATTGGTATCAAGCAGTGCTTTAATCAGCAGTTGCACCAAAGAGGGGCCGGCAGGGCCGGCGGGCAAAGATGGCATAGATGGTGAAGATGCCACTGCTACCTGCGTTCAATGCCACGACTTTTCTGATGACCTGCTCACCAAGAACTTTCAATATGGCAATTCTGTTCACGCCAGCGGACATAACATTGACCGCAACTCCGAAGGTTGTTCCCAATGCCATACCAGCCAGGGCTTTCGTATGCTGGTTGATTCCGGCGTAATGGCAGCAGTAGCATCACCTGCACCTATTAATTGCCGTACCTGCCACAAAATTCATGAAACCTACACTCCGGCTGACTATGCTTTACGCACCACAGCACCAGTAACCATGATAATGGGTGGCCCGGAGGCAACCTATGACTATGGCACTTCTAATTTGTGTGCAAATTGTCATCAGGGACGCCCTGTAAATCCATATCCAGTGCAGGGCGGGGCACCTGTTACACTTACCGCTGCCAATGCCCGTTTTGGCCCTCACCATGGAACCCAGGCCAATATGATGTTGGGCGAAGGTGCCTATGAAATCCCCGGTTCTCTTCCTTACTCCAACTCGCCTCATACCAATGCGGTAACCAAAGGGTGTGTTACCTGCCATATGGAGGGTAATCCCATGGGTATCGTTGCCGGAGGACATCAAATGGGCCTTACTTATATTTCCTATGGAGCACCTGCAAAATTACTGAGTGGTTGCACTGTTTCAGGCTGTCATACCGATGCTGCCGCCATAAAATCTGCCTTTGAAGAAAACCGTACCGAAATAATGGGTCTTTATGCTCAACTGGAAGAAGAGCTGAAAACTCTAGGTTGGATTAACCCCAATACCGGGTTGGTAGTTCCGGGCACTTACACTCAGGATCAGCTTGGTATTATCTTCAACCAGAAATTTATTGAAGCTGACTATAGCAATGGTGCACACAATTATCGATACACCCGCGCTTTACTTAAAAACTCTCTGGAAGCATTAGCTGTTCAGGGAAAAGCCAGAAGTTAAGATTGCGCTTTTACTTTTCACAAAAAAAGCCTGTTGGATCCAACAGGCTTTTTTTTTTATGAAAAATTCAAAATGGAATTAACCATTCATAGAAACAAGGAATTCTTCGTTATTTTGGGTAAATTTCATCTTGTCTTTCAGAAACTCCATGGCTTCAAGGGGATTCATATCTGCCAGGTGATTGCGTAAAATCCAGATACGCTGCATGGTCTCCTTATCAAGCAGCAAGTCTTCGCGTCGCGTACTTGAAGCTACGATATCAATGGCAGGATATATGCGCTTATTTGACAGCTTACGATCAAGTTGAAGTTCCATATTTCCGGTGCCTTTAAATTCTTCAAAAATAACTTCGTCCATTTTGGATCCGGTTTCGGTAAGTGCTGTGGCAATAATGGTAAGCGATCCTCCATTTTCAATCTGCCGGGCAGCACCAAAGAAACGCTTAGGCTTTTGAAGTGCGTTGGCTTCGACCCCTCCAGACAATACTTTACCAGATGCAGGTGAAACAGTATTGTAAGCGCGGGCCAGCCGGGTAATAGAATCCAATAAAATCACAACATCATGGCCACATTCGGTCATGCGTTTTGCTTTTTCAAGCACAATGTTAGCAATTTTCACATGGCGATCGGCAGGCTCATCAAAAGTAGAGGCAATGACTTCGGCACGCACGCTTCTGGCCATGTCGGTCACTTCTTCAGGCCGCTCATCAATGAGCAAAACAATCAGATAAGCTTCCGGGTGATTGGCAGCAATAGCATTGGCTATTTCTTTAAGCAATACCGTTTTACCGGTTTTCGGCTGAGCTACAATCAGTCCACGCTGACCTTTACCAATAGGGGCAAACAGGTCGATAATACGTGTGGACATGCTTGCGCCGGGATGACCGGTGAGTTTAAATTTCTTCTCGGGAAATAATGGAGTAAGGTAATCGAAAGGGATACGATCACGCACTTCATCAGGCGTCCGCCCGTTGATCAAATCAACTTTAATGAGCGGGAAATATTTTTCTCCCTCCTTGGGCGGACGAATGGTACCACGCACGGTATCGCCGGTCTTTAAGCCAAAAAGCTTAATTTGTGATTGAGAAACATACACATCGTCCGGTGAATTAAGGTAATGGTAATCAGATGAGCGGAGAAAACCATAACCATCGGGCATGATTTCAAGCACTCCATCCGAAGATACAAAACCTTCAAATTCCCAGGTATACTCTTCTCTTCTGCGTTCGGGATAACGCTGCTGCCGTGGGTTATAATCGCGGCTGTAGCGATCACCTGAAGACCGGGGAATATCAGTATCGGTGGGAGCAGGAGGTGGTGGAAAAGAAAGCGGTATGGATGTGGTGGTTTCATCTTCTCTGGGTTCAGGTGTTGACTGAGCCACAGGTGCTGTTTCTTCCTCAACCTCGTCATCAATGATGGGCAGGTTGCTTAATTCAAGCGCCGTTTCATCTATCTGGTCTGCTTTGGTAGTAGGAGGAGCAGCCGGTTTATCACTGGCTTTTGCAGGAGTTTCGCGTGGTGGCCGACCTCTCTTGCGCGGAGCAGGAGTTGCAACCTCATCTTTCTGTTTTGAAGCAGCAGGTGTTTCTTTTTTATTTTTCTCCGAATCAGCCAGGCCTTTACCCTTTTCATCAGAAACATTTTTTTCAGAAACCGGAGCAGATTTTACCGTACTGTTGTCCTTTTTATCCTCCCTGCTCTGCTCTTCTCTGGCAGCAGGATTGGATGAAGCAACGGGTGTACGGGGATCTGGTTTTTGAGTTTTCTGATTCTGCTTGTGGCGATTGTCAGGAATCCGCTGACGTTTGTATTTATTGTCCTGTGAACTGGCTTTCTCCTTCTCAAGAATCTCTTTCGAAGGATTAAGAGCTTGAAAATCAAGTATCTGATAAATCAAGTCCTGTTTTGAATAAGCATCAATTTTGGGGATGTTCAACCCTTTGGCAATTTCTTTTAATTCGTTAAGCTCCTTGCCGCTTAGCGCGATAATGTCGTACATAAAAATAATTAATAGTTATTGGCAGGCAAAGTACAATCAAGGATGTTGGATTAAACCCACTCCGGAATCATCCGGGTACACAGTCAGCCAAACAAAAAATTAGAGAATACTGGGGAGTGAGAGTTGAATTGGTTTTGAGGCTACAAAGATATAAAAAATCGAACAGTTTACATTTAAACTGAAAAAAATATCAAACAGGCATCTGACCAAAAATTAGTGTTAGCAAAATTATTAAGAGCAATATCAGCAAAAATCGGGAAAATTACCATAGGTTTGCAAAGAAAATCACTTAATGTAATAATCATGAAACATACTGCATTTACCAGGGAACACGAAGCCCTTGGAGCTAAAATGGTTCCTTTTGCCGGATTTTACATGCCGGTACAATACGAGGGCCTGAATGTTGAACACGAAACCGTTCGCAAGGCCGTTGGCGTATTTGATGTTTCACACATGGGCGAATTCTGGGTTAAAGGCCCCAAAGCGCTCGATCTGCTTCAGTGGGTAACTTCAAACGATGCATCTAAACTTACCGATGGTAAAATTCAATATTCCTGTTTTCCCAATTTTGAAGGTGGTATCGTAGATGATTTCCTGGTTTATCGCATTGATGCTGAAACATTTCTGCTTGTAGTAAATGCTGCCAACATTGATAAAGACTGGGCGTGGATCAACAGTCAAAACAAAATGGGCGCTGAGTTATACAATGCTTCGGATGAAATATCGCAACTGGCCGTTCAGGGCCCTCTGGCACTTAAAGCAATGCAAAAGCTTACCGAAGAGCCTATTACTGACATGGAGTATTATACCTTTAAGAAACTTACTTTCGCAGGTGTGAAAGATGTAATACTCTCTATTACCGGATATACCGGTTCGGGAGGGTGTGAAATTTATTTTGCCAATGAAGATGCTCCCACCATCTGGAAAGCGGTATTTGAAGCAGGCCGGGAGTTTGGAATCAAACCGGTAGGCCTTGGTGCCAGAGACACCCTTCGGCTTGAAATGGGTTTTTGCCTTTATGGAAATGATATTAATGACACTACCTCCCCCATTGCAGCCGGTTTAGGTTGGATAACCAAGTTTACCGACGAAAAGGATTTTATCAATAAGGCAGCCTTACTGCAACAAAAGCAAGAGGGAGTATCTCACAAACTGGTTGGATTCGAAATGATTGATCGTGGCATTCCACGGCAACATTATGAAATATTGAACGAAGAAGGTCAGGTGATTGGTGAAGTCACTTCCGGCACTCAGTCACCCTCACTCAAAAAAGCCATTGGTATGGGTTATGTTGAAAAGGCCTACTCCAAAGCGGGAACGCCCATTTTCATTAAAATCCGCGACAAACACCTGAAAGCCGAAGTAGTAAAATTGCCATTCTACAAAGGATAATTCATCATGTCAAAGCGAACGCTGGAGGTTTGTTTGTCACCGGCACTGTTTCCCTTCAGGAAAACCAGTGAACCGCATCTTACTCTGGTCATTGATGTGCTCCGGTTTTCCACTTCTGTAATTGCAGCTTTTGATTACGGGGTTAACGAAGTAATTCCTGTCAACTCACTGATGCAGGCCGAAAAGCTTAAGCAAAAAGGAATGTTGGTAGCTGCCGAACGCGATGGGGAAAAATTGCCGTTTGCTGATTTCGGAAATGGTGCACGTGACTTCAATGTAGCACACATTGCCGGAAAAACGCTGGTTTATTCTACCACCAATGGTACCAGGGCATTGTTGCTGGCTCAAACAGCCGGAACAGCCGGTATACTTGCTTTTACCAACCTGAAGGCAGCCAAAAGCTGGGTTTTATCCAGCTCTTTACCAGTAGTATTGCTGTGTAGCGGATGGAAAAATCTAATAAGTATTGAAGATACTTTATGCGCCGGTGCTTTTACAGAAGCCCTGATGCAGGAGACTACCTTTAAAACGGAATGTGATTCCGCCTGGCTTTCGCTTAAATATTGGCAATCCGGACAGAAAAATCTGGTGGAGGCCATACAAGGTTCCCGGCATTATCACCGGCTGCTTAAGCTCGGCATAGATCCTGATCTGGAATATACGCTCAATCACTCTTCAAGTAATTCAGTGCCTGTATTACAGGAAGACAAACTTATAAATTGTTCGTTTAACGGTTAGCCATTTTATAATTAATGCTGTTGAAATGAAAACAAACAGGGAATAGTTCTGAATGTAACGGCTACAGAAACTTCCCGTAGATTTTATTCCGGCTCAATTAAAACACAACAGAATGAAAAAACACATTTTAATCATTTTTTGCCTTACACTCATGTTCACTTCATGTACTTCAAATCAAGAGAAACAAACAGCTTCAGATGATGATTTCA
Organism: Bacteroidales bacterium UBA5281; assembly: GCA_002410555.1. Classification (GTDB taxonomy): domain Bacteria; phylum Bacteroidota; class Bacteroidia; order Bacteroidales; family Lentimicrobiaceae; genus Lentimicrobium. The sequence continues at coordinate 27,038 of DHSR01000078.1, read as the reverse complement.
AATTTCTGGTTGAACAGTTTGCTGATTTACGCATCATGCGCTATCAGGTGCCGGACTTCGAATCGCTCAGTCTGAAACAAAAAGAGCTGATCTATTACCTGAGTGAAGCTGCTCTGGCGGGCCGTGACATTCTTTTTGATCAGAACTATAAATATAATCTGACCATAAGACGTACGCTCGAAAACATATACGAGAATTATTCCGGTCCTCGCAACACTCCGGAGTTTGAAAAGTACACCGTTTATCTGAAACGAGTATGGTTCAGTAATGGCATTCATCACCACTATTCAAAGGATAAGTTTTATCCTGAAATAAGTGAAGACTATTTCAAATCATTGATTGCAGAAACCAGTCCCGGTAATTTTCCATTGAAAGACGGACAAACCATAGAAGCTTTCACGGAAGAAATTACTCCCATCATTTTCAGCCATAATATAGCCCCAAAAGCAGTGAGCCAGGCAGCCGGAGAAGACCTGCTACTAAGCTCAGCCTGCAATTTTTATGATGGGGTTACCGAAAAAGAGGCTGAAGACTACTACAAAGCCAAAAAAGCCGGGGACATTAAAACCGGAGGCGATACGTTGGTTTCATACGGATTGAACAGTAAGCTGGTAAAGCGCAATGGGAAAATTTTTGAAGAAGTTTATAAAACAGGAGGCCTGTATTCACCGGCCATTGAAAAGATTATTTTCTGGCTTGAGAAAGCTGCCGGAGTAGCCGAAAACGATCTTCAGCAACGCACCATCAATACACTGATTGAGTATTACAAAACCGGCGATCTGAAAACCTGGGACGAGTATAATGTGTTATGGGTAGGCGATATGCAATCGGAGGTTGATTTTATAAATGGATTTATTGAAGTGTATGGCGACCCTCTTGGACTAAAAGCCACCTGGGAAAGTCTGGTCAATTTTAAAGACCATGCTGCCACCAAACGCGCTACTATAATCAGCGAAAATGCACAGTGGTTCGAAGACAACTCACCGGTAAACCCCAAATTTAAAAAAGCTGAAGTTAAAGGCGTATCTGCAAAGGTAATTACGGCAGCCCAACTCGGAGGTGACTGCTATCCGAGTACACCCATTGGTATAAACCTTCCCAATGCCGACTGGATAAGGAAAGAGCATGGCTCCAAATCGGTAACCATTGAAAATATAACCTATGCCTATGATCAGGCTTCATTGGGCAATGGGATGCTCGAAGAGTTTGCGGCCAATGATCAGGAAATTGCTTTGGCGCGTGAATATGGAAGCCTGGCAAGTAATCTGCACACTGACCTGCATGAATGTCTCGGCCACGGATCAGGACAATTGCTCCCGGGAACACGCGGTGATGAGTTGAAGAATTACGGTTCTCCCCTGGAAGAAGCCAGAGCCGACCTCTTTGCCCTGTATTATATTGGCGATCCTAAAATGATATCCTTAGGTCTTTTTGATGATGAAAAGGTTTATATGGCTGAATACAACAGTTACATCCGTAATGGCCTCATTACTCAGCTTACCCGCATTGAGCCAGGCAAAAACATTGAGCAGGCACACATGCGCAACCGGCAATTGATTGCCTCATGGGCTTATGAACAGGGAAAAGCTGATAATGTAATAGAGAAGTTCAGCCGCGATGGAAAATCTTATGTTAAGATTAACGATTATAAAGCACTCCGGCAATTGTTTGGAAAATTGCTGGCTGAAATCCAGCGGATTAAATCGGAAGGCGATTATGAAGCCGGCCGTGATCTGGTTGAAAAATACGGAGTGAAAGTGAATCCGGAACTTCACAGGGAAGTGCTGGACCGGTTCGCAAAACTTAACATTGCTCCTTACGGGGGTTTTATCAATCCAGTTTTTGTACCGGTGACGGAAAATGGAAAGATCACTTCGGTTAATGTGGAATATCCTGAGGACTATGCAGGACAAATGATGGATTATTCAAAGAACCATTCTTTCCTGCCTTCCATCAATTAAAAGAAGGCATACCTTTAATAAATCAGGCCGTATTTTGCAATATCGGCCTGATTTATTATTATTTATTCGCGCATTATGGATGCGGCGGACGGATAATCGCTGATGTTTAATGTCCGCATGAACAGCCGCAACCGCCGGAAAAATCATCTTCTTCCTCCATGCCGGTATCGCACCCGCCTGATCCACAACTTCCTGAACCACAGCTACCATCACTGCACCAGCCGCTATTTTCCACATACTGTACTGGCAATCCTTCAAGAAACCAGGATTGAATGCCACCACCAATGTAGGCGACGTGTTCAAAACCCTGGTGAAATAATAAATTGGCGGCTTTAAAACCATCTTCATCATTATAACCACCAATAATATAATGTGGCGATTTGTCCATCCACTGCAATTTTTCGAGCAACTGCAGCAGTGTTACCCGGCTGGAGTCCTTTACATCATAGGCTACCAGCGTTTGTCCGTATTCATCGGAAATTTCAATAAATGAAGCGCCTTCATTGATTTTGTTATAAGCTTCAAGGGCCTGAATTCTCGTTATTTCTGACATTTTCTTTTGTTTTTTTTCGCTTGCAAAGATAAAAAATTATGCGCTGTCTTCATCTATTTTCATAAACATATATCCATGTGATATTAACACCTATACCAATCAATTCAAATCAGGAAATACTTTTGTTTGATTGCCAAAATAAATATGAGTAAACATCTGAATAAAAATAATTTTCTTACCTTTAACGACAGTTTCTATCATAAAGTTACGAGATTATTCAAAAGGACCTGACTTCCGGATATTTACCGGATTACAGGTAAGATTGAAATGACTTCACCTGTACAATGTTTAGGAATTCATCCCAAAAACAAAATAACTATGGCTGAACTGGTAAGATGTCGCCCCTGTGGCTATGTAATGGAAGCAGATAAATTGGGAGATGTTTGTCCTGCATGTGGTATGCCCCGGAAAGTATTTGAGCCTTACCGGGAAAAAGTTTCCAAAAACAGGTTGAGTATATTAAATCTCGATCTCCACCCTATTGCCATTCACTTTTCGCAGGCCTTTGTGGGTGCCATTCCGCTAATATTTTTGTTCATCGCCCTTTTTCCGGGTTACTATGCCGAAGAATTGACGATCGTAAATAAAGTGATGATCATTACCTTACCACTAACCATGTTGCTTGCCCTGGTTTCAGGAATGATAGACGGTTATACCCGGTTTAAAACATTTAAAACACCGCTGCTGATCAAAAAACTGATTTTAAGTGCAATGATCACTATTCTGGCCGGCATTGCCTCCATAATCGTAATCAAAAATGGATTGACTCCAAGAAATTCACCAATCATTCTTCTTCTCACCCTGAGTTGTCTGGCCTGCGCGGTAACATTGGGTTTATTGGGAAAGAAATTGTTAAACGTTATTTTACCCGGTAAAATTTTCTTTTTTTGGGAACGAAAGAAAAAAGAGACATAGATGGGGTAAGAATTTATTGTACCCCTTGCATTTAAATCCTGCTAACCATAAAACGATTGAGAGTGAGGCAACTTCTCCGGATATATTGAGCTCAAAACAACCCAAAATGGCTAAAATAAACTTGCGAAAGCGAATTGAAACCATTGCAGTCTTAGGGTTTTTATTCATTTTTCCAACATCATGGTAAATCGGTTGTTATAACAATCAACCAAACTGGTTAATTTCATATATTGCAGGAGAAAATGTTTAACATTTTCCAATCCCTGTTTATTATTCATCAAATCATCAGCAAAATGATTATTGACGCACATACACACATCAATAACTACCATGAAGACAAGGTGGTATCACTGGAGGCATGTCTGGATAAACTTACATCAACCATGGCCGAGAATAAAGTGGATTATTCTCTGATACTTACTTCCTATATCGTAAACGAGCACAGGCCGGGTATTAAGAAAGTAGTGGAGGCCGTTAGCAACCGGGACAATTTAGGAGTGGTTGCAGGGATCAGTTTTCTGAATTACAAAGAAAGGGATTTGCGTGAACTGAGCGATTACCTTGAAGATGGCCTGATTAAGGGCTTAAAGCTGTACCCTGGATATGAACCTTTTTATCCATACGACAACCGGCTTCAGGTGGTTTACGACCTGGCAATGGAATATGATGTTCCGGTAATGTTTCATTCCGGCGACACTTATTCACCCAAGGGAAGAATTCGATTTTCACATCCCATACATATAGATGAAGTTGCGGTGGACAACCCCGAACTAAAGATTGTAATCTGCCATGTAGGTAACCCCTGGATAAAGGATTGCATGGAAGTGGTTTACAAAAACAAACATGTTTATGCCGATTTTTCCGGACTGGTACTGGGCGACTTTACCGAACAATTTGAAAAATATATGAAAAGTCAGCTTGAAGAGATGATTCTTTATGCCGGCGAACCCGAATATCTGCTGTATGGCACCGACTGGCCCATTTCTACCATGAAATCATATCTCAACTTTATGAAACAACTGGATTTGCCTGAGGATAAAAAAGAACTTATTCTTTGGAAAAATGCGGCAAAACTTTTTAAAATTGATGTTTCAAAACTGGGATGATAAGAATGATTTTAGATACATAAAATTAAGTAATTCGTGAATATTGAATTAGCTTAAGGCTTTTATTTTTTGTAAAAATAATAATGAGAACCTATCTTGATTGTATTCCCTGTGTAATGCAACAGGCATTGCGCGCAGGGCGAATGGCCACTTCGGATGAAGCAAAACTAAAGCTAATTCTGGAAAAAACAGGAGCACTGATAAAAACCATCTCAATGGAAACGATCCCTGCGGCAACAGGTGCGAAGGTCTATCATATTGTAAGTGAAATTACCGGAGTTAAGGACCCATATAAAGAGATCAAGCAGCAACACATCAGAGAGACGAAAGCTATCTACCCTGAATTGGAGCGAATTGTGGCTAATGCCGACGACAAGCTTCTTACGGCTATAAAAATAGCCATTGCCGGAAATATCATTGATTTGGGCGTAAATAAGGCATTTGACATTGTAACCGATGTAAAAACCATACTTAGCCAGGATTTTGGCATTTTTGACTATCCGGCTTTCAAAAAGCAATTGGACCAAAGCAAGAACGTTCTCTATATTGGCGACAATGTTGGAGAATCCGTTTTCGACAAAATATTAATCAAAGCTTTAAAGAAACCGGTAAAATATGCGGTTCGTGCCATCCCCATCATCAACGATGTTACCTGGCAAGATGCCGTGGCCTCAGGCATTGACCAGGTAGCAACTATTGTTGATTCAGGATGCAAATCACCAGGTGTGATTCCCGAAGAAAGCTCACCTGCATTTGGTGAGCTTTTTGATACTGCCGATCTTGTCATCAGTAAAGGGCAGGGTAATTTTGAAGGATTATCCGGGTGCAACAGGCAGGTCTTCTTTCTGCTTAAAGCAAAATGCAGCATCATTGCACATCATCTTGGAGTAAAAGAAGGTGCCATTATTTTAAAAGAACATATATACAAAGAAGCTTAGCAAAAAAATCTTTTTTATCACCAGGTCAGAAGCTATTGCTGCTCCCGTGTGCAGGCTGCCACACAGTCCTTGCCCGGTTCTGTTCACTGACGTTGTTCGCCTCAAATTTATTTAAGCTCGCTGACTTTATACAAAATCATCTTTCTCCGAATCCTTATCCAAACATTCTGATTGCGCCATTGTTAGTATTTTAAATGAAATTGTATTTTTGTTTTATTCATCTAAAAATCATCTGACATGTCAACATCAAATGCCCATGCACAATGGAAAGGAACCATAAAAGAAGGTAAAGGAACCATGAAATTTACTGGTTTCGAAGGAACTTACACCTTTGCATCCAGATTTGAAAACAGTGGAGGCACCAACCCCGAAGAGCTGATAGGTGCAGCTCATGCCGGATGCTATTCCATGTATTTGTCCTTGTTGCTCACAGAGGAAGGGCTAAATCCGGAAAGCATTGATACCAAAGCATCTGTTACTATTGATAAGGATGACTCAGGCCCGCACATTACCGAAATAAAGCTGGAGTGCAAGGTAAAATGCCAGGGGTTGGAGGATGCCAAACTGCAGAAACTCGCAGCCACAACCAAAGAAAAATGCCCGGTTTCACGTCTATATGCCGGAGGTAGCGCTAAAATTTCAGCCACCGCACAATTAATCGGGTAAATTCATAGAAATTAGTTAATGCCACACATTGAAATTATTTCCGCGAGCGTCAGAGCCGGAAGGAACAGCCATAAGGTTGCCTTGTATTTTATGAATTATCTGGAGGTGAATAATCTTGCCGGGGCGCATATCCTTGATTTAAACGAATACAACTTTCCGCTGTTCGATGAGCGTCTGAAGTTTCAGGAATCGCCTTCAGAAAAAGCACGCGAATTCTCGGAAAAAATAAAAGCCGCGGACGGTGTGATTATCGTTACGCCCGAATACAACGGAGGTTATCCTGCCAGCCTGAAAAATGTGATTGACCTGTTGTACGCCGAATGGCAGCGCAAGCCTGTGGCCATATCCACCGTTTCGGATGGAATTTTCGGAGGGACACAGGTCATCACTTCGCTACAGTTTTCCTTGTGGAAAATAAGGGCCTGGACGGTCCCGGCCATGTTCCCGGTTCCCAATGTTATAGAGGCATTTGATGATGATGGGAATCCTGCCAATAAAGCAGCAATGGATAAAAGGGCAGCCCTCTTCATCAACGAACTGCTGTGGTGTATAGAAGCCAAAAAAAGAATGACAAACTGAGTACACAAGCAGTTTTAATTCCAATTACAGGTGCAATTTTTACATCTTTACGCTCTCATTCTTCGCATGGAGACTGCATTAGTTTAAGATCGCAGACACAGAGACAGCATCCATGGATGAAGAAGGTTAACATTGCATATTCCGCTATTCAGATAAGTAGTATAAACCGCAAAGAAAAGAATGAGTCACCATCTTTATGTAATCTCTACTTTTATCCACATCATTGCAGCATGTATATGGTTGGGTGGGATGATTTTTCTGATTCTGGCCTTTATTCCAGGCATTAAAAACCACCCGGACAAAATAGACCTCATTGCCAGTGTCTCCCTCAAGTTCAGGCCGGCCGGGTCGGTTGTGCTCGCTTTGTTGCTTATAACCGGTATTTATCAGCTTGAAATAAGAGGCGTTCAGTGGACCTGGGCCTATTTTACAGGCTCATTTTTTGGTAAAGTAGCCGGCTTAAAAATTCTTGTTTTCATTGGCATTGTGCTTATCAGCGTCTTTCATGACTATTACCTTGGAAATCTGGCTATTAAAGCCTGGAAGTTGAATCCGGAACATGCTTCTACTCAAAAATTAAGAAATATCTCACGCATGATGGGACGGATTGGCTTTTTATTGGCTGTATTGGCAGCATTTTTAGGCGTACTGATGGTAAGGGGATGGTGAAAAAAAGTTTACCGCAACTTCCTGTATTGCTGAAATTTTCATTTTATATTACTCAATATTTTGGCTCTTTTTCTGACTGCATTTGTATTTGAACGGTTCATAATCCATAAAATAAGGAAAAAGTTTAATTTTATAGTTTTCTGATGAGAATCAGGCTCAAACTCAAAATCGTATTCTGGCATATTGATCCAAAACAGTCAAATAGTAAAAGGAACATGTTTCTGACAGGCAGGTGCTGAGGAAGTTGTTTATTTACCTCTTCCCTGAGCAACAATCAACATGGTATAGATTAGAATTTTAAAATCCATGGCGAGCGACATATTTTCAATGTAAAGGATATCGAACTTCAGTCGTTCCACCATTTCTTCAACATTTTCGGCATAGCCATATTTTACCTGTCCCCAGGAGGTGATACCGGGTTTTACTTTTTGCAGCAGTCTGTAATGGGGTGCCCTGGCGGTGATCTGATCTATAAAATACTGACGCTCAGGCCGGGGTCCTACTAAAGACATGTCTCCAATCAGCACCGACCAGAATTGTGGAATTTCATCCAGACGCACTTTCCGAAGAAACCTGCCTACACGTGTAATACGTGGATCATGCTTTGAGGAAAGCTGAGGAATGCCCTCTTTTTCTGCATCCACATACATAGATCTGAATTTGATCATATTAAACTGCTTGCCATGTATTCCGACCCGTGGCTGGGAATAAAGTACAGGCCCTCTGGATGTTGCTTTAACTGCTATGGCCACAGCCAGATATACCGGTAAAAGCACAATCATAGCAAGCACTGAGACCGTAATGTCCATCATTCGTTTTAAAGATTGCTGCCAGGCAGGCATCAGATCGGGAGAAATCTGAAGCAGAGGAGCATGAAATATGGATGTTGACTTTATGGTTCCCAGCAAATAATCCTGCATATCGGGAATAACTTTGATTACCACATTGGTATCTTCTACCTCAGTAATGATCTGTTCAATGGTTTTTACTTCCGAACGTTCCGTAGCTACGATTACCTCTTCCACATTGTAGTCTTTTATGATCTGTTTCAACTCACTAATCTGCCCCAGATGGGGTAAAAACTCTTCCAGTTTGTAGTTCTTATAAGGGGCCGCATTTACAAAACCTACAAAATGATTTCCACTTGATTTTTCCTGATTTTCAATATCTCTGTATATTTGAAGAGCATTACCATTACTCCCTACAATGATGGTATTGAATCCTATTATTTTATGATGAATGCGGTAGGCAGTAATAGAAGTAAGAATAAACCGGAACAAATAAGTAGGGGTGAACTGCAGTACGAAAAGAACCAGGAGTGATTGGTAGTAATTCCGGTAACTGACAATCGTATCGTCGAGGATAAGTGCAAAAAATATTATGATAACTCCGATAAAAGTTACCAGAAGGGTTTGTCCCAGTTCACGTAACCTGGACTTACGATAGATGCGCCGGTAGGTACCCATAATGATATACAGGCACAGCCAGAAGATGGGAATAAATATTAAACCATAAATAAGATTGGCATCCTTATAAATGACTTCAGGATATTGAAATACTGCAGGGTCTACAGAATACTTACGGAAAACAAAAAATAGTCCCCAGGCCAGCACAGCAGAAACAAAATCGCCAATAACATATTTAGCAACCTGTAGTCGTCTATTCATTTTGCACGATTGATATGAATAAGTTTTAAATTGTCAATCAACAAATAACCATCCGCATCCCCCTGATCGGTTTTTGCGCCAATAAAAATCTGGAAATCAGTAGCTGAGGGTGTATCGAATTTGGGTACCGTTAAATTCACATAAATCTTATTCCATTCCGGACTTGGTTTTAAATAAAGTAGAGGCCGTTGTACTATCAAACCCTGAGCCAGATATTTGACACCAACAGCACATTCATTATCACTGGAGTAATTCATTTCCAGAAAAACCTCAACGCCGGTTTCGGGAAATTCATATTTTTCTGTAGAAATTGCTTCAAAAACAGAGGAGTCAGCAGGTAAATACACATAACCCGAATATTCATTCAGCTCGCCCGGATGCATAAATAATAATGCCGGATCGGAAGTACGCTGAAGGGCAACAGTACTTTTTGATGTGGTATCAAAAGTAGGTGCAACTCCTTCAAAATCCTCCATCCAGGCAAATTTTAAATTGTCTCTGTATTGAACAGAAACTTTACCGAAAGCATATACACTATCCCGGACAAGATTAACTTTTTGCAAAATGGGCTTAAAAAAAGGATAATATGCCCTTGTAGATGAAATACCATTCAGTTTGATGCCGGCCATTAACCGGATATCGGTTTCACCTTCAAGAAGTAAAGGAACCTTAACTGGCATCTCAAAGGCTCCGATAAACTGTTGGTTGGCGTAAACCCAGACATCGGTAATCTGCTCAGCGGCAGTACCCTGCCCGGGACTAACATCAAGTGTAATTTCATCAATCGAAAGATAGGAAGGAATTAATGCGGAATCCTCCTCTTCTTTACAACCGAAAAAAGCGACCAATGATAAGGTTAACCAAAGAAAAAATACCAAACGTATAAATCTCAGCATACTGCCCGCTTTTTTATAGTTATTCCCATGTCCTAATGAACGGGCAAGACATTTTATTATTGTCTGATTTGTTAAAAAGTATTAAATTAATTACCAACACCTGATTGCCTACTCTACCTGATTGATTGAGTCATTCATTTTTCGCATAATACGATAAGCCAAATCAAGGGCCGCATATCCATCCTGTATGGTTACAATGGGCATGGTATTGGTTTCTATAGCGATAGCAAACTGTTCAAGCTCAGTAAGAATAGCGTTTATAGGTTCAATTTTAGGCTTGTCGAACATAATTTGTTTGGGCTGCTTTCCTTCTCCCAGATCCAATATCATTGCCAGGGGGTCAGCATTTTCAGGATCAATGGTTTGCATACGGATGATCTCAGTAGTTTTTTCAAGGAAATCTACTGAAATGTAAGCATCGCGCTGGAAAAATCTTGATTTGCGCATATTCTTCATGGAGATTCTACTTGCAGTAAGATTTGCCACGCAACCATTGTCAAATTCCACCCTTGCATTGGCAATATCCGGTGTATCACTCACAACAGCTACCCCACTGGCACTCACCTTACGGATGTCAGCATTTACCAGACTCAGCACAATATCCAGATCGTGGATCATCAAATCAAGGATAACGGGCACATCTGTTCCACGGGGATTGAACTGAGCCAGCCGATGGGTTTCGATGAACATGGGCTGCTGAATATAAGGTTGCGCAGCTAAAAAAGCAGGATTAAAACGCTCTACATGACCCACCTGCACCTTAACTCCCGCTTCAACAGAAAGATCAATCAACTGCCTGGCTTCTTCAGGTGTTGTTACCAAAGGTTTTTCAATAAAAACATGCTTGAACTTGCGCATGGCTTTAAATGCACAATCGAAATGCGACAAAGTGGGGGTAACGATGTCCACCACATCCACTGCGTCAATAAGGGCATCCATGTTGGTAAAAGCCCGGATTCCGGTTTCGCCTGATACTTTTTCTGCCTGAACCGGATCGAGATCATAAAAACCTACAAGTTCATAATTTTCAATCTGTTGAATACAATTAAGGTGAATTTTTCCCAGATGTCCGGCACCCAGAACGCCAATTTTAAGCATATGAATGATTTTACGTTTAAAGAAACATTTTTTAAACGTTGCGAAAGTAGTAATTTTGGCCGGAACTCTGAAACAGGCAGAACAATGAAAACTGATGAATTAAACGATACCTTCAAACATAAGGGGCTAAGAAAAAAACTGGTACAGACTTTAAAGGAAAAAGGCATTAATGATGAAAAGGTACTTGCAGCCATAGCATCGGTTCCCCGTCATCTTTTTTTCGACTCAGGTTTTCTGGAATTTGCCTATGAAGATAAAGCTTTTCCCATTGGAGCCGGGCAAACCATCTCTCAGCCATACACTGTTGCCACACAAACGATGTTGCTGGACATTTCAAGGGGAGAAAAGGTATTGGAAGTAGGTACCGGTTCCGGTTATCAGGCCAGCATCCTGGCCCAACTCGGTGCCAAAGTCTTTAGCATCGAACGGCAAAGAAGTCTTTATAATAAAGTAAAGGGGTTGCTTCCAAAGATGGGATACATGGTGAAAGTATTCTATGGTGACGGCTATGCCGGCCTGCCGGCTTTTGCACCCTTCGATAAGATAATCGTAACCGCCGGGGCCCCTTACATACCCCAGGAACTGATTGATCAATTGAAGGTTGGAGGCATTCTGGTTATTCCTATTGATGATTTGGGTGACCAGGTAATGACCACGATTAGAAAAGGAAAAGATGGTGCATTGGAAACCCGGGAACATGGCAGGTTTAGGTTCGTTCCACTCCTGGGCGATAAGGCAAACGATTGATTTCGGCGATTTGCCAAAATCAGCAACCAGTTACTTAAGTTTAACCACTATGGTTTTAGCAATTTCAAGCGCAGTAGTAAGAGTATTTAAATCGGTAAACAGCTCCCCCGACCTGCCGGAATGGTGGCTGCGGCCAATGGCCTTTAATTCATAGGTTCCCGGCTTGTCAGCATCAATCAGCACTTCATAAACCACCGCCGGCTGGGCCGATGAAAAATAATCTTTGTCATCTGGAAATTTATTGTTTGTCCAATGCGTATTCCAGTCCCAGGATTGATTTATTTCGGCCAGCAGCCTGAATTTCCCGTTCAATACCTTATCGCTGTAAGCCAGCAACACAAATGCAGCTTTGTGAGTAGCCCCACTGTAAGCATCAGCCACCGGTTGAGCTGCCGTGGGCATATAGGTGCCTTTCTGGTTGGGTATATTGCGTTTATGTGCCCAATAGGGCAGTGAAGCAGGTCGTTCTATTTCGCCGGGTTGCCACCGACCGGATGATTTGTCCCCAAATTTAAATACCCCCGTCGCGATAGATTCTGACACATATAACGTTTGAATATAATTGCCTTCGGTATCTTCAATCCAAAAGGCAAACAAAGGATGGTTGTGTTCAGCACCTGGGATAAATGAAATTTCTATCAGATTACCCTCACCCCTGCTGTTGGTGATCAGCGTGTCAACCAAAATGCGATGATCACGTTTGGTCTTCTGACTGTATGCGGGGGCAATACTTACTGCTGCAAAGCAGATAATTAATGCAATTATCGGGGCATATCTCCGGGTTTTCATCATTTGAATCAAAATTAAAATTCAACAATAATTCCAATGGTAGGCAAAACGGTACCAGATTCATTGACGATATTCTTCATAAGATATCGGTTTGAATCAAGGGGATCGATCAGATTATTGCCAAAATCATCAGTTTGTGTTATCAGATTCGGAGGTCCATCCTGAGTAAAATTATACAAATTCTGAATATCCATGTACAAATTAAGTGACCATTTTCCAAAAAAGTACTGTTTGTCAACCCTGAGGTCCAGTTGTTGAAAATTCTTCTGGCGAAGGGTGTTGAAGCGGGAATAATCCAGAAAGCCCTGCCGTCTTGAATCCCAGGCTGAAATCAATGAGCTTCTGTCTAAATCCCAGGGTGTATAAGGTGAGCCGCCAACAAAACGCCACTTTAATCCCAAATACCAGTTTCGTTTGAAATCTTTGGAAACGATGGCATTAAACAAATGGCGGTTATCCCAGGCCGAAGGAATCAGATCATCATTGGCACCGGTAAATTCACTTCTCACATATGTATAGCTCAAAATAACGTTGATCTTACCAGGCAGAGTTTCTCTCACATAGAGTTCGGTTCCGTACGCGCGGCCCTTGCCATTGGAACGGACTTCTTCACTTCCGAAAACGCCAAAATCACCGCCTTTATTAGCCAATGATACTGAATCATTTACCGAAACCGGGTAGTTGTTATAATGCTTATAAAAACCTTCGAGGGTAATTCTCGTATTTCTGCTTCTTCTGAATTCGATTCCGCCAACCAGATGATTGCTGCTGATATAGCGGGCGTCTTCGTTCTTGTTTACAAATTCTCCTGAATTGTTCCTAAACCCGAGAGTGGTATAGGGTAATAACTGATAATATTTTCCGGTATTGAAGTTGACAAAAAACTTAGGCGTTATGGCATAGGATGCAGAAATTCGTGGCGAAAACTGATTCAGCGGATTACTCATAAAAGTAGTGAAATTATTACCATCCATTCGAAAGCCAGCGGAGAGTATCAGGCGCCCACTTAACCATTCGCGGCTGAGCTGAGTAAATCCGTGATATTTAAACATATCGAAGCTGGATGCATAACTTATGGAACGAATGGTATCTCCATCTATCGGGATAAAAGCTTTTTCGAAGGTGCTGCTGTTGTATTTTGCATATTCTCCACCCATGCCTGCAATAAGCTTGTATGCGCCCATGCGTCCGGAATATTCGTAACGAAATTTATTTTCAATTTCCTGAGAAGTATAATCAATGGTGCGTTCGTTTTGCTCGTTGTTGTCGAGATATTTAAATGCCTGATTATCGAGCATATTTCTACTAAAAACCCAGGTATCAAATGAATTGGTTCTATAATGCTTATACACCAGCCCAATGGCATAATTCCACTGTTCATTCACAGGAAGATAATTCAATATATACTGTTGGTCTTCTGTTGGATTTTTAATTTTGGTATTCAGGTTAAACTGATCAATAGCTCCAATGCCAAGCACAGTAATTTCATTTTTCAGGTCGATTTTTGTTTTTACTTTAAACTGGAAATCATTGTAAGTAGGCAAAAAGGGCAAACCGATTACGCTAAAAAGAAACTGTAGATATGACCGGCGGGCTGATACGAAGAAAGTAGTATTTTCACTTAATGGTCCATTTAAAGTAAGCGCAAGGTCCGAAGCACCAAAGGCACCCTTAAACACAAGTTTCTCCGGGTTACCATCCACCTGCTTCATTTCGAGTACAGAGCTGAGGGCTTTGCCGCGATTGGCAGGAAAAGCGCCGGAATAAAAATCCACCTCACGTATAAAATCCACATTTATTATGCCCACCGGTCCACCCGAAGCACCCTGAGTAGCAAAATGATTGAGGTTGGGTATTTCAATTCCATCCAGATAAAAGCGATTTTCTCCCGGGCCACCGCCTCTTACAATCAAATCATTACGAAAAGAAACGGTAGAACCCACACCGGGCAAAGCCTGAATCACCTTGCTGATGTCCCGGTTGGCACCGGGATTTTTCTCTATTTCGGCAATGCCCAGGGTGCGCATGGATACAGGGCTTTCTTCCGTTTTCCGGAAAGGGGATGCTTCTATTACTACCTTTTCAAGATCAATGGTCGTAGACTTAAGGGGAATGTTGACAAAAGATGTACGGGAATTGGTTACCTGAAATTCTTCACTTACATAGGATTCAAATCCCACCGATGTGGCAGCAAGTTTAACAAACCCCGGCATAAGACCGGTAAAAATAAAGTTGCCATCCAAATCGGAAATAGATCCAATATTTGTTCCGAATACTACAATATTGGTAAAAGGTAGCGGTTCATTGCTCTCCTTATCGAAAACCCGTCCCTTTATGGTGCCATTTTGAGCTACCATAAACAATGGGATCAAAGTCAGGAGCAAGAGATAAAACAAACTTTTCATGCAAGTGGAAATTTTTGAAAGATATTGAAAGAATTCATGCGAAAATGCTATTTTGTTTAATTTTTCAATTCATATCATAAACATTTAGATCAACAAAATGTTCACAATAATTTTATAAATATTAAGGATTATTTCATTTTGTTTATCACATTTAACACTTCGTTATTCATGGATTCTAAACCTGCCTGCCCATCCAGCCAATGTATCTTTATACCACGTCTCTCCATACGTCTGAACCAGGTCATCTGCCTTTTGGCAAACTGATGTATTGCTGTATTCAGGGCAGCTACCATTTGCTCATAATCCAACTGCCCGGTAAGGTAAAGGGTAAGGTATTTATACTCTAATCCATAGTAAATAAGATCTTCAGGAGGAACACCTTTGTTTAATATTTTTTCTACTTCCTTTAACATTCCACGATTTAATCTCTCCTTCAGACGTTGGCTGATGCGTTCCCGCACCAGATTTCGGGGCAACGAAATTCCAAAAATATGAGTATTTCCGGGCTGAGTATAGATTTTATTTTCATACCCGTAGTCGGCGGTGCGTGCTACTTCAATGGCACGAATCAAGCGTTCTCTGTCCAGAATGTCGGAAGTATTGTGTAGCGTTCGAAGTTTGGATAGCATGTGCTGAAGTTCTTCCATAGATAGTGAAGCGGCTTCTTCCCGAAAATCATCATCAATATCTGCCTTATGTAATTCATATAATCCAAGTGCGGTTTCAAGATACATTCCGCTTCCCCCACTTACAATTACCGGGTTATTGCGTTCGCGAATGCCTGCCAATGCGAGATCAAAATCACGTTTAAAATCAAAGATATTGTAACGATGACCCGCCTCGGCAATATCAATCAGATGATAAGGTACCTGCCGGCCATTCACCAGATAATCACCCAGGTCTTTACCCGTTCCTTCATCCATACCGCGATATACCTGACGCGAATCAGCCGAAATGATTTCACCATGAATGGCATCAGCCACCCAGGCAGCAAGCCGGGTTTTACCGGTAGCCGTTGGACCAAGAATTACAATATCAGGAGTTGTTTTCATAAGGTTTTTATTTGATGCTGAAGTATTTCTTCGTGATAAACCATAAAATTACGCAATCGGTTTAATGATTCCACAGAACAGGAGGAAAAATAAAAGGGTTCAGGCAGACCAGGTGCATCAAAACCCGGAAAATGGGCAGACAAAAAACTAAGAAGTCTTTTTTCCTCCGTTTCCTGTAACTGACTGCTGTCAAACTTCAGGAATTGCAATATGCGCAGACCATCCAAACGGTGCTGACATGATTTGACAAAGGTAGCGGCCGATGCAGCATTTTTCCTGAGGGTTTTCCAAAAATGGGTCAATCCGAAATTTTGTTCAATAAAATCATCCATGGGCGTTGGAATATCATGCTCATACAATGTTTCAAATGAATCATAGGTTTGTTTAAGCTTATCGAAACTGCTTTCATGATAAATTGGATAGCTGCTCCAGTTTCCCTGACTGCCTTTAATCATTGCCGGACCGGTACCGAAATATACGCGATCCGAAAACCTGGCTTCAGGATAAACCTTAACAGGAAGGTCGATGATAATAGATCCGGACTTACGTAATTTCTGGATAAAATAAAAATCTTCACCACTCAGTTTCGGAGTTAGCCCACCCACCCGGCGGTAATTGCGCATGGTACAAGCCATGCCCGACCCAATGGCGGTAAAGCCATAAGGATTGCGAATGAGCAACATATTGAGTGCATAGTTGCGCATGTAAATCTCATAGCGAAGCACACTCCTGTCAATGGCTTCATTTCCTGTAAGAGGATGATAGTATGGTGCCGACAGTGCCACCGCTTCGGGGCAACACTTTAACTGATTGACAATTTCAACAAAAAAAGCGGGTGGATAATGGGTGTCGGCATCTATGGTTACCATAATGTCATCAGGAGAAGCCATGGTTGCGGCCTCATCCATAGCAGTTTTCCTGGCCCATCCTACCCCATGCCTGGCACCTTTCCAACCCTTTCCGGGAGAGCAACAATCAACAATGGTTATTCTCTCGTCCTGCAGTTCTTTTAGCATCGACAGTGTTTTTTGATTGTCAGCGCAAATGACTGTTTTTTCTGGATGCTGCCACCATGATTCCGGCTGGTTAATGCATACCACCAGTTGCCAGTGCACCGATTGCTGGGACTTTAAATCATTATAAAGCCTGAGAATATTATCCGATTCATTCAATACCGGGAGGGTGGCATAAACTTTCGGACGGTTTTTGTTGTTATTATTCAAGTATATAGATGTTTTACTTTTACATCCTGCAAAGGACAGCAAAATTATTGAAACCGGCCTATGGAATTGAATGAAGTGTTGAAGAAACTACCTGCTCACCTGATGGATTTGGTGATTGATCAACCCTATAACGAATACACAGCCCAGGATCATGCGGTTTGGCGTTACGTCATGCGCCAGAATGTGCGTATTTTGAGTAAGCTGGCCCATGGGTCCTATCTGGAAGGATTAAAAAAAACGGGCATCAGCATCAACGCGATTCCTCACATGTACGGTATGAACCGGATACTCAAAGAGATTGGATGGGCAGCCGTAGCGGTGGATGGATTTATTCCGCCACAGGCATTTATGGAATTCCAGGCGTACAATGTTTTGGTGATTGCCGCCGACATCCGTCCCATTGATCAGATTGCCTACACGCCGGCACCCGATATTATTCATGAGGCTGCCGGACATGCACCCATCATTGCGGATCCTGATTACGCAAACTACCTGCGCCATTTCGGCGAAACCGGAGCCAAAGCATTTTCTTCAAAGCGCGATTATGAACAATATGAAGCCATAAGACACCTCTCCATATTAAAAGCTGACCCATATACGCCAAAGGATGAAATTGAGGCCGCCATGCAGCACCTCAGCCAATTGGAAGCCAGCATGGGTAAAGCATCAGAAATGTCGCTGATTCGCAACTTACACTGGTGGACGGTAGAATATGGTTTAATTGGCACCATCACTGATTTTAAAATATATGGTGCCGGACTGCTTTCCTCCATCGGCGAAAGCATAAATTGCTTAAAACCAACCGTTAAAAAGCTGCCTTACACGCTGGAAGCAGTTCATTATAATTTTGATATTACTACTCAACAGCCTCAGTTGTTTGTGACACCAGATTTTAATCATCTCAATGAGGTGCTTAATGATTTTGCCGAAAGTATGGCCTTTAAACGTGGTGGCATGATGGCGCTGGAAATGGCAAAGGATTCTGGCAATACAGCTACCATTGAACTGAGTTCAGGCATTCAGATTTCAGGTACATTTGAACAAGGTATTATTCAGGGCGATGAAATGGTGTATCTGCAAACTTCTGGGCCAACCATGTTAAGTTTCGGGAACAAAATGCTACAGGGGCATGAAAAAGAAAACTACCCGGATGGCTTCGGATCACCACTTGGGCTGCTGCAACACGGGCAGACACTCGAAAATATGGGAAAGAATGAACTTGCTGAAATTGGCATTATAGAGGGAAGTAATGCTGAATTGGCTTTCCGGTCGGGCATCCGGGTAAGTGGTACAGTTGAATACATGGTGTATCGTAACGATAAAGTTTTACTTATAGGATGGCGCAATGCTAGCGTAAAGTTTCATGAAACAACACTTTTCAAACCCGAAGATGGAGCATATGTGGTGGCAGCAGGAAATACAATCACCTCTGCTTACCCCGGCCCCGCTGATGCTGCTGCTTTTAACCACAGCTATAAACCACCGGCCGAACGAACCCATAAGATTCAACACACAGATAAATCACGAAAGTTACATGCCCTTTACCAGGAAATGAGAGAGGTGCGTGATCAGTTAAAAACAGACTTCAGTGCTGAAAAAATGCTGGATGAAATAGAGCGGGATTTTCCTGGCGAATGGCTGTTATATCTTGAACTGCTTGAATGGCTGGAGGAAAACAAGGGTACCGAAGACATTAAATCCCGTATTAATCAATGGTTATCCACCTTAAAAATCAGCATTCCGGAATTGTCTACGCTTATCGATGATGGACTTACCTTAATCTACAATAAACAACCGATAGCCTCCTGATACGGAAATCGTTTCACCTGAAATATTGAACTACCTCCGGACAAAGCATTTTCGCTACAAAGGCGCTAAGACCTGCCCGCGGGCACATGCCGGCAGGCTCTAAAAATCAATAAAGTAACGCCTGTTAAGAAACTTCCAATCATCTTATTTTTCATAAATTATATCAGGAACACCAAATAAAAAATATTTATCGCTTTGCCCTGAAGTACCCTTCCCATCCCTCTTGATATTAAAAGCCATATGGTTGTCATTTAGAATGATACGCAGTGAAGTGATGAATTCATACCATGAAGAAGGGTTTTTATTGTTCCTGGTTATTGGCTCAAATATTATTAAAATAAGCTGTATCTTTGTATATTATCTGACTGGCTTTTGCGTTACTTTAAAGAGCGTATAACACAACTACAACTGAAATGAAAAAAGCAACCATAACTTTTCTTGTATTTTTTTCCGGATTTCTAACGGCCATTGCGGGTTCACAAGGCCCCGGTGCTTATTTTGCTCATGGTGTTTATAACATTCCAGGCCAAGGCCCTTATCTGGAAACTTATATTGAGATTCTTGGCAATACCATAAATTACACAGCCACCGCGCCCGGTAACTTCCAGGGAAAGGTACAGATAACGCTAATCATTAAACAGGACTCAATAATTAAGGATTTTCGCAAATATGAACTTAAAAGTCCTGAAATTACCGACACAGTGAATGTTGCGCTCAATTTTATTGACCAACAGCGGTTTTTGATGGAAAACGGCCAGTACACTATTGAACTCTCTATCAGTGATTTAAACAAACCTGATAACAGGGCCTCCTTTGTAAGCTATCCGGTAAATATAAATTTCCCTTCCGAAGACATCTCCATATCGAGTATTCAATTGGTGAAAGAGTTCACTAAAACAAAAGAAGAAAATCCGTTAAGCAAAAGCGGATTTGACATTTTACCCTATGTGGATAATTTTTATGGCCCCACACAAAACAAGCTGATCTATTATGCTGAAATATACAATCCGGGGGCAGTAGAATATTCCTCCGAACGATATCTGATATCAAGTTATATCGAATCATTTGAAAGCCGTCAATTGCTCAATAATTATGTTCAGATTAAACGTGAGAGTGCTTCACCGGTAAGGGTAATCCTGAATGAATTTGATGTTTCAGACCTGCCTTCCGGAAACTACAATCTTGTAATTTCTATACGTGATAAGAGCAATACCATAGTTGCTCATCAGGCCACCTTTTTTCAACGGTTCAACGAGCGCGTAAAATCTGTTTCGGCACAACTGCAGGAAGAAACTGCTGACAATACTTTTGCCACTCAAATTAACAACATTCAGGAACTCAGAGAGTATATCAGATCCCTTAGCCCCATAAGCACTGAATCTGAAAAACTTTTTATGAAAACCTATATTGAAACAGCCGACATTAAGGATTTACAACAATTTTTTTATAACTTTTGGTACCATCGGGAGCCACAACAGCCTGAACAGGCCTGGGTTAAATACAATACTGAGGTAATAAAAGCGAATAATAGTTACGCGACTCAGGTAAGAAAAGGGTATGAAACCGACATGGGAAGGGTTTATCTGCAATACGGGCCACCCAACAGCATTACTGACATGCCTTTTGAATCGGGTGGGATGCTGGGTGAAGGATCTATACCTTATCAAATCTGGCATTACTATGAATTGGATAATGGCAGACAACGCAATAAAAAATTTGTATTTGCCAGCAGCGAGTTGCGCTCCAAAGATTACACCCTGATTCACTCGGATGCTTTAGGTGAAATTCAGAACTGGGGCTGGCAGGAGCAGTTGAAACGTCAGCATGCAGGTAAAGATACCGAAGATGAAATGCGCAGAAATAAAGGCAGAACCGGCACTTTTTACAATAATCCTTTCTGAGATGATGGACATTCAAATTAAAAAAATTGTATGTTTGCAGTGGGTGAATGCTTCAGCCCGGTTAAATTCATCATCAGCCATCTGATCTCTTGGGTAATATTGCCATAGTTATTTTAAACTGGAACGGTCGAAAATTTTTAGAAACATTTTTGCCCGGTGTGCAGCTTCACAGCCGGCACATTGCCCGCATTATTGTAGCTGATAACGCGTCAAGTGACGATTCTGTCGAATTTCTCAGAAGCACTTTTCCTGAAATAAGCATTATTCAAAACGCTTCAAACGGAGGCTTTGCCAAAGGATACAACGATGCCCTTGCACAAGTAGATGCAGATTATTACATCCTTTTGAATTCTGACATTGAAGTTACAGAGAACTGGATTGAGCCGGTGATAAAGCTAATGGAAACCGATCCAAAAATTGCTGCCTGCCAACCTGTTATACGGTCATTTCATCATCCCGAACAATTTGAATATGCCGGTGCATCCGGCGGTTTTATCGACCATCTGGGCTATCCATTTTGCCGGGGAAGGATATTTCAGCATCTCGAAAATGATGAAGGTCAGTACAAAAGCTCCATTGAAGTATTCTGGGCTACCGGAGCCTGTTTGTTTGTAAAGGCTCATATCTTTAAACAATTTGGAGGGTTTGATGAAGATTTCTTCGCACACATGGAGGAAATTGACTTTTGCTGGCGAATAAAACACCAGGGATACAAAGTAATGGTTTGTCACGAAGCAAAAGTTTTTCATGTAGGTGGCGGCACCTTGCCTAAAAAATCATCCTTCAAAACCTACCTCAATATGAGAAATAACATTTCGATGTTGTATAAAAACCTGCCTGCCCACCGATTGGTTCCGGTATTGATGACCCGTCTGATATTGGATGGTTTTGCAGCTTTTAAATTTCTTATAGATGGTGGCTTTAAGGATTTCTGGGCAGTGGTAAGGGCGCACATGAGCTTTTACCGGCGATTTAACGACCACCGCAAAAAACGGGGAAAAATCAACCATCGCGACGTAAGTTGTATATATCAGGGCAACATTGTAATCGATCACTTTATTAAAGGTATTAAACATTTCGATCAGCTTTCTTCCCAAATGTTTACCAGGGATTAATTAAGATTTGATTCCATGGCTTGTTTTATAAAATAATAGAGAGTAAGTCATTGTTTCACAATTACTATAACCTTATGGAAATACCTACCCGATTAATTATTGTGATTTCTGTTGTAATTATTGTGCTCCTTGCATGGATATTTATTCCGGTAGGTCTATGGTTTAGTGCCAAAGTATCAGGTGTAAAGATTACTATTAATGAGCTGATTTTTATGAAATGGAGAAAAGTTCCTCCTGAATTGAGTGTTAATTCAATGATATCACTCACAAAAGGAGGAGTTGTATAACGAGAGATGAACTGGAAGCACACTTTCTTTCAGGGGGAGATGTTTATCAGGTTACCAATGCTCTGCTTCAGGCACAGGTACAGGGTAAAAGGCTTACCTCCAAAGAGGCTGCTCAAATAGATATGGCAATCAAAAAAACCATTTAGGGCCTGCCAAAAACTGACAACCGTCTTATATTTCATACTGCACCTCCCTTAAATTTAAAGTCAACTTCAACCCACTTGTCTGTTGACAGGGAAATACCTCTTTACTGATACATCAGGCTGATAAGGGCGAGCCGGTAGGAACTTAGTCCGAAGCCCGCAATAACCCCGCGGGCTGCACCGGAAACATATGAGCGGTGTCGATACTCTTCACGCCTCCAGATGTTAGTCATATGAACTTCAACCACGGGTACTTTTACGGATTTTACTGCATCGCCAATGGCTATAGAACTGTGGGAATAACCTCCCGCATTCAGCACAATGCCATCACATACAAATTCAGCCTCCTGAATCCTGTTTATCAATTCACCTTCTATGTTACTCTGGAAGTAATCAATTTCAACCTGAGGGAACTCTTCCTTTAAGGCTGGAATAAACTCATCAAAACTTACAATTCCATAAGTTTCCGGTTCACGCTTTCCGGTTAGATTCAGGTTTGGACCGTTGATGATACAAATTCTCATATGGTAATATTATTATTTCCGACAATCTTTATTTCCGCTGAAATACGTTTCTTGAAGGATTTTCGGGAGTGGATGGCAATAAATTAAAAATCACCAGCTCCTCTTTACGGGATGAGTAGGAAATATTATGGATTGAATAGTTACCATTGGGAAACTCCTCAGGCACATATAACTTCAACTCATTTACCTTATCCAGTTTATAATTCAGCGTATCAATGTGTTCAGTTCCCGGTAAATGCATGTACAGGCGGTTGCCCCGCTTAAAATCCAGTTCGATTTTATTTGGGTCTTCTTTTTTTTCGAGCCATTGTCCAATGAGGGTAAATTCATCGGGAAATTTATCTTTATTGCATCCTTGAAAGAGCAGGACGAGGAAGAGACAAGGAATTAAACAGAATTTCATAGTTGACACAAAGCAAATGGCTAAAACCATTAAAACGAGAACAATAGTATGCAAAGATAATAGAATGATTTGAAATAAAGGGGGGTGGGAAAATGAAGAAAATATGTTGTCAGGTGAGATTAACGATAATTTCAACACGTGTAATGACAAAAAGTTCGATTATGCGCCTCTTCCCAACAGCGTATTTTCATAACCTGTCGTTACGCTGAGTAAAACTAAAGTGACCCAATAAACCTGCCGGCATGCGTTTGCAGGCAACCATAAAAAATCACTAAGTCTAAACTACAAGTTTCCAATGCTTTGTAAAAACTGGTTTCTTCGTGCCTGCCAGCCGCAACAATCTCCAACCTCTATACTCTTCAGGCTATGTATATACACTACTGATTACCAGATTAATAAAAATATCACAACATAAAACCTTCAAAAATAAAAAATAACTATCTTTGCCGCTGATTTCCGATTGGGGTGCCCTAAATAAACGGGCTGAGATCATACTCATTGAACCTGCTCCGGGTAATGCCGGCGAAGGGATGTAGAGAAGACTTGATTGTGGAGGGTTAAAGACCCAATTCAACCTTCCAGGGTTTAATCTAAAAAGAATCATCATTATGAAATTACGGATGTTGCCGGCTATGCTGGTACTACTGCCATTTTTTACCGTGGCTCAAATTACCCTTAAAGGGAAAGTGGTTGATGAACAAACACTTACTCCTTTACAGGGAGCTCATCTTAATCTGAACAATCGTCTGGTACACATTACTACAGACGAAAAAGGGATGTTCGAAATCAATGGCTTAAAAGCTGGAAATTATCAAATAAAGGTATCATACATGGGTTATCAGGTCTGGGAGAGCCTGGTCGATTTATCCGCTGACAAAGTCATGCTTATTTCAATGGAAAGGTCTGCCATTATGAGTGATGCCACCATTATTACGGCAACGCGGGCCAACGAAAAGACACCGGTGACTTATCAAGACCTGAATGCAGAGGAAATATCACGAAAAAACCAGGGTCGCGACATCCCCTATTTACTGGAACAAATGCCCGGGCTGGTGGTGTCTTCAGATGCCGGCAATGGTCTGGGTTTAACCAGTTTTCGCATCCGGGGAACAGACATGAACCGCATTAACATTACGGTAAACGGAATTCCGTTGAATGACGCGGAATCACATGGTGTATTTTTTGTAAATATGCCCGATTTTGCCTCTTCCCTCGGCAGTTTACAAGTGCAACGCGGGGTGGGTACTTCCACTAATGGAGCAGCAGCCTTTGGCGCAAGTGTTAATCTTCAGACTACTCCTCCTCCTTCGGAACCTTACGGATCAATCACCAATGCTTACGGTTCTTTCAACACATGGAAACACTCAATAGAAACCGGCACAGGACTCATTAATGGCAAGTGGGCGCTGGATGCGCGACTGTCGAAATTGAGCTCAGATGGTTACATTGACCGGGCCACGGCAGACCTGAAGTCTCTATATGTTTCGGGTGGTTTTTATGGTAAAAATA
Organism: Bacteroidales bacterium UBA5281; assembly: GCA_002410555.1. Taxonomy (GTDB): domain Bacteria; phylum Bacteroidota; class Bacteroidia; order Bacteroidales; family Lentimicrobiaceae; genus Lentimicrobium. The sequence continues at coordinate 2,083 of DHSR01000078.1, read as the reverse complement.
CCATAGCCAGGCTCAATATTATTTCCGGTATACAAACTACTTATCAGGCATGGGACGGCGTTCCATCCAACATCCTTGATACCAATCGCACTTATAACGGCATAGGGAAATACATTGATTATCGTGGAAATATCAAATTTTATGATAACGAAACAGACAACTACCAGCAGGATCACTACCAATTGCAGATTTCTCAACGACTTTCAGACCGACTGACCGGAAATTTTGCGCTGCATTACACCAGGGGAATTGGATATTACGAGCAATATAAGGATGATGCCAGGCTTACGAAATACCTCATTAATCCCGTATTACTACCCGGAAACGATTCCGTGCTTATCTCCCGCAGTGATCTTATCCGGCGCAAAAATCTCGACAATCACTTTTATGGCTTTACCTGGTCGGTTAATTATGATCTTGATAAACTTCTTTTAATGGCCGGTGGTTCGGGCAATCAATACGAGGGTTTGCATTTTGGCAATGTAATCTGGGCCGAATTTGCTCAAACAGCCGGTTACAATCACCGCTGGTATGAAAACACCGGAAAAAAACAGGATTTAAATGTTTACCTCAAAGCACAATATCAGGCCGGTGAAAGGCTCAATCTATATGCAGATTTTCAATTGCGGGGCATAAACTATAAGCTCTCTGGTATCGACGATGATTTACGCGACATATCTCAAACCCATGAATTCCTGTTTTTCAATCCAAAAGCCGGACTCTTTTATCAGCTAAACAGCCACAACAGCTTTTATTTTAGTTTTGCTATAGCCAACCGCGAACCCAATCGTAGCAACTACACCGATGCTGACCCTGACAAGGTTATGCCACAGGCTGAAACATTGCAAGATTACGAACTGGGTTATCATTATAACCGGGATAAATTTACCGCCTCGGTAAATGCCTATTATATGTACTATCGCGATCAGTTGGTTTTAACCGGAGCCATCAACGATGTTGGAAAGGGAATTATGACCAATGTGCCGGAATCATTCCGTACCGGACTTGAGTTTACCGGTGCGGTTACCATCACCTCTATACTTCGGGCCTCAGCTAATTTTACCCTAAGCCGGAATGAAATCATCAAATTTACTGAATTTGTGGATGACTGGGACAATTGGGGAACACAAATTGAAAATCCTATTGGCAATACCAATCTGTCTTTCTCACCCAATGCAACTGCCGGTGCAGAAATTGGTCTGAATCTTACCAGAGCTATTGAAGCTTACATAAACGGAAAATATGTTGCACGGCAATACATCGATAACACTTCATCAGTTGAGCGCAGTCTGGACCCTTATTTTGTAACCAATTTCAGGCTAAGCTGGATGCTAAGGCCAGATTTTATTCGTGGATTGGAAATGAATCTGAATATCAATAATTTGCTTAATGCCGAATATGAAACCAATGCATGGGTATACCGCTATTACAGCGAAGGCAGTTTTGAAAAGGAAGACGGGTATTTCCCTCAGGCTGGAATTAATTTTATGGCAGGATTAACTGTGAAACTTTAGTAATGGAGACGAGGCCTGCCCACCACAGCGGAGCAAGGAGGGGACGCTGGAAAGGGACGAGGGACGAGGAACGTAGGAATGG
>DHSR01000078.1:0-223 GCA_002410555.1 Bacteroidales bacterium UBA5281 | reverse complement strand
AGTGGACGAGGGACGCTGAAAGGTACGAGGGACGCTGAAAGGGACGAGGGACGTAGGAATGGGACGGGGAGAAATGGGGAAGGGGAGACAAGGGGACGGGGAGCCAACTCCTCAGTGCCTCAACGGCTCAACTCCTCAACAACTCAACAACACAACAACTCGTTAAAGTGGACGAGGGACGCTGAAAGGTACGAGGGACGCTGAAAGGGACGAGGGACGTAGG
>DHSR01000050.1:9626-73890 GCA_002410555.1 Bacteroidales bacterium UBA5281 | reverse complement strand
ATGGCTATGATGGCCGGATTATCACCACTCGGATCGGTAATTACTAACGGGTTATTTAACGCGTAGGTGTACCTGTTATATCCTTGCGTATGCTCGGGTAAAGAAACATAATTATCCGGAGATAGCATACGGCCCAATACAGGGTCGTACATACGGCCATTCATATTTACAAGCCCAAAGGCATCCAACATTTCATGACCGGTAAAACCACGGTTAAATGTAAAGCTTGAAGGCACACCGGTGTATGTCCAGTTTGTCGGGTTGCGTCTTCTTCCCCATGGGTCGAAGCTATACTCCTCTACTGTATTACCGGTTTCGGTAATTACCTTGTGGGCACTGCCCAGGTAGTCGGTCAACACATAGTACATGCCAATTTTATCAAAGTTTTCATCGCACACGTACAAACCCCCGCCGGGCAGGTAATGCAGCCAGCGTTCACTGCCATTGGCCGATACTTCCACTTCCAGGCCTCCCCCGGGGAAGTATTTTGTAAGGGTGGTTTGTCCGTTTATCTTGTACTCGGTTTTTACGCGCTGTTCATCGGGGCCGTAATGTAAAAACAATTCCCGCCTTTGGTAGTTGTGGCTGATAAGCGAGGCCTTGTTAAAGCTGTTGTAGCTTATTTCCTGCTCCGCTTCGACAGGCATCAGCAATGGTGCTTTAACACCGGTAACGGCATGGGGCCCTGCATTTAAACCATATGAATAGGGGTTGCCAGGCGAAGTAAAATCGGTTTTGGTGATTATATTGCCATTGGAATTGTTGTAGGTGGTATTGTATTGCTGCTGCCCCTGCACCTGCCAGGAAGCCAGGCGGTTTTTGTGCACGGCGTCGTAGGTGAAATTCTCGGTTAAATTACGGGTGCGGTCTTTTCGCCAGTTTAAGTTGCCAGTGGAAGGGTCGAAATTGGTTTCGAGGTTTTGAATGTTGGATGAAGAGGGGTAATAATTTCCTGTCATCCGGTAGGTGGGCAGGCCAAAATCGTCGTAACCAAAAGTTGTATATATGTGATTGCTGCTCATGCCAAAATAAATCATTTGCCCGCGTGCATTGTAGCTGCCGGGTGCATAGATTATTCTGCCGCTTTGTTTTTCTTTCACGTTCTGCAAAGCTCCGTTTGTGGGGTTGTACTCGTTTTTAAAGGTTAAGCCCGTGGGGTAAGTATATTCATCGGGATTGCCCTTTGAATCGTAGGTGTAAAGATAGGTAAAAGATTTGTCGTTGTTATCGGTTACAATAATTTTTTGTGTTAATTGTGCTTTATCGTTGTATAGGTATGTTTCCCGGGTATTATTACCGTTTTCGTTAGTACAATGGGTATAATCAACCGCACCTCTTCGGCCTTTTGCAGCATCGAAAGGATAATATTTAAACACCTGGTTTGTTATCAGGTTGTTTTTTATGGTTTCTTTTTCTAATAATCTTCCCAGTTTATCATAATGCATGTCAAATTCACTGCCATTGGCATCCTTTTGATAAATAAGTTGTCCAAATGCATCATGAATATATTCTATCACACCGGCATCGGGATCGTTTAATGTCTTTTGTCTGCCATACTCATCGTAAGTAATAGATACATTGTTGCCATCAGGCGAATCAATTTGCTTTGTTTGCCCATCGCTGTAATAGGTATAAGTCAGCGTACCACCGGGGTCAATGGCGGTTATAAGTTTGCCGGTGCAATCTGCTTTCTTGGATGTAGTTATGCCTGTTGCGCTATTGGTAACGGTAGTGGTTCTTCCCGGGTTTTCAGGCGTAGGCGTAGTGCTTGTAATAATTACGCCTGTGGGTAATGTGGAGGAAACAGGGAACCCATAATCAGGATGATAAGCTGTAGTTGTGAATTGAGTGGGTGTAGCTGTTTCAAAATAGGGTTCTGAAACACTGACCATCTGTCCTTTATAATTGTATACTGTTTTGGTGCTCGATATCATTTCATTCGGATCAGTACGTGTAGCATATAAGGCACGCCCTAACTTATCAAAGTATTTTGCAGATGTTAATCCGTTATTTGAAGTGGATTCGGCAAAGTATAATACATTTGGTTTGGTGCTGCCGGTGTACCATCTAAACTCAGTTTTTGACCATACGCCTAACTCATCTGTTTGCTTGATAGGTGTGCCAAAGCCATCGTATTCCATTGATATGGTTTGTTCATTGGCACTGGTAACGGATAATTTATTGCCAAAAGCAGGTTCGTAAATAGTGGAGGATGTATAGCCTTCGGCATCGGTTTGTGAAGTTACAAAACGATATTTGCTATCGAATATAACACGGCTAATCCTGCTTTCCATACCTGTTGCCGATACTGTTGACGTTTTAGGCAATCCAACCAAGGTAAAATCTGAATAGATAGTTGTTACTGCTTTGGGCATACCAAAAAAATCGATCGTGCTTGTGGTGTTTCCTTTGCTATCATATATAATCTTATTGGTTTCTGAAAGAGGAGGTTGTCCATATCTTTTTGCTGTACTTACTATGGTTTGGGGTTTGGAGGGGATATTGCCAGGTGCAGACCAATAATCTTTGTATTCGGTTAAGTTAGATGCTGTTTCGGTAGTAGCAGTATGTGAATCAAAAATTTTCACTTCCTGGGTTAGTGGATTGCCATAGTTATCAATGGTTACCTCAGTTGTTTGTTTGTTACCCGTGGCAAAATCTTTTTCTGTAACCAGCGACTGCCAGGGTAAAAATACTTTATTGGTTAATTCAAATCCTGTCTTTACCTGATTTACGCTATTTGTTCTATGTATTTGAACATCAGGCCCCAAAATGCTTTTATAAGAAAATGTTTGCTCAGGTTGCAAAAAATAATAAGTCGGATGTATTGCAAACATTGAAGTTGATCGAACTGGAGAAATTGAAGAAGTTGTTTGAAATTTCTGGAAACCTAAAAAGCCTTTTCCTTCCAAGTGGACTATTCCATTTCCATAATTATATGTCAATGTATTAAAATCGCCTAAACCATTATCTGTTGCCAGTGATTCAACAACTTTTAATGGATAAACAAAGTGGCGGACTGGATAATCCAATTGCCCATTTGTTGAATAGATTGATTGACTTGCTAATGTATTGTATAAAAATTGACTTTTCGCATTAAAACCGTTAGCAACCATTTTTAGTGTATTATAATTTACCCAAGGCTTTGTAATAACACATCTGATAAAATCTGCTGCTCCAAATCCCAAATCTGAAATTCCATCACCATCAAAATCAGATAAATATGAAGAGAATGGCTGTGGAGGCACTTGCCAGTTAGAACTTCCACCGATAAAATACATGAATAATTCATTTGTGGATGATTTGAAGGAGTCATTATACGAATAAAAAATTTTATTTCTAGCTCGATAGTTACCATTAATATTTTCGTTGTACAAATAACTAAGGTCAGCTTTGCCATCACCGTTAAAATCACCAACACTATAGAATGTAGGATCATTATTTTCAGGAAGGATGTCGATAATTTCATTTTCAACAAAACCACCGTCAAGCCAATATGCAAGATACCAATGTGTTTTATGTTGGTTGTCTTGAACTTGTGATAATAAATCAACTCGTCCATCTCCATTAAAATCACCAACAAATAAATGGTGATGGCTTGAAGGGAATCCACTATCGTATATTTTTCTTGAATGAATAACGTTGTTCTCCTTTATAAATTCATAAATTTCTGATTTATCATCCTCTTTGACAATTAACAACTCATCCTTACTATCGCCATTTAGGTCTAAAGCTAAGATGTTTGTAGGTTGGAATCCTGAATACAAATATTCCTTAAAAAAAAGATTATTTGCAACAATAGTATTGTTTGTTTGCTGAATTTCAAAGAAATATACAAGGTGGTCCAAACTACCCATCCATTCCCCACTTATCCACAATATAAATTCATCTTTATTATCACCATCCATATCCAAAACACGAATCTCTGTATTGAAATTATCAAACCACCAACCATGTAAATCACTTTCGTCGAGTAAATGATAAGTAACAAAATCACTTCCAGTATTGTGAAGAAGATCAAGATCGCAGTATTCATCGCCAAACAAAACACTAGAATAGATCGAATATATAAGAATATCCATAAAGCCATCTCCATCAAAATCGATCGGAACAATTTTATGATCACGGGAATTCAGCAGATTACCACTAAAATCAGGTTCATTATTAAATCTTGGATCTTCCCCTTGATTTATGTGAATTTCCCATGACTTTTCATTTGTACCACTAGAGCCTCCTTTAAAGATATCAGCTAATCCATCGTTATTAAAATCAACAAACATAATGATATTATCTTTAGATGATAATTTTGTATTATTAACGGAATTTGAATAAACACTATTATCATACCCAAAAACTATTGAATTGTAATGGGCCCCATCAGAACCAAATTCCTCAACCTCATTTAGTTTTGAATAAAAGTCGTAGAAATACTTTAGAATGTAGGATTTAACAATGTTCTTCTCACTAACCACATCAATATGATCAAGGAGCAAGGTTTGTTCTAATCTTGATCCTGAAACAAATGCAGTAGAATTATCGGTTCGGTCGCTATAATAGAACTTAATTGAATTATAAGGCTCAATTGCAGGCGAGGCTTCATCGTTACCCGTATATTTTATCTCTTTTATGTTTATTTCAAGAGCTTTCTTATCGTAGATAAACTGTATATAATTTCCATTGGGGTCAGTAATCTTGTTAATGTACCATGTAATTGTGGTTTGGTCAGGTCGTTGGCTTGTTAGTCGGGAATTATTTGTTTTACCATATTCAATAATACTTCCATCGTTCCCTATAACTTTAAACCATGCTGGGCCATTACCTATTGAGCCGTGCGAGATAATTCTGCTTCCATTAAAAATTTCAGTGAAATACCTTGTCCCATCTGCGCCATATTGCTCGCTTTTAAATGATTTTATCAACCTTTGCCCATCAAGCGCAAAACGGTCATCGTCGAAGTCAATACCTTCAACACGGTCATCGTGATAAATAGTGAGGCCTGTTCTTGTTATCGCACTCAATCCCGCCAAATTCCATCCATACCCGGCAATTCCGTTTCCTGCCTGGCTGCTGTAAGCCAGTGAGAGCGAAGGCTGCATACCGGCAGTGCCAGGCGGAGAAAAGATAGGAATGGTGTAAGTTGCAGCCCCTGTAAGTGAAACAGATGCCACCCCATCAGTTGAACCCACTGGTAAATCAAAGTCAAGTTCGCGTTTTTCGGGATCAATATATTCCTGATAGGTAACGGGCAGGATGGTACTTGCATTTTCATCAATATATGCCCTGAAATAGTTCTGTGAAACGGGTTTATATTCAAAGCCCGGCATCATCCTTATATATTCCGGGGCAGTAATTATTTTTGTAATGTTACCGGGAATTTCTTTATCAATAAGTATCTGGGCACCTGAAGCACCAATAAGCAAAAACGCAGATAAAGTAAGGATGATGTTTTTCATATCAATATATTTTTTGTGGGGCTTCACGCTAGCCCCGCTTTGTGTTTTCTTGTTTTTTAGATTCTACTGGCTTCAGCTGGCTTTAAAAAATGGTTGTAAATGCTGATAAATAGATTCCAATTAATGAGATACAATCTCTGTTTGAGCCTTCACAATTAAGTTTATTCCTTTTTGCCGCATCTGAAGACAAATTGACTTTACAAATATGTGAGGATTCTTACTGTTTCACAATCTTAAATTTTTCCTTATCGTCGCCGCTTACCACATGCAGAATGTAAGTTCCTTTACCCAGATTCATTAGATTCAACTGTGTTTGAGTAGTAGCGGTAAGATTACCCTGCTCTACCTGGGCTCCGTTAATGGCAGTTAGTACGTAATAGGCTTTGGGTTCCGGTGGCAGGTTAAAATCTATATTTACCAATCCATCGGTGGGGTTAGGGTAAACTGCAATTCTTTGAGCAGCCGGGTTTTCATCTTGTTTAGGAGTGCCGGATTCGGTTAAGGTTGAGTCCGCTTCACTCATTTTAAAAGTAAAAATGGTGCGCTTTACCCTATTGCCCGCATCGTCATATTCAAATACTATGCTTGTTTGAGCCATTATTGCCAAAGGAAACAGAAGGCAAATACATAGCGAAATGATAAAGCCTTTCATGTTTATTGGTTTTTTGATGAAGTAACAAGTGTTTTCAGATTCTCGATTTCTGTGCTCATTTGCTCGTTATTCTTTTGAAGTTCTATCACATACAATGTCAATTCCTCAATCTTTTTAAGCAACAATGCATCCATTTCACCCAGGTTTACACCATTTTCTATCACGGATGAAGCGGAAGGAATTTCAGGAAGATGACCATGGGTAAGAATAAAATCTTCAACATCTGATAATTTACGCAGATTATATCCTGGTTCAAACACATAATCTGACCAGCTTCCTAAACTTACCTTAACTTCCCGGGCATTTACAATTCCATATACGTTTAGTGCGGTCGGGATTTCATCAGAGCCCATCTCAATTTTATTAGACCGGATACGCATCGTCATTTTACTGTTTATGGAGAATTGATAATCTGCCGTTCCACCCTGAACCAAAAATTTTATACTCCGCCAGTTATCACCAGAACCATCGCAGACTTCTATTTTCGCTGCATCCGGTAGTGAACTTCCGAAAATCTGAAGTTTATTCCAATTTTCACCACCAGCAGGCGAATAACCATAAAGGCCGCCCTTTACCGCAATATTTTCATTTACTGCCAGATTTTTCGCAATATAAATATCATTGGTTTTTGTTATTTTGAGGGCTGCCTCATTGTTCGTAGTGTATGTTAACCCATACTCGCCTAGTGATAAATTTTGTGTAGCTATGTGATTTCCGAGGTTATCACCCGGAACCTCACTATCTTCAATAGCCATTAAACGTCCGTTTTCGTCGGCGGCTACCAACCGATAACCCTTTAGACTTTGTAAACTGCTGACAGAAATTGCCCCAAACAAATCAAGTCGTGCAGGCAGTGAAGGAGTTCCTATTACCATTTGATCCCTGAAAAAAGAATTTCCTTCAACATGGAGTTTAGCCTGGGGGATTCCGGTACCTACACCTACATAACCATCGTTGCGTATAAACAGGTTAAAATTTATCCTGGATGAAGTAAGTTGCGAAACAGGATTAAAAAAGTTTAGTCCACCGGTACTGTATTGGTTGTCGTATTCAATTCCCCATTTTCCATGTTTATAGGTATTGGTAACAACATCAGAGAACAGTATAGCCCCATTTTTTGAGGTTGGATTAAAATCTGGCGTGCTTACCGAGTTAAATGTTTTGCAAAGTAGTATGTTACCGCCCTGCATTTGTAATTTTTGAACTGGCATTCCGGGATCATAATTTGAACCCATCTGTACCTGATAAGCCGAGAGTGTTAAAAAAGCTGTAATGTAGTTTGTTCCATTGTATGGCTGAATCATAGGGACATATTTCATAAAATTATTGGTTGTCCCCGAGGGTGTTAAAACAAAACCATTCAACTGACCATAGCTATAATTTGCTAAGAACACGAGAATGGCTAAAAAAAACGCTGATTTCTTTACTTTGCTTTTCATATTCAGTTTATTTATTGATGTTGTTTCTCGTTCAAGTGTTATTGTTTGATCCATTTTCCGGATTCAATAAGCATGTTTCCTTTGTTTAATGTCCAGAAGTAAGTGCCAGGGGGCAGGGTATTTGTTGGGATTTGTTGTGTTGCTTCATTCACAATTTGTTCTAACAGTTTTTGCCCGGCAATATCTATGAGCATAAAATTTGCTCCTATGTTTTGAGGCCCGGTTTGCACAAACAGGTAATCATTGCCGGGGTTAGGATAAACCATAGCCTGCATAACTCTGGTATCTTGTTTATTGCTTGAAGTAATTAGCCCCTCGCTGTCAACCTTAATAATAATTACATCAGTCTGGTTTGGATTTGAATTGGGCGACAGTATGGTTCCTGCCATAATACAACCTCCGTCATCAGTGGCATCCATAGTCATCATATAGTAGCAGGCTGTGTCGCTACCATAATATCTGGTCCACCTACAGTTTAACAGGCTGTCGTAATTGCTCAGTAAAAATACCTGAGGGTAAGTAAGGTTGCACTGCGTAAAACTCATCCCTACATATCCTGTACCTCCGGTATAAATGTTATTTTTATCATTAAGTGCCATACTTTCAAACCATGCCGGATAATCTGGAAATTCTCCAGGTACCCCCGAATGGTTTGAAGCCAGAACAGTATTGGAAGTGTCTGTTTTTTGAATCCCAATATCATGGTATGACCCTACGATATATACAACTCCTGTAAGAAGATAGGTTTGCTCATTAAGTTTATGCGCAGTCATATAGAGGTCAATCCCCATAGGGAGGGTATGTACATTTACAATATTGAAATCATCATCTAAATCGAGCCTTTGTGTAGGACTTGTGATCGGTATTGGCATATAAGAGGCGAACCCATCAGCGAATGCATAGTACCCGTCACTTTTTCTGATTAATGAATAAATCATAGAATAAGATGGACTTCCAGTAGCTTCATTTCTAATGCGAACAACATTACCTTCCATGGTTATTTCAAGAAAAAGTATTGAGAAATTAAAATTGGGAGGGTCGGTGCAAATCGTCACACCCATTACAATATTACCTGAATCGTTAATTGTATAACAAATCCTTTCAACATATTTTTTTTCAACTGGAATCTTCTTTTCCCACAATACATTTAACAAGGTATCCATTTTCAAAACCCATATTGCCGAATTGCTTGTGTCATTTTCACGATAACTACCCAAAAGAAGAAATTCAGTTTCATTCAGTGGGTAAATTTTTTTAATTGGGTAATATTGCCTTGCACCTGTTATGAATAATTTTTCACTAACAATTTCTCCAAACTTATTCATTTTAGCTATTGAAGCTTTGTTATCAGGAGTAAATGGGCCATCGCATGAAGCTGTTGCTATATAATAATTCTCTCCTATTTCTTTAACACTCAAAGGCAGGTTCACGTCATGATCACCATAAATAGTCGTAAAACCATTCTGGCTATGTGCCGAAGAGAATGAAAAACATATCATAAAAAACAAATAAAGAATTCTCATAAGTTGTGGTCTAAGTTGTTTAGCTTTAATCAAAATAGATTGTAATAAATGTCTTACCAATAAGTGTCCTAATAAGAATTTTACTACACTCGGATGATTTAAGTAACGAATCATCCGAGTGTAGCAAGATTATCTATTCCAGGTTATATCTGGGGTCGGGCCTCTGGCGTAGAATGCCGTAATTCACGGTTGCCTGATGGCAGAAGATTGAGTTTGCATTAACAGTCTTGATTATACCATTCATATAAATATCAATCATTCCTGTACCTGCCGGCCTAATTCCGCCGTTTCCGACTTCGTTATTTATGAGCTCCTTAGTTTTAATAAGGTAAAAGTTGAGATCATCAGGTGGAATACATCCATTAAAATTCGGGTATTGGCTACTGTTCCAGTATAAATGACTAAACCGATTGTTATGTGGGTTAGGCGCTGACGAATCAATAGGATAGTCTAATGGATTATCAATAGGTATTGAAGCTACCGGTTCGTAATAATAATAGATAGGAAGTGTTCCCTTGCTTCGCATTATTCTTATTTGAGTTTCATTAGCTGCATCTGTCACAAGTGGGGATTGTATATCACATGTAGCATTGTATTGCCAATAATACCAGAAAGAATATGAGGTTGAATTATCAAAATTAAAATAACCACCTGTAATAGGGGAATAAGTAAAGACAGCCCTTGCTTTACAAAGGAGATTATTGCCTTCGCGCGAAACAGGTTCAATGCTTACGGTAAGAAATTGCTTGTTTTCTTCGTTTTTGGCACCATAGAATGCCCTAAGGTTCTCAATAAGGAGTTCGTACTTGGCATACACTTCGGTAAGGCTGACTTTGTTATTGGTTAATGCAATGTTAATCAAACAGGTATCAACCCATGTTTTTTCATTTTCAGCCGAAAGATCGCTGTAAGTGTAGTTGGTTGTTGTTGCAATATACCATAAGGCTTCTTCAATATCTACTACTTCGCCACTTTTAAAATTGCTTTCTCCCCGGGTTTTAAAGCTCCCTATCATTTCGGCAACCTGGCTATCACTCAATTTTGATACCGTTTGTGTTGTTTGCTCCTGGTCTTTCTTACAAGCGTAAAATACTCCTACCGTAAGGCTCAATACGAGCAGAATGCTGATGGTTCTTGTTTTCATTGTTGTGTTTTTAAAATTATTATTAGAGGTTCAAAAATGTTTATCAATAACCCATCGCCGGAGTGAGGGTAACAGTTGTAGTAGTAAAACATCCTATCCCGGTCCGTTTTTTAAGACATAACCACGAATAGGTCTATACATATTAATATACTTAGAGGCAAAAGGTAATACTGTTTTTTGAGAAAAAAAAGTGGTTATTTATGACAATACAAACATAATGATTTGACAATGAGAAGAATGGGAAATAAAACTTTTTTAATAAATTTTCATCCCATGCAAAGAAAATAGTGTAAAAACAGGCGGGGGAGTGAGAAAATGGAGAAAATAAGGGTGGGGGTCTCCTTTTTCCAACGGAAAAGTGGTAGAAGTTGAGGTTATGGATTATGCCGGGTAAATTTTTCATAATGTTTATTGTTTGATGAATTTTCCGCTGATTATTTTATTTCCAGGCCCCGAAACTTCGTAGATATACATTCCCGGGTCAAGATTATGGGTTTGGGTGTGCACGCAGTTGCCGTTTACGGTTTGTTTCATATCCAGGCAAGTGCGGCCCTGCATATCGGTTATACGGTAGCGGATGGTTTCGCCTTGTACAAAATCTTCAAGGCTGACATAAAGCTCATCACCCACGGGGTTGGGCCACGCGTGGCCTTGTATTCTTCCTGGAGGCAGATAACTTACCTGGGTGTAAAGTGTCATATCCTCGGGCATTACTTTCCAGATCATGATGTCGGCTTCATTGACATCGTAGGGTATATTGAACCGCCTTGCCCAAACAAAACACCCTCCATCCATTGTTGCGTGAGTGCCCCATGTAATATAATAATGACCATCGCCTAATGCCTTGTAGCCTCTTAAATTAAGGTCTTTGTCAACAATGTATAGAAATGCTTCATTGGGTACGGAAAAATTCAGGTTGTTGTAACTTTGCGAGCCACTGATAAAAATGGTGGTATCGTTGAAATACGACAAAGCATCCATTGCGGAAGAGTATTCGATAGTGTCAGGGTGATTTAAATCAATAATTTTGTGATATGTGGCCGAAGTATCAACTACGGCCACCCTAACCATATATTCGGTACTTGAACCAATGGGATGCTCTGTATGACTTTGAGCCATAAGAAAACTGGTATCGCTAAGCCAGTGCTTTCCTTCAAATTTGAATGAAAAATCATCTCGTATCCTTGTTACTCTGAGTATATCGAGGTTACTGTCCAAAAACATCAACTCACCTGCTGTCATGGGTAAGTAACCCGTGCTGGTTAGCATGATATTGTTTGAATTGGGGACTTTTGTTAGATGATAGGGATCCGCATGAAACATTGTTTCATACACTCTGCTCATTAAGGTATCGCCTTGTATTGTAAACTTATAAAAGGCAAAGTCTTCACGAGAAGTTGTTCCTTCGTAATATATATGGGCTAACGCCAAAACCAGGTTGCCTTCATTGTCTTGCAGAATACTACTATGGCCGGATATGCCTGAATATTTTTCAGGTAAAGCATAAAATTTTCTTGAAATAGTGTTCATAGCCGTGTCAAGTACCATTACCATCATTTTATATGGTTCTTCACCGTTGGCTGATTGCATTTGGCCCAAAACAAAGTAATCCCCACCAGGTAGTACCATAATATTTATAAGGCTTACCGTGGTATCAGGCATACTAATTAGCCTTGTTTGGTAACTCCCATCAGGCTTAATTTTTAAAAGCAGCCCTGAATATACATCTTCGATGATTTCAGAGGCCCCCACAAATATGGTATTTCCGTAAATATCATTGTCGGCAGCCAAAAAGTAATCCTCACCGGGAGTTCCATACTGAAGTTGAAATGAAGTTTGATTGTAGGCACTAAACGATTTGACAAAGAAAAGTGCAAAAAGTATAAGCCTGATCGATTTTACCAACATAATTTCATTTTTTAAAGGGTTGATAATGAAGTTGGGTCTTCAATTTCCCATATGGGTACTAAATACCGAAAAGCATAGTACAAATAGTTTTGATGTCTGATTCGGTCAATAGTTTGTGAGCCGGGTTTGTCGTCATTTACACCTTGAATAATACAATTGAGGAATTCCCAATTATCAGGTTTATTGTGGGTAATACGCATTAGGCTATAAATAACAATATGTTCGCCTTCCAGGTGAAAATTCATTTCATTGTAATCAAGGCACATTTCATCATGGATAAACTCCCCTTCCTTTTCATTATAAAAGATCAGGTTATTGTTGTTCTCGTCCTTGTATTCATTACCCGTTAGTTGATAAGGATTATTGGCATCATTAACAACAAGCCATCTGTAACCAGATGGTGGTGGTGGATTAATTGTGGAATATGAATTTAAATAATCTTGAAGTACTAGTGCCGCATCTGATTCCATGTAGTAGGTACTATCGCACATGCCCAATTTCTCTCCATAAAACCAGTCTTCACCAAATACAAAGGGGCCGGGATATGTATTGTTGGTTCGTTGCCCCATAACAACGTCTAGCTTAAAAGAAAGGGAACCTTCTTTTAGTTCACCTTTCTTAAGCGAGATAAACAACAATTCCTTATCGTTGTATATACAATTGTTATATACACCGAGCACCTCTTGATAGCACTGTTCGTAAAAATTTAGCATATGAACAACTGTTGTGGTTGATTCATTAATAACTGGCATAGCAAGAATAACCGTATCATGCTTCGTGTAAATATATTTCTCATCCGGGAAACCATATGAAGCATTAAAGTTGGTTTCCACATCAAAACGCGCATCGTCAATGGCAATAATTTCGCTACTCTTAAGCGTGGGGTTGGTTTTCTTAAAATTGAGCTTACGCCGGAATTCAAGAATCCTGTTTGCTACTGTACGATCAGCATTGGTTAATTCAGTCTGGGTTGCTTTGGTGTCGTCCTATTCCTGGTCTTTCTTACAAGCGTAAAATACTCCTACCGTAAGGCTCAATACGAGCAGAATGCTGATGGTTCTTGTTTTCATTGTTGTGTTTTTAAAATTATTATTAGAGTTATTAGAGGTTCAAAAATGTTTATCAATAAGCCATAAGCCATTGATTAGGTAATATTTATCCAAACAAAAATGCAAAATTCAAAAGCCAACAGTAAGGGTAGTAGTCAATGCCGCATTATGGCAGGTGTAGTTTAGTAGTGCAATAGTAACAATAAAACCCTTATCAAACACGCGCATCTGATAAAAATTTGATCAGCGTAATTATCTATTAATCATAAAAAATCGAAAAGCCAATACGGTTTTTTGAAAAAAATGGGGAAATTATTGAAAAGATTTTTTTCAAAATCAATAATATAATGATAATGTGGGTGTTAACTAAATAATTATTTTGAATTCCTACCTTACCTTAAAACCAAAATTTTTTTATTCTATATCCATGATCTTAATCATCCTCTCCCCTTTTCCAAGTTTAAGGTTGACACTTTCACCAATCGTTTTATTCATCAACAAACGGGCAATAGGCGAGGTAAATGCTATTTTCCCTTTCTTCAGATCAGCCTCATCTACCCCAACTATCTGAAATTCCTGAAGTTTCTTTTCACCACCAATCTCAAGTTTAACAATAGAACCAAAGTGAACTTTGTCACGCTTTACTTCTTCCCGCCCAATAACCTGAGCAGAAGATATACGATTCTCCAGCATTTGCAGACGTGAGTTCAAAATACTCACTTCCGTTTGCTTATCATGAGCGTCCGCTGCTGAATGTGCATCACGTTCTGTCAGCAACATCTCCTTTTCTTTCAACAGCGCTTCCATCCCTGCCGGGGTAACATAATTGGGAAAGCCAACAGGCAGATCGGCTCTGGGCGGCACAAACGGCGTTTCCCGCTGATCATCTTCGTTAACGAAAGCTCTACTCATGATACAATAGATTTAAACAATAACCGGAAAAGATTAAAAAAACGACTAATAAAATAAAAATTCAACTGTAGATTTTCAATTATCAACAAAGTTAATCATTTCAGATGATATAACTGTTGATTTGTTGAGTCGTTGAGTCGTTGAGACGTAATAGGTTTAAATGCTGTTAATCATGTCAAAAAAACAAATGAGCTTAGCATAAAAACTTCCTTTTTGCCACTAAGGCACAAAGCCCTGCCAGCGCGCGTATGAAGGCATACAGGCACGAAGTCTCACCAAGTTTTAATCACTGATATACAGGCCTTATGTAACCTGGCAACTTCGTATTTTAATGGCATTTTATTATTTATATCTTTTTAGACCGGACTCATAAATTAAAAAATTTATGAGATAGTAGACGGCCAGGGGCTTTAAGCATAGCCACTATTTATTTTAGAGACTTTTGAGCGATTGTTTATTGTGCTTCCGCCGCAGGAGTTCCATTATTTCGCGGGTTTGTGCAACCACAATACCCCCTATTACCAGGAACATGGCGATTATCTTTTGAACAGTAAATATTTCAGACAGCACAAAGTACGATAGAATTGCTGTAAAAACGGGTATTAAGTTGGTGAACAAATTGGCTTTTACCATTCCCAACTTTGCAATTACCATAATAAAAAGCAGAAAAGCCATACAACTGCCGAATACCGAAAGTTGAATGATGGCAAGGATCACACTTAAAGGAGGGGTAATGGTGATAAAAGTGGAGAAGTCCATCACCAGAAACAGGGGTAGAAAGTAAATGGCTCCAATCAGGCTTTGGGTGGATATAATGGTAAGTGCAGAATATTTATTGGCCAGCCTTTTAATGAGAATGGAATAAGCTACTGCGGAGAAGACGGCCAGAAAAAGCAAAGCTATCCCTTTAGGTTCGGCATTGAAACTGAAATCAAGATTGACAACCATCAGCAAAATACCAGCAAAAGAGACAATGATGCCTGACCAGGCGAAAAAAGTGACCTTCTCGCGGGTGAAAAGTGCTGCAGCAAGCGGAGAAAACAGTGGTATGGTAGCTATGATGGCTGAAGAAATGGTAGTGGAAACATATTTCAAACCAAAGCTCTCCCCAATAAAATAAAAGAAAGGTTCGCTTAAAGCCAATAGCATAAACCATTTATAATCTGAACGTTTCACAGCCTGATATTGCCGGCTGAGTTTGGCGAAAGAATATAAAAGCAGGGAGGCCAAAACCAGCCTGAGAAAAATAATGGTTACCGGCTCGTACCAGGCTACTGCTTTTTTAAACCAGATAAAGGTTAACGCCCACAGAAACATACTGGTGACCGCAAAAAGATAGTATCGGAGAAGATTGGGTTTCAATTCAGGATAAGCTAAGTAACATACAAAAAGTCTGCAAATGTAAAGGTTTTAATTTTGATCAGGTACGTATTCATGCTGTAACTTTTGAGACATTTTTCAGTCTAATAGTTAACTCACTCATTGTATTCATTTTATTCCTCAACAACATGAAACTTAATGCAGCTTCCACTAAACCCATGATCATAGTATTGATGACGCTTTCGTTGATTGTAGCGTTTACGCTCAGTGTCTTTTCGGCTACCCAGGAACGACAGATGGGCAGGTTTAATGAAATTGACGTAAGTGGCCCCTTTTTGATTACGCTTGTTCAGAGCCATGCAGATGCAGGAAAAATCATTATCAGAGGCTCGCAACAGGACATCGACCACGTGATTTCAAATGTTAAGGATCAGGAACTTAACATCTCTCTGCAAGGAAAGTCTTTACGGGTACAAAACATTGAGATTACGATTTACTTTACTCACCTGAAGAGCATTGAGCTGAATGGTGCTACTCAATTAAAAGCAAATGCATCATTAAAATTCAATGCCTTATCTGTTGAGTGTTCCGGCAGCAGTAACATTGATCTTGAGCTTACCGCCGATAAACTTGAACTCGAAACCAGTGGAAAATCAACCATTATCCTTTCAGGCAAGGCCGATAAACTGGAAGTTGATTTCAGCGGAGCTTCTGAATTTTCAGGTGAAAACTTAGTGGTAAATCATGCGGGCCTTGAATGCAGCGGGGCCTCCACTATGCACGTGCATGTTATTGAAACCATGAGCATAGAAGCCTCAGGATCATCAGTTATTAATTTCTACGGTAATCCACGTATATTAAAACAGGAGATTTCCGGGCAAAGCGTGTTGACGCAGATGTAACAATCAACTTTTACTATTCTTTACCTATCATAGCGAGATATTCCTGTTCACTTATTACCTTCACATTCAGCTCAGCCGCTTTTCGTGATTTCTCCGGTCCGCTTTTTTCTCCGGCCAGCAGGTAATCCGTTTTGGATGAAACTGATGTGGTTGACTTTCCGCCATTTTGTTCAATACTGTTAATGATACCCTTCCGGTCAAAATGCTCGAAGGTTCCGCTAACTACAAATGTTTTGCTTTCAAGGAGTTTACTCTCGGGAAGGGCAGTTTCAGTTTCTTTTAATTGTAAACCCTGAGCACGCAGGCGCTCTATAATATTCAGATTTTTTTTGTCGGTGAACCAGGATCTGACACTGGCAGCTATCTTTTCGCCTATTTCATCTACAAGTAGTAGGTCTGCTTCCTTTGCGTTCAGGAGTGCATCAATTGATTTAAAATGCGAAGCCAGTTTTTTGGCTACAGTTTCGCCCACGAAGCGAATGCCAAGTCCATACAACACGCGGTAAAACGGGACCTTCTTTGAACGTTCAAGCCCCAGAATCATCTTTTCAACCGATTTTTCGCGCAAGCTGATACGTCTTCCTTTTGCTCCTTCTGTGGCAGCGATATTGCGTTCCAGGCCAAGCAACTGTTCATAGGAAAGGTCATACAGGTCGGCAACATTATGTATGAGTCCTTTTTCAACCAGCAGATCCACCTTTTCTTCGCCAAGGCTATCGATATCTAAAGCCTTTCGGGCGATAAAATGCTCAATCCGGCCTTTAATCTGAGGTGGACACCCTTCGGTATTTGGACAATACCAGGCGGCTTCGCCTGCTGAACGTTGCAGCAAAGTGTTGCATTCAGGGCAATGTGTCGGAAAATCAGTGGGAAGGGCATTGTGTGGCCTGGCATTTAATTCAACTGAAGTTATCTTTGGAATGATATCTCCTCCCTTTTCCACATATACCTTATCACCAATGCGCACATCCAGTGCTTTCATAATGTCGGCATTGTGCAAGGACGCCCTTTTAACTGTTGTTCCTGCCAACTGCACAGGACTGAGGTTAGCCACCGGAGTAACTGCACCTGTCCTCCCCACCTGATAGTCAATAGATAGCAACTCGGTTAATGCCTCTTCGGCTTTAAATTTATAGGCAATAGCCCAGCGGGGCGATTTGGATGTATAACCCAGCTTTTCCTGCTGCCTTATGGCATTCACTTTTATTACCACGCCATCAATATCATACCCAAGCTGGGAGCGGTTTTTAGCCACTTCTTCAATAAATTCGAGCACTTCTGCAATATTTTTGCATTTTACCCGCACATCATTGACCTTAAATCCCCATGATCTGAGTAAATTAAGCCGTTCAAAATGGGTGTCACCGCCTATATCATCACCCAGGAGATAGTAAACGAATGAATCGAGTGGACGACGGGCTACCTGCTGTGAATCCAGTGTTTTGAGGGTACCCGCGGTAGCATTCCGGGGATTTGCGAAAGGCAGTTCCCCATCTTCCATGCGCTGTTCATTCAGTCGCCTGAACCCGGCGGCAGCCATAAATATTTCACCCCGCACCTCAAAATCAGCAGGAAAGGAGCCTGGTTTTAACCGCAAAGGAATGGAATGAATCGTCCTTACGTTGGTGGTAACATCATCTCCATAAACGCCGTCACCGCGGGTTACTGCCTGGGTGAGTTGTCCGTTTTCATAGTGCAGACTAATTGATACACCATCAAATTTCAACTCACATACATATTCATTTTCTTCACCAAGACCTCTTTTAACCCTTCCGTCAAAATCAATCAACTCCTCAGGAGAATAAGTATTATCGAGCGACAGCATGGCGTAGCGGTGACGTACCGGTTTAAATTCTTTGGTAATATCGCCACCAACCCGTTGGGTTGGACTGCTGGGACTGGCATGCTCAGGGAATTGTTTCTCAAGTTCATGAAGTTCTTTCATCAACATATCAAAATCATAATCACTGATTTGGGGCTGTGCCAGTTGGTAATAGCGATAATTGTGTAATTCTATCTCATCGCTAAGCTGACGAATGCGTTTGGCTGCCTCACTGGAGTTCATGATAGCATGAATGGGATTAGGGTTTAAACTTTAACATTCAAATATGTGTACATCTTCGCGTACAAAGCGTTTCAATTTCTTTCAGGTTCTGAAGTTTGACTTCGTTGCGCAACTTAGTGGCCGATGCGGTAAAATATTGATGCGACTTTAGAAATTTCATTTGCAGTATATACCAATCGCTCAGGGTAACCGGTTTGCCGGAAAGTTCCCATTCGAGGCGCAACTTTTGACCGATGACGAAAAAGTCACGTCTTCCAAGGTAATCGAGATCGGCATCACACAAAATTTTTTCTGCCAGGGTATTTGCCTGCTGTGGTAAACGGGTAGCAAGAATCATTGATTGAATGGCACCAATATCCTCAGCATTAAAGCCAAAGGAGGGAAGATACTCTCCGGCGATGGCGGCTGAGTTGGTTTCATGATCTTCAAACCGGACCGTTATTCCAATGTCATGAAACAAGGCTGCTGCACCAAGCAAGCGTGTGGAAGGTTCATCCAGCTTTTCGAGAAAAGCCAGCCGCATGGCTGATTCATATACATCACGGGTATGATCGGTACTGTGATAAACAATATTTGCCGGCAACTCACGCTTCATTTTCTCCATAACGAATTCGCTGAGATGGTTCAGATTCATGGTGTAGTTTTTAGTTTAGTGAGTTGCGTATGCTTTAAAAAAGCCCCTTTCGGGGCTTTGTGATGCTGGATACCGGATTTTGTCACAAACCCAATACCTCATAGTTAAATTTTCGCGGATTGATGCACATTACAGGAATCTGAGCCGAATTAAAAATGATTTCCTCATCATAGCTTCCCAGCAAATAGGTCTTTAATCCCTTTTCCGGATTGGTCATAATCATGATCATGTCTGCATTGATAGAAGCCGAATAATCATTTACCTGTTTGGCAAAACCGGAACTTTTTACCGAATTGCGAATCGTGTAGGCAACATCATTTCTTTCAAAATATCCTGCAATTTGTTTTGAAGAAGTATGAACATCATCATTGGCTTCGCCCATTACAAATATATGTATGGTAGCATTAAATTTCCTGGCAATGTAAACCGCCCATCGCGTTTTATCCAGCGGACCTGCCTCACTGGTAATGGGCAGTACAATATTTTTATACCCGTGAGCAAATGGTCTCTTTTGCACTACAATAACGGGTGCAGGTGAAGAAGTGACTACTTTAAGGGCAAAACTGCCGGTGAACTTCTGCATACCGGTTTTGCCATGGGTGCCTAAGAATATTAAATCTACATTTAAATCCTTTGCCACTTCACCAATTTCAGTAAAGATGCTGCCTTCACGTGTCATAATTTCTGTATCAATCTGATACTTCGATTTCAATTCATCGGCAATTTCGCTCAATTTTTGATCAATGGCTTCAGGTCCCAATTTCTCGCTTTTCAGGTAGGCCCGTGTTTCGTTGTTGACTATATGCAACAACACCAGTTTATGTTTGAGCAGTTGAGCTGCCTCGGCAGCCTGGGTAGCTGCATTGTAACAAACCTCCGAGAAATCGGTAGGTACCAGAATAATGTCGTTCATTAATCGATCCATTTTTTGTTGTGGGTTTAAAATTTATGATCAAAGGATTTTATCTCACTCGAATTACAAAAATACACGGAAATGACTGATTCTCCAAATTTTTTTTAATATCTTCGACAGAGCCTGCTGCATCATTTATGGCATACCTGACACCACACCGTTAAGGCTGGGTTTGGCAGCAAGTTTATTCCTGTTTTTTTTCTATATGATTTCATTCCTCATTCGATGATATAAACGCTGTACAATAGGCTTTGTTTATTGATGTTTACATTAATGTAACTCCAAAATGAGTGACTTGGGCCGGATTTAGACGCAACAGCACAACACCCATTTAAGGCTAACTACTCAAACTGTTGGTTTATTCATGACATTGAAAAGCTTGTTAAACAGTTTCATAGATTATTTTTTACCACTCATTCCCTGGTTTAGCCACCTCATCCCCCCGCCCTCTCCTCATGGTGAAGGGAACTAAATCCTGCTATTTTACCAGTTTAATGAACTCAAAACTTTCATGTTTCACCTTCTCCATTTGGAGAGGGCAGGGTGAGATAAAAAAAAAGGGCCAAATTTATTGGTGCGGATTGGCTATTTGAAGTTACTTTTTAGATATTTGCAGATTAATAATAAAAATGTAACAAAGTACATTAAGAAATGTAAACTATTTTTACATTATGGTTTTTCAGTCCAACATTATTGTTTATCTGCTTGCGGCAAATTTTGTTTGTTGTTTTGGAATTGCCATTTATTCCTACCTGAAAACACACAATAATTATCAGAAGTATTTTACGCTGATGATGCTTATGATTGCAGGATGGTCATTATCCGGTGCACTGGAAGCTGCGGCGACGGCATTGGATATCAAGGTGTTATTCAGCAAGATAGAATATGCCTTCGCGCTTACTTCGGGGATACTTTTATTAAGATTTGCAGCCGGATTTGCTAAAATTGACGGAAAATGGAAAAAGTACTATTTAACATTGTGGCTTATTCCTTTGTTCCGGAAATAATATACTTACTTATCATCATGGCCCTTTATTCAGTGTGGCTTCCATTTTTTCGGTTATAATGATCCTCCTTGGACAGATAATTTTGTTCAAAGCCTTAGGCCACCTGCCGGAATTGAGCAGAAAACAGGCAAAACTATTTATAACAGCCAGTTATTTCCCTCTCATTGCGGTGGTACTCTATTCCATTGGTTTCACTTTTGTTGACGGGCTTGACATTATTGTACTGAGTTTTAGTCTTACCGGACTGCTTTTGCTCGTAGGCATTTCCCGTTATAATATTCTCGACATCGTTCCCATTGTAAAACAGCGAATTTCATCCATTATTCCCGATGGATTGTTGGTTTTGGACCATCACCAACAACTGATTTTTATGAATGAAGTCGCTACCGCTTTGCTGGAGTCACAATATGGCAAATTAAAACACGACGTATCGGCTGTTGACTGGTTGTCTGTTACGGTAAATGCATTTAAGGAAGAAGGCATAAAAAAGAAAGAGGTAACCGTACAGGATAAAAATGGGGAATGGTATAATGTAATGCTGAGTCTGCTTACCGATCGTTCGCAACGGCTTAAAGGGATTTTCATTGTAATGAGAAATATATCTCAGCGTAAGCGATTGGAGATTCAAAGTGAGATTTTAAATAAAAAAGTTATTGAATCAAACCAGGCCTTAAAAGAATTAAACGCTCAAAAAGATAAAATACTTTCCATTATCGGCCATGACCTCAAAACTTCGTTTCATCAGATAACATCACTTGCACAGATCATTAAAGAAAATGCCGGAATGTTTGATAAAACAGTGACCCTCGAACTGATTTCAGATATTGATACTGCAGCCCTGAATGGCGGCAAAGTGCTGGAAGACTTACTCATATGGGCAAAAGAACAACAAGAGTTTATACACATCAGACCCGAAGTTTTCAACCTGCATGAGGTTATTGATGAAGTGATGTCTTTCCTCAACAGATTGATCAAAAGCAAGGAATTGATAATAGAAAACCTGCTGCCTGCCAATGCTTCGGTTTACGCAGACCGAAACATGATTACCATCGCAATCAGAAACATCATCGTCAATGCCATAAAATTTTCCCATCCGGGAGGTAACATCAGACTGGAATGCAAAATACCTGATCCGGCACATATGAATCTACTCATTACGGATCATGGACAGGGCATCAAACCCGAAATTCTGGATAAATTATTTAATCCCGGTAGCAAATATACTACTTTAGGTACCGGTGGCGAAAAAGGAAATGGTTTGGGGCTTAGCTTTAGTTATGAAATGATGATTAGGAATAATGGCAACATTCAAGCAGAAAGTGAGATTGGAAAAACAACCACCTTTACACTGACCTTACCCACCGTTAAGCCAGAAGAACCCGGCAAATACCAACATGCAGAAGATGCATTTTCAATGAATTGATCGTCTTCACACGGTACCCTTCATCAGGTCTTTCGTTTTAATTTTCAATGCTGTTTCACCTTTTATGTTACTTTTGTATCAGCCATTTCCGGATAGCATTTGAATTTAAACAACTTTTAATCATGTACAACATATTCACAAAAGTCATATTGTGGGCCTTTACATCCCTCGCTTTCATCACTAATCTCGCTGCGCAGGTAACTACTGTTCCTCAGTTTCCTTCCGAAAACGACGAGGTGGAAATCATTTTTGATGCCACTCAGGGCAATCAGGGCCTGCTAAATTATACAGGTACGGTTTATGCCCACACCGGTGTACTTACCGACTCAAGTACAGCACCTTCAAACTGGAGGTATGTAAAAACCAATTGGGGTCAAAACACCTCGGCAACTCAACTGGAACGGTTGGGGCCTAATCTTTATAAGTTGGTAATAACCGGCAATATACGCGTGTATTATGGCGTACCGGACAATGAGCAGATCCTGAAAATGGCTTTTGTTTTCCGAAGCGAAAATAAAGAGGGCGACAAATACCGGGAAGGCAAAACCGAAGCTGGCGGTGATATATTCGTTGATGTTTATCCCGCGGGACTTTTCGTAAGGTTTGATGTTCCTGCCAGCAATGCACTGCTGGTTGCACCTGCGGAACAAATTGCGATAGAAGCCAGCAGCAATCTTGCCGATTCATTGTTTCTTTATCAGAATAATAATCTGATATTCAAAACAGCAGGTAAAACACTAAACACCAATGTATTCGCTGAATCTACAGGCAAACATCACCTGTGGGTTAAAGCAAAGCAGGGTGAGAGTGAAGTAATTGATTCGATATATTACTTTGTATTAAACCATACTCCCATCGCTGAACTTCCTGCCGGCATTAAAGACGGTATAAACTACATTAACGATTCAACTGTTACACTTTCGCTCTATGCACCTTATAAGGATAATGCTTTTATAATTGGTGATTTCAATCACTGGGAATACGACACCAGTGGTTTTATGCAGCGCACTCCCGACCAGACACATTTCTGGAAAACCATTACCCACCTTACTCCGGGTAAGGAATATATTTTCCAGTATCTGATAGATGGCAGCATTCGCATTGGTGATCCATATGCTGAAAAGGTTTCAGATCCATGGAACGATAAATTTATTCCGGAAGAAACATATCCCGGGCTACTCCCCTACCCTGTTGAAAAAACGCAGGGCATCGCCACTGTTTTGCAAACTAATCAATCTGATTACAGCTGGCAAATAGCTGATTTTGATCGCCCACAAAAAAAAGACCTGGTTATTTATGAATTGCTGGTGCGTGATTTTATAGCTAAACATGATTACACCACGCTGATTGACACCTTAGGTTACTTGAAAAGACTGGGAATCAACGCCATCGAGCTGATGCCGGTAAATGAGTTTGAAGGAAACCTGAGCTGGGGATATAATCCCAATTACTATTTTGCACCCGATAAATATTATGGCCCCAAAGATGACCTGAAACGCTTTATTGACGCTTGCCATGCCCAAGGCATAGCCGTAATCATTGATATGGTTCTCAATCACTCCTTTGGTACTTCGCCCATGGTGATGTTATATTGGGATGCAGCAAATAATCGTCCTGCCGCGAATAACCCCTGGTTTAATCCGGTAGCCAGGCATGATTACAATGTTGGTTTCGATTTTAATCACGAAAGCCCACAAACCAAAGCATTGGTAAAACGTGTAGTCAGTTTTTGGATTGAAGAGTACAATATTGATGGTTATCGTTTCGACCTGTCGAAAGGCTTTACGCAGAAAAACACCCTGGGCAACACCGCTGCCTGGGGTCAGTATGATGCCTCGAGGGTGGCCATCTGGAAAGAAATCGCAAACAGCATCTGGTCGGTTGACCCGGATAGTTATATTATACTTGAACATTTTGCGGAAAATAGTGAAGAAAAGGAACTGGCCAATTACGGCATGATGCTCTGGGCCTCGGGTGGCACCCACGATAAATATAAAGAAGCCGCCATGGGCTGGAACAACAGCAGCGATTTTTCTTCTGCAAGTTATAAACAACGCGGATGGGATTCACCACATGTGGTTGCTTATATGGAAAGTCACGATGAAGACCGTATGATGTACAAAAATATAAAATACGGCAACAGTACCATTCCCTGGTATAACCTGAAAGATACAACAAGGGCGCTGGATCGCGCCGCTCAGGCAGCCGCTTTCTTTTATACCATACCCGGGCCCAAAATGTTGTGGCAATTCGAAGAACTGGGTTACGACTACGACATTGATTTTAACGGACGAACCGGTGAAAAGCCCATTCGCTGGGATTATTACCAAGACTATCGCCGTAAAATGTTGTATGAAGTTACCCGGTCGCTCATTCATTTAAAGACAGAGAATGAAGCATTTGGAACCGACGATTTTTCGCTTGCGCTGAACGGAGACCTTAAAAGGATCAGCCTTTACCATCCCACTATGGATGTGAATGTTATTGGAAATTTCGGGATTGAAAACGGCAGTATAATTCCGGCATTCAGCGTAACCGGCCCATGGTATGAATTCTTTAGTGGCGATACGCTCCAGGTGACCTCCCTGGATACTCCAATACAACTGGAAGCCGGTGAATTCAGGATTTATACCACGAAAAAGCTAAATACACCGGAAACCGGACTGGGATTGTCCGAAGATACTCCTGCATCGGGTTCGTTGAAATTAAAGACATTTCCCAATCCTGCTTCTGGCAGTTTCACGCTTGAGTTGCAATTAAAAGAAACTTCAATGATTAGGCTGGATTTATCAGACGTTTCAGGGCGCAGGCTGACAGCGCTTTTTCAGGGAGAATTAAATAGTGGGAGGCAGCAGCTTCAGGTGAATTTACCTGACTCAATCAAACCAGGAATTTATTTTGTGCAGGCTCGCAGCAACGCTGGTTTTGCTGTAACAAAAATTATGGTAAAATAATCCAGCATCTTGACACTTAACATTAGAAAAGTGAAAACTGGATTTACTCTTATTGTGCTGTTTATCAGCCTGATTATAATATCATGTGATAAAGAAAGCGATAAAAATCAGTATATTCCCACTTCTGATCTGGACGATACGCTCATCAGGGCGGCTGATCTGAGTTTTCTTCCTGGAATAGAAGCTGAAGGCACCATTTATTACAATCTCAATGGGCAGCAGGCCCCGGCGATGACCATTCTGGCTGAAGCCGGAATGAATACAGTAAGGGTAAGGCTATGGCATAAGCCTGCAAGCATGCACAGTGATCTGGCAGAGGTCAAGACATTTGCGGCAAAAATTAAAGCTCATGGGCTAAAGTTGTGGCTGTCAGTCCATTATTCTGACACCTGGGCCGATCCCGGTTACCAGTACAAACCAGAAGCCTGGAAAAACCTTGAACCGGCAGTGCTGAATGACAGTATTTATAATTATACAACAAGGGTTGTGCGCGCCCTTGAACCTGACTACATCCAGATCGGTAATGAGATTAACAGCGGTTTCATCTGGCCGGAAGGTCATACTTCGAATCCGGATCAGTTTCTTAAAATGTTAGCCTCCGGCTGCAAAGCTGTTAGAGACAATAGTGATGATTGCCGGATAATACTGCATTTTGCCGGTTATGATGGTGCTGATGATTTTTTTAATCTGGTGAGAACCATTGACTATGATTTAATTGGCATCTCCTTTTACCCCATCTGGCATGGAAAAAACTTAAACCTGTTACAGAGTTCAATCAGAATACTTGCAGTGAAATACAATAAAAAACTCGTAATTGCTGAAACAGCTTATCCTTTTACACTGGGGTGGAATGATTGGACCGACAACATCCTGGGCGATTCATCCCAGCTTATTCCCGATTTTCCGCCAACGCCTGATGGGCAACAAACTTTTCTTGAAAAAATCAGGCGCATTTCCGAAAGCAAACCATTACTTTCAGGATTTGCCTATTGGGGCGCGGAATGGATTGCTTACAGGGGACCGGAAGCCATTAATGGTTCACCCTGGGAAAATCAGGCACTTTTTGACTTTAACAACAAAGCGCTGCCTGCTATATCAGCCTTCAGTAAGGAGTAAACCTGCAATAAGAGGTTTCGTAGGTTAAGAAACACGTGAAGACGCCAATTTTAGATAAAAGCCCCAACTTCCTTTACTTCTCCCTGCTTAAGGTTACCGAGCCACACCTGATCAACCCGGACACGCATCAAACGAAGCGTAGGAAAGCCAACGGCTGCAGTCATTTTCCGAATTTGCCGGTATTTGCCTTCAGTAACGATAATAGAAATCCAGCAAGTAGGACCATGGCGATCATCTCTTATCTTCTTAATGCGTGGCGCAAAGTCGGGTGTTTCATTCAGGCGCATTACCTTACAGGGTAAAGTGAGGTATTTCTCCCCCCGGATACCAATTTCTACCCCCTGACGCATTTTTTCCATGGAAGCTTCATCAATCAATCCATCAATCTGAACGTAATATTCTTTTTCCTTGTCTTTGCTCCGCATCTGATCACACAAAATGCCATTGGTGGTAAGCAACAGCAGTCCTTCGCTGTGTTCATCCAGCCGGCCAACCGGCATGGTTCCTACCGGAAATGAATACAATTCTCCAAGCACTCTTTTCCAGTGGTGTTCGCACACAAACTGGCTCAAATAGCCAAAAGGTTTATGCATTATAAAATGCCTGTGGATCAAAGGTTATGTTTTTAAAGTTGTTTGCAAAGGTAAAGTTTATGATGAAAAACCAATCTAATTAAACACATACAGTGCAATATCCCTATCTTTACGCGGTCAAAAAAATATGCATTCAATGAAACTATCGGTAGTAATCGTAAACTACAACGTTAAATACTTTATTGAGCAATGTCTGCATTCTGTACTCACAGCCGTTGAACACCTTGATGCAGAGGTTTTTGTAGTTGATAACAACTCGGTGGATGGTAGCGTTGAAATGATTGCCGAAAAATTTCCTCAGGTTAAGCTCATATGCAACAGCGACAATCCCGGATTTTCTAAAGCCAACAATCAGGCCATCAGAATTTCAAAAGGCGAATATGTATTGTTGCTTAATCCTGATACCCTGGTTGAGCAGGATACGTTAAAAAAATGCGTGGATTTCATGGATGCGCATCCTGATGCAGGAGGTCTTGGCATACAGATGATTGACGGAAAGGGTCGGTTTCTCCCTGAATCAAAGCGTGGATTACCTACCCCTGCTGTGGCATTTTATAAGATCTTTGGCCTATCGGCCCTGTTTCCCAAATCCAAAATTTTTGGAAAATATCATCTGGGGTTTCTGGATAAGAACAAAACCCACCAGGTTGATGTTCTTTCGGGTGCTTTTATGATGCTACGCAAAAAAACCCTTGACAAGGTCGGCTTACTTGATGAGGATTTTTTCATGTATGGCGAAGACATCGACCTGAGTTATCGCATCATCAAGGGTGGCTATAAAAATTATTATTTTCCTGAAGCACGAATCATTCATTATAAAGGTGAAAGTACTAAAAAGTCGAGCATCAACTACGTATTTGTGTTTTACCGGGCTATGGTCATTTTTGCAGAAAAACACTTCTCACTGCACAATGCGCGGTTGTTTTCATTGCTGATAAATATGGCCATCTATCTGCGGGCTGGTATGGCAGTGATTTACCGGATATTTAAACGGCTTATTCTCCCGGTGAGCGATGCATTGCTTATTTATGGAGGTGGACTGTTGATTACCGCTTACTGGGGCAGCCATGTGGTATTTAATCATGGTGGTCATTATCCGCCTCTGTTTCTGTTTGGCGTGCTGCCTGCCTATATTGTTATCTGGCTGATTGCAGTATTGCTCAGCGGTGGATACGATGTGCCATTGAGGCTCAGGAGAGTAATTATGGGTATGTTTACCGGTACCATTACCATATTGGTTTTTTATGCACTATTGCCGGCCGAATTCCGTTTTTCACGAGCCCTGATTATCTTAATAGCGATCTGGGGATTGCTGGCCATTACCGGAATACGCTTGCTGCTGCATCTGTCAGGCTTCTCGCAATACCGCATCGGAGCCAACCCCAACCGGCGCTTTGCCGTGGTGGGTAATCCGGCTGAATCAGAGAGGGTAGCAGAACTGCTCCGCAAATCGCTGGTAAACCCCGGATTTATCGGTATTGTTGGTCTTGACGACAAAAGCCAAGATCAAAACGGCTACATAGGTCACATGGCCAACCTTTCTACCATCATTAATATTTATAAAATTGATGAGGTTATTTTTTGCGCCAAAGACATGCCAGCCCACCAGATTATTGATGCCATGAGTCATCACCGTCAATCACATACTGAATACAAAATAGCTCCACCGGAAAGCATGAGTATTATTGGTTCAAATTCCATCAGCACCAGCCGCGACCTTTACATCATTGATATCAATTCCATAAGTAAGGTAAATAATCGCAGGAACAAGCGTATTTTTGACCTTCTGTCAGCCTCGATTTTACTGGCAGTTTCTCCGGTTGCGATGTTAATCACCTACGATCCTCCTTACTTTGTCTACAATCTTTTCAGGATATTGCTGGGTTACAGATCGGTGGTAGGTTATGCGCCAGTGCCTTATTCCGGCACTGAACTGCCACCCATACGAAAGGGCATACTCTATCCGACCGACCTTTTTCCTGAGCGC
Organism: Bacteroidales bacterium UBA5281; assembly: GCA_002410555.1. Classification (GTDB taxonomy): domain Bacteria; phylum Bacteroidota; class Bacteroidia; order Bacteroidales; family Lentimicrobiaceae; genus Lentimicrobium. The sequence goes on along the minus strand of DHSR01000050.1, from coordinate 44,896 downwards.
GATATAGATGCTGACACTGCGCTTACGCTCAACATGCTCTATGCACGAGACTATCGTTTGAACAACGACCTCAATATATTGATTAAAGGATTCAGGAGATTGGGACGAAGTGGAAAAAAGCGAAGCTAAACCTTTTTAATTCATCTTTGTTAAATACGACAACAAGCACAGGGAATAATTAATGCGTTTATTAGCGCGATAAATAAAACTAACATTGCTATGGCTAAATTTGAAGTTGTAATGCCCAAACTGGGCGAGAGTATTATTGAAGCGACCATTACCAAGTGGATAAAAAACCCCGGAGACACTATTGAAGAAGACGATCCTATTGTTGAAATTGCCACCGACAAAGTAGATTCAGAAATCCCCTCACCGGTAGAAGGTAAATTGGTAGAGGTGAAATTTAATGAAGGCGACGTTGTACCTGTAGGTAAGGTTATTGCCATCATCGAAACTGAACCCGGTAACGCCGGGGAAAAAGAAGAAGCCACACAGGATCCGGAAGATAGCACTGTACCTCCTGCGGAAGCAGAGAAAGACAAACAGGAAAAAACTTCAAAAGCAGAAACCGGGGAAGATTCCAAAGAAACTTCCAAAGAAGAGTCTGCTTCAGAGGAATCGGCTGAGGAAGTAAAAAATACGGGCGATCGTTTTTATTCACCTCTGGTTAAAAGCATTGCCAAAGCTGAAAATATCGGACAGCAGGAATTGGACAGTATTACCGGAAGCGGGAAGGATGGCAGGGTTACCAAGGACGATATACAGTCGTATTTGAAAACCCGTAGTGAAAAGCCTGCCGAAGCTCCCAAACCTGCCGAAAAGGAAAAAGCAGCCTCCAAGGCACCCGCCAAAGCATCTCAACCTCAGGTGTCAGCAGGCAGTGACGACGAAATTGTTGAAATGGATCGCATGCGACGCCTTATTGCCGACCATATGGTGATGTCGAAAGATGTTTCTCCACATGTAACTTCATTTATCGAAGTAGATGTGACTAACATGGTTAAATGGCGCGAAAAAATAAAAGATGATTTTCTGAAACGCGAAAAAGAGAAGATAACTTTCACCCCAATTTTTATAGAAGCTGCCGCACAGGCCATAAAAGATTTTCCTGGTGTGAATGCTTCGGTGGATGGATACAACGTAATACTTCGTAAAAACGTGAATATCGGTATGGCTGCAGCCCTGCCCACCGGAAACCTAATAGTGCCTGTGATAAAAAATGCCGATCAGAAAAACCTGATTGGACTTGCCAAAGATGTAAACAGCCTGGCAAACAAAGCAAGGAACAACAAACTGGAACCGGACGACATTAGTGGCGGCACGTTTACCATCACCAACCTGGGTACATTTGGAAGCATTACCGGATCACCCATTATCAATCAGCCTCAGGTAGCCATACTTGGGTTGGGTGCCATTAAAAAGAAGCCGGTAGTCTTAGAAACTGAAGAGGGAGATGTGATTGCCATCCGGCATATGGTCATCCTGTCGCTGGCTTACGACCACCGCGTGGTTGATGGCGCACTGGGTGGTCAGTATCTGCAAAGGATGCAACAAATACTGGAAAGTTTTGATGTAAACCGGCCCTATTAATAATAAAAATCATACATTCGCAGCACCAGCGCTACTGCTGGTGCTTTTTTATTTCTTTATCTAATGACAAAACTTAATCTGACCCGGCCTTTTGCTGTTTTTGATCTCGAAACTACCGGAACCAATGTTGGCAAAGACAAAATTGTTGAAATAAGCGCAATTAAAATTAACCCTGATGGCAGTGAAGAAATACTTGACCAACGCTTAAACCCCGAAATACCTATTCCTCCTGAAGTCACAAAAATACATGGCATCAGTGATGAGGACGTTAAGGATGCTCCAACATTTAAAGTGTTTGCGCCTCAACTGTTGCAGTTTCTTGGAAATGCCGATCTTGGCGGATACAATTCTAATAAATTTGATATTCCTTTGCTGGTGGAAGAGTTTCTCAGAGCCGAAATTGACTTTGACCTCAAAGGCAGAAGATTTATTGATGTACAAAATATCTTTCATAAAATGGAGCCACGTACCTTAAAGGCTGCCTATAAATTTTATTGCAATGCCGATCTGGTAAATGCCCATTCCGCTCTGGCAGATACGCGCGCCACATACGAAGTGCTTTGTGCCCAGCTTGAGCGTTATGAAGGCGTTGAATATGAAGACAGGGAGGGAAACATTTCTACACCCGTGGTGAATGACATTAAAGCCCTGCACGACTTCTCCTTCCAAAACCGAAATGCTGACCTGGTGGGACACCTGATTTTTAATCAAAAAAACCAGGAAGTCTTTAATTTTGGCAAACACAAAGGTAAATGTGTGGAAGACATCTTTTCATCGGAGCCAAGTTATTACGACTGGATGATAAAGTCAGACTTTCCACTGTATACCAAAAAGATAATTACAGCCATTAAGCTCAGGGGATTTAACAATACTTCTGTAAACATCAACAAATAAAATAGCTGTTATAATTTCCACACCATGAAAATGATTTGCATCGGGCGCAACTACACAGAGCATGCCCTCGAGTTAAACAATCCACTGCCAACAGAGCCGGTATTTTTCATGAAACCCGAATCTGCCCTGCTGCGCAATAACCTGCCCTTCTTTTATCCTTCATTTTCTAACGATATTCATTATGAAGTGGAATTGGTGTTGCATGTGTGCAAAGTAGGCAGGCAAATTGATCCAAAGTTTGCCCATACCTATTTTGATGCCATTGGCATAGGCATTGATTTTACTGCCCGTGACCTTCAGCAGAAGGCCAAGGAAAAAGGGCTTCCCTGGGAAATAGCCAAGGCGTTTGATGCCTCAGCTCCGGTAAGCCAATTTATTCCGGTGGGTGAGTTTAGCGATTTGAAAAATATTAATTTTGGGTTAGAATTAAATGGAGAAATAGTGCAGCAAGGAAACTCATCAGCTATGATTTTTGATTTTGCTGCTATCATCAGCTATGTAAGTAATTTTGTAACTTTAAAACAAAATGATTTCATATTTACAGGCACTCCGTCAGGTGTAGGACCGGTAAAAATTGGCGACCGGCTCGAAGCTTTCATCGGCGACCGGAAATTGCTCCTGTGCAACATCCGTTAGCTAAATAACTATTCCAGACTAAGCTCATTTATCAGGACTTCCAGATCCTGATTAATGTCATCAATCTGTTCGGCATATTGCTCTGATTTTTCCTCGATAGCACGACATAACAACTTACACAATTTGATGCGTAAGTTACAGTATTCAAACATCTTTTTATTTCTTTCATGAATCAAAGCCGGCAAATATAACCGGTCAGCTTCCCGGATCAGCTCTTTGTTTTCATTCCAATAATACAGGCTCACCGTTTTTATTTCATGGAGTATCCGCTCTTCGGAGGCCGTGGAAGGCATGAAGTACATTTCAAGGGCCAGCTTTTCCATGGTACCAAATTTTTCCATTTTTGCGTCATAGGCCTCCAGATCATAAGTCCTGATATTGGTATAAACATAGCTCGCACCTATCATAACCACCACTATCATGGCAGCAATAGTAAAAGTTTTCAATCGTAAATCTTCCGGTTTGCTTATTCCGGGTACAAAAGCATAACCGGCAATAATACCTGATACAAGTCCGCCCAGGTGCGCAGCGTTGTCAATGCCTCCACTTCTCAATCCATGTGAAATATTATACATCACAAAAATGCCTATACTGATTAGCAGGGACTTTCGGGCTGATTTTTCTATGATATTGGTAGTGAGCAGCGCAAGAAAAACACCGTACATCCCAAAGATGGCACCTGAAGCACCGGCACTGATCACCAGTTCATTCCACCATAAGCTGCTTGCACTTGCGGCAATGCCGGTAAGTAAATAAGCGGCCAGAAATTTAGCTTTACCCAGATATGGCTCCAATAGCAGGCCTATATATAATAAGGCGTACATATTCATAAGCAGATGAAAAATACCGATGTGAAGAAAGCAACTGGTAAGCAGGCGCCACCACTCGCCTTCCAGCGTCAATGGCCTGAAATTGGCTCCCCACAAAAGCAGACTTTCTCCATCAGGCATTAAAATATTTACACCTGTTGATGACATAATTATGAAAAGAACGATGTTCAGATCAATAAGTAAGGGGGTAATAAAATATCCGCGTACAGGAATAAATACTGATAAAATACCGGTTAGCTTTTCTTTTGCGGAAATGGGGCTGATATTGATGAATTCATCAGCATCAGGATCAAAGCTATTTTTCAGTTCTTCATAGGCCTGCTCTAATTCTTCAGGCAGCACGTTCTGCTTTAACTCTTTAAAAGACGCAATAAATTTTGCAATATTCTCTTTGTTTTTACCCCAGTCCATCAACTGATTTCCGGTACATTCACTTTTTAACAGGGCTTTACCATTGATGATCTTAATACTTACCTCTTCGCTGAATGAAGCCATCGACATCTTAGTATAAGCCTGTAAACCCGACTTATTGATTGAACCAATATTCCAGCCCAGCTTTTCAGCAGTTTTTATCGCAATGACCAGGAATTGCTCAGGAGATAAATCTTCCAGCGGAAATTCGCTAAGGTGTTTTGGGGAAAGTCCGAATGCCATAGAATATTTTTTTGATAATTCATAAATGCACTGTGACAATAAAAAGCATTACTTTAAGTTAAAATAATGAACCAGGCTTGATTTTTGCACTAAAGATATATAGTTTTCTTTTATCCTTAACGGGAAAGCCATTTTTTTTTAAATGTTCTTTACTGCTCCTTTTGGGTAGTGAATACATTCATTTTCCGGCCTCTGTAAAAACAAGAGCCATCGTTTTACGTTGTATTAATGAACAAAAGTTTAGATGAAAAAAGTATCAACATATCTCCTGATTGCAATTGTAACCTTATGTGGTGTTAATTCCTGCGTTGAAACCAGAGAAACAGCACAATCGTTAAGGGAGCGCTTTCCGGGAGCTCAACTACAAACACTACAGGATAGCGTGTATAAACTCGGATATATGAGTATCCATCGCAACGACACTTTTCCCACCCTGTTTTTTATCCATGGTTCACCCAGTAGCATGAGTGTTTACAATGCCTATTATGCGGATACAAGTCTGGCAAAATGGGCGAACATTATCGCTGCTGACCGCCCGGGATATGGTTTCTCCAATGCAGGCAAATCCGAAAAATCAGTACGTCGCCAGGCCCGGAAAATGTGGGATATTCTTGAAAAAGAGGGTTATCCATCGCCACTTTATATTATTGGATCATCCTATGGAGGTACGGTAGCCACTAAAATGGCTATGATTAAACCCGACAAAGTCTCGGGGTTGGTGCTTGTCTCCGCTTCTCTGGCCCCTGGTGAAGAAACTACATATGACATCAGTTATGTTATCCGGCATAAGTTTTTCAGGTGGTTGCTGCCAAAAAAAATTATGGTAGCCAATGATGAAAAATTATCGCATCTGGAGTCATTGAACGAAATGCTACCGATGTGGAGTAAGATCACCGCGCCGGTCATTTTATTTCAGGGCACTAAAGACCGGCTTATCTTTCCTGAAAATGTAATTTTTGCCCGGAACAAACTCACCAAAGCCAGGTCTGTTGAGTATTATATGCTGGAAAATGAACGGCATTTTTTGCAAATAAAGTATAAGAATTACATCCTTGAACGGCTCAGAGCGCTGGTTAAGAAAAATGCAGAAGCTAAAAAACACCTGGCGGGAAATTTAATGTTATCCGAATGAGCATTACTATTTAAGTTTTCATCCCTATGACAAACCTGATTTGCCAGCAATGAGCAAAGTTATAAACATTGCTCCTGATCATACTATCTTTATTGTGAAACGTGGATATAAAGTGTACATTTGCATCATTCCATGGCACTAAATTTTACTTTTGTTAAGCTAAATGCTGTTTTCCTTTTTCAACACCCTTTATTATTATTATTATTATTATTATGAAAAAAATATTGTTTACCATTTTAATGCTAAGTTGTTTAAAGGTTTCTTACGGACAAACAACAGAAATCAGGGTTGCACTCAATTCGGGATTGTTTTCATTTGCAGGCAACGGTGCTGAATCCGTAACTTTTATTAACTATAATGAAGTGACAAATTCGGGAAATACAAATAATCCTTACGGTTCAAGAGGCGGTCTTGGCATTGGACTATCAGCAAATGTAATAAAGATAGCAACAAACAATACCCTGGTTGGTGTTGATTTAGGCTATGAATTATTAAGAAGTAAAATTAAAATCAACTCTATCAATAGCTCCCCGGAGAACATGAACATGGATGCAGAAGGAAGAACGTATTTAAATGCCAATTTCATTAACCTGAATGTATTTTTGGGTTACCGATTGGCTGTAAACAATATAAATATTGATTTTACCGGTGGTGCTGATGTTGCCTATAACCTAAGCTCAAGAGAAAGTGGCCGGGCAACTGCCTCAAACGGCTATAAAGTTAAGACCTCTACTGAACGGAAAGCGATAGATTTTGATATCCGGCCAGGAATTAAAATCTCTGCGAATTATAACAAAACCGGAGCTTACCTAGGATATTCATTAGGTCTTGTAAACTATAAAGCGGATTTAGATGGCGGGAAAAATGAAGCTTGCTATGCCAGTATTTTGCGTTTTGGATTGACCTACCAGATAAACTAACGGCCATATCGTATGATTTGGGGCACTTTGCTTTAAGAATCGCTTCCAATTTTTATGCTGAGCCTTTATTGATTCTCATAAAACAAAGTAATCATTGCGCCGATATAATCAATCTCATCCTGTTGCAATCCGTAATAAAAAGGAAGCCTCAGCAGTGTATCGGTATAGCGGTCGGCATTCGGCAACTGGCGGCCATCGTGCTTATTTTGAAAATAGGGTGAACGGTGAAGAGAGAGGTAGTGAAATACCGCAAGTACTCCCTTATCCTGAAGATGTTGAAGTAAATTGTTCCGGTCATCGGTATTGCGGGTGGTAATAAAAAACATGTGCCCATTCGGAACAGCATACTCCGGTACTACAGGCAGGCCAATAAATCCTTGTTGCTCAAGAGGTTTAAGTGCCTCAAAATATTTATTAAAAGTATTTGTCCGGTCTTTTCGGATGTTTTCAGCATTTTCGAGCTGTCCGTAAAGAAAAGCTGCTGTAAGTTCATTGGGTAGATATGAACTGCCCAGGGCTACCCATTCATACTTTTCTACATCACCACGTACAAATGCAGCCCTGTTGGTTCCTTTTTCCCATGCCGTTTCAGCTTTTTGTACCAGTGAAGCATCGTTGACCATCAGCATACCTCCCTCTCCACAGGTTATGTTTTTGGTTTCATGAAAAGATAATGTGCCCATAATTCCGATGCTTCCAAGAGGTTGATCCCTGTAGAAGGCATCCATGCACTGTGCAGCATCTTCTACTACAGGAATACCGTATTTGCTGGCGATTCCCATAATTTCGTCCATATCGCAGGCAATGCCACCATAATGAACTACCACAATGGCGCGGGTTTTTGCGCTAATGAGACTTTCAATAAGGGTAACATCAATATTTGGATTCTCAGAATTGCTGTCGGCAAAAACAATATGTGCGCCGCGCAAAGCGAATGCATTGGCTGTTGACACAAAGGTAAAAGAAGGGATGATCACTTCATCCCCGGGAGCGATATCAAGCAGCAAAGCAGCCATTTCAAGAGCATCAGAACAACTGGTAGTCAACAAAGCTTTCTTAATGCCATATTTCTCTTCAAAAAATGTCTGACACCTTCGTGTAAACGGCCCATTGCCTGCGATTTTACCTGTTATGGCAGATTCTGAAATGTAAAGAGCTTCTCTTCCGGTAAAGTGGGGTTTATTAAAAGGTATATTCATCGACCTAAGCATATGGGCGGCTAAATTAAACTTTTAAGCTGAAAGACCGGATATGAGAAATGGCCTTTGTATCATTTTAACTTAACTCATTTTGCGTTTATAGCATCCCTCCTTAAAAGCCGTGACATTATAACTTATTGTATATCAAGCTTTCTGGCATATTTACGAGGCATCTAATATCTCAAGATTATAAATTTCAGGCCACTCCAGATATGAAAAATAAAAAGAATGCCGCTCAGGCACAAAGTTTTAAGCAATGTATTTCCATCATTAAAGCACGGCTAATTTCTGATTTTATCGGTGATAATAAAATTTTTCAGTGAAACCCGATACCGGTTTAAGTAAATCCAATAAATAACAATAAACGAACTTTTTAATATACAAATGATATATTTTACACTTAGTTGTAAAAGAAGAAATTGTTTCCTTACATTTGCTTTATACAAATTCATAAAATATCTGCGATGAAAAGAAGTTTCCTTCTAGTTCTTATTGGGTTAATGGTTATAGCCACACGGGCCCAGCAAACCGACTACACGCCCATAGATGTAGAGGTTTACCAACTAAACAACGGTCTGACCGTAATTTTAAACGAAGACCACCACCTGCCGCAGGTCTTTGGCAGTGTAATGGTTCGTGCCGGTGGCAAGGATGACCCCAAAGACGCAACCGGTATGGCACATTACATGGAGCACATGCTCTTTAAAGGTACTCAGGAGCTGGGAACAATCAACTGGGAGGCTGAAAAACCACATATCGACAGCATTTTCAGGCTGTACGATAAGCTTGGCAGGGAAACCGATGCGGAGAAACGAAAAATCATCCAAAAAGAAATCAATGCTGAATCGCTTAAAGCAAATGAATATGCCATTCCCGGAGAAATGTTCAATATTCTGCGAACCATGGGCGGAACCAACGTAAACGCAGGAACCATAAACGATTACACCATTTTTTATAACGCCTTCCCTTCCACACAAATTGAAAAATGGCTGGATTTATACAGCCATCGCTTCGAAAACCCGGTATTCCGTGGCTTCCAGGCTGAACTGGAAGTGGTTTATGAAGAGAAAAATATGTATTCTGACAATTTTGCGAGTTCGATGATCGAAAATTTCAATAAGAACTTTTACCGCAATCATCCTTATGGTCAGCAAACGCTGATAGGAACCATCGAAGACCTTAAAAACCCCTCCCTGACCAAGATGTATGACTTTTTCACCACCTGGTATGTGCCCAACAATATGGCACTTATCCTCACCGGTGATTTTGACAAAAAAATCGTAAAACCTATAATTGAAGCTAAATTCGGGAAGTGGGAAAGAAAAGAAACGCCGGAGCGCTTAGTATATACCGAGGAAACTTTCAATGGCAGGGAAGAGGTTACAATGAAACTAAGCCCTATAAAATTAGGCATACTTGGCTTCCGAACGGTGCCTGCTGGTCATCCGGATGAAATTCCGCTGTCGGTATGCAATGCGGTGCTATCCAACCAAAGCGAAACCGGATTGTTCGATAAGCTGACCCTGGACAACAAGTTGATGGGAGCACAGGTAATGAGTATGCCATTTAATGATGAGGGTGCCAGTATAATATTGTTCATTCCCAAGATATTGGGTCAGAAACTAAGCAGTGCCGAAAAACTGATCATAGATGAATTGAAAAAATTAAAGTCGGGAGAGTTTGATGAAGCACTTATTGAAAACATTAAAACAGAACTTTTCCGCGATTACCAGATCAGTATGGAATCTAATGAATACAGAGGCACAACGCTGGCTACGGCTTTTGCACACTACCAATCCATTGATGATTTTCTGCAGTATCCAAACCAGTTGATGGCCATCACCAAAGAAGATGTCATCAACACTGCTAATAAGTATTATGGCGATAATTATCTGGCTTTTTATTCAAAAATGGGATTCCCTAAAAAACAAAAAATTGACAAGCCGGATTACACGCCCCTGAAGGCAAATATGAATGCCGCTTCGCCTTACGCAAAGAAATTTGAAGCCATTCCCGAAACCCAGATACAACAACAATTTATTGATTTTGACAAAGACGTTGTAAAGATTACGCCCACCCCCGGAATGAATGTGTATAGTGTAAAAAATCCGGCCAACAGTGTATTTCAACTGAATGTGGATTATAAAGTCGGGCACCACACCCTTCCACAATTAGAATACGCCACCGAAGCCATGAATCTGGCCTATCCACAAGGAAGCAACCTGGAGAAATTTAAAGCAGCCATTGCAGCAAATGGTAGTACCTATTCCATATCGGGTAACGAAAGCTACACCAGTTTAGAAATTATTGGGTTTGACGACAAGTTCAACGAGACACTTGCACTGGTTGGTTCATTACTGGACAACCCGGAGCTGGAACAGGAAAAGATAGACCTTTTATATGAAGCAGCCAAAGCGGAACGTAAAGTGGAGCGCAGTGAACCCAGCAATGTGGCCGCTGCTTTGTATCAATATGTGAGATATGGTGTGCAGTCTGAATATATTGATCGTCCGGACCTTAAAGAGATAAAATCATACAAAGCTGAAAATTTGATTGATGCATTTAAATCAATCATGGATTATGGAGTCAATATCCATTATTCGGGCAATCTGAAGCCGGAAGATGTTGCTGAAAATTGCCAGAACGTGTTTAAAACCAGCGACAGCAAAGCGGTGGAAACACCTGTGGTTATGGATTTGAGACAATATACTGAAAACACCATTTACTTTGTGGATAAGAAAAAAGCTACCCAAAGCAATATTTACTTTTTTGCCAATGGCAGCACTTTCCATCCAGACCAGCAAGGCATAATGGATGCCTTTAATCTTTATTTCGGTGGGGATTTTTCCGGACTTGTACTTCAGGAAATCAGGGAAGCCCGCTCCATGGCTTACAGCGCCGGAGCAAAGTATGTTGATCCGGCATTGAAGGGCAAGGAAAGCTATTTTGCTGGGGTAATAGGCACCCAGGCTGATAAAACATTGCAGGCCATCACCATTTTTGACAGTCTGGTGCGGTATATGCCGGCCAAACCAGAACGTACCAGAATGATTCAGCAATATCTGAGCAACTCCTCTTTGAGCAAACGGCCCCATTTCAGAGATTTAAGTGCTCAAATTGTTGGCTGGCAAAACCAGGGGTATGAAACAGACCCTGCCTTCATCAAGCAAAAAGCCTGGGAAAACCTGGAATTTGATGATATTCAGCAATTTTATACCGATAACATTGCCGATAAACCTATGGTGATATGCATTGTTGGCAATAAAAAGCGTATAGATACCAAAGACCTGGAAAAATTTGGCAAGTTGGTGTATGTGAAGGAAAAGGAGTTGTATGGGAAATAGTAAAAAAAAACCTAACAAGTCATCTTCCGCTTCCGGCTTGTTAGGTTTATCGGGAGATTTTACTATTCAGGAAGACCTAACTGGTTTGAAGAAGACCTGTCAGGTCAAATGATACTCACTTTACATCTTCCAGCACCAGTCTCACATCTTCAACACTAATATCTTTTTGATTGCCCACCGTTTTCATACGACGGAAGTTGAAGCGTTCAATAATGCGGTCAATGGTATCCTCCCCTACTTCATGATCGGAAAGCCGGATGCCTATGCCCAGTGATTTGAAGAACTGTTCGGTCTTTTTAATGGCGCTTTCAATGCGATCTTCTTCTCTGCCCTGGGTAATGTTCCATACCCTTTCGGCATACTGCAGGAGTTTTTCACTGCGTTTTTCTTTCAAAAGGCGCATCACTCCGGGAAGAACAATGGCCAGCGTTACCGCATGGTCGATACCGTGGTAAGCAGTGAGTTCGTGGCCAATCATATGGGTGGCCCAGTCGGTTTCCACGCCCAGCGAAAGTTGTCCGTTCAAAGCCATGGTGGCAGCCCACATCAGGTTGGCCCTGTTGTCATAATCAGGCTCGGGGTTATTGATGGCTTTGGGACCTTCTTCAATCAGCGTAAGCAGAATTCCCTCGGCAAACCGGTCCTGAATAGGTGTATTGACCGGGTAGGTCAGATATTGCTCTATTACATGAATGTAAGCATCAACAATGCCATTGGCGACCTGCTGTTTTGGAAGACTAAAGGTAACTTCAGGATCCAATACCGAGAACTGTGGAAAAAGCAAAGGTGAACCGAAAGACAGCTTTTCCTGCGTTTCTGCACGGGTAATTACGCCTCCGCTGTTCATCTCACTTCCGGTGGCAGCAAGTGTAATAACCGATGCCAGCGGCATTGCTTTGCGTATTGGCCTCATGCGGGAGAGTATTTCCCAGGGTTCATCACCGTCATAATAGGCTGCTGCGGCAATAAATTTGGTTCCATCGAGTACTGAACCACCTCCAACGGCAAGCAAAAAATCGACATTTTCGGCTTTCACCTTTTCCACCGCCTTCAGCAGGGTTTCATACTGCGGATTGGCCTCAATGCCACCAAATTCAACCACATTCTTTCCTTTCAGTGCTGCTATAACCTGGTCGTAAACCCCGTTTTTCATAATGCTGCCACCGCCGTAAGTAATCATAATGCGCGCATTTTCAGGGATATATTTTCCTATTTCAGCGATTTTTCCTTTTCCAAATAAAATCCTTACCGGATTGTAAAAATTAAAATTCTTCATGTTTTTTGTCTTTAAGTTTATTTTTGAAACATATCTGATTCTGAATGTATTGTGAGAGGTATTTTTAGCAATAGAAGCTTATTCAGCCACCTTCACCAGATACTTCCCGGTATTTTTTCCTTCAAAAAGGCCAAGAAATGTTTGGGGCAGCTTTTCAAAACCTTCTACTATGGTTTCCTCATATTTTAATCTGCCTTCAGCAACCCACTTTCCCAGTTGCTGCGCCGCTTCGGTAAATCGCTCAGCATAATTGCTCACAATAAAGCCCTGCATCAATACACTGCGCTTTAAAATCAAGGGTTGCAAACGTGGGCCCATCGGCATTTCGGTAACATTGTACAGTGAAATCTGACCACAGATTACCACCCGCGCATATTTATTCAATGCCATCATTACCGCGTCCGAAATTTCACCACCTACATTGTCAAAATATACATCCACGCCATCGGGGCAGGCCTGAGAAATCGCCTTCTGCATATCAGGTGTTGAATGATAGTTAATTACTTCATCCACACCCAGTTCATTCTTTAAATAAGCAAGTTTTTCATCAGTGCCGGCAATTCCCACCACACGGCATCCTTTGATTTTAGCAATCTGGCATACCACCGTACCCACCGCTCCGGCAGCTCCTGAAACCACCACGGTTTCGCCCTGCTGAGGCTTACCGATGTCAAGCAATCCAAAATAAGCCGTAAGACCCGGCATTCCGAGTATCCCAAGGTAATAACTCAAAGGCGCCATACCCTCTTCGATCTTGTTTACTACTGAGGCAGGTGCGGTCTGTACTTCCTGCCAGTCTAACATGCCCAGTACTACATCGCCGGCTTTGAAATTATCAGCACGGCTTTCCATTACACGAGCCACAATGCCGCCCTGCATGGGTTTGCCTATTTCAAAAGGCTGAGCATATGATTTGGCATCGCTCATGCGGCCGCGCATATAAGGATCAACAGAAATATACAAGGCTTTCAGCAATAATTCCCCCTCTTTTGGATCAGAAACTGTCGTTTCAGTAATTTCAAAATTTTTTGCATCAGGCATTCCGTTTGGACGGGATTTCAATAGAATTTTACGGTTCATTTTTTTAGTTTTTATTAGTCATAATGCAATGGGTCATCCATTGTTTCCGATAAAAATGTGTTAACAGGAAGTTAAACAGCTATTGCCAAATCTTGTTTCCTTTTTTAATCTTTTTTAGGAACCCTTTGACGTATAATCAATCTTAATGACTGGTCGTAAGTTACATAATTCCATACCCAGTTGATGAAAATAAACAATTTATTTCTCACGCCAATAATGGAAATCAGATGAACAAACATCCACACAAACCAGGCAAACATCCCCTGGAACTTAAGAAAAGGCAAGTCAACCACGGCTTTATTGCGCCCAATGGTGGCCATGGAGCCTTTGTCTTTATACTTGAAGGGCTTCCAATCCGACAACTCTTTTCTTTTAAGATTGGCTGCCAGATTTTTGGCCTGCTGTAGCGCTACCTGGGCAACCTGTGGATGTCCCCTGGGCATGTCCGGATCATCCATAAAAGCAATATCGCCAATGGCATATACATCTGACTCCCCTTTTACGCGATTGAACGCATCAACCACCAGCCGACGCCCCCGACCCAATTGATGTTCATTGAAACCACCCGGTGGCGCGCCTGTAACACCGGCAGCCCATATAACCGTAGCTGAATTAAGGGTTTTGCCATCCTTTAGCTGCACTATGTTATTTTCATAGCCGGTAACCTGCTCATTGGTCATCACATTAACGCCCATATTTGTAAGGAATTCAGCGGCTTTACAGGAGGATTGTTCCGACATGCCATTAAGTAAAGTGGGTGATGCCTCAATCAAGAATATCTGCATTTGCCTGAAATCCAGATCGGGATAATCTTTTGGCAAAACAAACCTGCGCATATCGGCCAATGCTCCTGAAAGTTCTACACCCGTGGGACCTCCGCCCACAATTACAATTTTCATCAGGGCATTGCGTTCTTCATCGGAGTCGGCAACCAGAGCCATTTCATAGTTTTTAAGAATGGTATTCCGGATGCCGAGCGCTTCTCCTACAGTTTTCATCCCAAAAGAACGCGCTGCCAGTTGGTCCATACCGAAAAAGTTAGTGGCCGCACCGGTAGCAACTACCAAAACATCATAGCTAAGTGCTCCATTGAGGGTATGTACTGTTTTGCTTTCTGTAGAAATATGAGTTACTTCGGTTAGCCGGATAAATATCTGATAACTCTTCTGAAACATCCGCCTCAGCGGAAATGCAATAGAACTCGGTTCCAGTCCGGCCACAGCCACCTGGTAAAACAAGGGTTGGAACTGATGAAAATTATTGCGGTCAATCAATACTATTTGAAAATTCGAACCTTTTAACTTCTCTACCAGTCTTAGTCCGGCAAATCCGGCACCTATAACCACCAGCCGGCGTTTTGAGGTTTCAGGAATATTTAGTGACATGAAAGTAGTGTTTTGATTCAATTAACAATCCGGAATGTAATTTGTCTGCAAAGAGATGAAACCGCCCTCTTCTAAAAAAACAGTGATTAATCAGGTAGCAACTCATCAGTCTTTGGGCTAAAATGCTGCACATCCGGGTATTCCTGAATAAAATAAATCCTATAGAGGTAATCAGATGGCTTCCATCAGATTATAAGCTAAATATTCACAAAACGGTTCAGCCCATTCGGACATTATCCAATGGGCTGAGGGTGTACGGGGTACAATTGAACAATTATGCGGGCACTTTCCCCGGTTGCTGACGCACCCAGAAACGATGCCGGGCAATTGCTTTCATAAAGGCTTCCGGGGTTTGATTGAGCACAATACCTTTAGCCAGCACATCGTCCATATTTTCATCAATTTTCTCACCGGCAGCGGTCATTTTAAGCAAATCCACACCTTCATCGTCGGCAGCAATGGCCTTGCAGTGCTTATATGCTTCGCTGATAAAATGCAAAATATCAGGCTCGGCCTTCAATGCATCTACGCTTTTCTTACCGCCCGGTAAATATACTGCATCGAACAAAACCGAAGCGGCGGTGAGGTAACTCTCCTCTGCCGGCAGTTCTATCCCATCACACTTGATGCTTCCCTGATGCAAGGCAATTACTTTGGTCATACCACCTGCACCTTCAATGGCTTTTTGCATGGTTGTAATGGCATTAGCATCGGCACCATCATTGGCGATTATAGCCACTTTTCGGGATTTGATGGTATCTTTCACTGTATCGGCCATACTCAGGGAAGGCGCTTTGTCAATCATGGGTGCAGCTTTCCGGCTCTGATATTTCATGGGATCCACATCGGGTGGCACTGCGTGATTGTGAATTTTTTCAGGTTTGGGCACTTCAAAGCCAAGTCCATCGGCTACCTGTTTGGCAAGGGTTTTATCAATCTGCACCAGCAAACTTACTACCCGCTTACGGATAACCTCTTCCTTTACTTTTCCAAGTTCAAACCGGAAGGCATCCACGATATGGTTTTGTTCAGCTTCACTCTGACTGTGATAAAACATGGCCGGCTGACTAAAGAAATCAAAGAAACTCTCACTGCGACCTCTGATTTTACGACCATCAATGCGTTCATGATAACTGGTGTAACCACCATCATCCTGTGGCGTTTGATAGGGGGCATTGTTGCCTGTTGAATTTGGATTATAACTCGACTGTCCTGGATTGATCATCTGCCGCATGTATCCATCGCGCTGATTGTTGTGAATGGGAGCAATAGGCCGGTTGATGGGAATCTCATGGAAATTAGGGCCACCAAGCCTGATCAATTGTGTATCGGTATAAGAAAATAATCTTCCCTGAAGCAGCGGATCATTGGTAAAATCAATTCCTGGCACTACATGGCCGGGATGGAAGGCCACCTGTTCAGTTTCAGCGAAAAAGTTGTCCGGATTTCGGTTTAAGGTCATGCGGCCAATAATTTCAACCGGCACCAACTCTTCGGGAATGAGTTTGGTAGGATCCAACAGATCGAAATCGAATTTGTGCTCATCTTTTTCCTCCACAATTTGCACCCCAAAATCCCATTGTGCAAATGCACCAGCCTCAATGGCCTCATAAAGGTCACGACGGTGGAAATCAGAATCTTTGCCTGAAATTTTCTGGGCTTCGTCCCATAGCACCGAGTGAACACCCAACAATGGTTTCCAGTGGAACTTCACGAAAAAAGATTCATTATTGGCATTTACAAAACGATAGGTATGGATACCAAAGCCTTCCATCATCCTGAGGCTGCGTGGAATAGCGCGGTCGCTCATCAGCCACATTACATTGTGCAGGGTTTCAGGGCTTAACGAAACAAAATCCCAGAAAGTATCGTGGGCTGAAGCTGCCTGAGGTATTTCGTTATGAGGTTCTGGTTTGACCGCATGTATGAGATCGGGAAATTTAATGGCATCCTGAATGAAAAATACCGGCATATTGTTGCCTACCAAATCATAATTTCCCTCTTCGGTATAAAATTTCACTGCGAATCCACGCACATCTCTGGCCAGATCAGTAGAACCCCGCGAACCGGCTACCGTACTGAATCGTGCAAAAACCGGTGTAATTGTTCCAGGTGTTTGCAAAAATTTTGCTTTGGTATATTTCGACATGGATTTTGTGCATTCAAAAATACCATGCGCACCACTACCCCGTGCATGAACAACCCTTTCGGGAATGCGCTCGTGATCGAAATGAGTAATTTTTTCACGAAAAATAAAATCTTCCATTAGCGTCGGACCGCGCTCTCCGGTCTTCAGCGAATTTTGATCATCGTTGATGCAAAGTCCCTGATTGGTAGTCAGAAACGATTCCTGATCCTGTTCGGTATGTTTAGCCAAATCAGTCAGTTTAGCATTTGCCTTCTCGGGATTAGAGTGTTTTTTAGCCATAATCTTTAAAGTTATTTGATGAAAATTAATTTTCAATGAATATTTCAATGGTTATTAAATAATTGTGCCACCAGATATCGTTCTGCAAATCATTTACACAGAATATTCTTTTTGAAGTTTTTTGAAAGAGCGCTTTGAATTAATATTCAATGATTTATAGAAAGCTAAAGGTTATTTTATCCCAATCTGTTTCAACACTTTTTTTATACTATTTTACAACGATTAAAATAGGTTATTGGATATATGATACTTGCTGACCTATTTCCACAAAAGTGTAGAATGAATTTAGAATTTTAGTAACAGCCATAAAAAACCATGCCCTGCTACCAAAATTCAGGTAACAGGGCATAATTTGCTAATTCCTTGTACAGTTAATCTCCAAAGCACATGCCGATACCGCGGGCTGTTTTCATCAGTGCAGTATCCGGATCAACCAAGTTGGGCTGTGTAAGGGCTTCTTCAAGTGTAACAGAGGTAATCATGGGATGCCGGTATGAAACCATGCGTCCGAATTCACCTCTAAGCACCAGTTCAAAAGCTTTAACACCGTATTGAGTAGCCAATACCCTGTCGTAGGCTATGGGCACTCCACCTCTTTGCAGATGTCCAAGAACTGTGGTTCGGATGCTGTGTTCACAGCCGGCATTTTTCAGTTCTTCTTCAAGCCGGAAACCAATTCCACCCAGCTTAACATGGGCATAGCCAACCTCATTACTATTTTGAATTACCTGTGAGCCATGAATATTTCTAGAACCTTCAGCAATCACAATATTCACAAAACCACGGCCTTTAACAAAACGCTTTTCAATTCCTTTCATCACTTTGTCAATATCATAAGGAATCTCAGGTATCAAACAAATTTCTGCACCACCGGCAACGGCAGCATTCAGGGCAATCCATCCTGCATCGCGACCCATTACTTCGAGAATTTGAACCCGGTTGTGACTGGCTGCTGTTGTTACCAGTTTATCTACGGCTTCTGTTGCAATCTGAACTGCAGTCTGAAATCCAAAAGTAGCATCGGTAGCGGTTAAATCATTATCAATGGTTTTGGGAACGCCAATGATATTAAGCCCTTTCTCAAAAAGTCGCTGTGAGATACGCTGACTGCCATCACCACCAATGTTAATTACTACATCTATTCCCAGATACCCGATTTTGCGTATCATTTCATCCGAACGGTCAACTGAGGTATAGGTACCATCATTTTGCTTCACAGGCCAGTCAAATGGGCCGCCTTTATTGGTAGTTTGTATAATGGTACCGCCCTGATAATGTATACCGGAAACGGCTTTTTCATCCAGAACCACTATCTCGGTAGGTTCACGTAAAATGCCGTTGAAAGCCTCAATGCTTCCAATCACTTCCCAATTCCGTTCAAGCGCAGCCCTTTTAACAATTGCCCTGATAACTGCATTTAATCCGGGACAGTCACCACCCCCGGTAAGAATCATAACTCGCTTCATAAAATATTTTGATTAAGTTAAATCGTTGTCGTATTTTTATAAACGCTGCAAAAATACAAAATATACGGGAATCATTATTTACATGCATTTCCGCGAATTTTCAATGGTAAAAAGCAGTAAGTGGAAGGTTAAAGCGGCTTTTCTCTGTTGCGGTAACCAATAATTGGCGGAAGAATAAAGATATATATTCCTCAGGTGTATTGATTTTTACTAATTTCGCCGTTTATTCATGATCCGAAATGAAGACCAGGAAACGCATAGCCCTTGTTGCCCACGATAACCGAAAGCCCGATCTGGCTGAGTGGGTAGAGTATAATGCTTTTAGCCTTCATGAACATCAGATCATCTGCACAGGGACTACCGGGAAGTTTGTGGAACTACAGCTAAAGAATATTTTGCCAGCCGAACAGTTTGATGAACTGAAAATCATCAAACTGAAATCAGGCCCTCTGGGTGGCGATCAGCAATTGGGTGCTATGATTGTAAACGGCGAAATTGATCTTATGATTTTCTTTTGGGATCCCATGGAACCTCAGCCCCATGATGTGGATGTTAAAGCATTGCTTAGAATTACTGTGCTTTACAATATCCCCACAGCCTGTAATCGTTCAACGGCTGATTTTTTAATTTCGTCACCCCTTTTTAAGGAAGAATATCACCAACAGGTGAAGGATTTCAGTAATTATATTAACCGGGAAGTAAAATTATAATGAAACAAGATTTGGCCGTTATTTTTGACATGGATGGAGTGCTGGTTGACAATGCACATTATCATTTTCTGGCCTGGCAGAAATTTTGCAAGCGTCATGGAAAAAGTTTTGATTTGATATCATTCCGCGAAAGATTATTTGGCTGTTCCAATGCGGAACATCTGAAGATGATTTTCAAAAAGCCACTGCCTGCAACGACTATTGCAGAGCTTGCTGCCGAAAAAGAATTGATATATAGGTATTTATATCATGATAATGTTAAACCCACTCCGGGGCTGATTCCTTTGCTTATGGACTTAAAAGCCCACAATATTCCGATGGCCATTGCCACTTCGGGGGAAAAGGAAAATGTGGATTTTGTTATTCACGAAGCAGGCCTTGATGGTTTTTTTGGGGCTATTGCCGATGCCTCTCAGGTAAAAAATGGTAAACCTGACCCTGAGGTATTTTTAAAAGCGGCTGCGTTGCTCAATATGAAACCAGAATATTGCCTGGTTATTGAAGACACCAACAAAGGCATTGATGCCGCGCTGAAAGCAAAAATGACGGTTATCGGTATTGCTACAACACATCACAAAGCTGAACTGACCGAAGCACATCAGGTCATCGAAAATTTTACGGAATTATCCGCAAACTCCATTATCCAACTCATGAAAACCCAATTAATTTAATCAAACCATTTTAATATGTCATCACCAAAGAAAATCATTGCACTGGCAGGATTTCTCCTGACCTTTTTATGGGCAGGTGCCCAAAACCGGATTGAATTTACTGAGTACAATCTGGCCAACGGCATGCATGTAATTTTACATCAGGACAATTCCACGCCAATTGTGGCTGTCACCATTTCGTATCATGTGGGTTCTAAAAACGAAAATCCTGAACGCACAGGATTTGCTCATTTTTTCGAACATCTGATGTTTGAGGGCAGCGAATACATCGGGCGTGGTCAATTTGATCAGATTGCAATGAATGCCGGTGCTCAACTGAATGCAAACACCAGTTTTGACCGGACCTTTTATTACCTGCTGCTTCCCTCCAATCAACTGGAACTTGGACTGTGGATGGAATCGGAACGTCTGCTACATCTACGAATCGACAGTATAGGAGTTGAAACCCAACGTGCAGTTGTGAAAGAAGAACGAAGCCAGTCGTACGATAACCGCCCCTATGGCTCCATTATGGAAAAAACATTTAGTACTGCTTTTACTACTCACCCTTACCGCTGGATGCCCATTGGTTCTGCAGAGCCGATCAACCAGGCTACCATTGATGAGTTCAGGGAATTTCACTCCATTTATTACGTTCCCAACAATGCAACCCTTTCTATAGCGGGCGATATAGATATAGAACAAACCAAAGTACTGGTCGAAAAATATTTCTCAACCATACCTCGCGGAACCAGGGAAATTTATCGTCCTGCCATTATTGAACCGGCTCAGACTGCTGAGGTGCGCGATACCGTTTACGACAACATCCAGCTTCCGGCAGTTATTGAGGCCTTTCATATTCCTGCCATGGGTACTCCTGATTACTATGCCCTGAGCATGCTAACTACACTGCTGAGCGATGGCGAGAGTTCCCGTATGACCAAAAGTATTGTGGACAAACAGCAGAAAGCCCTTTTTGTAAGTGCTTTCCCTCTGGCGCTTGAAGACCCTGGACTTTTTATGATTTTTGGTATTGCCAATGCAGGTATTGACCCACTGGAGCTGGAGGAAGCCATCAATACAGAAATAGCCCGGACTCAGAGAGAAGAACTAACAGATCGCGAATTCAAGAAGTTGCAGAATAAAATGGTAAACGACTTCGTAACGGCCAACTCAACCATGGCAGGCATAGCTGAAAACCTTTCGGATTACCATATGTACTTTGGGGATGCCAATCTCATCAACAATGAGATTGACCGCTATATGAAAGTAACCAAAGCCGACATTAAGCGGGTAGCCAATCAATACCTTACCAAAGAAAACAGGGTAGTTTTACACTATTTACCCAAACAAAGCATGTAACAGAAAGGAAATAAACCATGAAAAATATTTTTAATGTAAGCCTGTGGGCTTTATTGTTCATTTTCTCAGGAACAATAAATGCACAAACCTCTAAATCAGCCAAAAAATCAGCCGATAAGCTCGACCGGAGTGTAATGCCGGCTCCGGCTCCGGCTCCGGTGATTAATGTAGGTAAATACGAAAGTTTTACCCTGCCGAATGGACTTCAGGTTTTTGTGGTGGAAAACCATAAAATACCCAAAGTAACCTATTCCCTGGTGCTCGACATTGTCCCGCTGCCCGAAGAACAGAAGACAGGAATAAGTGAACTGACCGGCCAGCTCATGCGTACCGGAACAACCAGTCTTACTAAAGATGAGCTTGACGAGGAAGTAGACTTTATAGGTGCTTCTCTGGGAACCAATGCTACTGGCGTTTATGGGTCATCACTCAAAAAACATTCCGAAAAACTACTTCAGCTTATGTCTGATGTGCTGTTAAATCCGGCTTTCCGCTCAGAAGAACTTGAGAAGATAAGAACCCAAACGCTATCATCTCTTAAAGCAATGCAAAATGAGCCGGAAGCCATAAGCAACCACATCAGCAAACTACTGATTTATGGCACCAATCATCCCTATGGAGAAACCATGACGGAAGCCACTGTAAACAATATCACTGTGGAAGACTGTCAGGCATACTATGATAAATTCTTTAAACCCAACATCGGCTACCTGGCCATTGTGGGTGATATTACCCTGGCGGATGCCAGAGCCCTGGTGGACAAATATTTATCCGGATGGAAAAGAGGCGATATTCCAAAATACATTCCACCTTTACCCATGGCGCCGGAAGTCACGCAGGTAGCCATCGTTGACCGGCCTGATGCAGTGCAAACTACCTTAAAAGTGGCTTATCCGGTACAACTTAAGCCGGGAGATGCTGATGTTATACAGGCCAGGGTTATGAATACCATTCTTGGTGGCGGTACATTCAGACTATTCAATAACCTGCGCGAAGACAAAGCTTATACCTATGGAGCTTACTCCTCATTGAGTACCGATAAACTTGTAGGCCGGTTTATGGCAACGGCAGCGGTTCGCAATCCGGTGACCGACAGCTCAGTAGTTGAGATTTTTAACGAAATGAACCGTATCCGCAATGAAGAAGTTCCTGGTGATGAATTACAACTGGTAAAAAATTATCTCAGTGGAAACTTCGCACTTTCTCTGGAAAACCCCGCCACAGTGGCTAGTTTTGCCATAAGCACGGCGCGTTATAATTTGCCCGACGATTATTATGTAAATTACCTTAAAAACCTGGCTGCTGTTAGTGCTGCAGATGTTCAGTCGGCTGCTAAAAAATACATACTGCCTGAAAATGCATACATCATTGCTGTGGGAAAGGCTGCTGAAATAGCACCACGCCTCCAACAATTCAATAAAACAAAAGCAATCAGGTATTTTGACTACGAGGGCACAGAGTATGACCCGGACAAAAAGGTAAAGCCGGCCCCTGAAGGAGTTACGGCTACCACGGTTAACAAGGCATATATTAAAGCTCTGGGAGGCGAAAAAGCAATGTCGAAAATTAAGGACATTACCATTATGGCAACCACCAGTATGCAGGGTATGACTATTGGGTTTGACACTTATCGCAAGGCACCTGACAAATTTATGATTAAAATCAGTTCTGGCGATATGGTGTTTCAGCAAATGGGTTATGATGGTACTTCGGCCAGGATTGTTTCTCCAATGGGGGGTGAAAGTAAAACCCTCGAAGGCAAAGAACTGGAAGATATGAAAATTGAAGCAGCCATGTTTCCGGAACTAAATTTTGAACAGTTGGGTATAGATCAAAAACTGGAAGGTATTGAGGAGATCAAAGGCAATAAAACTTACCGCGTTTTGCTCACCTACCCTTCAGGCACCCAAAGCACACGTTTTTACGATGTAAATACAGGTTTACTTATTCGTGAAACCGGAGATCAGGGCATTGCCGAATTTAGCGATTACCGTGAAGTGAATGGTGTTAAATTTCCATTTAACATTAGTCAGCAGGCAGGGCCTCAAAGTATGGATATTAAGGTATTGGTAGTTAAGGTAAACACTAAACTAAAGGACGAGTTATTTGAATTGAAATAGCAAACCCATCATTTACTAAAAATGACTGCTCCAAACGGGGGCAGTCTTTTTTTTGACCGGAAATCAAAGTTATGAGCTAAATATTGAAGCTTCAAAATGTGAAAGCTTTATATTATCTTTGCCTTTCAATCTGAAACCTCTACAAATTCTAAGAATAAAAAATTATGATGAAACTCAAAAACAGCCTATCAATGATCTTTGTGGCAGCTGCGCTGGTGGTCTTAAATTCATGCAGCAGCAATGGTTCTGAAAAAAGTGTGACGAACGGAAAAGTGGAGCAGATAAAGCATCCCGAATGGAGCAAGAATCTGAGTATTTACGAAGTTAACATTCGGCAGTTTACGCCCGAAGGTACCTTTAATGCGTTCATACCTCATTTGCCCCGCCTGAAAGAACTTGGGGCTGATATCCTTTGGATTATGCCCATCAATCCAATCGGAGAGCTCAACCGCAAAGGCAGCCTGGGTAGTTACTACTCCATCAGTGACTACCTTACCCTGAATCCTGAATTTGGCATTGATGAGGATTTTAAAAATCTGATAAAAACCGCCCATGAAAATGACCTCTATGTAATTATTGATTGGGTAGCCAACCATTCTGCATGGGACAATCCATTGGTGAATGAGCACCCGGAATGGTATCAGAAAGACACCACCGGAAAGATGATTTCACCTTATGACTGGACAGACGTGGTTGCGTTTGATTACAGCAACCGCCAGATGAATGATTATATGTTGAATGCCATGAAATTCTGGGTAACGGAATACGACATTGATGGCTATCGTTGTGATGTTGCCGGCATGGTCCCCGATACATTCTGGTTGAGGGTACGCACCGAACTGGATAAGATAAAACCGGTCTTTATGCTTGCTGAAGACGAAGCCCCGCGCCATCATGCTGCTTTTGATATGACCTACGGCTGGGAGTTTCATCACGTGATGAATGACATTTATAAAGGAGAAAAAAATGCCAACGATATCGAAAAATATCTGCATAAAAACGATTCTCTCTATCCTTCTGACGCCTATCGCATGTATTTTATAACCAATCATGATGAAAACTCATGGAACGGAACCGAATTCGAACGTTTGGGCGAGGGTGTGAAAGCATTTTTTGTACTTACAGCTACCGTGCCCGGCATGCCATTAATTTATACCGGTCAGGAAGCTGCCATGGATAAGCGTCTTGAATTCTTTGAAAAAGATGCTGTTGACTGGAATGATTACCCAATGGCCGACTTTTATCACCAGCTTTTTGAATTGAAAAAGAACAATCCTGCACTTTACAATGGCGATTTTGGCGGCAGTTGGAAACGGATCACCACTGATAAAGATAAAGATGTATTTGTGCTCTTACGCGAGAAGGGCAACAGCAAAGTAGTCAGCGTAGTTAACCTGAGTGCAGAACCACTCACCTTTACGCTGAAAGGTGATGCATACACCGGAGATTACACCTTGCTTTACACTGATGAGAAAGTTAAACTGGCAGCAGACCAATCACTAACATTGCCTGCCTGGGGTTACCAGGTTTATTTTAAATAACAAACACCCTGCCCCTGCTTGTGGGCCAGATCTAAGGCAGGTGGTATATTAAGCCGGCTGACTATGAGAAATAATTCATTGTTTTTAATCATATTCACTTCGATTGTGTTCAGTGTTTCCGCTCAAAGCAGCCAGTTTCAATCGCTCGGAAATCTGAAAAGTTACCAGTTAACACCCAACGGATTGAGTCTTATAACATCGTTGGGAAAAGCTGAAGTTACAGTGTATAGTGAAGGGATTATCAGGATAAGGATTGTTAAAGATGACTTTACAGAACCTTTTTCTTATGCCGTGATAATGAAGCCGCAACAGTTAAAACCTGAATTTAATGAGACTCCGGAAAAGTTAACCTTAAGCACAGGATTAATCCTGGTTGAAATCAACCGGGCACCATTAAGATTTGCTTTCTATTCCCCGGACGGACAGTTGCTTAATGCTGATGATCCGTCATTGGGGACGTCCTGGTTAGGTACAGCAGTAACCACCTGTAAAACGCTTCAACCGGGAGAACGTTTCATCGGTCTGGGAGAAAAAACCGGTAACCTCGATCGTTTCGGGAGTGCCTATACCAACTGGAATACTGACAATCCGCGTTACGGGCCTCAGGATGATCCACTCTATGTGAGCATACCATTCTACATAGGAATGCACCACAATAAAGCATACGGTATTTTACTGGACAACAGTTATAAAAGCCTGTTCAACTTTGGCGCCGGTACCGATAGATTCAGCTCTTTTAGTGCTGATGACGGTGAGATGGATTACTATTTTATCCATCAGCACGATGTAAAAGGTATCCTCAGAGATTATACTGCCCTCACAGGCCGAATGACTATGCCGCCTCTCTGGGCGCTGGGCTATCAGCAATGCAGGTGGAGTTATTATCCCGATAGTGAAGTGATCGACATAGTTGAGAACTTCCGATCAAGAAAGATTCCCTTAGATGTTATCTACCTCGACATCCACTACATGGATAATTATAAAATATTCACCTGGCATCCCCGGCGTTTTCCCGAACCAGCAAAAATGCTAAATAAGTTAAAGGCCATGGGTGTTCATACCACAGTAATTGTTGATCCGGGAATTAGAGTAGAAAAGGGTTATGCTGCCTTTGAGCAAGGAGTTGAGAAGGATATGTTTATCAAGTATCCGGATGGAGCTTTGTATACTGCGCAGGTCTGGCCGGGCTGGTGTTACTTTCCCGATTTTACCAAACCTGCTGCAAGGCAATGGTGGGGTAGTAACTTTAAAGACCTGGTGAATGTTGGTGTGGACGGATTCTGGAACGATATGAACGAAATAGCTTCCTGGGGAGGCGGCTATACACCCAATTTTATCGGATTCGACTGGGAAGGACATCGTTCAACCTATCATCAGGCAAAAAATGTATATGGCTTGCTGATGTCAAAAGCCACCAGCGAGGGTACCCGAAAACTCATGCAGAACCGTCGTCCTCTGATACTTACAAGGGCCGGTTTTGCCGGATTACAGCGTTACACTGCTCTTTGGACCGGCGACAACCAGGCTACGGATGAACATTTGATGTTGGGCGTGCGGTTGCTTAACAGTCTTGGACTTAGTGGGGTGGCTTTTGCGGGTGTGGATGTGGGTGGGTTTAGCCAGAATGCTACTCCCGGGTTGTTTGCCCGCTGGATTTCTGTCGGAGCCTTCAGCCCATTCTTCAGAAGCCATTCGGCTATTGATACACGCCAGGCCGAGCCCTGGTCCTTCGGCGAATCGGTAGAGACCATCTCCAGAAATTACATTTCATTAAGATACAAGTTGTTGCCTTATATTTACGCGGCTTTTAATGAATCTGTGGAATCGGGAATGCCAGTGAATCGGAGCCTGGCCATTGATTACTCTTTTGATGATAATATTTATAACCCCCAGTTTCAACATGAATACCTGTTCGGCCCAAGCATTCTTGTTGCTCCGGTGGAAAGCACCAAAGACCTGACGCAGGTTTATCTGCCAGAAGGTGAATGGTATGACTTCCATACTGATGAGACTCACTCAGGAAATTCCATTATAATTTCTCCATCTCCTATTCATCTCTTGCCTTTATTTGTGAAAGCCGGCTCCATAATTCCCATGCAGCAGCAAATTCAATATACCGGCGAAGAATCAGAAGATACATTATTCCTTCACATATACAATGGCAGACAAAACACAATATTCACCTACTATGAGGACGATGGCGAGACTTATGATTATGAGAAAGAAGAGTTTTATCGGCGGGAAATGATTTTTGATGCTGAAACCAAAACAGTGACCTTAAACAAGCCGCAAGGCTCCTTTACAACTAAATTTAATCATGTAATAGCAATATTGCATGGATTTGAGGGTCATCATAAATTTAGTCTGAACGGCCATTCTGTTTCTGTTCAGAAGTATGAATTAAACCTGCTTGATGCGCTCAACAGTGAAGATGCAGTTTTTACAGTAAACCATAGTAAGCCCATAAAAGTGAAGCGTACCGGTGCTTTGAAGCTGGTGAGCGATAAAATGGTAATAAGCTGGAAGTAGGCTCAGTGCTATACATCTGCTGAGAATTTGCGTTCTACCTTTCGACCCCACTTTTCCAGGGTTGATTGAAGTAATTTTATGTTTACAGGTTTAACCATAAAATCATCCATACCCATTTCAAGGCAACGTTCACGATCCTGACTCAGTGCATTGGCAGTAATAGCAATAATGTAGGGCCGTTCAGCCGGTGCATACTTCTCCATAATTATTTGGGTAGCTTCGACCCCGCTCATTTCCGGCATTTGAATATCCATAAATATAATGTCGAAACTTTCCCTTTCCATAATTTCGAGCACTTCCTTTCCATTTAATACAGATGAAGGTTTATAAC
Organism: Bacteroidales bacterium UBA5281; assembly: GCA_002410555.1. Taxonomy (GTDB): domain Bacteria; phylum Bacteroidota; class Bacteroidia; order Bacteroidales; family Lentimicrobiaceae; genus Lentimicrobium. The sequence goes on along the minus strand of DHSR01000050.1, from coordinate 16,819 downwards.
CCATGATATTCAACAGCGAAACCAAAAACTTTTGATTAATCAAATTATCTTCGGCTACAAGAATTTTTAATGGTATCTCATGTGCCAGTTTATTGATATCCACCTTTGATGACATAGGCCAGAATTTTATATTGTTTTATTTTAAAATTTCAATAGTAATGTCGATAAATGAACGTTATAATGGGTTTTGAAATCCCTGACAACAAACATTTCATCGCCTGTTAGTTGATATTCGGGGTGTGAAGATAGTAAATTTATCAACATAACTTTATATTTAATCCGCAGTTTTGAACCATCAACTCCCGATAGTGGCAAACTATGTAAATGGGAAAGATATTAAATGAAAGAAGTTTTAAGCGGTGCGGGTTATTGGAACCAGTACAGTAATTAATATTATGTCATAACTGCAAATCCTGTTTTATAAATTAATCAGTACAAAGTCGCAAATATTTAATAAAATTAGGGATTTCCGTAAAAACATTTACTATTTTCGCTGAAGTTAAATCCCTTACATCATGAAAAGAAATTTATTATTATTCTTAATTTCAGTTGGAATGATTCTCCCGGTTGCGCTAAATGCGCAAGAAAAATTCAATGCAGAAACCCTGTGGAAACTGGGCCGCCTGTCTGACGTACAGTATTCACCTGTTGACAATAGTTTTATATATGGTGTTACCTGGTATAATGCCGAAACCAACAAAAGCAACCGCGACATCTGGCGTCTGGATAAAAATGCCGAATCGCCACGTAAATTAACGGAATTTGAAGGCAGCGAGTTTAATGCTATCTGGCGTCCTGATGGCAAAAAAATAGGATTTCTCTCCGCTGAGTCGGGTGATGTCCAGATTTGGGAAATGGGAATAAATGGGGAAGATAAAAAGCAAGTCTCCCATGTTGAAGGTGGAATCAATGGCTTTAGTTATTCGCCTGATATGAAGCATATTGTTTATATTAAAGATGTTAAAATTGAAAAGGATGTGCATGATCTGCACCCCGATCTGCCGCTGGCCGATGCCATGATTTATAATGACCTGATGTATCGACATTGGGACAGTTGGCATGATTATGCGTACAGCCATGTGTTTGTTGCACCCTATAGCGATGGAAACGTGGGTGAAGGAAAAGACATTATGTCCGGAGAACCATTCGATAGTCCGCTCACACCATGGGGTGGCATGGAACAAATTGCCTGGGCACCCGATGGAAAAACCCTGGCCTATACCTGTAAAAAAGAAAAAGGCAAAGATTATGCAATCAGCACCAACAGTGATATTTATCTATATAACCTCGCATCAGGTGAAACTACAAACATAAGCAAAGACAATCCAGGTTATGATCAGGATCCGGTATTTTCACCAGATGGTTCAAAAATTGTCTGGAGAAGCATGGAAACACCCGGATTTGAAGCTGATAAAGACCGCATTATGCTTTGTGAAATCAATCCGAAGTCTCTTGAGGGTGTCAAAAAAGGAATTGAACCGAAAAAAACAGCATCAGGAAAGCAGTTAGTCATGACCAGTCACGTTTTTACTGATCTTTCAGAAGGCTTTGACCAGAGTTCTACCAGTTTTAAGTTCAGCCCTGACGGAAAGCAGCTTTATTTCATCAGCGGCATTCATGCAACCTACCAGGTGTATCGTATAGATCTTGCTACCCGTAAAATTACTCAACTCACCCAGGGCGACCACGATATTCAGGCTTTTGCCCTGGATGGAAATGACTTGATCATCACTAAGATGCGTCATGATCTGCCCTCAGAAGTATTCAGGGTTAAACCCGATGGCAGTGAAGAACAGCTTACCTTTACCAACCGTGAAATACTGAAAAATGTGACTTTTGGCAAATCTGAAAAACGATGGATAACGACCACCGATGGCAAACAAATGTTGGTTTGGGTAATTCTTCCGCCTAACTTCGACAAAAACAAAAAATATCCGGCCCTGCTTTATTGCCAGGGTGGTCCACAAAGTGCGGTAAGTCAGTTTTTTAGCTACCGCTGGAACTTTCAGATGATGGCCGCCCATGATTATGTGATTGTAGCACCCAACCGCCGTGGGTTGCCCACTTTCGGCCAGGAATGGAACGATCAGATCAGTGGCGATTATGGTGGTCAAAACATGCTGGACTATCTCACTGCCATCGATTCAGTTGCCACAGAACCCTGGGTAGATGAAAACCGCCTGGGAGCCATAGGTGCCAGTTATGGCGGATTTTCCGTTTACTGGCTGGCTGGCAACCACAACAAGCGCTTTAAAGCGTTCATCGCCCATTGCGGTATCTTCAACTTCGAGAGCATGTATCTGGAAACCGAAGAAATGTTCTTCGTAAACTTCGACTATGGTGGTCCTTTCTGGGAAAAACCCCGCCCCAAAAGCTACGATTTTTCACCACACAATTTCGTGGGCAACTGGGATACCCCCATGCTGGTTATCCACGGCGGTTATGACTTCCGAATTCCATATACTCAAGGCATGCAGGCATTCAATGCCAATCAGTTGCTGGGCATACCAAGCCGCTTTCTTTTCTTCCCCAACGAAACCCACTTTGTACTGAAACCCCAGAACAGCATTTTGTGGCACCGGGAATTTTACAAGTGGCTGGATACGTATTTGAAGTAGGGACAAGAGACGCGCAAAGGAACGAGGCCTGCCCGCTGCAGCACAGCAAAGAAGGGGACGGAGGAATGGGACGGGGGACAAGGAGAAGGAGAAATGGAGATAAAGAGATAAGGAGACAAAGGGTTGTTATTTGAACAACCAATTTAAGTTAGAAAGTCCTTCTCCTTTAGGAGAAGGTGCCGAAGCCGGATGAGATATTAATGGGACAAGCAGACTGGTGGACAAGGAGACTGGGAGAAATGGAGACGAAAGGAAAATTTCTAATTTCCAACCTCTAACCTCTAACCTCTCCCTTTAGCTTCTCATCTCTCACCGCTCACCTCTCACCTCTCACCTCTTACCTTCTTACCCCCAACCTAAGCAAGTAATTATTTTCACTAAAACGATTTTCATTAATATAATATCGTTTATCATTAATATTTAGTTGTTTTTCGTAAATTGTTCATATCTTTGTAACATAACTTGACTTTAAAACCTACCGCTCATGAAAAAACAATCACCCTCTTATTCTATCTTCATAGGATTACTTCTTTTGATTGCATTAATCTTTGTTTTAAACCAGTATGCAACGACGAATATATTAAAAATCACAGCATTTATTATTGCAGTTGTTTTTATTTTCAGCCTGGTTGTAAGAAAAATTGCCTGGTTTAAGCCGTACTTCACCAGTAAATTCAATTTATTGACGAATAAGACCCGTCATAAACAGGAATTTGATTTTTCCAGAGATTTGCTTTTTGATAAGATGTTAGAGGTAATGACAAAGGCAGGATTTAAAATTAGCAAAGTCAACAAGGAAACGGGTGATATTTATGCAACCACAGGTATGTCCTGGCTCTCATGGGGAGAAAATATATACGTCACCATGGAAGAAGTCAATGGAATAACAACAGTGGACTTCTTCTCTGCAACCTTTTTCCAGGTATATGACTGGGGCAGGAATGAAAACAATTACAGAAGGTTTATAAGTGAATTCGAAGACTCATTGACCATTTAACGAAAAGTATTATGCCGATAATCGTTAATATGGATATTATGCTGGCCAAAAGAAAAATGACCTTAACCACCTTGTCTGAAAAGGTTGGTATTTCATTGGTAAATTTATCCATTTTGAAGCAGAGCAAGAGCAAAGCCATAAGATTCACTACACTTGAAGCCATATGCAGTGCATTGGATTGTCAACCCGGAGATATTCTTGAGTACCAAAAAGAAGAAGTGTAATTCCCTGACCGCCCAACTCGCTCTTAATAAATGAAATGATTTCGCCTGCACAGCAGAGAGTGTAATCCTTGCCTGAAAACCTCAAGGTAAAATGAAATGAGTGTAGTAAAACCTGTGCAATTCTTCGCGATAAGCGTCATACCTGCGTTTTTCTGATTAAAATGATTTCATTAGCTTCAATTCTACTTTTCTGTCGTCTTTATTGTTTACTGCTGTTGCCTTTTCGCTGCCAAAGTACTGTTCCATAATCCGTGTTTTATTAACTCCCATCTTGATTAACTCATCTTTAACAGCCAGAACACGCTTCTTCGACAAGGACATATTATAATATGCATTTCCGCTCTTATCAGCATAACCTGATAAAAGCAATTTATGCTCTGGTTTATTTTTTAACAGGTCAAGCAAAGGCTTTAATTGAACAAGCTGACCAATATCAACTTTTGTAGAGTTTACAGCGAAATTAATGGTATAAATAATATTATCCAGCGAATCTGAAATCCGGTTTGAATCAGCAAATTGAGATTGACGCGCTAATTTGTCAGTCAATTCCTTATTTTCTGACTGCAGTTTTCTAACCTCTGCGAGTAAGGAAACATTCGTGCTGGCTAAAATAAGCTTGAGCGAATCAATACCCAACTGATTATCAAGGCTATCAAATAAATAAACCAGCGAGTCCATTTTCACAGCCGGAGTTGACAAATCCCGACTCTCCATCTCCTTGTCGGGAGTTTTTGTTTTAGCAGCAGATAATAGTAAAAGTTCAGCATTGAGCACGCCCAACATCAATTTCATTTGTTTAAGCTCTGCTTCTATCCTACTATTTTGAAGTCTGTTTTGCTCCTTTAATGCCGAAATATCATAGTCATTCGGTACTATGTGACCTTGCATCTGCCGATCAGGAGATTCATGTGCTGGTGCCCGCGAAGTAACATATCTTTTTTCAGGAGGTTGTATTCTGTTTGCACTTGCCACCATATAGTTATTGTCCATTATCCAATTTTGTGTATTGATGGATATATCAAGAATAACAGGAACCCTTATTGTATCAGAAACAACACCAGCTTTTCCCGAAAACACCGCTGGGCTTTTCTGCAAGGCTGAGCTATCAGGAGTTGCCGGAGTATAAATCTTACTGTTGTTAGTTGAGTCTGGCCGAAATAGATCATCAGCTATTTTATTATCGCTCCATACGATTGTTGAATCTTCATCTTTTTCTTCCGGCAATACCATTGTTGAATCTGCAACATCTCCTTCCCAAAACAGATCTGATGAATCCTTAACTTTTTTTAAAGATACCATTGTTGAATCCGCAACATCCTCTTTCACAGATACGACTGTTGAATCCACTATATCTTTATCTAAAACACGACTTTGCATAATCACCTGATTTGTTCTGATAACAGGAACACTTTGCTCCTTTTTGTTACTTCCAAAACTATAGGAAAGTGAAACTCCTGCTACATTGGAAAGGTCAAGACGCATTTTGGGGGATTCAAGCATATTGTCGAGTGGCGAAACAGAAGCCAGTTTATACTCCGAGAATATGCCAATTGACCAACGCGGGCTCACATTAAAAAGTAATCCGACCTCAAAGGGGATATATACTCTTTGATATACTGTATCGTTGCCCATGGTTGTTAAATCATGCTTTTCATAGCCAACACCAAGGCCGGCATAAGGTGTTATTCTGTTTGTACGCCAAGAAGACGAAATGCTATTGGTATGCACTACCCATAGAACCTGAAATGCATAGGTTTCCAGATTCATACTCTTATTCATATTCCATTCATTGTATCTGCCGGTTAAATTCAGGGCAAATATTCTACTCATCTCACGTCTGTACGTAAGTCCAGTGCTTAGGAAATTGTTACTATTCTGGAAAATAAAATCATTCGTGTTTTCATTATATTGAAATAAGCCCATTTGTAATCTGATACTATTGTTATGCTTCTGCAAAGGCTGAGCATTCAGCGATTGCCCTAAGCCAGGATACAAAGCTATCAAGACCACTACTAAATATTTAAGACATTTCATATTTTCAGTTTTATTTTGAATCTAACCCAATCCACATTTGAAACTCTAAGCTAACACCGACAAAAGGTTTCAAATAAACTGATTTACTGTCTGTAATTTGATCTGTTTCTTCAAGGATAGTCACGCCTGCCTGCAACCTGATAAATTTAAGAACCCGGTAACCCGCACTAACATACATTGGCAATCCTATAACAGGGCCTGAAACTTTGTTAAGTTCCGGTGTTTCAAAATTCTTAAGAAACACACCTGCTGAAATGGATGTATTACTTATAAAATCGTTATTATACACCCTATTCCCAAGAGGAAAACTAATACCTATAAAAGGTCCGGAATAATACTCAAAGTCAGCAACATCTCCACTTGCATAAATTCCAGCAAATCCGGCATTTATGGCAAGTGTATTCATCAAACTCTCAGTAGGATAATCAAGTACGGTTATTTCATCCTTCAGCACATACTGATAATAATTTGCGATTATGGAAACTTCATTATTCAATTGTTGAAGCAAGGTCTCAAACCGATTTATGGAATTTATTCCGGTAGTATCCGGATCAACTTTTTCCTTTGCAAGATTTTCAAGCATATTCTCAATGATTCCGGATATCTTAGGGTGATTGCCTCCCTGAAAAATCTCATAATTAACCATACCTTCAGAAAGAATACCGTTTAGTGAAGTATAAATATCCCGGGGGCTTCTTAAAAAGATATATCTATCATCTTTAACCTGTATATTGGATTTAAGGTAAGACTGCATTGATACTGTAAGCATAGTATTGACTTCCTGGCGTTCAGTTTCCTGAATTTTTCTGTAATATAAAAACCTGAAGTTGTATTCACGCCCCGATTTAAGCTTGTAATTGTTGGAAAGGATGGCAACAATGCCTTTATCTTTATCTTTTCTTGACCAGACACTTTCAAACAGAATTTTATTTCTGTCAAAACCCAGGTTTGAAAGCTGCATCTTAACAAAATCAATTGAAGAAGGCACTTCCGCGCTTATAAGAAATGATTTTTCAGCGGGCAATGCTTTGCCATTGTCAAACTGAAGTTGCCTGGCGTTAAACTGCACCGTTTGTATTTGGGCAGTTGTTATCGTATAGAACCCTAAAAAGAGCACTATAAATATTGATTTCGTCATATAAATTATGAATTAATTCATTATTAAATGTAAGAAAAGAACAGGTGGCTCTATTATATGTTCATGTAACCCATTGATATTATATTCTTTGCAAGTCGTAGGCATCAAGCTATGTTTTGTCAGTCGCATAATGCTTCTGCCAGTGAAACATACAGGCCAAAAACACCCCCCAAGCCCCAACG